>CAZBVU010000023.1:8055-27383 GCA_964495355.1 uncultured Oscillospiraceae bacterium
TCTCAGGTTTGCTATTGATTACTATACCACTGCCGTGCATAATCCACAAGCAGTATTTTTAGTGATTAGTGGGTAGTGATGGACTATGAGGTGTACCTCATGATAACGTAATATGGTGCTTTTTAGTGTCAAAAATCTCTCCCTCCGGCAAAAATCACAGATTTTTGCCACCTCCCTCATCAGAGGGAGGCATGGAGGGCGCACTCACTTTACATCAGCAGGGGCATGAGGTATGCCTCATGTTGTGTTGCCTCTCCCGCATGAGGTATGCCTCATATTACCCTTTTCACCCTATATCCTATATGAGGTATGCCTCATATTATCTTGCTCATTCTATATGAGGTGCACCTCATGTTTGGGTCTGTTCTTTCTCCGTTTTCAGCCCTGCCCAGGCGGAGGTGAACTGGCGCGCCTCGTCGATTACACGGCGCTTATTTTGTATTTTCAGGCTAAGACACGGCTTTGCACCGGCCTCCACGCGCAGACGCTTATTAAACTCCGGCATTGCGTACATTGCCGACACCCGCTCCATATCGAAGTCACGCACAGTGAATCTCAGCGTGCCGGACTTCTGCGAGATGTCCGTTATTCCGGCGCGGCCTGCCTCGCCTCTCAGCAGCGCCACATATATCAGCGCGTTCACTCCCGGCGGCGGATCGCCGAAGCGGTCTATCAGCTCGTCCGTCAGGTCGTCGGCCTCCTCCTCCGTGCGGATAAGGGCGATGCGGCGGTATATATCCATCCGCTGCTCTGACGATTCTATATACCGTTCCGGTATATTCGCCGCGACTGCGAGATCTGCTGAACAATCTGCCCTCTGCGGCACTTCCACGCCGCGCGCCTCCAGCACGGCCTCACTCAGCAGCTTCATATACAGGTCATAGCCCACATCTATCATGTGGCCTGACTGCTCCGCGCCCAGCATATTGCCCGCGCCGCGTATTTCAAGGTCGCGCATTGCGATTTTATACCCTGAGCCGAACTGCGCAAAGTCGCGTATCGCGTTGAGGCGCTTTTCCGCGTCCTCATTCAGCACCTTGTCCCGCCGGAATGTCAGGTACGCCGATGCACGCCGTGTTGAGCGGCCTACGCGCCCGCGTATCTGGTGCAGCTGGGCAAGCCCCAATCGGTCGGCATCCTCTATTATAAGGGTGTTTACATTGGGGATGTCTATGCCTGTCTCGATAATGGTGGTGCAGACAAGTATCTGTATCTCATTTGCGGCCATGCGCTCCATCACGTCGGCAAGCATGGCCTTATCCATCTGCCCGTGCGCCACGGCGACTGCGGCCTCATCCTCCAAGAGCTGACGTATTCGCACCGCCGTGCGGTCAATATCATCAATGCGGTTGTGCAGATAGTATACCTGCCCGCCGCGCTGAAGCTCGCGCCGCATTGCGTCCGCAATTATCGTCCAGTCATGCTCCATCACAAAGGTCTGCACCGGCAGACGGTTCTCGGGCGGTTCATCTATCGTGGACATATCGCGTATGCCGGACATGGCCATATTCAGCGTGCGCGGAATGGGCGTTGCGGACAGTGTGAGCACATCCACGCCCTGGCTCATTTCCTTGATATGCTCCTTATGCGTCACACCGAAGCGCTGCTCCTCATCCACAACAAGCAAGCCCAGATTTTTAAACTTTATATCCTTGGACAGCAGCCTGTGCGTACCCACAACAAGGTCACAGCGCCCGCTCGCCAGATCACTCAGCACCTTTGATGACTGCGCCCCCGTCTTAAACCGGCTGAGCACCTCAATATTCACCGGAAAGCCAAAGAATCTTTGCAGCGCGGTCTGATAATGCTGCTGTGCCAGAACCGTTGTAGGCACCAGTATTGCGGCCTGTTTGCCGTCCATCACGCATTTCATCACCGCGCGCAGTGCCACCTCCGTCTTGCCGAAGCCGACATCACCGCACAGCAGTCTGTCCATCGGCACGGAGGACTCCATATCCTGCTTTATCTCGTTTATGCACCGAAGCTGATCGTCCGTCTCCGTGTAGCCGAAGTTATCCTCAAACTCGCGCTGCCACTCGTTATCCGGTGCGAATGCGTGCCCCGGCAGACGCTGACGCTGGGCGTACAGCTGTATCAGCTTCTGCGCCATATCCTTGGCAGAGGCTTTCGCGCGTGAGCGGGTCTTTGCCCACTCCGTGCCGCCCATCTTCGACAGGCGCACCACGCGCTCCTCCCCGACAACAGCGCCGGTGTACTTGCTGACCATATCCAACTGCGTGGCCGGCACATACAGCACGTCCGTTCCGGCGTAGGCCAGCTTTATATAGTCCTTTTCAAACCCGTCCACCTGCATCCGCACGATGCCTGCAAACCGGCCTATACCGTGGTTTTCATGCACCACATAGTCCCCCACGCTCAGATCCGCGCAGGAGTTTATCTTCTCTCTCCCCGCCGGTAGCTTCTTGCTTGATTTGTTCTTTTTCTCTGACCGTGCGCGCAGAAGCTGGGCATCCGTCAGCACCGCCAGCTTCAGCCCCGGGTACTCTATGCCCGCGGATATCGCGCCTATGGTTATGGAGCAGCGCCCCAACTCCGGCATTGCGGTAAGCTCCGGGTAGAGCATCGCCTTTATATCGTGCGCGGAGAAATATTCCTGCAGCACCTTTGCGCGCCGCTCGTCCGAGGCCAGCACTACCACGCGGTAGCCGTCCTTCAGATACAGCTTCACATCGTCTGCCGCGGCTTGCATATTGCCCGCGTATGATGGCAGCTGCTTTGCCGGTATGCTGGTTATCGTGCGCGGCTGCATCGGCAGTCTGGACAGCGTGAACGCATCGGCCATATATACCGGCCACTCCTCCAGCTGCTTTGAAAGCGCCTCGAAGCTGATGTAAAAGCTGTCCGCACTCATGGCTATCGCGCCGCGCCGCTGCAGCTCGTGTATGTCCTCGCTCAGTTGCTTTATATAGTCACGCGCCCGCTCACCGCAGCGTGTCGGCTGGTCGATTATCACTATCGCGTCATAGGGGATGTAATCGGCGGCGCTGGCGTTTTCGTATATTATGGGGAGATACCTGTCCGCATCGCTCATCACCACGCCGCCGGACAGTCTGTCCGCATCCGTGCGCAGAGTGGTTGCAAGGGTCTTGGCGTTCTCGCCGGTGCGCTTTTTGGCGTATTTATCCGCAAAGCTCTCTATCTGGCGCACAAGGGCGTTTATCCCGCCGACCGTCAACTGCGGCAAGGTCTCCGCCGCGGGCAGGATGGTGCATCGGTCTATCTGCTCGGTTCGGCGCTGGGTGCTTATGTCGAAGTAACCCATGGAGTCCACTTCATCGCCCCACAGCTCTATGCGCACAGGCTCGGCCTCGCCCGGGGTAAAGAAGTCAATTATCCCGCCGCGGCGGGCAAACTGTCCCTGTCCCTCTACCTGTTCGCTCCTGCTGTAGCCACAGCGCAGAAGCGCGCGCTCTATCTCCTCCATTTCGTAGCTGCCTGTGCTTTCGATAGTGAAGGTCGCGTCCAGCAGGGTCTCGCGCGGTATAGTCCGCTCCATCAAGCCGGTAATGGACGCTGTCACCACCGGCGCTTGCTCATTGGCCAGGCGGTACAGCGCCTCCAGTCGGCTGTGCTCAAGTTGGCGCGAGGCCGCCTCCGTGTCATAGAATGTGTATTCGCGCATATTGATGCACACACATTCCTCATTCAGCATCGCGCGCAGGTCACGCGCAAAGCTCTCCGCGGCGGTATCGTCCGGACAGATAACGAAGATCGGCCGCTCTGTCTCCTGCCGCAGTGCCGCGGCAAGGTTCGCCCTGTGTACCGCCGACAGGCCGGAAACGAGCGCAGGAAGCCCGCCGCTCTCCACCAGTTCAGGGAGGGCGGCCGCTTCCTTGTTGTTGAATATTTGCTTTACCAGTTGTTTCATATGCTTCATCATAGCACCATGTGCGGCGCAAGGCGTGTCACATAGTGCGCGGTTATTGCAGGATGTATGCATCCTCGGTCTCGGTTAGTTCATAGTCGGCTATGTTTAGCATCTGCGCTATATTACCTGTCTCATCATACATTTTGTCTATGTATATAGCATCAGGCTGTTTATCCGGATTTAGTTCCCAATATTTCAAGAGTCGATCTGCGGCAATCTCCGGACTGCCTACTGACAACCACGCAGAAAACGCTCCATTATCTTTTTCATCTGCAAGGTACAGCCAGGTTTCCCACGCAAAATACAGTACGTTATTTCCTTCTGCTTGGCGGATTACTTCCGTTTTATCAAGAGTTTCCTTATAGTTGTCAACTTGTTCTTTTGTCATCATTAAACCTTTACCTACGCCAAAGGTTACTTTTTCGTTCAGTGTTGACACAAGATCTATACCGCTTTTGTTTGTATCTCCGAAAGAACGTTCAGCTCGTTCTTTCAACATACAACCGGATGCAATAACTATCGCAAGCAGCATTACTACGGCAGTCACTCTGTTTTCCGCTCTTTTATTTCTCTCATTCCACATTTCTGAGGCAAGATATCCGGTAAAATATGCACTTGCCACATTAGCAACCTCTAAACCGACTGTAATACAATAATAGTTATTATTTGAACCAAGATGAATTAGAAATGAGTACAATACTCCTGGAACAAATACATATCGAAATATATTCTTCTGACGTTTATCTGCCAGAAAATAAGCCACTATACCAAGTACATTCAGCGGAACAGAGAAAAAGTTTATATATTTATACCTAAGCATGGTCAGTAGAAGATACCCTATGGATATCATCGCTGCCGCGAAAACATAAATTGCTCTATGCTCTCTGTACTTTTTATCCAGCTTTATTGCTGCAAGAATTGCAAAACACCCTCCGAACGAACATAATGCAACCTTGCGTGAAAGGAACATATGCAGAATATATATCTTAGCTTTGCTTAAAATTGTTTGTTTTTTGTGTTCTGGGTCTCTCATTATTTCGCTCAGCACCTGTGTTAATGACGTTAATTCAACGCCTTTTCTAAACACAAATACCGCCAACAGCAGCGCAACTATAGCCGCGCTGAGGGTAAAATACCCCCATGCCTTTGCAAGTGATTTTACACACTCATTTTTACCCTGCATTTTATAACGCAGACAATTAATCAGCAGAACAACGGAATATATCAGATATATTACGATCAGGTATGGGCAGCACAGCACTGACGAAGCGTAAAGCAATCCCCCCATCAGCAATTTATACCATTTGCTATTGTATGTTGCAATACACAATCCGCTCAGAATCAACGCCATAATACCCATTGAGTTATATGACAGCGCCCCGATGTAATACGGCGTAAACGGTACAAATACACAAACCGCCGCAATTGCGCCGAACTTTGCTTTTTCACCATATTTTCTCAGACAAAGATACATGCATGCTGCCGCTATGAACTGCACTGCAACATAGATATAACGAAAGCACAGCACAATTCCATCGGTCGTTTGCGCAACCGTCATATACAGCTTCACCAGCGGATAGAGCAGCAATGACGACAACTGTGAAACATGCCACTCATTAATAAGCAGCGCATCACCCTGTGTCAGTCTCAGAGGAATAGTCAGATAAAACGGTTCATCATTATTTATATACCCATACGGTGCTTTCCATATCGAAAACGCCGTGAGTGCAAACAGCATCACGAGAAATACCGCATCATATTTAGTTATATGATGTTTTTTTACAATCCTATCTTTTGTCATAGTTTTATCTGTCTCTTCCCTGTATGTAGTTAGGTATTACATATTCAAAATAATATTACTTGCTCTTTCGGGCAGTTTATTGGCAATGCGTGTATAAAGAGTTTCATTCAGCTCTATCAGCTTTTTCATTCCAAGCGCCGTTATTGTCAGACATATAAGATACACCACCATGTATGCTAAATCGCCCTTTATGTATATCAGTTCACTGCGAAGTATCTGATAGCATATGGTATGCGTCAAATATAGAGGCAGAGATATACTGCTTATTTTTGACAAAACCGGTGATTTTATCTCCTCATCCACTATCAGTGCGTTTGCTGCAAGCGCGGTAGCAAGAGGCCGCAAAATTTCATACAATTCTATTTTTTCTGCTATAACCAGCCTGTATCCGTATACACCATATCTATGCAGCACAAACGAAACGAACGCCAAACTGAAAAACAGCTCCCACTTATAGCGCCGTATGAACTTTGCCAGCTTATCTTCCGAAATTGCAAACAACATTCCGGCCAATAATGACAGCGGGAATATACTGTCCGGCGCTATATACGCACCGAAGCGCGCGTACAGTGCGCTGTATATCACCACAACAACAATGCTGCACCCGGCGGATATACACCTTGTTTTCCCGCCGCGCGTCATTAACTGCGCAAGCCTGAACACAACATAAAACAGCGCATACACCAGCATCACACTTTGAATATACCAAAGCGTTGTTCCCAGCACATAGAAACCCAGCAGACACTCAATTATTATTTTTATGTCATAAGGTCCTTTTCCGAGAAGCCACCAATAAATCTGAAAAACGAGGTTCATAAGGACAAATGGTAAATAAATGCGCGTTATTTTCTTGCGCCAATATTCCTTTGTCCAACTTGTTCCTTCTTTGTGTATATACCCATACAGCAGGTTATAGCCTGTATAAAAGAAGAATATGCCCACAGCATCCGATGCAAACACATTCAGCAACAGCAGCGGGTTTTCAGGCCGCATCTGCATTGTGCGCACAAGATGACAGAACACAATCACTATCGCTGCAACAGCGCGTATTGCGTCCGTGCTGTTTTTCTTTAATATATGGTCTTTATAGGCTGTCTCTTCCCTGTTCATCCTGTCAGCTCCACTCTGGTTTCGTATTGTGCTACACTATATATACTGTATCTCATCCCAGCAAAAGAAAAAGGGATATGAAAAATGCTATTTCAACCCCTGTTTTTCTTTTTATTTCCCTATTGCTCCTCATGCTTCGCTCACCGGAAGGGGTTTGATATCTATCATATCAAACATGGCGCCGGCGCTCATGACGCGGGAATATATATCAATAAGTATGCGTTTTGCCACCTTTTCGATTTCAACCGTGCCCTTTATCGGCTTCACCATGAGGTGCGCGGTCGTGCCGCTGATGGTATAGTCCACCGGCACCTCGACATAGCCGAAGCGCGCGAAGAAGCGGAACAGCTTCTTCAGATGATCCACCTCGGGATCCTCAAACTCCGTCAGCTCTGCAATGATGCCCTGACGGTCGGCATAGCGCTTGTTTATAAGGCGCATGGTCTCCACGCCCACACCATGGCCGCGGTACCAGGGGAGTATTGCAAAATACTTCAGCAGCGCATAGCCGTACAGACTCTTTATACCCACCAGCGCATAGCCCAGCTCTATATCCGACTCATCATCTAAAAACACCAGTAGCTCCATACTGCCGTTCATAAGTCCCTTATGTATGGCAAGCTTTGATATCAGCTCCTCGCTGTCAAAGTCCACCTCCATTGCAGGATAGTAGCGCTCCAGATCCTTATGGCCGCCTTTTCTCAGTGTTATCATGAGTTATCCCCTTTCCCTATTTCCTGCGCCCGACATAAGCGGGCGTATTCTCCGTTTTTCTTTATCAGCTCGTCATGCGTGCCCAGCTCAACTATATGCTCACCCTCCACCACGGCTATCTTGTCCGCCGAGGCAACGGTAGAGAGGCGGTGCGCTATTATCAGCGTGGTTCGCCCTGCGCTCAGCCTGTCGAGAGCTGACTGTATGCGCTGCTCTGTCACAGTGTCCAGCGCGGAGGTCGCTTCATCGAGAATGAGTATCTTTGGATTTTTCAAAAATACGCGCGCGATGGAAATTCTCTGCTTCTGCCCGCCGGACAGCATCACGCCGCGTTCACCGATATAGGTGTCATACCCATCCGGCATCTCCATTATCTCCGCGTGTATCTGCGCGTACACTGCCGCCTCAACTATCTCCTCGTCTGTGGCGTCCGGCCGGCCATAGCGTATATTCTCGCGTATCGTGCCGGCGAACATGAACACGTCCTGCTCGATAAGGCCGATACTGCGCCGGAGACTGTCCTGCGTGAGGGTACGAACATCCTGTCCATCTATCATTACAGCGCCCGCCGTTACATCGTAAAACCTCGGCAGAAGCTGGCACAGTGTGGTCTTACCGCCGCCGGACGGCCCCACCACGGCGAGGCTCTCCCCCGCGTTTATCGTTAGGTCGATATTGTCCAGCACCGGCACACCGTTGCCGTAGTCGAAGCTGACATTGCTGTATTTTATCTCACCGCGCACATCTATCAGCTCGTGCGCATCTGGCGCGTCCTGTATGGTCGGCTTTGTGCGCATTATCTCAAGAAAGCGCGAGAAGCCCGCCGTGCCCTGCATATATATCTCCGCAAACTGTGCAAGCTTCTTCACCGGTGTGATGAACGTGCTGACATACAGCGTGAACGTGACAAGGTCAACAAATCCTATCGTGCCGCGCATCATAAAAAGGCCGCCTGCGGCGATGACCGCAAGCTGCATCACACTGGTGGTGAACTCCATCCCGCTCATGAACAGCCCCATTGTGCGGTAGTACTCCACCTTTGAGCCGCGGAACAGCTCGTTTGCCTGCTCGAACTTCTCATGCTCCTGAGCCTCGTTCGCAAACGCCTTTGCCGTGCGTATGCCGGATATGCTGCTCTCAATTGCGGCATATATCTGCGCGGTTTTTTTCTTTACCTCGATATTTGCGTTTTTCATCTTCACCCGCTGTGACAGGGTGAAGAACAGGCACACCGGCAGAAGCACCGTCAGCACCAGCGCGAGGCGCCAGTTTATCGTGAACATCACTGACAGCGCACCGATTATCGTCAAAGTACAGATGAGGATGTTTTCAGGCCCGTGATGGGCAAGCTCCGTTACCTCAAATAGGTCACTGGTAATGCGGCTCATAAGTACGCCGGTGCGGTTTTTATCGTAAAAGCTGCACGACAGCTCCTGCATATGCGTGAAAACATCCTGACGCATATCAGACTCCACCAGCACGCCCATTCTGTGCCCCACGACCGTGATGATATAGTACAGCACACCCTTAATAACAAAGGAGATCAGCATTATGCCCATCACCGTGAAAAACGCGGTGTACTGCTTATTCGGCAGCAGCGTGTTCATCGCGCCGCGCGACACATACGGGAACACCAGATCTATCAGCGCCACCAGCACCGCGCACACCATGTCTATTAAAAACAGCTTCTTTTGCCCCATGATATAGCGGAAGAATATCTTCAATGGCCGCGCATCATAATTTATTTTGTTCAATGATATTTCCTCCCGTTTATCACATTGGTTGGTGGTGGGTGCCTCTATTCTTGGCTCTCCCTTTGGGAGAGGCAAGTCTTGTTTTGCTGCTTTTTTCTTTGGCTCCCTCTGACGTGGGAGCTGGCGCGGCTTGTCCGCGTCTGAGGGGATGTGAAGTAAGAATATTTCCGTAGGCACTTGTTGGGGCTCTGATCCCCTCCGTCAGCCATTCGGCTGACACCTCCCCTTGAGCACCAAGGGGAGGCATGAGGTGCACCTCGTATTGTATCAATCACTCCGCATGAGGTGTACCTCATATTGCATCAATCATTCCGGATGAGGTGTACCTCATATTTTTCTTTCATGCCGCTCACAGATTCTCGCGGGCGGTGACGGCGAGAGCGTCACAGCGGTTATTATACTGGTTGTTCGCGTGACCCTTTACCCAGTGATAGTTCATTTCATGCTTCTCCGTCAGCGCAAGAAGCCGCTCCCACAGGTCAATGTTCAATGCAGGCTTTTTATCGGACTTTATCCAGCCCTTTTTCCGCCACGACACTGCCCAACCTAAATTCAGCGCGTCAATTACATATTTTGAATCGGAGTATAGCTGCACCACACACGCCTCTTTCAGACATTCCAGCGCGGATATTACCGCCATCAGCTCCATGCGGTTGTTGGTGGTGTTCTTCTCGCCGCCCGATATCTCCTTTTCCATGCCGTTATAGCGCAGTATTGCACCCCATCCACCGGGGCCTGGATTGCCCGAGCACGCGCCGTCAGTATATATATCCACTTCTTTCATTCGCTTATAACCTCCGGCGCGCTGCTGTTATTATTCCTTGTCCTCGTTTTCAACGGGTGCATTCTCTATGGGTGCGTCCTCAACGGGCGTTTCTTCCTCGGGGTTTTTCTCGGTGGTCTCAATGCTTATCACACGGCTGCCCTCGGCAAGGCGCATGATTCTCACGCCCTGTGTCGCGCGGCCAAGCATACTTATCCTATCCACCGGTATGCGGATCATGGTTGCATCGTCCGTTATAACCAGCACGTCCTCGTCACCGGTCACTATCTTCACAGCTGCTATGCGCCCTGTCTTGTCGGTGACGTTATAGTTCTTCATACCCATGCAGCCGCGACCCTTTACGCCGTACTGACTGCACTCTGTCCGCTTGCCGTAGCCCTTTTCGGTAACGGTCAGCAGGGCATTGCCTGTTGCGGTGCTGCCCGCGCCGATAACATAGTCACCCTCGCGCAGTCTTATACCGCGCACACCGACCGCCGTTCTGCCCATGGGACGCACGTCACCCTCATTAAAGCAGGTGGCCATGCCGTTGGCCGTGGCAATAAGGATGTCCTCATCACCGGTGGTGGATATTACGGTTATCAGCTCGTCCCCCTCATCAAGGTTCAGCGCGCGGATACCGTTGGCGCGGATATTCTTCAGCGCGGACTGCGACATACGCTTGACCGTGCCGTTCTTCGTGACAAAGAAGAGGAAGCTGTCCTCATCAAGGCCGCGCCCCTTTATCATTGCGCTGACCTTTTCATTCTGCGCGTTTTCTATCTGGATGATGTTTACGATGTTCGTACCCTTTGCAGTGCGGCTTGCCTCGGGGATGTTATAGCCCTTCTTTATGAACACGCGCCCCTTGCTGGTGAAGAAGAGGATATTATCGTGCGTGCTGGCGGTGAACACCGTGTCAACATAGTCCTCATCCTTGGTGGTCATTGCGCGGATGCCCTTGCCGCCGCGCCCCTGACTGCGATACTCCGTGACCGGCAGGCGCTTGATATAGCCGCCGTTGGTGAGGGTGAACACGCACTCCTCTTCCTCAATGAGATCCTCAATGTCTATCTCGTCCATGACATCCTGTATCTCGGTCACGCGCTCATCACCGTACTTGTCGCGCAGTGCGGCCAGCTCGTCTTTCAGCACCTGCTTTATCTTCTCGGGGTCTGCAAGCAGCTCTTTATAATACGCTATCTTGCCCTCAAGCTCTTTATACTCGTTTTCAAGCTTCTCGCGGTTGAGACCCTGCAGGGATATAAGGCGCATATCGCATATCGCCTGTGCCTGAACATCGCTCAGCCCAAAGCGCTCCATAAGACGTGCCTTTGCGTTATCATAGCTGGAGCGGATGATGTGGATTACCTCGTCTATATTATCCTGCGCGATAAGCAGACCCTCCAACAGGTGTGCCCGCTCCTCTGCCTTTTTCAGGTCAAAGCGCGTGCGGCGCACGATAAGCTCCTCCTGGAACGTGAGGTACTCATCAAGTATATGTCTCAGTGACAGTATCTTCGGCTGGGTCTGGTTATTCACCAACGCCAGCATATTTATCGAAAAGCTGGATTGCAGCGCAGTCTGCGCGTAGAGGCGGTTCAGCACCACCTGCGGGTTTGCGTCACGCTTTAGCTCGATAACGATGCGCATACCGTTGCGGTCGGTCTCATCACGGAGGTCGGAAATGCCCTCCAGCTTCTTATCGTGCACCTGATCTGCAATGTTGCGGATAAGCTGGCGCTTATTGACCTGATAAGGAAGCTCCGACACGATTATCCTTGTGCGCTTGTCGCGGCCATACTCCTCAAACTCTGCCCTTGCGCGCACCACAACGCGGCCGCGGCCTGTGGCATATGCGGCGCGGATGCCGCTTCTGCCCATGATTATTCCCTTCGTGGGGAAGTCCGGCCCCTTTATATGCTGCATCAGGTCAGAGAGTGTCGCGTCCGGATTATCCAGCACACAGATGCACGCGTTTATAACCTCTGTGAGATTGTGGGGCGGGATATTCGTCGCCATACCGACGGCGATACCGGACGAACCGTTCACCAAAAGGTTCGGGAAGCGGGACGGCAGTACGCGCGGCTCTTTGCGCGTCTCGTCAAAGTTCGGGTCCCAGTCAACAGTGTCCTTCTCGATATCGCGCAGCATCTCATTGGATATCTTGGACAGACGCGCCTCGGTGTAACGGTAGGCCGCAGGGGGGTCACCATCGACAGAGCCGAAGTTGCCGTGTCCGTCAACCAGCATATATCGCATGGAGAAGTTCTGCGCAAGGCGCACCATTGCATCGTACACGGACGAGTCGCCGTGCGGATGGTATCTACCCAGCACGTCACCCACGCAGGTGGCGGACTTCTTAAACGGTTTATCCGAGGTGAGGTTATCCTCATACAGCGCGTACAGTATGCGGCGGTGGACAGGCTTCAACCCGTCGCGCACATCAGGCAGGGCGCGGCCGACGATAACGCTCATCGCATAGTCGATATAGCTTGTCTGCATTTCGTTTACAAGCTCCGACTCGGTTATCACCTGATTGGGGAACATTATATCTTCCGGTTTATAGTCTCTTTTATGTGCCATTTTATAACTACTCCTGTCAGCTTATACGTCGAGATTAACAACGTACTTGGCGTTCTGCTCTATCCACTCGCGCCTAGGTTCAACCTCTTCGCCCATCAGCACCGTGAACACCTGATCGGCGCGTATAGCGTCTGAAAGTGTGATTCTTCTCAGTGAGCGGGTCTCGGGGTCCATGGTCGTCTCCCACAGCTCGTGCGGGTCCATTTCACCAAGACCCTTGAAGCGGGATATATCCACCTTGACGTTGGGGTTATCCGCCCTCAGCTCAGCGCTTATCCTGTCGCGCTCTTCATCGGAATAGGCCACCCTCTGCTGCTTGCCGCGCGACAGCTTATAAAGCGGCGGCACGGCGGAGTATACATAGCCGTTTTCTATCAGCGGGCGCATATAGCGGAAGAAGAACGTCAGCAGCAGCGTTCTGATGTGGCTGCCGTCAACATCAGCATCAGCCATTATGATTATCTTGTGGTATCTCAGCTTCTCTATGTTGAACTCATCACCTATTCCCGCGCCAAGTGCGAGGATAAGGGGATAGAGCTTATCATTGCCGTATATCTTGTCGGCGCGCGCCTTTTCCACGTTCAGCATCTTGCCCCACATGGCGAGTATCGCCTGGAAGCGGCTGTCTCTGCCCTGGATGGCAGAGCCTGCGGCGGAGTCGCCCTCAACGATGTAAATCTCGCACAGAGACGGGTCGCGCTCGTTGCAGTCCTGCAATTTGTCGGGCATCTGGCCGCTTTCAAGGCCGGTTTTGCGCCGCACTGACTCTTTCGCCTTGCGTGCCGCCTCGCGCGCGCGGTTTGCCATCATCGCCTTTTCAAGGATAATTTTCGCTACTGCCGGATGCTCATCAAGATATTCCATGAGCTGATCGTTCACAATGCCGTCAACCAGCGTTCTTATATAGGCGTTGCCCAGCTTCTGCTTTGTCTGCCCCTCGAACTGTGCTTCAGGCAGCTTCACGGAGATGACAGCGGATATACCCTCGCGCACATCCTCGCCGGACACCTTATCGTCACCCTTTATTATGTTGTTCTTCGCGCCGTAGTTATTGATAACGCGCGTAAGTGCGGTTTTGAAGCCGGTCTCGTGCATACCGCCCTCTGGGGTGTTTATGTCGTTTGCAAAGCTGACAATTGTTTCGGAATAACCGTCATTATATTGCAGTGCGATCTCTGCCACTGCGTCACCCTTAGCGCCGTTGAGGTATATTACCTCCTCATGGATGGGGTTTTTGTGCTGGTTGAGGTAGGAGACATATTCGCGTATACCGCCCTCATAGCACAGCTCCTCGCCCTGCTCCTTTCCCTCGCGCTCGTCCTTCAATATGATGGTCAGGCCGCCGTTGAGGAAGGCCTGCTCGCGCATACGGGTGTGCAGTATCTCATAATCGTACACCGTCTCGTCGAACATATCCGGATCGGGCTTGAAGCGGACAGTTGTGCCGCGCTTATCGGTTGCACCCAGCTCCTTAATATGCTCCACAATATTGCCGCGTGAGAACTTCATGCCGTAGCGCTTACCGTCCTTGCAGACTTCGACCTCCAGCCACTCACTCAGCGCATTAACGACAGAAGCGCCAACGCCGTGCAGACCGCCGGAAACCTTATAGCCTCCGCCGCCGAACTTGCCGCCCGCGTGCAGCACCGTGAACACGACCTCCAGTGCGCTCTTACCGGTCTGCTCCTGAATGTCCACAGGTATGCCGCGGCCATTATCCTCAACGCTGATAATGTCGCCTTCCTCTATAGTGACATTGATGTGCGTGCAGAAGCCTGCAAGCGCCTCATCAATGGCATTGTCCACTATTTCATACACGAGATGGTGCAGACCCGAGGATGAGGTCGAGCCTATATACATACCCGGGCGCTTTCTTACAGCTTCCAGTCCTTCCAGAACCTGAATTTGCGAAGCGTCATATTCCTGTGCTGCTTTATTTGTCATTTCTTCTGCCATTGTTTATTCTCCATGCTAAATTTTTCGACAATTTTCGACAATTTGGGTTTTAATTTATGTTTATATGGTGCCGCTCTCGGCACGCTTTAACAGTGTTGCCGATGCAAGCTGACTTAGGTAGACTCGCCTTTGCCCGTCCTTTTCAGCCACAACAAAGGATTTGGGTATATCCTCCGCCGCGTTTATCACCTGCCCGCTCTTTTCTGCCGCGGTGAGATACGCGCGCGTGAGATGTGACTGTGACGTGATATCCAGGTCAAATATACCCAGTATCTCGCCGGTCTCTATCACACTGCCCTTTCCAAGATGAAGATACATGAAATGTTCCTTTCCTGTTGCCTTGCCTCCCTCTAAAGCCTCCCTCTGACGAAGGGAAGTGGCAAAAATCTGTGATTTTTGACGGAGGGAGAGACTTTTGCTTGCTAAAAGTTATATAATGCAGGAAACATGAGGTATACCTCATCTTATTCGACCTTTTTCTACAAACAACACCTTGCCGCCGGTGCGGGAAGATATACCCTCGTCCTCGCAGCAGGTTATCAGCGTCTGTCCGCCGCCGATGGAATTGAGCACAAACTCCTGCCGCTTTGCATCCAGCTCAGATAATACATCGTCCAGCAGCAGTATAGGATACTCACCCGTCTCCGCGAGAAAAATTTCTCTTTCGGCCAGCTTTAATGACAGTGCCGCCGTGCGCGTCTGACCCTGTGACGCAAATGCCCGCGCGGAGCTGCCGTTTATAAATATCTCAAGATCATCCTTGTGTGCGCCGGTGAGGCATTGCCCCGCGTCCAACTCCGCCTGACGGTGATTCTCCTGATGTTCACAGAGCTGATAAAATATCTCCCTTGCACTCGCTGAGGGGTCTGTTACCGTGCTTACGGTCTTATACGTCACACTCAGCTTCTCGCCCTCGCCGGAAAACTCACTGTGTATCGGCCGCGCAGCCTCGTTCAGTCTCGCGGCGAAGCTTGCGCGGTAGCGGATAAGCTGTGCCGACGCGCGGCACATCCCCTCTGAAAATTCATCCAGTGTTTCCAGCAGTGAGGGCTTGTCGCGCCAGTCCTTTAAAATTCTGGTCTTATGCTCATAAAGCTTATTGAACTGCGCCAGATACTCGGCATACCGCGGCCTTATCTGCGCGATGGCGTTATCCATCATCCGCCGCCGGACAGCCGCACCCTCTTTGATGATGTTCAAATCATCCGGACAAAACAGCACCGTGTTCAGCGTCTGCCCCAGCTCACCTGCGGTTTTCTTCACGCCGTTTACAAGTATCTTCTTTGCCACACCGTGACGCATGGTGATGCTTATGGTCTGCTCTCTCTCATGGCTTTCCACCTCAGCCAAAATCTCTGCCGATGAAAAGTCGAAACCTATCAGCTCTCTGTCAAACCTTGTGCGGAAGCTCCTGCCGGTTGACAGCATATAAACCGCCTCCAGCAGATTGGTCTTGCCCTGTGCGTTCGCACCGCTTATAACATTCGTCCCCGGTGAAAACTCCGCCGTGTCCCAGTCGTAGTTGCGCCAGCCGTTCAGGGCTATTTTGTTTACCCTCATTCGCTTACTACTTCAAGCTCATTATCGGCAAAGCACACCTTGTCGCCCGGGCGTATCTTCTTGCCGCGCATCGTGCATACCTCGCCGTTTACTGTAACCATTCCCTCGGCTATCACATACTTTGCCTCGCCGCCTGTGCCGACAAGCGCGGCCAGCTTCAAAAGGGAATCAAGCTTGATATATTCTGTTGTTATAGATATTTTTTCCATTTGTTTTACTTTCCAATCACTCAATCTGCGCGCAGACGCACAGGCAGTATCATGTATTCAAAGCTTTCATCGCCGTTGTTGGCCTTTATCACGCAGGGTGAATTGGGCGTGTTCAGCTTTAGATCCAGCTTATCCACACCGGCGGCTTTCAGCGCGTCCTTCATATATCTGCCGTTGAAGCCGATTTCCAGACCCTCGCCTGTGCCCTCACAGCCGCACACGTCCTCCGCGCGGCTTATGCCGCTGTTGCAGAGGAGGTCGATGGAGGAATCATTCACTGTCATGCGCACGGGGCTGTTATTTTTCTCTGTCACCACGATGGTCACGCGGTCGATAGCGCTTATCAGCTCCTGCCGGCTTATGCCGAGTACATACTTAAACTCAGACGGGATAGATTTTCTGTAGTTTAAGAAATCACCCTCCAGTCTGCGCGATACAAGCACCGTGCTGCCTATAACAAAGGAGATATGCTTTGCACCGACAACTATCTCCACCGCGTCATCCTCATCACCGCATATGCGCTCCACATCTGCCAGCGCCGTACCCGGGACGATGAACGTGCAGTTTTCCAGCTCGCCGTCTATTTTCTCTGTGCGCTTTGCAAGGCGGTAACCGTCCACCGCGACGATGGTGAGCGTGGAATTTTCAATCTCAAAAAGCTCACCGGTGTATACGGGTCTGGTCTCACTGTCGGAGACGGCGAATATCGTCTGGTTAATCATGCTTTTCAGCATATTCTGCGGAAGCGTGATATAGTTTATCCCCTCCACGTTCGGCAGCTCGGGGAAGTCCTCTGCATTCAGACCGATGAAGTTATATTCACTCTTGCCGCACTTTACATTGACGGAGAGATTATTGTCCGTCGTGATGGTGACCATTCCATCCGGCAGACGGCGTATCATCTCGCTAAAGAGCTTCGCTTCCACAACGATGCTTCCCGCCTGTGCCACGTCAGCATCAATGCTGGTGTATATCCCTTCTTTCAGGTCAAAGCCGGTTATACGCACCTTCATACCGGCCTCTATCAGCAGACCTTCAAGATGCTGTATCGGGCTTTTGGATGCTACAGCCCTCATAGCTATTGTTATTGCGTTTTGCAGAACGTATTTTTCACAGGTGAATTTCATATCTAAGATCCTCCGTTGTGTTTATAAGTAAATAAAGGATAATATATTTTAGTAAAATTAGTAGTAGGCGAAATTATTGTTGAAAACCGGCTTAAACCGTTGATACGGCTGGATTTTTAATGTGTGCAAAAATGTTTAAAGTTTTTCGGTTTTAAACATCACTATGTGTGACTTCCACTTTCCACAGCGGAGTTTTCAACTTCAACATCAAAATGTTTAAAAGTTTTTGATGTAATTTGCGCTTACTGAGAGTTGATATTTGACGTTATATCTCTTATCGTCAGCGCCCATTTTTTATCGTTCGCTAACCAATTCTCAACCTTGCGGACGGACGACATAACGGTTGAGTGGTTTCTGTTGTCCAGCTCCTGTCCGATCTCAATAAGCGTGAGGTTTGTCAGCGTGCGCATGAGATATGCAGAGACGTGTCTTGCAGCGGCGGTATTTTTAGATCTGCTCTGACCGCGGACATCCTCCTCCTTTACGGAGAAGTAACGCGCTGTCTCCCCTATTATCCTCTCGGGCGTGGGGATATAATCGCCGGTGCGCATAACGTCCTTTATTGCGCGGTTTATGGAATCTATAGTTATCGTATAGTCCAGTATCTCTTTATAGGCTGTCAGGCGCTTCACAACGCCCTCTATCTGGCGTATGTTCGCGGTGATGTTTTTTGCAATGTAGGTCACAGCTTCATCAGAGAGGATAAGACCAAGCTGGGCGGCCTTTTTCCTTGTTATGGCAATACGGGTCTCAATATCCGGCTGGTCGATGCTGGCCATCAAGCCGCCCTCAAAGCGGGAGCGCAGGCGGTCATCCAGCAGCGACATTTCCAGCGGCGGGCGGTCAGAGGTTATCACTATCTGGTGGCCGGCCTCATAGATATTGTTGAATGTGTGGAAAAACTCCTCCTGGGTGGAGCGCTTACCCGCGATGAACTGGATATCATCGACGAGGAACAGATCAACATTTCTATATTTCAGCCTGAACTCGTCCACCGTGCCCTTGCGTATGGCCTCAACCATGGAGTTTGTGAAATCGTCACCCTTTATGTAGGCTATCTTACTGTTGGGGTGGTTTTCGTGTATGGTCTGACCTATGGCGAGGAGAAGATGCGTTTTGCCAAGGCCGGAGTTGCCGTAGATAAAGAGCGGGTTATACGTTGTCCCACCCGGATTATCTGCAACGGCTTTTGCCGCGGCGTGTGCAAACTTGTTGGAGTTGCCCACGATGAAATCATCAAAGGTGTAGCCTGAAATCTCGGGGAGGGTATTGTCAGTGGCCTTTTTGTCCTGATATTCCTCCAGCTCGTCACCGGCCAGCACTGTCAGCTCAAATTCACACGCGAAAAGCTCCGTCAGTACTTTTTTTATGATTTCGGAGAAGCGGTCTATTATTATCTTCTTCTTGAAGTCTGAGCTTGTGTGAATAACAAGGCAGCAGTCCTCAATATCTATAGGTTCACAATCGGAGAACCAGGTTTCTATTGCTGTTGGCGTAAGCTGCACTGAAAGAGCCTTAATTACTTCTTGCCAAATGTCGTTAATTGAGTTCATACCCACCTCAACGTCTATACTCATTTTTTCTGCGCATGGTATCATGTTATTATATCAAATCTCCTTTAATAATGCAATATCTATAATATAATAAAGTAGGATAATAAAGCCTGAATCTATCGAGAGGGATGCCTGTCGGCGGTACGACATGAGGTGTACCTCAGGTTTATGTATCGTGCTGCAACATGAGGTGTACCTCATATTAGTGTGCTTATCCATGTTGGAGAGAGTGACATGGGTTAGGGCGCTTTTTTTTACCGTGGAGAGAATTTGAGGAGAAAGTATTCTTTACTCGGTAAAAACATT
>CAZBVU010000024.1:0-26076 GCA_964495355.1 uncultured Oscillospiraceae bacterium
GTAAAAATAAATCGTCACTCTCTGTCAAGTGACGATTTATTCTTTACTTTATTATCATTTACGGGTTTATTATAGCACTGCAGATATTTAAAAGTAAATCCCCGCGCCGGCCATTTTTAAAATATTTTTTATTTTTTGGGAACGAGCACTTCTATACCGCCCATGTACGGACGCAGAACCTCGGGTATGGTAACACTGCCGTCTGCCTGCAGGTGGTTTTCAAGGAATGCGATGAGCATACGCGGCGGGGCAACAACGGTGTTGTTGAGCGTGTGCGGCAGATACATCTTGCCGTCCGCACCCTTAACGCGCATTTTCAGTCTGCGTGCTTGTGCATCACCGAGGTTGGAGCAGGAGCACACCTCAAAATACTTGTTCTGTCTGGGGCTCCACGCCTCTATGTCGCAGGACTTTACCTTGAGATCCGCAAGGTCACCGGAGCAGCACTCAAGCTGACGCACGGGTATCTCCATGCTGCGGAACAGCTCCACGGAGTAGCGCCACATCTTCTCGTACCAGTCCATAGAATCCTCAGGCTTGCAGACCACTATCATCTCCTGCTTTTCAAACTGATGTATACGGTAGACACCGCGCTCCTCAATGCCGTGTGCGCCCTTTTCCTTGCGGAAGCAGGGAGAGTAGCTGGTGAGGGTCTGGGGCAGGCTGTCCTCGGGGATTATCTGGTCGATGAACTTGCCTATCATGGAGTGCTCACTCGTGCCGATGAGGTAGAGATCCTCCCCCTCTATCTTGTACATCATCGCGTCCATATCCGTCTGGCTCATAACACCCTCGACAACGTTGCCGTGGATCATGAACGGCGGGATGCAGTAAATGAAGCCCTTGTTTATCATAAAGTCGCGCGCATATGCCAGCACTGCGGAGTGTAGTCTTGCAATGTCGCCCATGAGATAGTAGAAGCCGTTACCGGCCACGCGGCCTGCGGAATCCATGTCCACGCCGTTGAAGCTCTCCATTATCCCGGTATGATAGGGTATATCAAACTCCGGCACTACCGGCTCACCAAAGCGCTGCACCTCGACGTTGTGGCTGTCGTCAGGGCCGATGGGAACGGAGGGGTCGATAATGTTGGGGATGTTCAGCATTATCTCGTGTATGCGCTTTGCATACTCTTCTTCCAGCTTTTCCAGCTCCGCAAGGCGGTCTGCGTTCTTTTTTACCTGCTCTTTTATCTTCTCTGCTTCCTCTGCCTTGCTGGGGTCTTTCTTCGCCTGACCCATCAGCATACCTATCTGCTTGGAAAGCGTATTCCTGCTGGCGCGCAGCTCGCTTGCCTCGGTTATTGCGGCGCGGTTCTTCTCGTCCAGTGCCAACACCTCATCCACGAGGGGCAGCTTAGCATCCTGAAACTTCTTTTTTATGTTCTCCTTAACGGCTTCCGGATTCTCTCTTACAAATCTTATATCCAGCATTTTTACTTTTCTCCTGTATTTTTTATTTTATTGATCTCAGCATTTCTATCAGCAGCTCTCTGTCGTTGCTGCTGTAATACTCCAGTTCTATTTTGCCGCCTGACCTGCCCTCAACCAGCTTGACCTTTCTGCCCAGCCTGTCGCCCAGCTCCTTTTCAAGCTCCTTTGCATAGTCGACCTTTATTCCGCCTGTAACCTTTTCGCCTGTCTCCTGTTTTGGCGGTCTCAGCGTGCGTGCGGCCAGCTCCTCCGTCTTTCTGACGGACAGACCCTTGTCTATTACCTCGTTTGCCGCGGCAAGCTGCTTTCCACTGTCGGTTATCGGCACAAGCGCCCTTGCGTGACCGGCTGACAGTTTGCCCCGTTCGACCAGCTTCAAAACCTCGTCACTCAATGACAGCAGACGCATAGAGTTTGTTATCGCGGGGCGTGACCTGCCCACACTCTTTGCGGCCTCCTCCTGCGTCATACCGTAGACCTCTATCAGCGTCTTGTACCCCTTGGCCTCCTCTATCGGGTTCAAATCCTCTCTTTGAAGATTTTCAACCAGTGCAAGCTCTGCCGTTCTGCGGTCATCCGCCTCTATTATTCTCACCGGCACCTCGTTAAGCCCTGCCATGCGGCTGGCTCTCCACCGGCGCTCACCTGCGATTATCTGATAATATCCGCTGTCCAGCTTTCTCACGACTATCGGCTGGATAAGTCCAAACTGCGCTATGGAATCTGACAGCTCCGCCAGTGCCTCTTCGTCGAAATATTCGCGTGGCTGTTCCTTGCGCGGCTCAACCTTTGCTATGGGCAGTGTGGTAAGCTCGGAGGCTTCATCCTCAAAGACGTCCTCACCAAACAGCACGCCCAAGCCTGTTCCCAGTCCCTTTTTATCCTTTCCTGCCATTCGTACCTCCTTTAGTTGTTCGTCCTCGCTATGAATTCCTTTGCCAGCTCCACATATGCCTTGCTGCCCTTGTTGAACCTGTCATAGCTTATCCCCGGTATCCCGTGGCTCGGCGCCTCCGACAGACGCACAGAGCGCGGTATCACCGTGTCGTACACCTTGCCCTCGAGATAGCGCCTCAGCTCCGCTTCAACCTGCGTGGTGAGGTTTGCGCGCGCATCGTACATCGTCAGCACAATGCCCTCTATGTCAAGGCGCTTATTCAGGCGTTTTTTGCACATCTTGATACTGGTCACGAGATCGGCAATACCCTCCAGCGCGTAGTATTCGCACTGCATAGGTATCAGCACGCTGTCCGCTGCGACCAGCGCGTTTACTGTCAACAGCTCGAGAGACGGCGGGCAGTCGATAAAAATATAGTCATAGTCGCTGAAAAGTGCCATCAGCGCGTTGCGCATGACGTATTCGCGGTTGTCCGCGCCGATAAGCTCCACCGATGAGGCGGCCAGCTCCTTACTTGCGGGGATAACATCGCCATATTCCGTATGTATAACGCACTCCTCGGCGGTCTTGCTGTTTATCAGCATATCATAGGTGTTAGGCCGTGTGCTTTTGGACACGCCCATACCGGTGCTTGCGTTACCCTGCGGGTCACCATCCACCAGCAGCACTCTTTTACCCAGGGCTTTCAGCGCCGCCGTCAGATTGACGCTGGTGGTCGTTTTACCCACGCCGCCCTTTTGATTTGCAACTGCAATTATCTTCGCCATTTATATCTCTCCTGAGCTATTTTCACATTGTAGAGTATTATAACAGTGTTCAGTTTATATTTCAATGGTTTTCACTGTTTGAATTCAATGTTTCATGTGAAACATTTTTGATTTATCCTGCAGCAAATAAAGGAGTCCTCTTTACTTGCCTCTCCCAGAGTGAGAGGCAGGATAACAGAACTATTTTCACCAAATATAAAAATAACATTGTTTCACATGAAACATCACCGTACAGCACTCACAAAACGTTTCACATGAAACAATCGTACCCTCCCCTATCCAATCAGCATATCCACGTCCTCCACTCCAAACCCATTATGCACAGCCAGGTTGATCCCATAACCTATGAGCTTTCCTGCTGCGCGGACAAGAGAATCTATATCGCGCGGCGTGACGAACATACCCTTTAGCTCCTCGTCCTCTGCAAAAGCTGACGCGTCAATAACAGTAGGTACACCGATTGCAATAACCGGTACGCCGAGCGTCTCCTCACACAGTGCTTCTCTGTCATTCCCAACACCCGAACCCGGGGCAATGCCGCTGCTGCAAAGCTGTACCGTGCGGCACAGCGCGGAAATATCACTCCCAGCGAGGGCATCAACCGCGATAACTAACTGCGGCCGCACAACATCCACCAGTGCGCGAATCTGCGCGGCGCTCTCCACGCCCGTCGTACCCAGCACACCGGTGCGGCACAGCGCGCACGATGAAAACCCATCAAAGCCGGAGACGTTTCCCTCTTTCAAATGGCGCGTGATGAGAATATTGGCTGCAGCGATAGAACCCACGGCGTCAGGTGTGATGTCCGGATTGCCCAGCGCCGCAACAAGGCATGAGTTGATACTGTCTCTACCCGCACAGCGGCGTATAAGCTCACTTATCGCGCATACAGCGGAGGTGAACTGCTGTGAGCCGCGCTCAAAGCGCCCTTTGAGCGTGAGGGTGTAGTATTTGCCGACAGGCTTGTTTAACAGCGCCGCACCGACATCGTTTAGAATATCGACAGCAACAACGTGCAAGCCGTGCAATTCCTCCTCATGCGCGGCGATGCTGTCATATTCCGTGACGGAGGGTGAGAGCAGCGCATGGGCTTCACTGGCAAGGTCAGTGCGGGTGTGAAGAAGCATAAAAAACACCTCAAAATAAGAATGGAAAATCTAAACTTATTATGGCCTATATCTTGTGGAAAAAACCAAAGAAATCGGCTAAAAAACACAAGAAAAAATAATGAAAAAAATTTCGGATTTTTTTAAAATACCCCTTGATTTTCGCCTCAATATTTGCTATAATCTCTAAACGCGAGTTAATGATAACTCAATTTTATAGGAGGAGGTGGCGATCGAAGCATGGCCAACATCAAATCTTCTGCAAAGAGGGATGAAAAGTCCAAGCAGCTCAGAGCAAAGAATCGCGCTGAAAAGACTGAGCTTAAGACCATGATTAAAAAGTTTGACGCAGCAGTTGCCGAAGGCAACCGTGACACAGCCGTCAGTGCCTATAAAGTTGCTGTTAAGACAGTTGACCGCGCGGCCGGTAAGGGTCTGCTGCACAAGAACAACGCAGCACACAAGAAGTCCGCGATGGCTAACAAGCTCAACGAGATGGCATAAGCCGTTTACTGGGCAGTATTTAATCAGAAACGTACAGGGAGAGGTAGTATTACCTCTCCCTTTGCGCGTTTAAATATACAAATACCCGATAAAACTTATATATCAGCTTGTTATATTCGCGCAATATATCGAATAAGACCTTATTGACAAAAAGAAGCTGTCAGGGTAAATTAGATATACCAATAGATAACTGATTCTGGAGGTTTGGCGCAGATGAAAAAGAAACTGATGCTCATCGTCAATCCGGCGGCTGGACGCGGCGGATTCAAACAGGGCTTTGCCGAGGCAATGCGGGCGCTGGATAACGGCGGCTACCGCACCACGCTCTATTTCACCGCAGGCCCCAATGAGGCCACACAGCTTGCCGCCGCCCATGCCGCGGAATATGACACCATCGCTTGTGTCGGCGGTGACGGTACTCTCAGCGAGGTCATAGCGGGGCTGATGCAGATAAAAAAAGCACAGCGACCGAAGCTGGGCTACATCCCCATGGGCACTGCCAATGACGTTGCCACCACGCTGAATCTCCCCAAGAACGACACACACGCCGCCGCAATGCGGATTCTATCCGGCACGCCGCATCTGTATGACGTGGGCGGCTTTGGTGATGATAAGTATTTTGCGTACATAGCCGCGTTCGGCGCGTTCACAGAGGTCAGCTATGCCACGCCGCAGGATATGAAAAAGCGCCTTGGTCATCTGGCGTATGTGCTGCAAGGTGCGGCGGCACTCGGCAAGGTGGAGACGTACAGAACCCGCGTTGAATATGACGACGGTGTGTTCGAGGGCAATCTCGTGTACGGCAGTATGTCCAACTCCACGTCCGTTGCCGGTATTGTGAAGCTGCGTGAGGAGATGGTGTGCCTTGGTGACGGAATGAGCGAGATCGTGCTGGTGAAAGACCCGGAGAGCATAGAAAAGCTGGGCGCACTGGCCGCAAACGTGCTCAGCCAGCGGTTTGACAGTGATAAGCTGGTGATACTGCACACGAAGAAGGCGCGCTTCACCTTTGAGAAGAACGTTGCGTGGACGCGTGACGGTGAGGACGGCGGCGAGTACAGCGACATCACCCTGCAAAACTACGAAGCGCCGATTGAGTTTATATTCTAATGGTTGATATGATGAAAGAGGCAATTCTCCGCATAAATGTAATGGAGAGTATCTATGATGAAGTAGTTGCCGCCTGAGATGAAGCGCGGTGTGCTGTCACAGGACGGATTACATGAGCTTTTGTCTGCGATAAGCGAAATAAAACACAAATGACTGTTGAAAAAGACGGCAAATGTGTATATAATATTATTTCAGCATGAAGAAAAAAGAGGGACTATATATGGAAAGAACCAAGATATCTATGATATATGCCGACTCTGCCGCACTCGGCGGAAAGAGCATGACCGTATGCGGCTGGGTGAGAACCGTCCGCGATATGAAGAACTTCGGCTTTATTGAGCTGAATGACGGCAGCTGCTTTAAGTCCGTTCAGGTCGTGTTTGAGCGCGACAGCCTTGCAAACTACGATGAGATCGCGCACATGAACGTCGGCGCGGCGCTTATTGTGCATGGCACGCTCGTCCTCACGCCGGAGGCAAAGCAGCCGTTTGAGCTGAAAGCGGACGAGATAACGGTAGAGGGTGTGTCCACGCCGGACTATCCTCTGCAAAAGAAGCGCCATAGTGTGGAGTTCCTGCGCACCATCCAGCACCTCAGACCCCGCACAAACCTCTTCTCCGCGACCTTCCGTGTGAGAAGCGTTGCGGCACAGGCTGTGCATGAATTTTTCCAGAGCCGCGGCTTTGTCTACGTCAACACCCCGATAATCACCGGTTCTGACTGCGAGGGCGCGGGCGAGATGTTCCGTGTCACCACGCTTGATCTCAATAACCTCCCCCTCAAAGAGGACGGCACTGTTGACGACAGCAAGGACTTCTTCGGCAAGCCCACCAGCCTGACCGTTTCCGGCCAGCTCAATGCGGAAAACTTTGCGATGGCGTTCGGCGATGTCTACACCTTCGGCCCGACCTTCCGCGCAGAGGTCTCCTACACCCAGCGCCACGCGGCTGAATTCTGGATGATAGAGCCGGAGATGGCATTTGCCGACCTCAACGATTACATGAACACCGCCGAGGCGATGGTGAAGTATATCATCAACCGCACGCTGGAGCGCTGCCCCCAGGAGATGGAGTTCTTCAATTCCTTTGTTGACAAGGGACTGTTGGAGCGCCTTAATAACGTGATAAGCAACGACTTTGGCCGCGTGACCTATACCGAGGCTGTTGATATCCTGAAAAAGAGCGGAGAGAAGTTCGATTATCCCGTTGAGTGGGGTATCGACCTCCAGACCGAGCATGAGCGTTATCTCACCGAAAAGGTGTTTAAGAAGCCGATATTCGTCACCGATTACCCCAAGGATATCAAGGCGTTCTATATGCGCATGAATGATGACGGCAAGACCGTCGCCGCTGCGGATTGCCTCGTGCCCGGCGTGGGTGAGATTATCGGCGGCTCTCAGCGTGAAGAGCGGCTTGACGTGCTGACCGCCCGTATGCATGAGCTTGGTCTCAAGGAGGAGGACTACTGGTGGTATCTCGACCTGAGACGTTACGGCAGCTGCCGTCACGCGGGCTTCGGCCTCGGGTTTGAGCGTATGGTAATGTACCTAACCGGCGTCAGCAATATCCGCGATGTGGAGCTGCATCCCCGCACCACCGGCAACGCGGACTTCTAAATAGTAATAATTATGGGCTGTAGCAAAATGAGAATACTGCTATAGCCCATTATTCTTGCCTATCCCTGTGGGAGAAAAGAATAGTGACATAACTACAAGCCTCCCCTTGGTGCTCAAGGGGAGGACGGCTCACAGAGTGAGCAGGAGGGGCTCAGAGGCGTGATAAGCCATACGCCAACTTAACTCACGTCAGCAGAGCGCCCAGTGTCAATATACCCAGATTATCGGCGTAGATGCTGTCAAAGTCGGATATTGGCAGAGGGTTTGTGCCGCGTCCGGCTTCAATGGTGAATGCAGGCACATCCAGTGCGGAAATTACCCAGTCCTTATATCCTGCAAATCCTGAGGCGTATGGCGTGTCCTCAAGAGTGTAGCCGGACACAGCGCTGAACGCTTTACTAATGTCCTCTGCACCGGATGGCGCATAGCCGTCATAGCGCCAGTAGATAACCTCACCCTGTGTGTGAAAGCTGAGCGCCAGCGCCGGCCTGACGGACAGTGTATAGTCGTACATTGCGCGGCTCTCCGGTGCGGAAAGCGGGGACTGTCCGACAAACTCCGCCGGTGCGGGGGACGTTATTCCAAGCGCGACTTTGTTTGCCCGCGCGATCTCCCATCCGGCGGGGTATTGCAGGTTGAGATCTACACCGCGTATGTTGGCTTTCCAGCCGGACGGAAACGGAAACTGCGGATATTGCGCGGCGATAGCGGAAGCGGCAGTGTAATACTCCCCTGCTGTAAGCTCACCGGTCACAAGGTCTATCCCGTCCGTGTCCAGCGCCGGCACGATAAACAGAGTGGCGTAATCGAGCAGCTCCGCAGCACTCTGCGAGTAGATAAACCCACCCTCAATATAGGTGCGGCATAGCTGCTCTGCAAACTTCAAGACAAGCGGCGCGGTTATCCATTCGTTCGCGTGGTGCGCGGCGGTGTACAGTACGCGGTTTTCGCCCCTGCCCAGCATCATGCTCCACAGCGGCCTGCCCATCATACTTTTACCGATCTCACCGGTCGTTATGAACGGATACCTCGCCGCAAGACCGCGCACACAATAGCCGATAAGGGCAGAGCAGTACGAAATATCAGTCGGCACAACGTCAAACGCCAGCGGCACTATCACCACCGAACCGACCGCAAGCCTGTGCGCGTTTATGTCCGGATTTGCTGTGATGATGGCGTTCATGTCGGTGCTGTAGCGCGATGCAAGTGAAAACAGCGTATCACCGGCGCGCACGGTGTGAACAATGTAGCCGGTGTACCACGGCAGAAGCGCCCTGTGCGTTGCCGCCCCCACAATACCATCAGCGGTCAGACCGTTCGCACCCTGAAACTGACGCAGTGCGTGCTGTGTCGCCGTGCCGAAGATGCCGTCAGTCGCAAGTGTTCCGAAACCCGCCCTGTTCAGCGCAAGCTGCAAAAGCTGCACCGATGGGCCGAGACTGCCAAGGCGAAGAATTTTCATTGCAGATCCCCTCCTGTCACTTAAATATTATATATGCGCATGACCGCAGTGACAGAACGATATATGAGAAAGGAAGTAGCCCAATGACCAGACATAGAATAACCGCACTTGCTCTTGCGCTTTTCTTGCTTATGTCACTTACTGCCTGTGCAGGCGCTGCCAGCAGTAACGATTTGGCAAATGAGCAAGCCGACAGCAGCGAGCCTGAGTATGACGAAAAGGCGTATACAGAGGGGAAAGCTATGCTTGGCGATGCGATAAATGAGGTGGAATGTCCGGAATCTGAGGAGTACCTCATGGTAGCGTTTAAGGGCTGGGAGTACGGCGGATATGATGGATACGGAGAATACAGCACCCGCGCACTATTCTATGTGCTGGATAATGGCACAATAGGCTATAAAACGCCGGATGGAAAAGAGCAGATAATAGAACTGCCAACGTCTGAACCTGTAGTGCCGGTGGCAGAGCGCGGCGGTTATTACTGCGTGTATGTGATAAGCGAGAGAATGGCTTGCTGGGTGGATAAGGATAAGGTATCGGATAACTATTATCACCAGAATGACCCCGTGGTGGATTCTCTGCGCGATGAATTATCCTCTTGGACGGATATAAAAGATATATACGTGACAAACGGTTCTATCATTGGTCTGAAAAAGGACGGAACAACAGCAGCCGCCAGATTTGAACCGTATGGAGTGGATATTTCCAACTGGGGCAAGCTGAAAAGTATTGATGGGTGTTCAAAAATTGATATCCACGGCATATCGGCTGACAGCGCATCGCCGCTCAAAACCATGTTATATTCCCCCATTATGATTTGGTACGCTAATCATAACCTCATGAGAAGTGATAATTCGGCGGGTTCTATAGAGAATAATGATCTTAGATACAAAGCGGGCGTGAAGAAATACATCGGCTCAATCGACTATGGCGCAGTAGTTTTGATGGAGGATGGCACAATACACAACGCTACACTGTCCTACATAGCGGAAGAGGATAACTGGCCAATGGACTACTCATTCACACAGAATGGCCATTGGCGGTATGTGGACTGTGATGCGGACACAGGCAAGCGCACACTGTATACAGATAAGGATGGGGTAATAGACTGGAACAGCGGCATTGATGTAACAAACAACAGTAAATATGACTTTGAAAATATTGCGGTGAATATAGTGGATATCTGCGGTATATATCCCGAAGAAGCGTTTACTGCGATACAAACTGACGGAGAACTGATACTCTACGGTTGGAACGCCATATTTATGAACAGAGAGGGCTATACCTTTAACTATGACTGTATTGGCGCGAATAAGCTTATAAATGAGCGCGCAGGCATAAAGGATGGCAGGGTCATTGCGCTGTTGGAGACCGATGGGGATGACTTCACTGCCGGTGATAATTTGCATCCGGAGATATACGGCGCCTGGGAGAATATAGACTGCGCGTATATAGACAGCAATGCTGTGGTTGCTGTAGACCGAGACGGAAAAATATACTTGGATGTCAGCGAGTACGCGTGGGCAGATCATGGCCAGTATGAAGCTGCGGCAAAATGGTCAGATAAGGTGGTAGAGATAGTGGGCGATAATGATTATGATCAAGAGACTTACGGCTACCTCCTCGGTATTACCGAAGATGGCCGCGTGCTGATATCCGGCGTGCTGCCTGACGAAGCGGCATAGGCATAAATCCACTCCCCTGTTGGTAATTTTCCACAAATTTCGCGTCTGAGATTTGGATTGCAATTTTTACCCTCATACAGTATAATGTATGAGGGTTTTTATGACCCTTAATCTGACTGCGTGTATGGCTCTCCGCTACAAAGCCATGCACAGCATTAACAAGGAGGAATATAAACATCCCTGGGGCTCGGGGTACGGCAGTGTGGAGACCTGCCGCAATGCGGCGCGCGTTATGCGGCTGCGAGGTCACGATGGCGGAGGCCGCGTGATCGGAGTCGGAGTTTATGGCAACTGTTCAGCTAAAGAACGTAAAGAAGATCTATCCGTTTGTCAGCGGAGAGGGCAAGAAGAAAAAGAAAAAGGGTGACGCCGGTGCAGAGGAGAAGAAGGAAAATCTCCAGATCACCGATCAGGGCGTTGTCGCAGTGCAGGAGTTTAATCTTGACATTGCAGATAAGGAATTTATCGTGCTTGTCGGCCCGTCCGGCTGTGGTAAGTCCACCACCCTGCGTATGGTCGCCGGTCTTGAAGAGATCAGCGAGGGCGAGCTGTACATTGACGGCAAGCTCATGAACGATGTCGCACCCAAGGATCGCGATATCGCAATGGTTTTCCAGAACTACGCACTCTACCCGCATATGACGGTTTATGAAAATATGGCATTCTCCCTCAAGCTCCGCAAGGAGAAGAAGGACGTTATCGACAAGAAGGTTCGCGAGGCGGCAGAGATACTCGACATTACCCAGTACCTTGACCGTAAGCCCAAGGCACTGTCCGGCGGCCAGCGTCAGCGTGTCGCAATAGGCCGCGCTATCGTGCGTGACCCGGCCGTTTTCCTCATGGACGAGCCTCTTTCCAACCTGGACGCAAAGCTGCGTAACCAGATGCGCGCGGAGATCATCAAGCTGCGTGAGCGTATTGACACAACGTTCATCTACGTCACCCATGACCAGACCGAGGCTATGACCCTTGGTGACCGTATTGTTATCATGCGTGACGGTTATATCCAGCAGATCGGCACACCTCAGGAAGTGTTCAACAACCCGCGCAATCTGTTCGTGGCAGGCTTCATCGGCACACCTCAGATGAACTTCTTCGATGCAAACCTCGTGCGCGAGGGTGACAAGTTCTTTGTTGAGCTGGGCGGCTATAAGGTCGAGCTGGACGGCGAGAAGGAAGCACGCCTTGCTGCAAACAATGTGCAGTCTCAGCCGGTTACGCTGGGCGTCCGTCCGGAGCATACTGTCGTCAGTGACAGCGGCATCGCCGCAAAGGTCGATGTCAGCGAGATGATGGGCTCCTCCGTGCATCTGCACGTCTCTGCCGAGGGTAAGGACGTTATTATCATCGTCCCGACTATCGACATGAAGGGTCACTACGCAATGGGCGATACCGTCCACTTCTCGTTCGAAGGTAACGTGGCGCACGTATTCTCCAAGGAGACTGAGCGCAATCTTGAGTGGTAATCCCACTAAATAGAGCAATAATCAAAAAATAGGGGCTGTAGCAAAATGAAAGTTTGCTACAGCCCTGCACCGTGTCGGAGACAGAAAAGCAGTGATTAAACTCTTTTAGAGAACTCGCTGACGTGAAACAAGCATTTTTCTTTAGCTCCCTCTGACGAGGGAGCTGTCAGCCGTTAGGCTGACTGAGGGAGAGATTGTATACGCCTTTGCCCAAACACAAGAACTTTTCAACGAAAAAGTCTCTCCCTCTGCCAAAAATCGCTGATTTTTGGCACCTCCCTCATCAGAGGTAGGCAAAAACCACACACGTTAGTGCAAAAAAACTGCAGTTTTGCACTAAAATCACGTATTAAAGATGGCTGTAGCAAAATGAAAGTCTGCTACAGCCTCTTTGTCATATAGCATAAAAATGAGTTTCACTTATTCTTCGCCGCGTACCAGAACATCCACGCCACGATAGCGGCCAGCGCCGCGACAACAACGATGCCCAGCACGAGGTTCATTGCGCCGGAGATAAGGCCGGTGACAAGCTTTATCGCGAACACGATAACCGCGATAATTATGGCCAGAACAGCGGCGAGAACAGCGATTTTGCCGATATTTTTCATATAATTCCCCTCCTGTTAACCCACTTCGTTACCCAGCCGCGACAGCACCTGTGTGAAGTAGTCGGGCAGGTCGGTGGTAAGCTCAACGCACTCACCGGTGCGCGGATGGATAAATTTCAGCCTCCGCGCGTGCAGACACTGACCCTCCAGCCCCTTTTCACCGCGCGGTGCGCCGTATACATAGTCACCCAGCAGCGGATGACCGACAGACGCCATATGTACGCGTATCTGATGCGTGCGCCCGGTGTGCAGGCGGCACTCAATATGCGTGTAGCCGTTATATCGCGCTAAAACGCGCCAATCCGTCTGCGCCGGACGGGAGCACTTCTCCGTCACGGCCATGCGCTTGCGGTCTGTCGGGTGGCGGCCTATAGGACGGTCCACCGTGCCGCTGTCCACGCGCAGTCTGCCGCGGACAACGGCCTCATATATGCGCGACAGCGACCTGTCCGCAAGCTGGGCGGAGAGCGCCTGATGTGCAAAGTCGTTCTTTGCGGCGATGATAAGGCCGGACGTGTCCTTGTCTATGCGGTGCACGATACCCGGCCGCTTCTCCCCGCCTATACCGGAGAGGGAATCGCCGCAGTGATATAGCAGCGCATTCACAAGCGTCCCATCGGGGTGCCCGGGTGCAGGATGAACGACCATGCCGCGCGGCTTGTTGACAACGATAACATCCGCGTCCTCATACACGATGTCCAGCGGGATATCCTGCGCCGCGAGCGGCACTTCCACCGTCTGCGGGATTATCACGCAGTATTCCTCCCCTGCGCGTGTGCGGTAATTTTTTTTAAGCGCGGCATCACCCAGGGTGACTGCGCCGCCGTCTATCAGCTTTTGCGCGGCAGAGCGGGTGAGACTGTCAAAACTATCAGCAAGGAGAGCGTCGAGTCTTTCGCCGCTCTCCCTTGCTGGGATGAAAAATATATTTTCGTCCATTATTTAAACTCGTTAAGTATAGCGTCCAGATCGTAATCGTCCGTCTCGCTTGCCTTGGGTGCAGGTGCAGGTGCCGCCTTGGGTGCAGCGGGCTTTTCAACTGCGGGTGCAGCAGGACGCGCGGGGGCGACCTTTACTTCCTTTTCTGCCTCGGCCTTGGGCGCGGCGGCAGGGCGCTGTGTGGTTGCGGCGGGCTTGGCCTCAGTCTTTGCGGCGGGGTTGACACCCATGGCTCTCGCGGTGGAGTTCATGTTGCGGCTGGAGCTTGCTCTCGCATTGGCGCGATCCCATTCTGCAAACGGGTCCGCGGCGTTGTACGCGGGGGCGCTGGCGGCCGTGGTGGTCTTGCGTGTGGGGATGGCAAAGTCGGGGTGCTCTGCGCGGTACTGCTCATAATCCTCTTCGTAAAGCGTCTTTTTCGGCTTTGTAGGGCGGGCGGTCTGAGCGGCCTTTGCATTGGCTGTACTGCTGGGCTGGTGGCCGAAGCCCTCTAAGGTTCTCTCACGCTTTGCAGCGGGGGAATTATCAGCTTTTGCCTTGGGTGCCGCAGCAGCGGGTGCGGCGGCAGGACGTGCCTGTGTGGGTGCACCTGCCGGCTTTGCGGGGGCAGACTGCTTGCTGCGGTTGAAGCGCGGGGATGCAACATCATCCTCAGCGTCCTCACGGTATTTGCTGGCCTTGGCATCTGCGGCACGCTCACGCGCGGTGCGCTCCGGGCGGGCGCTCTCTGCGTTCTTGCGATCCTTCTTCAGGTTGAGCTTGAGCGGATTATACTCCACATCGTCCTCATCCTCTAAAATATCCTCATCCACCTTTTTATCCTCGCCGCCGAAAATGATGTAGATGATGAACAATATGGCAAATACGGTGATGAAAATATCTGCCACGTTGAAAACGGCAAAGTCGAACAGGTCGATTTTGAACATATCCACCACATAACCGTACAGCACGCGGTCAAGGCAGTTGGACAGGCCGCCCGCCGTTACCAGCACCAGACACCACCGACCAAAGCGGCCGTTGATGAAGTTGGTGACAAGCGCGATAATGACGGCGATAGTGAATATGGCCGTGAGAATGATGAAATAGATGCGAGCACCGCCGCCTGCGAGGAAGCTGAATGCAGCGCCATCGTTGTGCAGTCGGACAAGACTGAGAACACCGGGTATAAGCGGCTGAGTAACGGAGTCAACCATGAGGTTTGAGGTGACCCAATACTTAACGCCCTGGTCGAGGATAATGACCAGCATACCGATTATAGCATATAGCATATCTTTCTCCTATCTGCCATCAGCGAGTGATGGCGCGCGAAAAAATTTGAAAGTGCGAAAATTTTGAATAACCGTACACCGGACGGTTATTTAAAACCGTCCGGAAAATACTTGATTAAAGCTGAGCCACAACAGAGGCACAGCGCGGGCAGAGACCGGTCTCAGCGTCAGCCTTGACGGAGTGCATCCAGCAGCGCGGGCACTTGACGCCGGGCGCCTCACTGACGGAGATGCGCAGACCCGGTACGTTCGTACCCTCGCCGACAACGGCGTTCTCAGCGGTATCATCCTCATCGGAGATGAGGCACTGGGAGACGATGAACAGCTCAGAAAGATTCATGCTCTCCACCTCGCGGACAGCCTCGCGGGAGGCATCGTCAACCGCGTGCAGAGTAACGGAAGCCTCCAGCGGCTTGCCGATGCGCTTGTCAGCGCGGGCAGCTTCCAGCACACCGTTCACGTCAGAGCGCAGTGCGATCAGTGCATCCCACTTTGCCAGCTCCTCTGCGGTGAGGGAATACTCACTAAAGGGCTTGTTCATGGTGTTGAGGATGACGTTGCGGGCATCATCGCTGCTTCTGTGCGGCATTGCCAGCCAGATCTCATCGCAGGTGAAGGCGAGGATCGGGGCGAACATCTTGGTCATGCTGTCGAGGATGAGCCACAGCGCCGTCTGTGCAGAGCGGCGGCTGAGGGAGTTGGGTGCCTCGCAGTAGAGTCTATCCTTGATGATGTCAAGGTAGAAGCTTGAAAGCTCAACCACGCAGAAATCGTTGATGGCGTGGGAGATGATGTGGAACTCATAGTTATTGTAGGCCGCGTCTACCTTTTCGATAAGCTCGTTGAGCTTGGTGATCGCCCAGCGATCCAGCTCCAGCATATCTTCGTGGGCAACGAGGTCGTTCGCGTCAAAGCCGGCGAGGTTGCCGAGGCAGTAGCGCGCAGTGTTGCGGAACTTGAGGTAGTTCTGGCTGAGACCCTTGAAAATGTCCTTAGAGCAGCGCACGTCAACGTGGTAATCGGCACTGCCTGCCCACAGACGCACGATGTCAGCGCCAAATTCCTTCACAAGGTCGGCAGGGTCAACGCCGTTGCCGAGGGACTTGTGCATAGCCTTGCCCTCACCGTCAACCGTCCAGCCGTGGGTCAGGCACTCTCTATACGGTGCGCCCTTGCCCATCGCGCCGACAGCAACCAGCAGGGACGACTGGAACCAACCGCGGTACTGGTCGCCGCCCTCAAGGTACATATCGCTCGGCCAGAAGCCCTGATCGCGCTGCATTGCGGCGAAGTGGGTAGAGCCGGAGTCGAACCAACCGTCAAGGGTGTCAGTCTCCTTGGTGAAGTGCTTGCCGCCGCAGTGCGGGCAAACAAAGTTTTCGGGCAGAAGCTCTGCGGCTTCGCGCTCAAACCATGCGTTGGAGCCGTCCTTTTCAAATACGGACGCGACAGCCTCAATGCTGTCAGCGGTGCAGACAGGCTTGTGGCAGTCATCGCAGTAGAACACAGGAATGGGCAGACCCCAGCGGCGCTGACGGGAGATGCACCAGTCGGCACGCTCACGGATCATTGCGCCCATACGCTCTTTGCCCCATGCGGGCAGCCAGCGCACGTCCTCACACGCCTTAACTGCCTCCTCCTTGAAGGAATCGACAGAGCAGAACCACTGCGGGGTGGCGCGGAAGATGATCGGGCTCTTGCAGCGCCAGCAGTGCGGGTAGGAGTGGACAATGTCCTCAGATGCAAACAGCATCCCGCTCTCCTTCATATCGGCAAGGATGACGGGGTTGGATTCATCCGTGCTCATACCGGCGTACTTACCGGCGTAATCGGTGTGCTTGCCCTGATCGTCAACCGGCACGACCATCTCAATGCCGTAGCGCAGGCAGGTCTGATAGTCGTCCGCGCCGAAGCCGGGGGCGGTGTGGACACAGCCCGTACCGGAATCCATCGTGACGTAGTCTGCCAGCAGCAGGCGGGAGGTCTTGTCGATGAACGGGTGCTGTGCCAGCATATTCTCAAAGAAACGACCGGGGTGCGTCTCTACGATCTCAAAGCTTTCAAAGCCGCCGATGCCCATGACCTTGTCGGTCAGCGCCTCGGCCATGATGTACATCTCACCGTTGGGTGCCTTGACAACGGCGTACTCCTCATTGGGGTTGAGGGCGATAGCAAGGTTGCCGGGCAGTGTCCAGATGGTGGTCGTCCAGATGACGAAGTAGAGCTTGGAATGGTCAAGGTGAGAAAGCTTGCCCAGATCGTCCTTCATCGGGAACTTGACATACACCGTGGTGCAGGGGTCGTCATGATATTCGATCTCAGCCTCTGCAAGGGCGGTCTCGTCCTTGGGGCACCAGTAAACGGGCTTGAGCCCCTTGTAGATGTGGCCGTTGAGGTACATCTTGCCGAAGATGCGGATCTCGTCCGCTTCAAAGCCCTTGTCCATGGTCTTGTAGGGGTGCTCCCAGTCGGCAATAACGCCAAGGCGCTTGAACCCGTCCATCTGGCGGGCGATGTACTTTTCGGCATAGGCCTGGCAGGCAGAGCGGAAGTCGGCCACGCTCATGGCCTTGTGGTTGAGGCGCTGCTCCTTGATGATGGCGCTCTCAATGGGCATACCGTGGTTATCCCAGCCGGGGATGTAGGGGGTGTAGTAGCCGCGCATAGCGTAGGAGCGGGTGATAAAGTCCTTAATGCACTTGTTCAGCGCGTGACCCATGTGAATGTCACCGTTGGAGAACGGAGGGCCATCATGGAGGTTGAAGCGGGGCTGTCCTTCGTTTTTCTTGAGCATCTCACTGTAGATGTCCAGCTCCTGCCAGTGGGCGAGCATCTCCGGCTCACGCTTGGGCAGACCCGCACGCATTGGAAAGTCGGTTTTCGGCAGATTCAAGGTTGCGTTAAAATCCTGTGACATATGTGTATCTCCTAATATCTCTGTAAGAATAAGATTGGTGTTATGGCAGTTGAACGGGGCGCGCGTATATCGCCCGCCCCAAATTATTTCAGAGGTTGAACGTCTGCGTAAGGTCGGCGTTCTTGCCGGGCTTTGTGTCCATCGCAAAGGACAGGTCAAGGTCGAGCTGCGGCTCGGGCTTAATTTTGGACACGGTCTTTTCAATGCTGCGCACAGCGCTTTCAACCTCGGCATCGGCGGCAGGCTTTGCGCTTGCGGCCTTTGCAGCGGGGGCAGGCGTGTCGGTTGCACCGGTGGATATAGCGTCTATATTGCGCAGCTGGGTGTTGCACAGTGCGCGTGCAGCATCAAAGAACTTCTCTGTTGCGGCCTTAGCATCGGCAAGACGCTTTTCATAGCGGGCGATCTCAGCATCCAAACCGCCGATACGTGCCTGTGCCTGTGACTCGGCCTCCGATATTATCGCGGCCGCGCGGGTTTTTGCTTCGCCTTCTATCTGACCGGCGAGTTTCTGTGCGGAAAGGAGAGCCGCGTTAATGGCGTTTTCGTTCACGCGATATTCTTCTACCTTGTTCGCAAGTACCTTCATCTTGTTTTTGAGAACGGTGTTTTCTTTCTGAAGGGCCGTAAAATCGTCGGCAATCTCATCGAGAAAATCATCAACAGAGGCCATATCGTAGCCGCCGTTAAGCCGCGCCTTTTCAAAGTCTTTTTCACGAATATCCTGAGCCGAAATCATATTTTTATCCACCTTTCGTATTTTTCAAACAGTGGTGCAAAGCGCCGCTGTTATATAGCAAATTTATTTATGTATGCGGGCTTGAAAATCACAGCCGCCCGCCGCCTGTCACAGCGCCGTCAACCGCTGCGCCCAGCACATCCCTGTTCGGGGGCAGCACGAAATACGTCCGCGAGGCCATTGATACAGGCTGCACCTTGCCGCCGAGGGCAAACGCGATACCGGAGACAAAGTGGAATATCTGCACCACTGCATCATCACCCAGCCCGTCCAGTGACATTACAAGCGTGTTGCCTGCGCGTATATGGTCGGCCGCGTCGCGCGCTTCCTCAATGCCCTTGGGGTAGAACATTATGAGCGCCGGTTCCTTTGATTGCACATTTCTGCCCTGCCTCGGTGCGGCGGCCTGCTTCTTGCCGAAGTTGCCGAAGAGACTGCCCTCGGGCATTTCGTTCTGCGCCTGCACCTGCGGCTTTGCATAGGCCGGCGCCGCCTGAACAGGCTGCTTTGCGGCAGATTTTGAGAATATGGACGCTTTCTGCGGCGCGGGGCGCTGCACCGGCTGAGAGGTCTGCGCCGCCTGCTGACTTGCAGTGGTAAACTGCCGCTCAAACAATGCCTGCTGGCGGGGTATGGCCTGCTCCTCCGGCTGGGGAACGGGCTTTTGTTTTTTATAGCTTATGTCTGCACCCTCAAAGAAATCCTCATCATCATACGAGTCCTCATTATAAGTGCTGACAAGATCCTTTAGCTGTTCAATTATATTCATGATCCAATGTGCCTCCGATTACTGTTCAGCCGCGTGGAGTGTCGGCTGTGGGTGCGGCCTTTGAATAATCGCGCGCACCAAATATAGCCGTGCCAAGCCGTATCATGTTGGCACCGCAGTCTATAGCGGTCATATAATCGCCGCTCATACCCATGGACAGAAAGTCCATATATACATTATCGTATTTTTTTTCGCCATTGTCAATAAAAAGCTGTCTCATCGCCTGAAAATATGGCCGATTTTCTTCTCCGTCGGCGCAAATTGGGGGTATTGCCATCAATCCGCGCACCCTTACCGCGCCCAAATCCCCTGCGAGGGCGAGTGCGGCGGGGATTTCATCCGGGGCAAAGCCGGACTTTGCCGCCTCCCCCGCAATGTTCACCTCTAACAAAATGTCCTGCACGATGCCGCGCGCGGCGGCCACGCGGTCAATCTCACGCATGAGGGCTATAGTGTCCACACTGTGGATGAGGGAGGCCACGCCCACCACCTGCCGCGCCTTGTTGCGCTGCAAATGGCCGATGAAATGAAGCTCCGCGCCCTCATACGCGCCCTCGGCGTTTTTCTGCACCAGCTCCTGCACGCGGTTTTCGCCGCATATTGTCAGCCCTGCCGCTATCGCCTGCTGTACACGCGCAGTGTCGTTCATCTTCGTTGCGCCCACCAGCGCTATCTCGTCCGCGCACCGACCGGCGCGCTCTGCGGCAAGGGCAATGCTCTCCCTGCACAGCGCGAGATTATCCGAAATGCTCATGTTCTGCGTCCCTCCTGATCTATGTAAAAATCATTGTTGTTTTCTATGTTAATCAGCCGCTATCTGCCCCTCGGCAAAGCGCAGATGCGCCGTTTCAGTGAGTGCGGTCGTAAAGCGCAGGATAACGCCTGTGCGCCCGCCGCTTAATGTGCGCATAACGCGCCCACGGGCGGCAACTCCCGCCTCGGGGAAATATACCTCCCACTCCTGCGCGTCCGGCGGCTGTACCCCGTCCGGCAAAAGCGCGGCATAATACCAGCAAAAGCCGGTGATAACGCGGCCAACGGCGCCCTCCTCCGCCCTTGGCGGCGAGGACAGCAGCGCGGAAAGACCGGCCGCGTCAAGCTCTGTCAAAATATCGGGTGTGAGATGCTCATACCCATCGGTGTCGGCGTAAAACACACCGGCAGTGTCAAAATAAATTTCGTCTCCATCCTCCGCCATGGCAAGCACCGCGCCTGCACGCCGGCGCTGTCCGTTTTCGGCGGTCACGCTGCAGCCGCGCGCGGAGGAGATACGCTCCTCCGTGCGGATAACCACACCGGTTAGGGTGATTGTCGGCTGTGCGCACTCTGGGCTCGCTCTCACCACGGAGGCTGTGCCCGCGGCGAAACGCGCGAGCACATATGCGCACATGGCGGCAAACAGCACCGCCGCGACTGCCCCGGGGAATACGTGCTTTCCCTGCAAGCTTATGTATCCAGTTCCAGCGCCAGTGTTTTTGGCGGAACAATTGTGGATATTGCGTGCTTGTAGATAAGCTGCTGCTTACCGTCACTGTCCAGCACGACAGTGAATGAATCAAACGCGCGTACTATGCCGTGCATTTGAAAGCCGTTCATCAGGAACATGGTGACAAGGGTTTTGTCGCGCCTGACCTGATTAAGAAAGATGTCCTGGAGATTCTGCGGTTTCTGCATATAAGCCAGCTCCTTTTTTCAAAGCGGTCTTTTGCCGCTTCTCTAATGTATTCACGCCGCATGGCGTGGTACATTATGATATACCGCAGGAGCGTATAAATTCTGTCGAAAGCTGTCGCGCGTGCAGAAAATCCGGTTCGCCGTCCCATTCTATCCACAGGGCATCCTCCCAGCGTCGGAACCACGTCAACTGCCGCTTGGCGTAGCGGCGGGAGGCCTGCTTTATGCGGGCGATAGCGTCCTCAGCTGTGGCAACGCCCAGCACCGCCTCTATCGTCTCCTTATAGCCGATGGCCTGCATTGCGGTGCTGTCGCAGGATATGCCGTTTACCAGCAGGTCATCCACCTCATTAAACAGGCCGTGCTTCACCATCTCGTCAACGCGACTGTCGATTCTGGAATACAGCCTTGCCCTGTCCTTATATGTCAGTACTATCCGCGCCGCGTCATAGCGCGGGGGCAGTGTGCGGGTGTATGCGTCATGCTCTGTCGCGGTGCGGCCTGTGAGGGCGAATATCTCCAGCGCGCGCACAATGCGGCGTTTGTCGTTCACATCCAGCTTGTCGGCGCGGTCGGGGTCAACCTCGCGCAGGCGCTCCATCATCTCCTCGCCGCCGTATGCGTCATATTCATCCTCCAGCGCCTCTCTCACGCGGCGGCTCTCCTCCGTCTCGGCAAAGCTTCTGCCGGAGATGAGTGAGTCTATATACAGCCCCGTGCCGCCTGCGATTATCGGCACCAGACCGCGCGCGAGGATATCGTCACAGCACGCGCCGGCCTCCTCCACATACTGCGCGGCAGAATACCCCTCCGATGGGTCAGCCACGTCCAGCATATGATGGGGGACCAGCGCCTGCTCTTCAAGGCTGGCCTTGGCCGTGCCGATGTCCATGCCGCGGTAGACCTGCATGGAGTCCGCGCTGACGATCTCGCCGCCGATGGTCTGCGCCAGCTCAATGGCAAGGCGCGTTTTGCCCGAGGCGGTAGGCCCTGCGATAACTATAACTTTGTTGTTCATACTATGCGCTTGAAAAGCTTGTCCAACTCCTTTCGCGTGACCGTGACGGACACCGGCCGCCCATGAGGACAGTACTTAACCTGCCCGGATACCACGGCATCTACCACACGCTTCAGCTCCTTTTCGTCGGTGTTCCATCCGGCTTTTATCGCGGCCTTGCACGCAACCGTGTGCAGTATCTCATCGCGCGCGGAAGCGGCGGAAAGAGTCCTGCCGCGGCGAAGCTTCTCACATATCTCCTCTATGGCCGCGCGCGCGTCCCCTGCCAGCATATCCGCCGGCACTGCGCGCAGGATGTATTCCTCCTCGCCGAACACCTCCAGCTCAAACCCAAGCTGGGATAAAAGCTCACTGTTCTGCTCCAACAGCTCCGCGTCCTCACCGTTGAGGCGCATTGTCACAGGTGCAAGAAGCTGCTGGCTCATAATCTCGCGCTTTTCGGCTTTAAGGCGGTCAAATATCATGCGCTCATGCGCGGCGTGCTTGTCTATCAGGATAAGCTCGCCATCCAGCTCCACTATGATATAGGTTTTCAGCGCCTCGCCCACCAGTCTATACTCCGGAATCGGTGAAATATCAACATTATGAACAGAGTTTTCAACAATATTGTTATTGAAATTGGGTGAATATTCCGTCTTGACAGGGGATTTGGGCGCGAAATTTGTCGAATTGGAAGTGTTTGAGAGGTCAATGCGCGTCTGATACGGGGTGTCGGGCGTGCGCAGGGTCAAAATGTTATTGTCGAAACTTGTCGAATACTCTTTCGGCGCACTTGCAGGCGCACTTTTTGCTGTGGACTTGACGCTATATCCGTTCGCGCGGAACTGCTCCGCCGTCATGTGCCGGTAGAAGTCCTCTCTCGCTTTCGGTGCACCGCTGCATGCGGCAGCAGGCGCGGCGGATTTTGCAGGAGCTTCTCTGTGCGCACCTGCCGATTGTGCAATATGTTCGCCGGTCGGCGCACTCACCGCACGGCTTTCGCCGCGCGCCTGCTGTGCAAGGCGCTGTGTACCGGGGGACAGCTCTACCGCGGCTGTCCGGCTTTCGCCCTCCAGCGCCAGCAGCACCGCATGATATACAAGGTCGAATATCCGCTTCTCGTAGGAGAATTTCACCTCGGTCTTGGCCGGATGCACGTTCACATCCACACTGGCGTAGCTCATGTCGAGATACAGCACACACGCGGGATAGCGCCCTGTGAGGAGGGTGTTTTTGTACGCCTGCTCTACCGCCGTTTGCAGCAGGGCAGAGCGGATGTAGCGCCCGTTGCAGAAGAAATACTGCGCCGTGCGGTTGCCGCGTCCAGCAGAGGGGGAGGAGGTGAAGCCGCGCACGGCAAGGTCGCCATCCGCGCTTTTTACCTCCAAGAGAGTGGTTGCAATGTCACGCCCCAGGAGGGTGTATATGCAGGAATCCAGCCGCCCATCGCCGGGGGAGAAAAATTCCTCACTGCCGTCCTTTATAAAGCGGACGGACACCTCGGGTCTGCCCAGTGCACAGCGCAGTGCGGTGGTCACGCACGCGGCGCTCTCGCTCCTGTCGGATTTGAGAAATTTCAGTCTGGCAGGGGTGTTGTAGAAAAGGTCGCGCACGGTCATAGTTGTGCCGACAGGGCAGCCGCAGGGGGTCATCTCCTGTATGTCGCCTGCGTCAAGCGTCACGCGCGTCCCCTCGTTGGCACTGCGCTGTCGGGTGGACAGCTCAATCCGCGACACGGCGGATATTGCGGCCAGTGCCTCGCCGCGAAAGCCCATTGTGCTTATCGCTTCAAGGTCGTGTTCATTTTTCAGCTTGCTTGTGGCGTGGCGCAGAAAAGCAACCCCCGCGTCCTCCGGGCTCATCCCAACGCCGTCATCCGTCACGCGGATGTAGGTCGCGCCGCCGCCGCGAATCTCCACGGTGATGTTTTTCGCGCCCGCGTCAAAGGCGTTTTCCATAAGCTCTTTTATCACGCTGGCCGGACGCTCCACCACCTCACCGGCGGCGATCATATCCGCAACGTGCGGGGAGAGTATATTGATAACAGGCATAAAATGCTCCTTCATAAAATGCTCGATAAAGTAGGGAAAGAGGGCGAATTATTTGTCCCTGCTAAATACAATATTATATATCAAACGTGTTGAAAATTCCACAACAAATATGTTAAAATAAAGAGCTTAGTATAAATTATCAAATAATAGATTTCTGAGGGAATGACATGGCTTACGAAAGAAAAGTAATAGATGTAAACGAAATAAAGCGGCAGGAGGGTATCTGCCATAAGATCGCAGAGCGCTGGGCAAAGGAAGGCGTGACAAAGCTTGCCATGGTGGACACCTACGGCTGCCAGCAGAATGAGGCTGACAGCGAGAAGCTGCGCGGCTATCTTGCCGAGATGGGATGCGGCTTCACAGAGGATGAATTTGAGGCGGATATAATCGTGGTGAATACCTGCGCCGTCAGGGAGCACGCGGAAATGCGCGTGCTGGGCAACGTGGGTGCACTGAACCACTCCAAAAAGGCAAAGCCCGGCCAGATAATCGCTGTGTGCGGGTGTATGGTGCAGCAGCAGCACATGGCGCAGAAGATAAAAATGTCCTATCCGGTGGTGGATCTTGTGTTCGGCCCGCATGAGCTGTGGCGTTTTCCGGAGCTGTTGGAGAGCGTGTATGATAATCACAAGCGCGTTTTCGCCACGGAGAAGGATGACGGCGCGGTTGCTGAGGGCATCCCTGTGCGCAGAACGGACGGGGTGAAGGCGTGGCTGTCGATTATGTACGGCTGCAATAACTTCTGCACCTACTGTATTGTGCCCTACGTCCGCGGACGTGAGCGGTCAAGAACGCCGGAGGCTGTTGTCAGCGAGGCGCGCGCCCTCATTGAGGCGGGGTATAAGGACATTACCCTCCTTGGGCAGAACGTCAACTCCTATGGCCGTGACCTCGGCATCGACTATGACTTTGCCGACCTCATCCGCGAGATAGACAGCATCCCGGGTGATTATCTCATCCGCTTCATGACCAGCCATCCCAAGGACGCCACGGAGAAGCTTTTCAAAACCATGGCCGAGTGCACCCACTGTGCCCATCAGCTCCATCTGCCAGTGCAGTCCGGCTCTGACAGGGTGCTGCGGGCGATGAACAGAAGCTATAACCGCGAAAAGTATATCCATCAGGTGGAGCTTGCGCGCAAGTATATGCCCGACCTTGTGCTGACCACGGATATAATCGTCGGCTTCCCCGGGGAGACGGAGGAGGAGTTTGAGGACACGATAACCCTCTGCGAGCTTGTGCGCTATGACGCGATGTTCACCTTTATCTATTCCAAGCGTGTCGGCACACCGGCGGCATCCATGGATGACCCCTATACCAGAGAGGATAAGCAGCGCCACTTTGATAGGCTCATGGAGGTTTCCAACACCATCTCCGGCGAAAAGCATAAGGAGTATGAGGGTAAAAGCCTGCGCGTGCTTGTCGATGGAGAGACCGGCAAGCCGGAATATAATCTTTCCAGCCGCACGAACGGCGGCCGCCTTGTGCATCTCAGGGGCGACAAGGCGCTTGTCGGCCAGTTTGTGAACGTGAAAATAACCGCCAGCAACACATGGGCGCTCTACGGAGAGATAGAGGAGTGACTCCACCCAAGTCTCCCCTTACCCTAAAGGACTAGCCTCCCCCTTGGTGCACAAGGGGAGGACAGCTCACGGAGTGAGCAGGTGGGGATCAGAGCTGAAATAATTGCCTGTGGCAATAATCTTACTTCACATCCCCTCAGTCTTGCATAAGCAAGACAGCTCCCCTTGTTCTGCAAGGGGAGCCTACAAGCACCATCTTCCTAAAAGACTAGGACGCTGTGTGGCCGTCGCGTCAGCCGTATGGCTGACCGAGGGAGAGAAAATATAATACACATCTCAAGCATAAGCACTTTTTTCCACCAAAACTCTCTCTGTCAAAAATTACGGATTTTTGACACCTCCCTCGTCAGAGAGGCAAGAGAAACGCACCCACGCTTTCATTAAATACAACGTAAAATAGGAGAAAACAACATGAAAAGAATTTGCACTCTGGCCTTGATGCTTATTATGATACTGAGCCTTTGCGCCTGCGGCCAAAAGACGGA
>CAZBVU010000025.1:0-25919 GCA_964495355.1 uncultured Oscillospiraceae bacterium
CTTATGCATTTTCGCGCGCAGAGAAAGACGGCGGGGGACATGAGCCTGTCGGACGCGCTGGATGTAGACAGTGACGGCAATGGGTTGTCTGTGCTGGACGTGGTTGCGAGCGAGGAGGATATGGCCGACTCGATCGGCAGTGCCGACATCTGCCGTGTGCTGCGCGAGTGCGTCACTAACACCTTGGACGCGCGGGAGGGCATGATAATCACACTGCGCTATGGGCTGAACGGCACGAAGCCCTTGACGCAGAGGGAGACTGCAAAGCTGTGCGGAATAAGCCGCTCATACGTGTCCCGAATAGAGAAACGCGCGCTGGAAAAACTGCGCGATGCACTGGGTGAGGATGCAAACCCGGGCTAAACACATCTAAATGGGGAACGGCGTGCAATTACACCGGCAAATGACACGAAAAATGGAGCACTAGTGGGGAGACTCGTCATTACCACTTGAATTTGATATAACAGTGTGCTATAATAAACAAAATTATGCCGTAAAACGGTAAAAGTTGGTGAAACACTTGAGAGGTAAAAAAACCTTGTGGATAATGACCATGGCATTTCTGTGTCTGGTTTTGTATACCATTGTTATATCAAGAATGAACCGCCAGACGAATGTTATTTTTGGCGGTGTGGACGGGGCATATGTCAGCTCCGACAGTGTGACCTTCCTCGACCCGAACGCTGTGGAGGCAACGCCTGAACCCACCGTGGATATCTGGCCGCAGATAGACATTTCGCTGGACATTTATTCTATAGTAAATGATGATAACCTCCTTTCCTCAGCCTATGAGCCGGAGGTAACGCGCATTGAGATAACAAAATATATGTATTTCAGAACAGACCACGTTGAGGAGCTCAACGCGATGCTGGATGCCATGATAGAGGCGGGTTTTACCCCGTATGTGTGGGGCGCGTACAGAACTTATTCATATCAGAGCCAGCTTTTCAACACCAAGGCCAGTCAGATAGCGTATGAGATGTCCGGCGGTAAAAACGTCAACTTTGACGATCCCTCCGGTATATATCAGGAGGCTGTTGAGGAGGCCAAGAAAATAACCATGATGCCCGGCGCGAGTGAGCATCAGCTCGGCCTTGCGGTAGACCTTCTCGATAAGCAGCGCACAAAGGTCGTGTATGACGATATGGATCCCGACTTCTACGCGTGGCTTGATGCGCACTGCGCGGATTACGGCTTTATAAAGCGCTATCCCACGCGCAAGCTGCTGCTCACCGGTTGGGATGAGCCGTGGCATTACCGCTACGTTGGGAAAGAGGCGGCAAAGTTCATTATGGATCAGGGAATATGCCTGGAGGAGTTCTATGCGCACTATGTTCCCGACTTTACATATTGAAAATTATATTTAATTTCACAAAAAACACTTGCATTAAAGGCCGTGTAGTGGTATTATTTTAATGTTAGGATTAGTATTTTATCAGAGTGGGTCGCGACCCACTCTTTTTTGCGAGGCTTTTGCCCCGCGCACCGCATATGCGGTAAAGGGCAGAAAGCCATAGAACAGTAGGAAAGGGCGTAATAAATGAGCAAAATAACCGAAAAGGTGTCACTTCTGGCAAAACCCATCGTGGAAGAGGCAGAATGTACACTGTGGGATGTTGAGTATCTCCGCGAGGCCGGTACATGGTATCTGCGGATATATATAGATAAGCCGGGTGGGGTGTCGATAGACGATTGCGAGTGCATAAGCCGTGCGCTTGACCCTGTGTTGGACGCAGAGGATCCCATACCCGACAGCTATGTTTTTGAGGTCGGCTCTGCCGGTGCAGAGCGTGAGCTGAAGCGCCCGAGTGACTTTGAACAGTTTCTCGGAAGCGAGGTTGAGATAAAGCTCTATCAGCCGGTAAACGGCGCAAAAACCTATGTGGGTGAGCTGAAAGCAAGAGAAGAGGACGGCACGATTGTTATCGTATCGGGCAAAAAGGAAATGAGCTTCACCGCCGCGCAGGTGGCAAAGGTCAAGCTTCATGTGTCGATATAAATATATCAGAATGGAGAAAATATAATGAACGCAGAATTTTTTGAAGCAATTGAGGATATTGAAAAAGAAAAAGGTATCCCCAGAGGATATATGTACGATAAGATAAAGCAGGCTATGCTGGCCGCGTTCAGACGCGACAATCCCGAGTGCGAGGATAATGTCGAGGTGATTCTGGACGAGGATAAGAAGTGCGTTGAGATGAACGTCACCAAGACCGTTGTTGACGTGGTGGAGGATCCCTCTCACGAGATAAATCTTGAGGCTGCAAAGAAGGTCAGCCGCCGCGCGAAAATCGGCGATATACTGCCCGTTCCGGTGGAGACCAAGAAATTCGGCCGCATTGCCGCCCAGTCTGCAAAGCAGGTCATCATTCAGGGTATACGCGAGGCAGAGCGCGGAATAATCTACGAAGAGTTCACCTCTAAAGAGCATGAAATACTCACCGGTATCGTGTCTCATATTGAGCCGCGCAACGGCTCTGTTTCTATCCGCATCGCCTCTAACAGCGAGTTTACCGAGGCTATGCTCTCTGCGAATGAGCGCATAAAGACTGAGGAGCTTAAAGAGGGTGATAGAATAAAGGTCTACGTGGTGGAGGTCAGAAATTCCACGCGCGGCCCGCAGGTGCTCATCAGCCGCACCCACCCCGGCCTTGTAAAGCGCCTTTTTGAGCTTGAAGTACCCGAGATATTCGACGGCACTGTGGAGATAAAGTCCATCGCCCGTGAAGCCGGCAGCCGAACAAAGGTCGCTGTCTGGTCTGAGAATCCTGAGGTCGACCCCATTGGTTCCTGCGTCGGCCCGAAGGGCGGCCGCGTTGCAGCCATTGTCAACGAGCTTAACGGCGAAAAGATAGATATTATTAAGTACAGCGAGACCCCTGAGGAGTATATTGCCGCGGCACTGTCTCCGTCTGAGGTCGTCAGCGTCACCATGCAGGAGGACGGAAAGTCCTGCCGTGTTATCGTGCCTGACACGCAGCTTTCTCTTGCCATCGGCAAGGAGGGGCAGAACGCCCGCCTTGCGGCAAAGCTCACCGGTTATAAGATAGATATCAAGCCCGAATCCGAGGCATAAGCACCGTAAGGAGTGACTGCTGTGAGCAATGGCGTAAGCAAAACCGAAAGCCGCCAATCGAATATGGAGCTTGTGCGTATACTTGCGATAATGTGTGTTATTGCATTGCACTATAATCTACCTGATATGGGCGGGGGATTTGCATATGTCTCAAATCACATGAACAGCGCCTTTTTGCAAGCGGTTGAAGCTTTGTCTGGATGGCCGGTGGATGCATTTCTAATGCTGTCAGGGTATTTTATGTGTGCGAAACGACGCATTAGCATAAGAAAACCCATCGAACTTCTTGTTGAACTTATAGTTTTTCAGTTTGTGATAGCCATCATATCCGCAACAAGAGCAGGAACAATGCTGAATATGCAGCAGCTTTTCTCGTGCCTTGTACCGGCTAATTATTATGTCTCACTTTATATCGCAGTTTATCTCGTTTCACCATATATTAACTGCTTTTTTGGAAAGCTTGGCGTGACACGCCAGAGAAAGTTTTTGCTGCTGATTTTCGCTGTGTTTGCTGTATGGCCATATGCAATTGACTGCTTGAACATAGCTACAGGTCGGGCATTCCATCAAGCCAGCACTATAAGCAGCACAGGAAATCAAAATGGATATAATATAACCAATTTTCTGTTGTGCTATTTTATTGGCGCAGGAATACGTGCCGGTGCTGTGCCTATCAGAAGACCATTGCTTGCATTTGTGGGGGGGACGATCTGCATAATGCTGCTGGGTGCATGGCAGAACATATATCTGGCTATTGAATATCTGAGCCCGTTTGTGATTTGCCAGGCGGCGGCAATTATATGCTTCTTCTCGTCTGGAAAGGTTAGAATTGGAAACAGTAAACTGCTAAACAAATTAGCAGCAGGCGTTTACACGGTGTACTTGATTCATCATGTATTTTACCCATATTTCCATGTTGAGTGGGTGGTAAATAAACCATTGTATGTATTGGCGACACACCTGGTTATATGTCAGATAACCCTCTTTGCACTGAGCTTTGCGGTATATTTGGTGTATGATGCATTAGCAAAGCCCTTGTTCCGGTTGCTATGGGCGAGGGTGAAGGTGCCTGAAATCAATTTGGAAACAGCGGATGCCTGAAAGGAGGCGCGGCAGTGGAAAAGAAAATACCGATGCGGCAATGTCTTGGCTGCCGCGAGATGAAGCCCAAGCGTGAGCTTATCCGCGTGGTGCGCTCACCGGAGGGCGTGATCAGCCTCGACTTCAAGGGGAAAGCGTCAGGCAGGGGGGCGTATATTTGCCCGTGTCCTGAATGTCTGAAAAAGGCGATAAAGGCGCGCGCCCTTGAGCGGGCATTCTCATCTAAGATCCCGCCGGAGGTATATGACGAATTGAACAAGCAGATGGAGGCTGAGATATGAGCGAGAAAATACTTAATATGCTTGGCCTGATGCGGCGGGCAAACGCGGTTTCCATTGGGGAAACTAACGTGGGCGGCACTTGCCGGGCGGGTAAGGCGAAGCTGCTTCTGCTGGCGAAGGATGCCTCTGACAATGCGCAAAGCCGTGCGGAGGGATTCATACGGGGGCGGAATGTGGTGATGACGCGCCTGCCATTCACCAAGGAGGAGATATCCGCCCATGTCGGCGTCAATGGCTGTTCGATGGCAGCGGTTACGGATATTGGCTTTGCAAATGCGCTGGCAAAAGCGCTGGTGCAGGAGTATGGTGACGGTTACAGCACTGTTGCCGAGGCACTGAAGCAGCGCTTTGAAAAAGCGGAGCGCCGGAAAAAAGAGGCGGCAGCGCATGAGAGGAATAAAAGAAACGGCAAAAGGAGGAATTGCGTATGAGCATGATAAAGTACAGGGTGCATGAGGTGGCGAAGGATTTCAACGTGGCGACAAAGGTGATAACCAAAATCCTCACGGACTATGCCGCTGCGCCCAAAAACCATATGCAGGTTCTTGAAACACAGGAGCTTGACGTTATCTTCACATATATGACGCAGAACAATCAGGCAGCAAGCCTTGAAGAGATATATAATGCCAAGCCAAAAGAGACGGCGGCAAAGCCCGCTGATAAAAAGCCGGTGGAGCAGCCCAAGGGCAAGGCGAATAATGCAGCCCCTGCACAGGGCGGCGCAAAGCCTGCCGACAAGAAGCCGGGAGAGCAGAGCGCACAGGCTCAGCCCCAGCAGATGCAGAAGGCGGCAAAGCCCGACAAGCCGCACACCCCGCGCCAGGTCGCGGAGAAGCGCGTTGTTGACACTCGCGGCGGTGCGGCTGTGAACATCGAGAAGTATAACGAGAAGTTTGAAGATATGGCCGGCATGAAGGCCAAGGACAGCAATCTTCGCCGCGGCAACAAGGAGAAGATAACCAGCAAGTCCAAGCAGCGCCAGAATCCTCAGCTTGCCTCTGCAAAGCGCCGTCAGGAAGAGCGCGACAAGATGAATAAGCTTCAGCTTGAAATCGCGAAAAAGCAGCAGCTCAAGGTGCAGATACCTGACGAAATCAGCGTGGGTGAGCTTGCCTCCCGCATGAAAAAGACAGCGGCCGAGGTCATAAAGCAGCTGTTCAAGCTGGGTGTATTCGCCTCCGTTTCGGAGATAATAGACTATGACACCGCCGCACTTGTGGCGATGGAGCTTGGCTGCAAAGTCGAAAAAGAGATCATCGTCACCGTTGAGGAGCGCCTTATTGACGACCATGAGGATAAGCCGGAGGAGCTTGTTCCCCGCGCACCTGTTGTTGTCGTCATGGGTCACGTTGACCACGGCAAGACCTCCCTGCTGGACTATATCCGCCATGCAAACGTTGTCTCCGGCGAAGCCGGCGGCATTACCCAGCATATCGGCGCATATACCGTCGAGATAAACGGCAGCCCCATCACCTTCCTTGACACCCCGGGACACGAGGCGTTCACCTCCATGCGTGCCCGCGGCGCAATGGTCACGGATATTGCAATACTGGTCGTTGCCGCGGATGACGGCATCATGCCGCAGACCATAGAGAGCATCAACCACGCCAAGGCCGCGAATATTCCGGTCGTGGTCGCGATAAACAAGATGGACGCAGTAGGCGCCAACCCCGAGCGTATCAAGCAGCAGCTCACCGAATATGATCTCGTAAGTGAGGAGTGGGGCGGCGATACGATAATCTGCCCGATCTCTGCAAAAACCGGTATGGGCATTGATAAGCTGCTTGAAAACCTTGTTGTTCTCGCCGAGGTGCAGGAGCTTAAGGCCAATCCCAACCGCGCCGCAAAGGGCACCGTCATTGAGGCGCGCCTTGATAAGGGCCGCGGCCCGATAATGACCGTGCTTGTGCAGAACGGTACGCTCCACGCCAGTGATATTATCATTGCAGGCACCAGCGTTGGCCGTGTGCGCACGATGGTAAACGATAAGGGTCAGCGCGTGACTGAGGCCGGCCCATCCACGCCTGTTGAGATCTCCGGCTTGTCCGAGGTTCCCAGCGCGGGTGATGTGTTCAACGCTGTCGCAGATGAGCGCATGGCCAGAGAGCTTGCGGAGGAGCGCCGCGTCCAGCAGATGAACAGCACCATGGGCGGCACGAAGAAGGTCAGCCTGGAGGATCTGTTCAGCCAGATTCAGGCCGGTGAGATGAAGACACTCAACATCATCGTCAAGGCCGACGTGCAGGGCTCTGCTGAGGCGGTCAAGGCATCGCTTGAGAAGATATCCAACGATGAGGTGCGCGTCAAGGTTATTCACAGCGCAGTCGGCGCAATAAATGAGTCTGACGTTATGCTCGCCGCAACATCCGGCGCTATAATCGTCGGCTTCAACGTCCGTCCGGACAATGCCGCGCGTGACAGTGCCGCGAGAAGCCGCGTTGATATGCGTATGTACCGCGTCATTTATGACTGCATAAACGAGATAGAGGCTGCAATGAAGGGTATGCTCGCACCGAAATTCAGAGAGGCTATTATCGGCCACGCTGAGGTTCGCGAGACATATAAGGTCTCCAAGGTCGGCACGGTCTGCGGCTGCTACTGCACCGATGGTAAGATACAGCGCGGCTGTCAGGTTCGCGTTCTGCGTGATAACATCGTTATCCACGAGGGTGATCTTGCCTCCCTGCGCCGCTTTAAGGACGACGTTAAAGAGGTCGCTTCCGGCTATGAGTGTGGTATGCAGGTCGAAAGATTCAACGACATCAAGGTTGGTGACGTTATTGAGTGCTTCGTGATGGAGCAGATCAATCAGTGATAAAAATCTGGGGGCGTGCTGCGTAAATTGTTTCACGCGGCACACCCCCAATTACTTTTGAGGTAAAAAATATGGCATCTAATAAGCTTGCAAGGACAAATGATGATATTCAGTTCACCCTCTCAAAGCTCCTGCGTGAGGTCAAGGATCCGCGCGTGCAGCAGGGGATGATAAGCGTGACGCGTGTGGAGACCACCGGTGATCTGCGCTACTCCAAGGTGTGGCTGTCGGTTATGGGTATGCAGGACGAGAAAGAGTTCAAGCGCGGCTTGAAGTCTGCCTCCGGCTGGCTTCGGCGTGAGCTGGGCAGCTCAATGAATCTGCGCTATACGCCGGAGCTTGTTTTCGAGATTGACCACAGCATTGAGTATGGCGCGCATATAAACGAGGTCATCAGTGCGCTGGACATCAGCCACGAGGACAACGCTGAGGACTAAAAAAGGGGGCTGACCCATGAATTTCAAGGAATGTGCGGAGCTTTTAAAGAAAAACGATAATTTTCTTGTTCTCACGCATAAAAACCCCGACGGGGATACAGTCGGCAGTGCGGCGGCATTGTGCAGTGCGCTTCGTCGCTTGGGCAAGACGGCATATGCTATGCCCAACACCGGCATAACAGAAAAGCTTGAAGAGTATATATCGGCATATTTTCCACCGGAGGGATATATACCGGACTTCATTGTTGCGGTGGATATCGCGTCCGAAAGCCAGCTCACGCCGAATTTTGACGGCGTGGTGCAGCTTTGCATTGACCATCATCCCTCCAACACCCATTACGCGGCGGCGCTGCTGCTGTGTGAGGAGCGCTCATCCTGCGGTGAGATCATGCTGGAGGTTATAAAGGCACTGCGCGGCAATGTTACAAAGCGCGAGGCCACACTTTTGTATATGGCGCTGTCCACGGACAATGGCTGCTTCAAGTACGCCAACACAAACGCGGCCGCATTTCGCGCGGCGGCGGAGCTTCTGCGCTTCGGTGCGGATAATGCAGAGATCAATATGCGCTTTTTCCGCAAGGCGTCACCGGCGCGTTTGAAGCTGGAGGGGCTTATTTATCAGTCGCTGTGCTATTACCGCGATGGTCAGATTGCCGTTGCCACAATTACGCTGGATATGCTGGCGCAAAGCGGCGCGGGTGAAGCGGATATGGACGATATTGCGTCTCTCTCCGGCCGTGCGGAGGGCTGTGAGCTGAGTGTGACCATCCGCGAGAATACGGATGGAACCTGCCGCCTCTCTCTGCGCTCAACAGATAAGGTCAATTCCAGCGATATCTGCGCGGTGTTCGGCGGTGGCGGCCACGCGCTTGCCGCGGGCTGCTCAATTACCGGCACACCGGAACGCGCCCGCGAAATGTTGTTGGACGTTATAAACGAGGTCTGGAAATGAACGGAATACTGCTCATAGATAAGCCAGCGGGCTGGACGAGCAGCGATGTTGTTGTGAAGCTGAAAGGCGTTCTGCATGAGCGGCGCATAGGTCACGCCGGTACGCTTGACCCTATGGCGACAGGGCTGCTGACGGTGTTTGTCGGCAGGGCAACGCGCGCGGTGGAGTTTGCGGAGGCGGACAGCAAGCGCTATGTCGCCTCGCTGCGCCTCGGCACGGTGACGGATACACTGGACATAACAGGTACAGTGCTTGCGCAAAACCCTGTCAGCGTTACGCGTGAGGAGCTTGAAAATGTGCTCACCCGCTTTCTTGGTGAGCAGGAGCAGCTGCCGCCCATGTATTCGGCCATAAAGGTCAAGGGTAAGAAGCTGTATGAGATTGCCCGCGCCGGCGGCACGGTGGAGCGTAAACCCAGACATATAACCATATCGGAGCTTGCAATAGCCGGTGAGGATAACGGTGACTATGTGCTGGATATTGCCTGTTCCAAGGGGACGTATATCCGCTCGCTGTGTGCGGATATAGGATCGGCCTTGGGCTGTGGCGGGTGCATGAGTGCGCTTCGCCGCACGCAGGCGGGGATATTTGATCTTTCCTCATCACACACGCTGGATGAGGTCATTTCGGCGGCGAACGCGGGGAACGCCCAGCAGCTTTTACTGCCGGTCGATTCTCTTTTTGCCGCCCATCCTGCATGGACAGCGGACGAATATGCAGAACGCAGGATAAAATGCGGCAATGCCGTGCCTGCGCGTGAGCTTGCAGAGGGGGAGTACAGGGCGTATTCTCAGTCGGGCGAATTTCTGATGCTTGGCCGCTGCAAGGATGGAATGATGATAACTGTAAAAAGCTTTTTCGAGGTATAATTTACTATGGCAGATACAAAGAGAGCCATTGCACTCGGTTTTTTTGACGGCGTGCACGCCGGACACGGTGAGCTGTTGAAAATGACGCGCCGCCGCGCTGATGAGATAGGCGCGACGCCGTCGGTGCTCAGCTTTGACGTGCATCCGGACACGCTTGTTTTCCATAAGGATGTGCCGCTTATTAACAGCGCGATTGGCCGTGAGGAGCTTATACGCCGCTGCTACGGCATAGATAACGTTGTTTTTCTCCACTTTAATCAGCATATGATGCATATGCCGTGGCAGCAGTTTATCTCATCTCTGGTGGATGAGCTTTCAATTGCGTGGGTCATTGTCGGCCATGATTTCTGCTTTGGCTATAAGGGCGAGGGGACGGCAGAGCGCCTAAAGAAATACTGCGCTGAACACGGCATCGGCTGTGACATTATCCCTGCGCTGAAAATAGATGGGCGTATTGTCAGCTCCACTTATATAAGAGAGCTGATTGCCTCCGGCGATATTGAGACGGCGAACCGCTTTCTCGGCCATCCGCATACGCTGTCCGATACTGTACATTCGGGCTACCATCTCGGCACGAACCTTGGTGCGCCTACGATAAATATGTACTTTCCGGATGGGGTTCTCGTCCCCAAGCACGGTGTGTACGCAACCAAGGTCATCCTTGAGGACAACAGCCAGTATATCGCCGTTACCAATGTCGGCGTTCGCCCCACCGTGACGGATTCTGACCGCGTAAGTGTGGAAAGTCACCTGCTGGACTATTCCGGCAACCTATATGGCCGTCAGGCGCGTGTGGAGTTCTATTCGTTCCTGCGTGAGGAGATAAAATTCCCCACCTACGAAAAGCTCTCCGCCCAGATCGCCATTGATGCCCACGCCGCAAGAGCGTATTTTGAAGAGAATCGTTAAAAAAGAAAAGACGACTGACGTGTCAGTCGTCTTTTAATATGCAATCACACATTGAACATTGTGTAATCAAGGATTGCCAATACAACACGCGCAGATAACAGCACGCTTAGCATGGTAAGGGGCTTGCTTAGGTCTTTTTTCAATACCAATGTGCGGTTATTCAAAGCAACAAGCAACAGCGGTATAATAGGTGTGAAGTATCTACCTTGTACGCCGACTATTATTTTGTCCTGTGTGCTTATCCATGTGAGGAACATGGTAATCATAAATGTCAGCACAACGGCAGCACAAATTCCTATCAGCATGACGCGAAATCCATGCGGCAGATATGTCTCGCGCCCCTCAATATTTTGCGCTGACAGAACGAGGATGGCAAGCATAGCGGGAACTATCCATGTAGGAATATCAAGATTGCACGTACTCAAGCTTGAACCGATAGATTGCGTCAGCCAGGTTGAGAAATAAACGTTAAAACTGTTTTTGAATATACCAATAGCATCACCGGGGTTTGTCAAGAAGAAACGGAGAGTGTATTGTTTGCCACCGTTTTCTGTTAGGCTTGGAGGTGTAGCGTTAAATATACGTATCATGGACGGTATAGATACAACTGCGAAGAATGTAATGCACAGCCCAAACATTATCCAGAAGCAACCAGGCTTTTTCAGCTTGCCTGTAAAGCGCTCTTGTGGTACGAAGATAAAAAGAAAAATAAAGCTTGCATATATTCCTTTAGCGGGTGCCAGCAACATTGCAGCAATGAGTGCCAATATATATATATATTGTAGATGGCGCGCGGACACGTCCAAAGCACTCTGCGCATTATTATCTGCGCCGAAAATAAGATTAAGAAGCGCGGCAAAAAGAACAAGGCATAGCGAATTGATAAAATTATCGTACGAAAGGGAAGCTGCTTGCTGTAATGCCATTGGCATGAGCGAACAAAGACCGAGTGTAAGCTTAAAGCGCGGCGCAATGCGCAATGCAATATAAACACACCCAACATAGAAAAACAGATTAAATACGCGCCCCAGCAAAAAAGCTGTTACAGCGTTGAAAGAGAAAATATGCGCCACGGCATAACCAATGATCTGCGGGATATATTCCAACGAATAGGTCAGCGTCCACATACCGCCCATGACGCTGGTGAATAGAGTTCCTGTGTTGCCGGCTTTGCCAAAAAGCTCTTGTATAACGCGGAGATAACCGGTGCAAACATTGTTATGATTAGAGAATGAAGAAAAATCAGCGACAGATGCATCAAACGGTTCGCGAAAAAGCTTGCTGGTCAATTCGATTATCGCTTGAAAGTGGGTTATTTCATCCGGCACGGAAAGAGGAGTAATTGTAAACAGATAAAAAAGCCCAAATATCAGCGAGAGAGCAGGGAAAATTACTTCATAGCGAAGCTCGTGTATGACAAGATATGTTGCTGTGGCGAACACGACAGCGCTCACAGCGATAACAAGCACGGTTTGAAAATTATATAGAATTCCTGCTTCTTCAATAGAAAAACCCAAGTTGAAGCGAAACAGCATAAGTTTTCCGCCGCGTAAAACAAACCGCGAAACAGCATAGAAAACAGAAAAAATTGCAAACGCTGCAATTAAAAACAAGGTTTTCCTTTTTACATCTAACTCTTTTAGTCTTTTTAGCATTTGTAAGCCCCATTTGTTATGGATTTTTTGCTTGATTATACCACGACTTCCTAAGGATGTATATAGGATTTTGAAAATTTATGTTAGATGTAATGTGCAATTTGCTGTGTTCACAATTTGTGCTTTTATTTTTGCTCATACTGTGGTAAAATACCCCTGCATATGAAAGAGGTGAGCTTAACGTGCCAAAGCAGCTTGGCGTAAAAGAAATAACGACGAATCGCAAGGCTTTTCATGAGTATTTTGTGCTGGAGCGCTTTGAAGCCGGGATTGAGCTTGCCGGCACAGAGGTCAAAAGCATCCGCGCGGGCAACGTGAACCTGAAAGACGCGTTCTGCACCGTGAAAGATGGCGAGCTTTTTGTCCGCGGTATGCACATCTCACCTTATGAGCAGGGCAACATCTTCAACCGTGACCCCGTCAGGCCGCGCAGACTGCTCATGCACAAGCGCGAGATAATCAAGCTCAATGCGCGTATCATGCAGGATGGCGTTGCGCTTATCCCACTGTCACTTTATTTTAAGGACAGCCGCGTTAAGCTGGAGCTTGGCCTGTGCAAGGGCAAGAAGCTGCATGACAAGCGCGACAGTGAGGCTGATCGTCAAACCAAGCGAGATATAGACAGAATAATGAAAGAAAGGAACTACCAATGAGCAATCCTATTGTCACATTTGAAATGGAAAACGGCGATATCATCAAGGCGGAGCTTTATCCGGAAATTGCGCCGAACACAGTCAACAACTTCATTTCTCTCATAAACAAGGGCTTTTATAACGGCCTTATCTTCCATCGAGTGATCCCCGGCTTCATGATCCAGGGCGGCGACCCGAAAGGCACCGGCGTTGGCGGCCCGGGCTACTCCATCAAGGGTGAGTTTAACGGAAACGGCTTTAAGAACGATCTCAAGCACGCGCGCGGCGTTCTCTCCATGGCGCGCACCATGGCACCGAATTCTGCCGGCAGCCAGTTCTTCATCATGCATGAGGATTCCCCGCACCTCGATGGCCAGTATGCCGCGTTTGGCAAGGTTACTGAGGGTATAGAAGCGGTTGACAAGATCTGCGCTGTGCGCACGGATTATAATGACCGCCCCAGAACACCGCAGGTTATGAAGAAGGTAACGGTCGATACCCTTGGTGTCGAGTACTCGGAACCTGTCAAGGCCTGATAAACCCTGCTTTTAATGCAGACTGCGCAAAATGCGCGGTCTGCTTCATGGGGGCGTAACGGTTTCGACGGGGGTGCGGAGGCAGGAATAGCGGGCGGATGCGCCTGACATCCATAAAACGGGCAACCTTTTATAAATTAAAGAACAACAACGATACTGTTCTTCTCGCTGCATAATTAGCGAGCGTTCCATCCGAGAGTACCACGGCTTGGAATGGGGCGTCGATTAGTGGTGAACGTGCGCACGCAAAGCTTTGCGCGTGCCATGCATAATGAAGCTACTGAATCCCAAAGCGTGACGGCTCGCGCTGGGATGAGGGAATGTAAATAACCGTCTGCGCCCGGAGAAGTTGCTGTCAAAGTGCTTTCGGACAGGGGTTCAACTCCCCTCGCTTCCACCAGCAAAAAGCCTGACTTGTCTATAAGACAAGCCAGGCTTTTTGTTGCCACACTCGATGCACACAAAAAATCTCCTCCGGTATAACCGGAGGAGAAAAACTTTATACTGTTTTATTTGCGCTGCACTCTTAATTAGTTAGCAAGAGTGAAAGCGGGGCACTCTTCGAGAGAGGCGGGAACGGTCTTCTCGCCGGCGATGATGGCAGCCTTTGCAGCCTCAACAGTCTCGAGAACCTCTGCGGGGATGTGGTCACGGGTCGGAGCAAGGTCAACACCGCCGTTGGACAGGTCGTACATATGGATGCCGGAGGTGAAAGTGCCATCCTTGACAGCCTTGGAGATGTCCTGAGAAGCAACGTCAACGCGCTTCATAGCGGAGGTGATAACGGTGTCGGGAGCGAGGGTGGACTGGTCGGTGTCAACGCCGATGGCCCAAACGCCTTCCTCAGCACAGGTGTTGATAACACCAATGCCAGTGCCGCCGGCAGCGTGGTAGATAACGTCAGCGCCGTTGGTGATCATGTCCTTAGCAGCAGTGGAGCCGCCAGCGACATCGCCGAAGTTGTTAGCATTGTACTGCAGAACGGTGGCCTCGGGGCAAACCTCGAGAACGCCGGAGATGAAGCCGATGCCGAACAGGTTCATAGAGTCGGAGACCATGCCCTGAACGTAACCGACAGTGCTGCTCTCAGTGACGGAACCGGCAACGAGACCAACGAGGTAGGAAGCCTGCTCCTGAGCGAACATCAGGCAAGCGACGTTGGGCAGGTCGATGCTGGCGTCATCAATGATTGCGAAAAGCTGATCGGGGTTAGCCTCAGCAGCCTCTCTGGTAGCGTCTGCGAGCATGTAGCCAACGCAGATGATGAGGTCGTAACCGTCATCGATGAAGGTGTTGATGTTGGTCTGGTAGTCAGCGTCAGTCTTGCTCTCGAGGTAGTTGACAACAAAGGTGCTGTCCTCGGCTGCAAGAGCCTGAAGGCCTTCCCAAGAGGTCTGGTTGAAGGACTTGTCGTTTACGCCGCCAACGTCGGTGACCATACCGACCTTGATTTCCTTGACTTCTTCTGCGGGTGCAGCTTCCTCAGCGGGAGCAGCAGCTTCCTCAGCAGGAGCCTCAGTTGCGGGAGCAGCAGACTGGCCGCAGGCGCAAAGGGCAAAGACCATGCACAGTGCGAGGACAAGTGCGAGAATCTTCTTCATGATTTTTCCTCCATAAATATATTCATTTGTTTTGGTACGGAAATTCCCCATACCACATCAAATTATAACAGACCTGTTTCAGCAAAGCAAGGAAAATATGCTTACTTTTTGACGATTTTTCGATATGTTTACAGTATGTTCTTACTTCAAATTGACGATACGCGTCATTGCCGATGCGCGTTACTCAGCCATCTTCACCGCGGTGTCGAGTGCGATCTCCATCATCTGCTTGAAGGAGTTCTGGCGCTGTTCGGCGGTCAAATACTCACTGCGGTAGATGTGGTCGGATATCGTGCAGATGCACAGCGCGCGCTTTTTGAGATATGCGGCGTTTGCGTACAGCGCGGCGGCCTCCATCTCCACAGCGAGCACGCCCATGTCGCGCCATTTGGAGTTTGCGTCCACACCGGCGGGAGCGTAGAAATTATCGGAGGACAGAATGTTGCCCACCTTAATCTCAACGCCGTGCGCCTTCGCGCACTCCACGGCGGCGGACAGCAGCTTATAGTCGGCAATGGGTGCAAATGTGCCGCCAAGCTGGAAGTTATCAACATAGGCGGAGTTGGTGCACGCGCCCTGACCGGCCACGATGTCCATCAGCTGCAAATCATCCTGCAATGCACCGGCAGAACCGATGCGGATGATGTTTTCCACACCGTACTCGCTGAAAAGCTCCCACGAATAGATGCCTATCGCGGGCATACCCATGCCTGACGCCATCACCGTCACTGGTACGCCCTTCCATGTGCCGGTGTGACCCTGCACGCCGCGCACGTTGTTCACCAGCACGGGATTTTCAAGAAAAGTCTCCGCGATGAACTTAGCACGCAGGGGGTCGCCGGGCATAAGTACAGTCTTTGCGATCTCACCGAGCTTCGCATTTATATGGGGGGTAGGAATAGCCATAATAAAACCTCCGATTATATTCGTTAGTGTGTACCTACTATTATATTATCTAAAATATAAAAAGTCAAATTGCAACTGTGCGCGATATGTGATATAGTAAATCCGATGATAAAAAAGCAGTTGACCCAAAAAGATAATTATGGGAGGCGCACGAGATATGAGCGATGTTATGATAGTCGGTATTGCGGGCGGTACCGGCAGCGGAAAAACCACCATCACGAGGAGGCTGATGCAGCGCTTTGCGGGCGATGTATCGGTGATAAACCACGATAACTATTACAAGGCGCACCACGATATGCCCTACGAACAGCGCGCCAAGCTGAACTATGACCATCCGAACGCCTTTGACACGGATATGCTCATTGACGCACTGCGTCAGCTAAAGGCCGGTCATGAGATCCAGTGCCCTGTGTACGACTATTCCATCCACGACCGCACGAACGAGACCATAACCATCCACCCTGCGCGCGTTATTATAGTTGAGGGCATCCTCATCTTTGAGAGTGCGGAGCTGTGCGACCAGATGGATATAAAGATCTACGTTGACACGGACGCGGACGTGCGCATACTGCGCCGCATCACGCGTGACGTGCGCGATCGTGGCCGCAGTCTCGACAGTGTTATTGACCAGTACCTCACCACGGTCAAGCCGATGCATGAGCAGTTTGTTGAGCCGTCAAAGCGCCGTGCGGACATAATCATCCCGCAGGGCGGCCACAATCAGGTTGCACTTGAAATGGTGATGGAGCGCGTGCGCGCGCATCTTTCGAACTGAGGAGGGGCGGCATGGCAAAGCTGTATTTTAAATATGGTGCGATGGGCTCGTCCAAATCCGCACAGGCGCTGATAACCAAGTTCAACTATGAGGAGCTGGGCATGAGCGTCTGGCTCATCAAGCCCAGCATAGACACGCGCGACGGCGCGGATATTATAAAAAGCCGCATCGGGCTGGAATGTCACGCGCAGGTGATAACGCCGCAGCAGGACATTGTTGAGGAGTACCGCCGCGCCGGAAAGCATGATGTTATCATTGCGGACGAGGCGCAGTTCTTCACGCCCGCGCAGATAGACCAGCTCCGCCAGCTTGTGGACGATGACGCCCTGCCGGTGCTGTGCTTCGGCCTGCGCACGGACTTTCTCACACATTTCTTCCCCGGGGCGCAGCGCCTTATGGAGCTGGCCGACTCCATCACCGAGATAAAGACCGTCTGCGCCTGCGGCCGCAAGGCGACCGTGAACGCGCGCATAGACGGCGCCGGCCGCATAATCACGCACGGTGATCAGGTGCTCCTCGGCGGGAACGACAGCTACGTTGCCATGTGCCACCGCTGCTGGAAAGAGAAAATAAAAGCACAGGAACAGAGCTGAACAATAATATAAATGGTATATCTTGTCTACATACTCGTCAGCTTCTTGGCCTCGGTTATCGGCTGCATCTGCGGTATAGGCGGCGGTGTGCTCATAAAGCCGGTGATGGACGCGTTCCACATCTATTCTGTCAGCACCATCAGCTTTATGTCCGGCTGCATCGTGCTGGCCATGACCTCGTATTCCTTCCTGAAAACGCGCCTCAGCGGGGAATCCGTCATCCAAAAGGGGAGCGGCACGTGCTTGGCGCTCGGCGCGGCGGTCGGCGGCCTTGCCGGAAAGCAGCTTTTTGACCTTGTCCGGTCTGCCTCGCCTAATCCTGACTCAGTCGGCGCGGTGCAGGCGGTGGCGCTGTTTGCCCTCACGCTGGCCACAGTACTGTATACGCTCAACAAATCGCATATAAAAACGCACACAGTCGAATCAAAACCGCTGTGTGCGCTTATTGGTCTGGCGTTGGGCGTGATGTCCTCGTTCCTCGGCATAGGCGGCGGGCCTATCAACCTCGTGGTGCTCTATTTCTTCTTCTCAATGGACACCAAGACCGCCGCGCAGAATTCGCTGTATATTATCCTGCTCTCGCAACTGGCAAGCTTCATTTTTGCCATCATCACGCGCAGTGTGCCGCTGTTTCCGGTGCTGCTGCTCGCGCTCATGATATTCTGCGGTATCCTCGGCGGCGCAGTCGGCAGGAAGATAAATAAGCGCATCAATAACGCCGCAGTGGATAAGCTGTTTGTGGCTCTGCTGTGCGTAATAATGTGCATCTGCGTATATAACTTCACCCAGTTTATCGGGTGAGGGGAGTGAGGTGTCCCGCGCCCGCAGGGCTTTATTTCATCGAAAAAGTCACTTGCATAAGCAAGTGACTTTTTTCACGGTGAACACCCAGCCAATTTTGAGGGCGAACCCGAATCAAAGCCCAGCGGAGCGGGTTTGATTAGGAAAGGAAGAAGGAGCTAACATAGTGCAGTTTTCGTCGCAAGACGGAAACGGAACAGTGTTTACTCCTTCTGACGTGGTGCGGGCATGGGGACTCGAACCCCAACACCGTTAAGCACGAGAACCTAAATCTCGCATGTCTACCAATTCCATCATGCCCGCGAATATAGTGCCAAATGATAATAAAATTAAAACCTATTGCCGCGGCAATAGGTTTTATATTGGAGCGGCTTACGAGGCTCGAACTCGCTACCTCCACCTTGGCAAGGTGGCGCTCTACCGGATGAGCTAAAGCCGCATCAGCAACGGATTTATAATACCACAATTTGCAGAAATGTCAAGCCCTATTTTTTCATTCCACCCCGTACCCCCAAGCCTCCACTTGCCCTAAAGGACTAGCTTCGCGTCGCTGCTCAAGGGGAGGTGTCAGCCGCATGGCTGACGGAGGGGATCAGAGCCCGGTTTACCACCGCCTCTGTGAGCCCCAAGACAAGAGAACGTTTTCTCACAAATCCGCGAATCTATCCTAAAATCGCATAATCAGACAAAATCTCCCAAAGAGATTTTCTGGAAAAGTGTAAATAGGGCTTGATATTTACAACGATGTGTGGTATATATATTCTTGAAACGTGCACTCGTGGGTTTATTGCACTTTTAAAGGGCAAAACACCGCACCCACCCCATGCCTCCCTCTGACGAGGGAGGTGGCGAAATCTCTGATTTCGCCGGAGGGAGAGAACGTTAGATAATGAGGGCAGTGTAGAATTTAAGTAAAAGACTTAAAACTCTCTCCCTCAGTCTTGCATCCGCAAGCCAGCTACCTCGTCAGAGGGAGCCAGAAAGCCCATTCCGCCCCTTGCCTCGCCCTCTGGGAGAGGTGGCACGGCGAAAGCCGTGACGGAGAGGGTACTCTCGCAAATAACCTAGTTAACCTACATTATTATAATATACTTATTCACTGTACTTTTTCCAAATACCAGATAGGGGGTCGCTATATGAAAAACAATGGTTCAGCGCTGCACGGTGGGGTGATGGTTCGCCTTGGCTGCGGCCTGCTCGCGCTCGTGATGCTGCTTGGCTTGCTTTTTGCCGGCGGCGCGTTCGCATATGCTGACAATACTGAGGAGGTTAATGCGCTCTCCGCGGTTGACCAGGCCAACGGCTTCTACGTTGAGGTCAAGGGTCGCAGTGTGCCGCAGGGTGCTGCCCTCGTGCTCAAACCGGTCAGTGACGATGTGCTGAACTATGCCCGCAACGGCCGTACCCTCGCCGAGAATGAATTTTTCCTCATGTACGATCTCTGCTTTAAAGACTATCTGGGCAATGAGCTTGAGGTAACGCCGGACGGGTATCATATCACCGTCTACTTCACCGAAAAGGGTGAGTGCTTCAGCAGTGTTGACGTGGCCGCTGTCGGCGGTACACTGGGTGAGCTGGAGACTAAGGCCGCCAACAAGCTGGCCGAGGAAGCCGCCGCAGCCGAAAAAGCAGCAGCCGAGGAAGCTGTTGCTGCCCCTGCAGAGACCACTGCACCTGTCGCGGAGACCACTGCACCCGCAGAGGAGACCACTGCACCTGTCGCGGAGACCACTGCGCCTGTCGAGGAGACCACTGCACCTGTCGCGGAGACCACTGCACCTGTCGCGGAGACCACTGCGCCTGTCGCGGAGACCACTGCGCCTGTCGCAGAGACCGCCGCACCTGTCGCAGAGACCACCGCACCCGCAGAGACCACAGCACCCGCAGAGGAGACCACTGCGCCTGCCGAGGAGACCACTGCACCTGCCGAGGAAACCACTGCACCTGCTGAGGAGACCCCGGTTGCTGACCGCAACCTCAAAACCTCTGAGGTACATATTGCAGACCTCTATAATGGCAACCACTATGTCACCTTCAATACCGATGGCCTTGGTATATTGAAGTTCACCGGTACTTCCTATAACGTCAACGATATCCCCGTTGAGGAGACCGCCGAACCCGCCACCCTCTATGACCGCCTTATGGCCTGTGAGACCTTGGACGAGATTTACACCATCATGGAAAATGCCACTGAGGAAGAAGTGGCCGAGATGGACGCCTTCACCGACGAGCAGAACGCCGCCCTTTCCGAGAAGATGGACGCACTGGACGCGTATGGTGTTGAGACGCTGAATGATTATAGCGTTACAATCCAACAGGGTTCACAAGGAATTGTAAATGTTGATTCCAACTTAACTCGCCCTTATTTTAGCTCCACAATAGAAGGCATAACTGGCAGTTACAACAACGGTGACGTAACAATAAATGTGGACAAATCTGTTTCCCCAGGGGAATACACCGTTTATGTAAGAGCATATTCATGGTGGAGTCTTGACTCGTATAATGCGCATACAATCACCGTAAATGTCACCGCGCAATTAACTAAAATCACAATTAGATCCTCTGACCAGAAGTATTACAATGGCGATAACCAATTGGCTTATGATGTAGTTGATAGTAATAGAGCTACAAATGATAGTACAAAACAATATGTAAAAAGCGTTAAACTGAACGACGTTGATGTAACTCAAGCTGATGGCAATAGTTCCTATGGGCTGCAGAGTGCGGAAGGTACAGGTACAGATACAGTTAAAACTATTTCTCGTTATAATGAAGTTCATTCGGACCTTCAATGGGAAAATAGGCGTGTATATTCGCGAAGTGGTAGTAAATTGAGCGAATACTATCCCAACGCCTCCAATGTATCCGAGCAAATAGTCAATCTTAATATACAGCCAGCAAATGGTTATTATGTCACGCGAGTTTTTATTACATGCTGTAATGCTGGTTCACCCATGAGTTGTCATGTGTACCATTTTAACCAGGCTTATGATGCCCCTTTCACATTGGAATCAGGGCGTGAAGTGAGCGTTGACCTTTCAAGCAAATGGTTTGGCCATTATGTTTATTATGCGAGGGGTGAGACATGTATACAGGAAGATAATTGTACTTCTACTAGCAACTATATGACTCTGTCCGGTGAATATCAGTATTTCCTCCTTATCGAAGTTGCGCCCATCCCTACACCCACCTTTGTTGAGTATGACTACGGTAATATCGTGAATCTTGGAGGTTCTGAGTATATCTTTAATGATGCGGATAAATGGACAAATGCAGGTGGCAATAACAGCTACGGCACCACTAGTGAACCTGACACGAGTTATACTCAGTATAAGTACACCTATCCAGAGAATAATCCATCTGACGTTGCCAATTGGAAGCATTATGCAAATGCTGTGACTACAGAAGCAAAAAATGAAGCGGCAAGACTTGGTTATTATTTTGCTGGCTGGAAAGCTGTATATTTCACAGAGTGCACTTCAAGTGATACAGGGGGGAAGGTAGGCAATAATAAGCTGTATACTTTCGGTAACGCAGCTTATAGTGGACGTGAATATGATTATGCTGAGAGCGTGGAAGTTCCTCTCTACACGCACGTCAAGCTCATCGCCCAGTGGAAGCCGATTGAACTGAAAATGACCAAGACGGTTGATGGCCTTGCTGAAATTGCTGAACACGCCAGCAAAGAGAACACTTATAAGCTTACCTTGCAAAAGCAGAACGCGGATGGTGCTTACGGTGATCTCCAGACGGTTGACTACACCATCAACGGTGACGGTACATTAACTTACACATTTGGCGCTGCAAATGCGGACAAGGTGCAGGTTATCACTCCGGGCATATACAAAGTAGTTGAGACCGGCAATTATAACCTTACGGGTAATACTGAGAATGCCTATTGCACTACCACTTATCCTGCCGAGACTGTTGTTGTTGAAAATGATGGCACGGTTCGGGAGCTGAAAGTTCTCAACACTTACAACGGCACTCCCCCCACCGCGCAGATCACCGTCAAGAAGCTGATTTCCAGTGACAGCAATATGCTCAGTTATAATGACTTGTTCCATTTCACTGTTACTGGTAATGCAAAAGATTCTGATGGCAATAAGGTAACTGAATTTGACCTGAAACACGGCCAGTCTAAAACCCTCACTGTCAATGTTGGCGATTCTATCACCATCACTGAGGACAAGGGCAACTATAGTACAAAGTATCAGATTGGTGCGGGCAGTGTACAATCTGGTTATGCGGCAGTGATTTCTCCTGTGAGCGGTAAGGAAACCATAACGTTTACCAACAGTAACTCTGTATCAATCGACACTGGTGTGTCCCTTGACAGTCTGCCGTACATCCTGATACTTGGTGTAGTGGCTGTGGGCGCGGTCGCGATAGTTGTCAGCCGCAGCAAGCACCGCCGTGACTATTGATTCCCACTTGGAGAAAGCATACATAAATGGCAAATAAATCTAAACCCTCCGCAAATAAGGCGGCCTCGAACAAGCATACCCATGATGAGGATGTTGACCGGCTGCCTCAGCCGATGAATAGTGAGCAGCAGCGCGTGTATGATTGGCTGCGCGCAGTGAAGTTCAGAAAGATGGCTTTCGGCGGCGTTGATGAGGCGGACGTCTGGAAGAAGATAGGTGAGCTGAACGCGCTGTATGATGCGGCACTCTGTGCCGAGCGCGTGCGCTACGATACCTTGCTTGAACAGGCTTATGCCGCGCAGCAGTCTGCCCCCAACACTTGGAAAGACGGTGATGGTTATATCGACTAAGCGTAGCCTCACCACTGCCGAGCTTATCACCTACCGGCGCAACCGTGTTCTGGATGCCCGCGCGTATACTGAGCTGCTTTTCCGCGTGGTTCTGTTCGCGGCCGCGGCGTGGGTGCTGTTCACGCAGGTGTTTCTGATAACGCAGATCACCGGCAATGAGATGTTCCCCGCCGTGAAGGACGGTGACCTGGTGTTCGCCTACCGCTTGCAGGACGTGTACGCCAAGGACGATGTTGTTTTGTTCCATCTTGACGGCAAGCTGCGTATTGGCCGCGTTGCCGCGCGCGAGACTGACGTTGTCTCCATAGATGAGGAGGGTACGCTCCGCGTCAACGGCACGGTGCAGTCCGGCGAGATTGTCTACCCCACCTATCCCCGCGAGGGTGTGGAGTACCCCTACGCCGTCCCCGATGGCCACGTGTTCATCCTTGCCGATTACCGCACCCAGGCCACAGACAGCCGCGACTATGGCTCTGTCCCCCTGGATGATGTTCAGGGTAAAGTGATCACCATCCTCCGCCGCCGCGGATTGTAAGAGGAAGGTCACCCTCCCACCAAAGTTCCCAGCGTGTTGTAAATTTCCTTGCCTCCCTCTGACGAGGGAGGGAGTGACCCAAACGCGCATCCTCCCCCGAGCCTCCCTCTGACGAGGGAGGTGGCGAAATCTACGATTTCGCCGGAAGGAGAGAAAGCGTAACGTCCCCTAAGCCTCCCTCTGACGAGGGAGGGAGAGACACTCCCCCATATTCCTTTGTTGCTATTTCCAGACTGCAGATGGAAATAACATATATAATTTTGTACTCAAAAATTTTTAGGAGGTTAAAATACAAAATGAAAAAATTCTTGTCCCTTGCTCTTGCTCTCGTCATGGTCCTGAGCCTGAGCGCAGTCGCATTCGCGGATGAAGTTGTTGAGGTGCCGGAAGATCCGGTTGAAGCACCTGTTCCGTCTACCCCTGTAAATACGGATGCATCTTTCACTAAGACTTATAAGATCACTAATGCTGGTACGTCTAACCCGAAAGAAACATTTACTTTTGCATTTTCTAATGGTTCTGTTACAGATGCCAACTCTAATGTTGCTGCTCCTTCTATCCCTGATTCTTCTGTTACGTTTGATGCTGGCACTGCAACTGTTACTGGTCTGACTAAGACGGTTTCTGTTGCTCTTGCTAATGTATCATGGCCTGATGTTGGTGTTTACGTTTATGATGTAAATGAAACTGCTGGCAGCACTGCTGGTGTTACATATGCTACTACTGTTGCGAAATTGAAAGTAACCGTTGCATACGACTCTGCCTCCAACAAGTACTACACTGCTTTTGTTACTCTGAGCTTGGTTGATACGGATAATAATGGCATAACCGATAGTAAGATTGGTGGATTCACCAACGAATACAGTGCTGGTGATCTTGCAATCACGAAGAAAGTTACTGGTACTATGGGCGATACCGGCTACTTTTTTACGGTCAAAGTAAAATTGACTGGTGAGACTGGTAAAACTTATGCTGACACTTATTCTGTTGCTACCACTGCTCACCCTTCCAATGTTCAAGGTAATCCTACGACCATAAAGATCGGTGAAGAGACTACTTTCTATCTGAAAGCTGATGAAACCATCACTATCAAGAACCTGCCTTATGGCGTAACTTACACTGTCGCTGAGGAAGATTATACTTCTCTTGGCTATGAAACTGCTTCTTATGCTTTCTCTGACTCCAATAAGATAATTGATACCGCTTCTGACACCGTTACAATTACCAATACCAAGGATCCTGTCATCGACACCGGCGTTTCCATGGACAGCATCCCCTACGTCGTTCTGCTGACCGTTGCTTGCCTTGGTCTGGTCGTTCTCCTCACCAAGAAGCGCACCGCCCGCGATTTCTGATTTAGCTTCTGATTTAAGCTAAAGTAGAAGTACTTATTTAACGTGAGTTCATGCCTCCCCTTGGTGCTCAAGGGGAGGAGAGCTCACGCAGTGAGCCGGAGGGGATCAGAGCTAGGTCAATTGCCTCTTGTAATAATCCTACTTCACATCCCCTTCCTAAAGGACTAGGCCGCAAGCGGCCGTCGCAGTCTTGCTTTGCAAGACTGATCCCCTTGACCTCAAAGGGGAGCCTAGGAAAGAGCCACCCAAGCCTCCACTTGCTGATCAAGGGGAGGTGTCAGCCGAATGGCTGACGGAGGGGATCAGAACCCGGTCTATTCCCTGCGTCCCCAAGCCTCCCTCTGACGAGGGAGGAAGCCCGCAAAGCGGGCAGGAGGGAGAGACCGTTCCCTCCAAGATAAAAAATCCACTTTATTACCCATTTCAAAAACCATGTTTTTAGACCAAAGAATATCAAGATTTTTCTTGAAAGCTGCAAATTCGCTGTTCAGTCTGGTGGTGTTCCTGTGCCTTGGCGTGGCGGGGTTGTATGCCGCGTTCGCCCTGTGGGACAATAACCGTGTCTACACCGCTGCCGGAGATGTTCAGGCCGATATGATCAAGATAAAGCCCACTGTCGAGGAGGACGGCGGCGCATCCTTTGAGGAGCTGCTGGCGATAAATCCGGATGTGTGTGCTTGGGTCACGCTGGACAATACCAAGATTGACTACCCCATTTTGCAGGGTGAAACCAACCTCACCTATATCAATACCGATGTTTACGGCAACTTTGCCCTTGCCGGCAGCATCTACCTTGACACGCGCAACAGCCGCGATTTTTCCGATGCCTATTCACTTTTGTATGGGCATCATATGGAGAACAGCCTCATGTTCGGTGACTTGGATCTCTATAAGGACAAGAAGTTCTTTGATGCCAATTCCACCGGCACGCTGATTTTGCCGAACGCCGCATATAAACTTGAAATTTTCGCCTGTCTGTCGGTCAATGCCAGTGATGAAACCATCTTTGGCGTTGAGCGTTGGCGGCTGAATATAAATGGTCTTGTGTCCTACGCGGAGGAGAACAGTATGCACCTGCGCGGCACGACGTTAGACAAGCTGAAAGCGATGGAAGCGCCGCAGGTATTGGCGCTTACCACCTGTTCCTCGGACTATACCGATGCACGAACGATAGTCTTGGCTGTGATGCAGCCATATCAACTAGATGAATCTGGAGGAGAAATAGCATGAAAAGATGGATGAGCGTCCTTTTAACGGTCGTTATGGTCGTTGCTCTTGTCATGTCCATGTCACCGGCTGCATTTGCGGATGAT
>CAZBVU010000026.1:0-25198 GCA_964495355.1 uncultured Oscillospiraceae bacterium
GATGGCAGCTTATGCCTCTAAAACAATGCGGTTGAGTACATGGCGGCAGCGCTCTCTGGTGTATATCACGGGAACAGAATATATCACGAGGGCTTCTCCCATGGCGCGGTCGATTATTGCGTCAAAATCTTTTTTCTCAATGAAGTCAAATCCGGTGGGCAGTGCCATGCGCTTGTTCATTGCGCGTATGGCGGCGATAAATGCCTTGGCTTTGTCGGCCTCACTGCCGCTGTCCTTCACGCCGGTTATCTCCGCCAAGTGCGCAAGCTGGGGATAAACAGCCTCACCATAGTCCTCTAAGACTATAGGGAGAATCACGGAGTTGGCAAGCCCATGCGCTGTGCCGTAGATGCCGCCGATTGCGTGCGCAATGGCGTGTACATATCCAACGGCAGCACGGTTAAATGCCAGACCCGCCTGATAAGAGGCAACCAGCATCTGTTCGCGTGCCTCAATATCATTGCCGTCAGCGTAGGCTCTTTCAAGGTAACGGAATATCTTCACCACGGCATCTTCGGCGTTCCGGTTGGATTCATTAGTGTTGTAGTTCCATGTCACATAGGCCTCTACCGCGTGTGTCAGTGCGTCGATGCCCGTGGTCGCGGTGACAAACGGCGGCATACCGACGGTGAGCTCGGGGTCAAGCACAGCATACAGCGGGGTGATAGAGAAATCCATGATGGCGTATTTGTGCTGCTCGGCATGGTTTGAAATGACCGCGCCCATTGTGGCTTCACTGCCTGTTCCGGCGGTGGTGGGAATGCAGACTATCGGCGGAACCTTGGCCAGCACGTGCAAAAGACCGGCCATTTTGTCAATCGGAGTGTGGGGCTTTGCAATGCGTGCAGCGGCGGCCTTAGCCGCGTCCATGGGTGAGCCGCCGCCGATTCCGATAAATCCGTTGCAGTGGGTATCAAGGTACAGAGCACGTATTTTCTCCACGGTTTCTACGGAGGGGTTGGCCTCAACCTCGCTAAAGTGCGCGGTGTATATTCCGTTGGCTTCAAGATTGGCTTTTATAGCGGGTACGACTGTACGCCCAACGGTGGGACCGGAGACTATAAGCACGCGCGTTACATTCAGCTTGCGCAAAATCTCAGGCAGCTTTGCGGCGCAGCCCTTTCCGGATATGACCTGCGGCTCTCTCGTGAGAATGGGCAGCGCCTTCAGGCCTGCACTCATTACCACATTGCCGGTGCGATAAAAAGTTTTCATCGCGGTGTTCTTTATTATGCCGGTATTAGATTTTAACATTGTTCATTCTCCTGTCAACTTTTAATGGATGGCGACGGCAGTGCTGTATGCACTGTGTACGGCGTGGGCGATAGTTCCGCTTGAAGTGGCATCGCCAACCTTGTATACGTTTACACCTGCGTCCTTTAGCTGGTTGTACAGCCCATTCACAGGGCGCACGCCCATGGACAAAACAACTTCATCCGCATCAATGCGGCTCAGCTCGGCGGTGCGAACATCCTCCAACACAACGTGATCCGGTTCGATCTTCATAAGGCGCTTACCTGTGATAAACTCCGTGCCGTAGGGCTCAATGCGGCTCAGCTCATCGTCTATGAGCTGGAACCATGTTCCGGGGGCGATTTCGTTTGCCATTTCCACTACTGTAACCTTGCAATCGTTCGCGTTGAGAAATTCTGTGGTCTCAAGTCCGGTCATTCCGCTTCCCACAACAACGACCTTTTTGCCGCTTATGACCTTGCGCCCCATGATGATATCAGGCGCGGTGCAAACGTTTGGCAGGTCAGACCCGCTGATAGAGCGGGGCACGAACGCCGTGCCGCCAGTGGCGACAACCACGGCGTAGGGTTTGAGCGCGGCTATGGATTCTGCTGAGGCCTCGGTGTTGAACTTCACTTTTACACCCAGCTTCTTAACGGAGGTCATAAGATCGCTTACGCACCAATACAGCTTGTCCTTGAGATGGCAGGTAGAGGCGGTTATCACCTGTCCACCGGCTTTCTCGCCCTTTTCCAGAACCGTTACCTTGAAGCCGCGTTTGACCAGCGTTTCGGCGGCTTTCAGTCCGGCAGGTCCTGCGCCGACAACCACGACATTGCGCCCAGCGCCGTCCTGGGTGAGAACGCACTCCGCTTCATGCCCAACCTCGGGATTGAGCGCACATTCGCCGGGTTGACCTGCGCCGATGTTAACGCCCGCATTCTCCGTGAACGACGCTATGCAGTGCAGACAGCCTATGCACCGGCGTATCTCATTTGTGCGCCTCTCCTGGACTTTTTTCACCCAGTAGGGGTCGCAGATGAATGAACGTGCCGAACCGATGAAGTCCTGAACACCGTCTTCAAGCTGCTTTTCGGCCTGCTCGGGTGAGCGCATGAAGTTTGCCGCAACGACGGGGATGCTCACAACTTCCTTTATCGCCTTGGCCAAGTATGCGCGCCAGCCGGGTTCAAATGAGGTCGGCTCAAGCCAGTAATTATATGTGTCATAGCACGCGGAGGAGACGTTGATAGCGTCTACGCCCAGCTCCTCCAGCCGCTTTGCGATCTGCTTGCCGGTCTCCAGATCATAGCCTTTGCCGCTTTTGCCTATTTGAGCGTACATCTCGTCTACACTCAGACGCACCATAAGGGGATAATCCTTGCCGCAGCGCTCTTTTATACCGGTCACGATTTCAGCAAGAAAACGTAGCCTGTTTTCAAAAGTGCCGCCGTATTCATCTGTGCGGTGGTTGGTGTTTGGTGAGAGAAACTGCTGTATAAGATAGCCGTGTGCCGCGTGCAGCTCAACAATGTCTACACCGGCCTTTTTGCAGCGTTCGGCGGCATCTATGAAATCGCGTACAAGCTTTTTGACCTCTCGGGTCGTCATGGCGCGCATCGGGCTTGGCACGTGATAGCTCCGCTCAACAACAGACGGGGCATTAACGCGCATACACAGATCTTTTTCTTCCATGCTCAGCATTACCGGCACGGCTTTGTACAGCGGCTTCCACAGAGCGGGCAGCTTGTCCGTTATCGGCAGTATCATGGGCAGGGTGTTTACCACGCTTGCATAGCCCTGTCTGCCGGCGTGATGCAGCTGTATGCCCAGCTTTGCACCGTGCGCGTGAATACGCTCGGCAAATGCACGCATGGGCTCAATGTGGTAATCGTGGCTCATGGCCAGCTGTGTGAATGAGCCGGTTGCATCGGTATCATTTACACGGCATATTCCCGGGATTATAAGTCCTACACCGCCCTTTGCGCGCTCCTCGTAGTACGCCATGAGACGCTCGGTCGGAATACCGTTCGGCTGGTTCAGACTCATCTCGGCCGCAGTCATAACAACGCGGTTTTTTAAGGTTAAAGTGCCAATGTTTGATGGTGACAACAGTTTTTCAAAGCTCATATGCGTTTCAAATCCTTTCTGTTAGATGCAAAATAACTATATTATTCGCCGAAAAACAAGTCAATATTGCCGCAATAAGTTCTCTGTTTGCCACAATTATAAGTGTTGTTTTTTGATAACAAAAAGATGAAGTGTTGATTTTTTCACAACATAATGTTATACTGTCCATAAAAACTGGACACGTGTTTGAAAGGCGAAATTATATGAGCGAGAAAGCTTCAAGATCAAAGGAGAAGATAGCGGATGCTGCACTTGGACTGTTTTCTCAAAAGGGGTATGATGAGGTTTCGGTCAAGGACATCTGCGCACTGTGCGGCATACCGCGATCTTCGTTTTATCTCGCGTTTTCTGGGAAGGCGGATATTCTGGCCTATAAGCTGCAAAGTGTAAAGGATAATTTTCAGCAGAGTATGCCGGATTTTATCTGCGCACAGAATGATTTTGAACGCATATGGTTTCTCACAGATGCTTATTTAAAAACCGCAGTTGCATTTGGCGCGGAAATATCCAAGCAGTATTTTATATTAGAGCTTAAAGGAACCAGCGGCCTTTTCAGTCTGCTGGAAGCTTTTAATGATTGGCTTATTCAACTTACATTCAACTGCCAAAAGCAGGGCATCGTGCGCAACAAAACAGATCCGGCTCTGCTTGTACCTATGCAGTTGAGCATTGCAAAGTCCCATTTATTTGACTGGGTATGCTCCAATGGCGCTTTTCCGCTTCGCCAGACTGTAAGAAACAGTTTGGAGGTTTTTCTTGATGTGTCGCCTGAATATAGACACTGACGCATAGAAAAAAGTATAAAAAATAGTCTCCGGAAGTTTTGCTGTGCAAAACTTCCGGAGACTTGTTAATATTTATTTGGCTTTTATCTCGCCTGTATCAATCCGCGGCGCGCATGGAGAGGTATGCGTTTATAAAGCCGTCAAGATCGCCGTTCATAACGTTGTCGATGTTGCCGTTTTCAAATTCCGTGCGGTGGTCCTTGACAAGCTGGTACGGCATAAAGACGTAGGAGCGGATCTGGCTGCCCCACTCTATCTTCATCTGCACGCCCTTGATATCGCTTATCTTTTCAAGATGCTCGCGCTCCTTTATCTCGGCGAGGCGGGCGCGCAGCATATTCTTGCAGTTTTCGAGGTTCTGGAAATGGCTTCGCTCAACCTGGCTGGACACGACAATGCCGGTGGGTAGGTGCGTCAGACGCACTGCGGAGGAGGTCTTGTTGACCTTCTGACCGCCCGCACCGGAGGAACGGTAAACGTCCATCTTTATGTCCTCATCGCGAAGCTCTATCTCGTTGTTGTCGGCGATCTCGGGCATGACCTCGACCGCGGCAAAGGAGGTGTGGCGGCGGCCGGCGGCATCGAACGGCGACACGCGCACAAGGCGGTGTATGCCGTGCTCACTCTTCAAAAAGCCGTAGGCATTGCTGCCCTCTATCATGATAGTCGCGCTTTTCAGGCCGGCCTCATCACCGTCAAGGTAATCCATCACCTTGACTTTGTAGCCGTGGCGCTCTGCCCACATATTGTACATACGGTACAGCATACTTGCCCAGTCCTGCGCCTCTGTGCCGCCCGCACCGGCGTGGAAGGTGAGAATGGCGTTGTTCGCGTCATATTCGCCGGTCAGAAGGGTGCTGAGACGTGTGGACTCAAGGTTCTCGCTGAACTTTGCATATTCCAGCGTCAGCTCCTCCAGCATGGAGTCATCATTTTCCTCAATGGCCATTTCGCATATGGTGGACATATCGTCCCACGCCTGACAGAGCTTTGCATAGTTTTCGCACTTGCCCTTGAGCACCTTCAGACGCTTCTGCACCTTCTGTGAGTTTTCAACATCGTTCCAGAAGCCCTCGCGCTCACTTGCAGCCTCCAGCTCCTCAATCTCTTTCTGCGCCGGCTCAAGCTTCAGCGCGTCACGCAACACGTCCAGCGTGGGGCGGATGTTATTCAGCTTTACTTTATACTCGTCAAATTCAAGCATATCTTTTTACACACTACTTTCCAATTGTACTTAAACGATAATATTATATACAAAAAATGCGCACTTGTAAATGTGTTTTTTTATCAGCATTTTACTTGCAATATTTGTTGTTTTATCTTCCCTTTGCGCGGGGGATGTGTTATAATATCTTTGAATAGGTCTCATGCCGCCTGCAAAAACCCATATGGCATGAATGTGTATGGAAAACTGAAAAGAAAGATTTTTACGGAGGACAAAGAGAAATGATATCACACGGCAAGGAAATTAAGGTGTTCACCGGCAATTCCAACCCCGCACTGGCGCAAGACATATGTGAGCAGCTTTATAAGAGCCTCGGCAATGCCTCAGTTTCGCAGTTTGCAGACGGTGAATGTTCAATTTCCGTTTATGAGCCTGTACGCGGCAAGGACGTTTTTATTGTGCAGTCCACCTGCAATCATGTCAATGACAACCTCATGGAGCTGCTGATAATGATCGACGCTATGCGCCGCGCCTCCGCAGGCCGTATTACCGCGGTCATTCCCTATTTCGGCTACGCGCGTCAGGATCGCAAGGCCAAGAGCCGCGACCCCATATCCGCAAAGCTGGTTGCAAACCTCATCACCGCCGCCGGTGCTGACAGAGTGCTGACAATGGATCTCCACGCCGCACAGATCCAGGGCTTCTTCGACATCCCTGTTGACAACCTCATGGGCAGCCATCTTTTCGTGCGCCATTTCGTGCAGCGCTTCGGCAAGGGCAATGATAACGTGATGGTTGTCTCTCCTGACGTTGGCAGCACTGCCCGCGCCCGCGCATTCTCCATGAAGCTGGGTGTGAACATGGCCATCGTTGATAAGCGCCGTGAGCGCGCCAACCAGTCCGAGGTCATGAACATCATCGGTAATGTTGAGGGTAAGACCTGCATCCTGCTTGATGACATCGTTGACACTGCCGGTTCTCTTTGCGGTGCGGCAAAGGCGATAAAGGAGATTGGTCACGCCAAGGAAGTTTACGCCTGCGCGACCCACGGTGTGCTGTCCGGCCCCGCACTGGAGCGTATTGAGGATAGCTGCATTGAAGAGCTGCTGCTGCTCGACACGATTCCCTTCCCTGCCGACAAGCCTGCCTGCTCCAAGATTAAATACATCTCCACTGCCCCTGTTTTTGCCGAGGCGATACGGAGAATATACGAAGAGGTCTCCATCTCCAACCTCTTTGACTGATTATTTGACAGTTTCCATCCTCATGGGCGGCGCAATGCCTCCCATGGGGAGAGGATGAAAGGACGAGAAAAATGCTTTTCCAGAGATCCGGCGGCGTTTCATGGCTTATCGTGTTCCTTGGCAACCCCGGTGTGAAATATGAGGGGACGCGGCACAACGCCGGATTCATGACTGCCGACGCGATGGCAAAGCGCAAGGGCGTGGCGATAAATAAGCTCCGCTTCCACGCGCTGACCGCGCAATGCAATATCGGCGGGGAAAACGTCCTTTTGATGAAGCCGCAGACATATATGAATCTCTCCGGCGAGGCCGTGGGAGAGGCGGCAAGATTTTATAAAATACCAAGTGAGCATATAATCGTGGTCTCTGACGAGATGGCACTGCCGATAGGCAAGCTGCGCATACGCAAAAAGGGTTCTGCCGGTGGTCATAACGGACTTAAAAATATCATCGCCCATCTCGGCACGGAGGAATTTCCGCGTATACGTCTTGGCGTGGGTGCACCGCCCCATCCGGATTATGACGTGAAGGACTGGGTGCTCTCCACCTTTAAAAATCAGGACGCGGCAGATATGGCCGATGCCGCCATGCGTGCGGCTGAGGCGGCGGAATGTTATATCGCAGAGGGTGCAGACCGCGCGATGAACAAATTCAACACTAAATAAACACTGACTATAATTATTTCAGCCATGCCTGCCCTTCGGGTTGGCTTTTAACCTTGTGCATAAAGGGCTGTAGTCCCTTTTAATATACGAAAAATACAGCAAGAGAGGATGATCAGCGAGTGAAAAAAAGCTGCATAGCGATGCTGCTGGCCGGCGGACAGGGTTCACGTCTGTACGCACTTACCCAGCACGTCGCAAAACCAAGCGTTCCATTCGGAGGAAAGTACAGGATTATTGACTTTCCGCTTTCCAACTGCGCAAACTCAGGGATAGACACGGTGGGTGTGCTCACCCAGTACCGTCCGCTACAGCTCAACAGCTATATCGGCAGCGGCCAGCCGTGGGATCTTGACGTGTCTGACGGCGGCGTGTACATTCTTCCGCCCTATCAGAGCGCGGGTGAGAAAGGCTCGTGGTTTTCCGGCACAGCCAACGCGATTTACCAGAACATCGGCTTTATAGAGACCTATGATCCGGAAAATGTACTCATTCTGTCGGGTGACCATATCTACAAGATGGATTACTCCGCAATGCTGCGTGAACATATCAAGCAGGATGCTGCCTGCACTATCTCTGTACAGCAGGTGAGTATGCAGGAGGCCACGCGCATGGGCATTATGAGCGTGGGTGAGGACGGTTATGTGGCCGAATTTGAGGAAAAACCGGCGCATCCGAAAAGCGACCTTGCCTCCATGGGTATATACATCTTCAACTGGAAGAAGCTGCGCGAGTATCTTATCGCGGATGAAAATGACCCCAATTCCAGCAAGGACTTTGGCAAGAACATCATCCCCAATATGCTCGCCGCGGGCGAGAAGCTGTGGCCGTACCGCTTTGAGGGGTACTGGCGCGATGTCGGAACGATAACAAGCCTGTGGGATGCGAACATGGATATGCTGTCCCAGAACCGCATCAACCTCTATGACCCTAGCTGGCCGATAAGCTCACGCAGCCCGATCTGCCCGCCGCATCATGTGGGTGAAAATGCGGAAATCCGCCATTCTATAGTCACCGAGGGCTGTGAGATCAATGGCCAGGTTGAAAACTCCGTGCTGTCCTCCTCGGTCACTGTGGGTGAGGGTGCAAGCGTGCTGTACAGCGTGCTTATGCCCGGCGTCACGGTTGAGGCGGGCGCCGTTGTGGAGTATGCGATAGTCGGCGAGAACACCGTTATTAAGAGCGGGGCGCACGTCGGCGCACCCCCCGATGGGACTGACGATTGGGGCGTCGCGACCTGCGGACCGAACATCGAAATAAGAAGCGGCGCGGTGGTCAAAGCCAGCGCCATGATATACACGGGTGAGGAGGTTTAAGCCATGAAAGGATTTCACGGAATAATCTTTGCGTATTCTTCATCGCCTGAGCTTGGCGCACTCGTCAATGCGCGCACGGCGGCCTCTCTGCCTTTCTGCGGCAGATATAGACTTATTGACTTTGCGCTCTCTTCCCTGCGCAATGCGGATATTCTCGATGTCGGCGTTATCATGCAGCGTGACTATCAGTCCCTGCTTGACCATATCGGCTCCGGCAAGGCGTGGGATATGAGCCGCAAAAACGGCGGTCTGCGTATGCTGCCTCCGTTCGGCCTGCCCGACTATCACCGCGGCAATTACACCGGCACTATCGAGGCTATAAACGCTGTCGCGGCGTATATCAAGGACATTAAGCAAAGCCATATCGTGCTTATGCTCGGTAATCTCGCCGCAAATATTGACATTAACGCCGCCATAAAGAAGTATACCGACTCCGGTGCAGACATGATGGCCATTTGCGCCGACCATGACCCCGAGGGTATGCACCACAGATATATTGTGGATGAAAACGGCTATGTTGAGCGGGTTCTCTTTGACCGCGTAGGCCCGGGTGAGGGTATACCGTCACTGGAAGGCTTCATCGTCCGTAAGGAGACGCTTGTAAAGCTTATGGATGAGTGCAAGGCGCGCAACCTCTACCGCTTCCATAAGGATGCTGTGGCGCTCTTCCTTGAAGAGGGCGGCAGGATGAGCACCTATGTTCACCCCGGGTACGCCAGCGTTATCCGCACGGTGCAGGCATATTACAATGCCAGCATGGATATGCTTGCTTCTGAGAACAGAAAGCAGCTCTTCCCCGCTGACAGACCTGTGCGCACACGCAATATTGAGGGTGTCAGCACCTATTACGCGGAGGGGGCTGTGTCCAAGAACAGTCTCGTGGCGGATGACTGCATAATCGAGGGCAGTATCAAAAACTGCATCGTGTTCTCAGGTGCGCGTATCGCAAAGGGTGCGGTGCTTGAAAACTGCATCATCATGCGCGGCTGTGAGATAGGTAGCGGCACGCAGATGAAATATGTCGTGGCTGATAAAAAGGCTGTATTTGCTCCTGACACAGTCCTTGCAGGCAGTCCGATGCTCCCGTATGTTGTGCCCAAGGGTACAAAAATATAATTAAGCGATAATAAAGCAGCGCCGCAGGCGGCTGATTATCACCGCCTGCGGTTTCGCTTTTTTATAACCGGAAAAAAATAACACATTTTCCGGCGTTTGCTGCTGAGTGACCGGAAGAAAAAATATCGGCACTCACCGGCGTTAACCCAGTATAGGAGGATTAGAAAAAGATGGTAGGAAAGATGATCTCGCGCGACGAGGTACGCAGCGCAATTGAGGATAAGCTTTGTGCGCATTTCGGCGTGACCGGTCAGGATGCGACTGATGAGCAGATATTCCAGGCAACCGCAACTGTTATACGCGAGATAATGAGCCGCCTTCTGGTGGCGGAAGATCCCAGACACGCGACAAAGGAAGTCCACTATATGTCCATGGAGTTTCTCATGGGCAGAAGCCTGATGAAAAATGCCTTTAACCTTGGCATATCCGACGCTGTAACAGGCGCGTTGGAGGATATGGGGCGCAACGCGTCCGACATCTTCGAGGCGGAGCCTGATGCAGGTCTGGGCAACGGCGGCCTTGGCCGTCTTGCGGCGTGCTATATGGACAGTATGTCCACACTGGGGCTTGAGGCAACGGGTTATTCCATATGCTATGAGCTGGGAATATTTCGCCAGCATCTCACCGGCGGCAGACAGACCGAAAGTGCGGACAACTGGCGCTCAGCCGCTGAGGGATGGCTTGTGCCGCGTTATGAGGATGCCGTTGAGGTTCGCTTCGGCGGTCAGGTTTCACCGCGCTGGGATAATTACGGCCACTATACTGCCGAATATACCGGATATACCGCCGTTATTGCCGTGCCGCGCGATATGCTTATCGCAGGCTACGGCGGCAAGGAGATAAATACCCTTCGCCTGTGGGACGCGAAAAGCCCGAACTCTCTTGATATGTACCTGTTCTCTGAGGGCGAGTACGTCAAGAGTATGGAGCAGCGCACCATGGCCGAGGTCATCACCAAGGTGCTCTACCCTGCGGATGAGCATATCGAGGGTAAGACCCTCAGACTCAAGCAGCAGTACTTCTTTGTATCTGCCACGGCGCAGGACATCGTCCGCAAGCACATGAAAAAATGGGGCGATATAAAGACCTTTGCCCAGCATCACACCATCCAGATAAACGACACGCACCCCACCCTCATCATACCCGAGCTTATGCGCATATTTATGGATGAGTACGGCATGGGCTGGGATGAGGCATGGAACATTGTGAAAAACAGTGTCGCCTACACCAACCACACCGTTATGAGTGAGGCGCTGGAGCGCTGGCCGCAGGATCTCGTGCAGCAGCTTCTGCCGAGACTGTGGGAGATCATGTGCGAGATAAACCGCCGCTGGTGTGATTACCTTGTCGAGAAATTCGGCGAGGGTGAGCGTGTTGGCTCCAACCTCATCATACGCGACGGTCAGGTACATATGGCCAATATGTGCCTTGCAGCGTGCTATAAGGTCAACGGCGTTTCCCAGCTGCACGGTGACATTCTCAAGCGCGACCTTTTCAAGGACGTGTGCTCCATCAGACCGGAGCGCTTCACATACGTCACCAACGGTATCGACCACCGCCGCTGGCTCAGCCAGATAAACCCGGGTCTGCACTCCCTCATCTGTGAGCTTCTCGGCTCTGACGATTACCTGACAAAGCCTGAAAAGCTGGAAGAGCTTATGCGCTTTGCCACCGACAGCGAGGTGCAGCGCCGTGTCAACGCAATAAAGCGCGAGAATAAACTGCGCTTTGCCCAGTTTGCCCGCCGCAACGATAACTTCGCGCTGGATGTGGACTCCGTTATGGATGTCCAGATCAAGCGTCTGCATGAGTATAAGCGTCAGCTTCTCTGCGCAATGAGCATCACCAGCTTGCAGCAGCAGCTCCACGATAACCCGAATATGCCGTTTACCCCGCGCACCTTCGTGTTTGGCGCAAAGGCCGCCGCAGGCTACAGAACCGCAAAGCGTATTATCGAGCTTATCCTCTCTCTTGCCGATGATGTTAATAATGATCCCGTCTGCAAGGGCAAGCTGCAGGTATATTTTGTTGAGAACTACCGCGTCTCTGCGGCAGAGGCTATCGTACCCGCCGCGCAGGTATCTGAGCAGATATCTACCGCCGGTAAGGAAGCCTCCGGTACAGGCTGCATGAAGCTGATGATGAACGGCGCTGTCACGATTGGCACGCTGGACGGCGCGAATGTTGAGATGTATGAGCGTCTCGGCGATGAGAATATGTTCCTGTTCGGTCTGCGCACCGAGGAGGTTGAGCATCTGCGCGCCACCGGCTATGACCCGAACGCTGTGGCAACTGCCGATGCCGAGATTATGCGCGTGTTTGACCGCTTCTCTCAGGGCTTTAGAGACGGAAAGAGCTACTCCGACCTTGTCAGTATGCTGCTGTACGGCGGCGACCAGTATATGCTCGTGGCCGATTACCGCGCCTATGCTGACTGCCAGAAGAAGCTCTATCAGCGCATAAGCGATGAAAACGAGATGGCGCGTCTGGCACTGGTCAACACCGCGAAGAGCGGCGTTTTCGCAGCGGACAGAGCCATTGCGGAGTACGCAAAGAATATATGGAACGTATGAAAAAGTGCCGTGTTGCCGTTATAGGCGGCGTTAATATGGACATTGGCGGCAGTCCGCTTGCAAAGCTGGTCATGCGCGATTCAAACCCCGGCATAATAAGCGCGCGTCCCGGCGGGGTTGGGCGCAACATCGCGCACGACCTGCGCCTTTTGGGTGTGGATGTCAGCTTGATCGCCGCCGTGGGCGGGGATGTTTATGGGCAGGGCATACTTGACAGTTGCTTTGAGCTGGGTATAGATATGTCCCTTGCGCGCATCCTCCCTGAAAAAAGAAGCTCCACTTATCTCTATGTCACCGATGAGACCGGTGACATGGAGATCGGCATTGCGGATATGGAGATCACTTCCTGCATCACGCCCGAGTATCTTATGACGCATATGGACGCGATTAACAGCTTTGACGCGGTGGTGCTGGATGCAAATCTCGATGCGGAGACGATTGAGTTTGCCGCAAAGAACTGCACCGTGCCGATAATTGCGGATCCCGTTTCTACGGCGAAGGCCGTGCGGCTTTTGCCGGTGCTTGATAGAATATGGGCGATAAAGCCCAATATCTATGAGGCGGAGAAGCTGACAGGTGAGCATGAGCCGGACATGGCTGCCCGCGCCCTGCTGAAAGCGGGGGTGAAGCGCGTGTTCATCAGCCTTGGTGAGGATGGTATGCTGGCCGCAGATGAAAACGGCATAGTCTACACACCGAGGGAGCTTGTCAACGTCGTCAACACCACCGGTGCGGGGGACGCGGCAACAGCGGCGATAATCTGGGCAGGGCTACAGGGGATGGACATAAGCGGATGCGCCCGCGCCGCAGTCAAGGCAGGCGCGATCACTGCATCCTGTGCCGCTGCCAATAATCCGGAGCTTTGCGCGGACAAGCTGATATAAACAAATAAAAAAGTGGATAGCCGGAAAGCCACACGGCTTTCCGGTGGATATAAATTCCTGGACGGCAGCGAAAAAAGACAGCTACTCAAACATTCCTTTGCATAATAGAGCGGAGAAAAAAAGTTCTGTTTCAAAATGGGACTGTATTTTGGTTCTATCCCCTCAGACGCGGCTGCGCCGCGCCAGCTCCCCTTGCGCACAAGTGGAGCCTATAGGAAACGGAATGTAGCGAGCTTTAAAACTCCCTTTCGTAAAAGTTCAAACCAAAGCCCAGCAGAGCGGGTTTGGTTTGAAAAGGAAAAAGGAGGGAGCGGATATGCAGTTTTCCTCGTGAGAGGGAAACGGAATGTAGCGAGCTTCTTTTGACGCTGTGTCAGTCGAATCCAAATAAAAATTATTCGGAGGGAATAACAAATGACAGAAAAGCTGCACAAAACAGAAGATGGCTTTACAACAAAATGGGGATTTATCCTCTCATGTATCGGCTCTGCCGTCGGCATGGGCAATATATGGCGCTTCCCCATAATGGTTTCAACCTACGGTGGATTGACTTTCATACTTCCGTATATCGTCTGTGTGATACTCATAGGCTCATCCGGCGTTATGGAGGAGTTTGCACTTGGCCGCTGGGCAGGTGCAGGGCCTGTGGGCGCATTCGGCAAATGCACTCAGCAGCGCTGGGGCAAGGCTACTATCGGCAAGGTGATCGGCGCACTGCCGATAATCGGCTCAATGGGTCTTGCAATCGGCTATACCGTGGTAATGGGCTGGATTTTCAAATACTGCTTTATGGGTATTTCCGGCGCGCTCTACGCACTCGGCACTGACATGAACGCAATAGGCGGCGCGTTCGGCGCGACTGCACCGGAGGCAGGCACGCTCAGTGAGGCTGTCAGCATGATGGCCGAAAGCGGCATATTCAATCTTGGCAATACGATGTGGCAGGTAATCGGCCTTGTTATCGGGCTTGCGATACTTGTGCTCGGCATTTCCGGCGGCATTGAAAAGGCCAATAAGATAATGATGCCCACGCTTTTTGCACTGTTCGTGATACTCGGTGTGTATATCGCCACGCTGCCCGGCTCAGGCGCAGGTTATAAGTACATCTTCAGCATCCAACCTGACAGAATATTCACTCCCGAGGTTTGGATTTACGCATTTGGTCAGGCGTTCTTCTCTCTTTCCGTTGCGGGTAACGGCTCTGTAATTTACGGCTCGTACTTCTCCAAGAATGAGGATATCCCGTCCTCTGCGCGCAATGTCGCCGTGTTTGATACGATGGCCGCAATGCTGGCCGCGCTCGTCATCCTCCCCGCGATGGCCGCAGGCGGTGTTGAACCGTCCAAGGGCGGCCCGGGACTGATGTTCGTGTATCTCGTCAACGTTCTCAACGGTATGGCAGGTGGCCGCATCGTCGGCGCGGTGTTCTTTATCTGCGTGCTGTTTGCGGGTCTGACCTCTATAATTAACCTGTATGAAGTGCCGGTCGCATGGCTTTGTGAGCAGTTCAAGATAAACCGTATCGCCTCTGTCGGCATAATCGGACTTGTCGGCATGGTGATATCCGTTATGATCCAGCCGTGGACATCTCAGTGGATGGATGTTGTGTCCATCTACATCTGCCCGATGGGTGCATTCCTTGCGGCGGTGATGTTCTTCTGGGTGCTGAAAAAGGAAACCGCACTGGAAGCTGTCAGCGAGGGCATCAACAAGCCTATCGGCAAGTGGTTCTACCCCCTCGGCAAGTACGTCTACTGCGTACTCACATTGGTGGCACTCGTCGCCGGCGCACTCCTCGGCGGTATCGGCTGAACGGAGATATAATTATAATATAGTATACGAAGCAACACCCTCTGAACGCAAAATAGCACTCAGAGGGTGTTTTGGTGTAGATATGGAATTATCGTTTAGCAGTTAGGCCAGCGGGCAAGCTCTGCGTCCAGCGCGTCCGCCATGCGCAGACCAAGCCTGTCCACAAGCGGGTCAATGTCATCGGTCATCTTGTCATAGAGAAATTTGAGCAACAAACCGCTGATGCACAGGCGGAAAAATTCCGACAGCTCAACCAGTACCGTCTCAGGCACGGCCTTGCCCTGCGCGCACTTCACAGTGTAATTATAGGCGATGTCTGTGTAGCAGGTGAACAGTGCCCTCTCCAGCTTTTCGCGCGAGAGGGATGAATATATGTGCATTAACTCAGTGTACTTATCGCGGCAGCGGTTCAGCATTGCCTTTGTCGCAACGCGCCAATCGTCATATGGCGGTTCTGCGGTGTAAAACTGCAAAAGCTCCTCCATCATCCACCTTTTCAGCAGATCATATATATCCTGATAGTGGTAATAAAATGTGTTTGCGCTGATACCGCACCTTCTCACAAGAGCTGACACGGTGATTTTATCAAACGGCATTTCCGTTAGCATATCATTAAAGGTGCCCATGATTGCCCGCTGGGTGAAATGTGCCACGACTTTACCTCCGCTCATAATCTGATGTTAATACGATAACGTTATTGGAAATATAACGCAAATTGCGCAATAAATCAAGTTTTTACACGCATTATCACGAATCGTTGAGAAACTGAGCGCGAAATGTGCGCAATGGTAAAGATTTGTTGACGATTATAAAGCGTCAATCAGTTTTCTTGGCACTCCACATCATGGGAATGTGCGGTATGCCGTCCTCTAAAAACTCATCACCGATCTGCACAAAGCCCAGCTTTTCATACAGCGCGCGGGCATAGGTCTGCGCTTCTATTTTTATCTTCCCTGCATTGAACTTTTCCTGCGCCACGCCTATACCGGCGTCTACTATCCTCGTGCCAAGCCCCTGGCGGCGCTTAACAGCGATCACGCGCCCGATAGATACCTCATTAAACGTTGCACCGGCTGGCAGTACGCGTAGATACGCCTCTATCCCGTCACCATCCTGCAGCCAAACATGATACGCCGCAGTATCTGCATCATCAACATCGTGATAAGGGCAGTTCTGATCCACAACAAACACGTCAATGCGCAGCTTGTATATCTCAAAAAGCTCACGCGCCGTCAACTCCGAAAAATGCTTAACTATAAGCTCCATGGTGATCCCTCCATTCGATTTTTCTACGATGATATCATCATTCACACCAAAACACAATATAAAACTTTCGTGGAGCAAGCAGTGCGCGCTCTTGCTTTGTTCACAATAATAGTGTATACTTTCCTTATATTTTAAACACAGAGAAAAGAGGCGGACGCAATGAAAGGCATAATTCTCGCCGGCGGGACAGGGTCACGGCTGTACCCGATTACCCGCTCCATATCTAAGCAGATATTGCCCATATATGATAAGCCCATGATATATTACCCCCTGTCGGTGCTCATGCTGGCCGGAATAAGAGAGGTGCTTATAATCTCCACACAGCGTGATATAAGCGCGTTTGAAGAGCTTTTCGGCGATGGTCGCTGGCTGGGGCTGGAGATGAGCTACGCTGTGCAGGAGGCGCCGCGCGGCATTGCGGAGGCGTTCATCATAGGTGAGGATTTCATCGGGGATGACAGCGTGTGCCTTATCCTCGGCGATAATATATTCCACGGCGGTGGAATCAGCATCGGCGTGAAAGAGGCGGCACAGCTTGAAGAGGGCGCGGTGATATTCGGCTACTATATGCCAAACCCCAAGGGACTTGGCGTTGTGGAGTTTGACGAGGCGCATAACGTTGTGTCTATCGAGGAAAAGCCGGAGCATCCCAAGTCCAACTATGTTGTGCCGGGGCTGTATTTTTACGATAACGATGTTATATCCATCGCAAAGCAGGTCAAGCCCTCGGCGCGCGGCGAATTGGAGATAACCAGCATAAATAACGAGTATCTCCGCCGCGGCAAGCTGAAGGTCAAGTTATTTGGCCGCGGCCTTGCGTGGCTTGATACCGGCACGCATGAAAATCTGCTGGCGGCGGCGAACTTCGTGCAGATCGTGCAGTCGCGTCAGGGGCTGTATATAGCCTGCATTGAGGAGATCGCATACCGCATGGGCTATATCACCGCGGAGGAGCTTATTTCCCTGGCACAGCCCATGCTGAAGACCGATTACGGTCAATACCTTAAACGTGTTGCGGAGGGTGAAATATGAAAAGAATACTCGTAACCGGCGGTGCAGGCTTCATAGGGTCAAACTTTGTGCAGTATATGCTGCGCGAAACGCAGGGTTTGGAGCTGCTTGTCAACCTTGACCTGCTCACCTACGCCGGAAACCTTGAAAATCTCTTGCCGGTGCAGGACGATAAGCGCTATGTTTTTGTCCATGGCGATATCCGCAATAAAAAGCTTGTAAATGAGATTTTCGATAAATACGATTTTGACACTGTGGTGCATTTCGCGGCGGAGTCCCATGTTGACCGCAGTATATTAGAGCCGGAGCTGTTCTTGACCACCAACATCGTCGGCACACAGACGCTGCTGGATGCGGCCAAGCGCCACTGGAACCTTGACCCTGACAACAAGTATTCACGTGAATATAAAGAGGGCGTGGTGTATTTGCAGGTGTCCACCGATGAGGTGTACGGCGCACTGGGCAAAGAAGGTATGTTTACTGAGACCACGCCCATTTCACCCAACTCCCCGTACTCTGCATCCAAGGCAGGCGCGGATCTTGTTGTGCGTGCCTACCATAATACCTACGGTATGCCGGTCAACATTACGCGCTGCTCCAATAACTACGGCCCGTATCAGTTCCCCGAAAAGCTTATCCCGCTGATGCTGCACAACGCCCAAAACAACAAGGCACTGCCGGTGTATGGTGACGGTATGCAGATACGCGACTGGCTGCACGTGCACGACCATTGCGCCGCGATACGCACGGTGCTTGAAAAGGGCGTGAGAGGTGAGGTGTACAATATCGGCGGCAACAATGAGCGCGCCAATATCGAAATCGTCAACCTTATTCTTGACGAGCTGGGCAAGCCGACCAGCCTTATCCAGCACGTTCAGGACAGACCCGGCCACGACAGGCGCTACGCCATCGACAACACCAAGATCACCACTACCCTTGGCTGGGCGCCGGAATATACCTTCCAGCGCGGTATGCACGAGACGATAGAGTGGTATCTTGAGAATAAAAAGTGGGTCGAGCACGTTATTTCCGGCGATTATCTCGAATATTACAGCAAAATGTACGCAAATGCGGACTGAAAATCTGTCGTGATTTCAATGCGGTTATTAAAAAGAAGCAAGGCAGGTTAAATAATCATGGCAATTCAAAAATCGGCTGAGGACTATTTGGAGGCGATGCTTGTCGTGCGTGAAAAGCACGGCTATATCCGCTCAATTGACATTGCAGAGCAACTTGGCGTGACGAAGCCTTCAGTCACCTATGCGACAAAGCGCCTCAAGGAGAGCGGGCACATCACCATGGATAAGGATGGCCTTATAACACTCACGGATATGGGTATGGCAGTCGCGGCAAGTATGCTGGACAGGCATAAATGCCTCACGCATTTCCTTGTGATGTTGGGCGTGGACAGAGAGACCGCTGAGCACGATGCCTGTAAGGTGGAGCATGATTTGAGCGACCAATCCTATGCCGCCCTCTGCGCCCATATTAAGCAGTACGCATCCTCAAAGTAAACACAACAGAAATTACCCCTCCTGATTTAATCCATCAGGAGGGGTAAGCCTTTTTTATATGTAAGTAAGGAGAAGAACCGACTTATTTCACGCTGTCGAAGTCCTCAACCACTGCCGCCTCAGGTGCGGAGGTGCACAGGGAGACAACAACGATGAATATGGAGGACACCACGAATGCGGGCAGCAGCTCGTATATGGAGAGAATGCCGCCGAGAGGAGCAACGAGGTACTTCCAGATGAACACGGTTGCAGCACCGGAGATCATACCGGCGATCGCGCCCTGATAGTTGCAGCGTCTCCAGAACAGTGCAAACAGGACAACCGGTCCGAAGGTCGCGCCAAAGCCTGCCCATGCAAAGGACACAACGCGGAAGATGGAGCTGTTGGGGTCAGCAGCGAAGATGACACCGCAGATTGCAACGATCACAACGGTGATGCGCGCAAAGAGCATGGTCTTCTTATCGCTCAGCTTGATGCCGAACACGTCAGTGAGCAGGTTGTGCGTCACAGCGGAGGCTGCACCGAGAAGCTGTGCATCGGCGGTAGACATTGTTGCGGCGAGGATACCGGCGATTATAATGCCGCCGATAAGCGCGAGAACGATATTCTTGGAGGCGAGGAGTGCGGCGGAGTTGACGATCATGTTCTCAGCTTCTGCCTCGGTTGCGGGGAGGGCGAGGGCACCGGCCTTGACCATGCTGTAGCCGACAACGCCTATGATAACTGCAACGCCAAGGGAGATAACGACCCACACGGTGGCCATGCGGCGGCTGAAGGTCAGCTTCTCTTCGCTCTCGCAAGCCATGAAGTGGATGATCACATGGGGCATACCGAAGTAGCCAAGACCCCAAGCAAGGGTGGAGGCAATCTTCAGCCCGTTGTAGCTGGATACAGAACCGTTCACGATGTCAGTGCTCTGGGTGAAGCTGAGGTAGCCGGGGAGTGCCTGCGCGTTTGCCCATACAGTGTCCCAGCCGCCGGCAGTGTGAACGCCGAACACCAGCACGATGACCAGTGCGATGGTCATTACAAAGCCCTGAATAAGGCTGGTGACGGAGGCGGCCATGAATCCGCCAGTCGCGCAGTAGATAACAATGACAGTCGCGGAGATTATCATTGTGGGCATATAGTCAAACCCAAAGAGGGAGACGAACAGCTTTCCGCAGGCGGCAAAGCCGGAGGCGACGTACGGCACGAAGAAAACGATTATCGTGATCGCGCCGATGGTCTCAATAAGCTTGGTCTTGTCGCGGAAGCGCAGAGACAGGAAGTCAGGCACGGTGATTGCGTTGAGCTTGACGGAGTAGCGGTGCAGACGCTTTGCAACGATCAGCCAGTTGAGGTAGGTGCCGATGCAAAGACCGATCGCTGTCCATCCGGCTTCTGCAACGCCGCAGAAAAGTGCCAGACCGGGAACGCCCATCAGCAGATAAGCGCTCATGTCAGAGGCCTCGGTGCTCATTGCCGTCACAATGGGGCCAAGCTTACGGCCGCCGAGGTAAAAGTCCTCAGTGGTGCTGTTCTTTGAGTAGATAAAACCGATGATGAGCATTCCGACAAGGTACACGACCACAGCTATCAGAATACAGATTGTTGTTGTGCTAAGCATAATGTTTGTCCTCTCTTTCCTAAAAACGATTTTTATTATACTGATTTATTTCCATTGCGCAAGGGATAAAACAGCGATTTTTACTTGAAAAATCAAAAAAATACGTTATAATATAACTAACTATAATAATGTTCATGATAAGATGAATAAAATTCATATAAGGAGAGATGTACCGTGACGCTTGCGAAATATCAGGCGCTTTTAAGCGTGGTGGAACAGGGCAGCTTCACCCGCGCGGCGGAGGAGCTGGAGTGCACGCAGTCCGCCGTCAGCCATAGTATAGATAGCCTTGAGCGGGAATTGGGCTTCGCCCTCGTGCGAAGAAGCCGCGCCGGTGTGCGCCTGACAGGGGAGGGGGAGCGCCTTATGCCCGCCGTGCGCAACCTGTTGAACAGCGCAGAGCAGTTGAAGCAGACCGTGTCGGACATACGCGGCCTCAATGAGGGCACGGTGCGTATCGGCGCGTTCACCTCCGTTGCGGTGCATTGGTTGCCCGGCGTGCTGAAAGCGTTCCAGGCAGATTTCCCGCGGGTGGAATTCATGCTGAAAAATGGCGACTATTACGATGTTGAGCAGTGGCTTCTGGACGGTAGTATTGACGTCGGCTTTGTCAATGTGCCGTGTGCGCTGAATTGTGAGTGCATACCGCTGATGGAGGATAGACTGCTGGCTGTGCTTCCCCTTGGCAGCCGGTTTGAAAGCTACCCGCGCTTCCCCCTAACGGAGTGTGAGAATGAGCCGTTTATCAGCCTGCTGGAAAGCTCTGACCAGGACTCTCGCCGCGCGTTGGAGGCCGCAGGGGTCAAGCCGAATGTCCGCTTCTACACAAAGGATGACTACGCCATCATCGCCATGGTGGAAAACGGCCTCGGCATGAGCATCATGCCGGAACTGCTGCTGAAAGGCCGCACAGACCGCGTGCGCGTTCTGCCCACGATACCGGAGGCAAAGCGCACCATCGGCCTTGCCATCGCCGCCGGTGACCGCGCCGGCCCCGCTACCCGCCGCTTCGCAGACTATGTGGTAAAATTCGTAACAGAGGAGAGCCACCGCGGGTAATCTATACTGATTCTGTACGATTATACCGTTGACAACATTTCGCCTGAGTGCTACCATACAAGGTAGTTAGTCATGGGAAACTGGAACTAGATCAGGAGAATAAGATATGACGCTGGATGAACTGAAAATAGGCGCGTCAGCCGTTATCACGGCGGTGGGCGGCGAGGGCGCACTGCGCTGCCGCCTGCTGGATATGGGGCTTACGCCGCGCGCGAAGGTCACACTGCAAAAGGTTGCCCCCATGGGCGACCCGATTGAGATCCGAGTGCGCGGATATGAGCTTACACTGCGCGTGGAGGATGCAAAGAAAATAGTGGTGGAGGAGGTTGGCACGGCATGATATTTGCACTGGCCGGTAACCAAAACTGCGGCAAAACCACGCTTTTCAACGCGCTGACCGGCTCAAACCAGCACGTTGGCAACTTCCCCGGCGTGACGGTGGATCAGAAGATCGGCGATATAAAGGGGCAGAAGAACTGCTCTGTCGTTGACCTGCCGGGCATATACTCTCTGCGCCCATACACGCAGGAGGAAATTGTAACGCGCGATTTCATCATAAACCAGAAGCCGGACGGCATAATAAATATAGTAGATGCCACGAATATTGAGCGCAATTTGTACCTCACATTGCAGCTTCTTGAACTGCGCGTGCCGACAGTGCTTGCGCTGAACATGATGGACGAGGTCACGGCAAACGGCGGTTCAGTGGATGTCGCGGTGATGAGCGAGGCGCTGGGTATACCCGTTGTGCCTATATCCGCGGCAAAGGGCGAGGGCGTGACGGAGCTGATAACGCAGGCCGTGGAGACGGCGCGCAACAAAACCCTGCCCAAGGTGTATGACTTCTGCGATAACGGCTCTGCCGTGCACCGCTGCATACACGCGGTCGTCCACCTCATTTCCGACCATGCCGACAAGCTGGGTGTGTCCTCCCGCTTCTGCACGGCAAAGCTCATCGAGGGTGATGAGCTGCTGGAGGAGGAGCTTGGCCTTGACACGAACGAGAAAGAGCTGCTGGAGCATTGTGTCGTCCAGATGGAGACGGAATCCGGCCTTGACCGCAACGCCGCCCTTGCCGATATGCGCTACAGCTTTATTGAGAAAGTTGTGGCGGACTCGGTCGTGAAACCGCAGGAGAGCCGCGAGCATAAGCGCTCTATGCGGATGGATCGCATACTGACGGGCAAATACACCGCTCTGCCGGTGTTCCTCGCGGTGATGTTCCTCGTGTTCTACCTGACGTTCAACGTGTTCGGCGCGTGGCTGTCTGACCTGTTGAGCATGGGCGTGGACGCGCTGACCGTGCTGGTGGATAACGCGCTGACAACCTACGGGATAAACCCCGTTGTACATAGCCTGGTGATTGACGGTATCTTTGCCGGTGTGGGCAGTGTGCTCAGCTTCCTGCCGATAATCGTGGTGCTGTTTTTCTTCCTGTCCATCCTTGAGGACACAGGATATATGGCGCGCGTCGCGTTCGTGATGGATAAGCCCCTGCGCAAGCTGGGTCTGTCCGGCAGAAGCTTTGTGCCGATGCTGATAGGCTTCGGCTGTTCCGTGCCGGCGATAATGGCCACGCGCACGGTCTCCTCAGACCGTGACCGCCGCATGACCATCATGCTCACGCCGTATATGAGCTGCTCTGCCAAGATCCCCATCTACGCGGTGTTCGCGGCGGCGTTCTTCCCGCAGCACTCCGGCCTTGCAATGATATGCCTTTATGTGATGGGTATGGCGGTCGGCATAATCGTGGCGCTGGTGCTGAAAAGCACCACCTTCCGCGGCAATCCCGTGCCGTTCGTGATGGAGCTGCCCAATTACCGTATGCCCTCGGCCAAGAGCGTGGGTCTGCTGCTGTGGGAAAAGGCGAAGGACTTTTTGCAGCGCGCATTCACTATTATCTTCATGGCCACTATCCTGATATGGTTCTTGCAGAATTTTGACACGCGCCTCAATGTCGTTGCCGACAGCGCCGATAGCCTTCTTGCGCTTATCGGCCGGTTTATTGAGCCGATATTTACCCCCCTGGGCTTTGGCGATTGGCGCATGGTCACGGCGCTCATTTCCGGCTTCACCGCGAAAGAGGCGGTCGTGTCCACAATGGCGGTTCTTCTGAACACCAGCACTGCGCAGCTCTCCGCCGCGTTGACCGGCGTGTTTACGCCTGCCGCCGCTGTCAGCTTTTTGACCTTCACCCTGCTGTACACGCCCTGTGTCGCGGCGGTCGCCACCATCCGGCGTGAGTTGAATTCCTCTGCCAAGACGGTCGGCATCGTTCTGCTGCAATGCGCGGTCGCGTGGGTCGCGGCGTTCGTGGTGTATAATATCGGGCTGTTTGTCGCGTGAGGCGAAAATGCTGAATGTAGGAGAGTTAAATGGGTGTTGCTGATTTCGTGATATTGGCCGTCATCGCTGTGTGCGTGTACTTCGCGTGGCGGACATGGCGCAAAAGCGGAAGCTGTTCCTGCGGGAGCGGCGGTGGCCGCTGCGGCGATTGCACCGCCTGCCGCGGAAAAGCCAATTGCGATAAAAAGAAGTAAAATCATCTGAATATAGGAAAAGAGTGTAAAAAGACACCATAATCGGTTTTAAACCGGCTATGGTGTCTTTTTTTGCTTTGCAAAGGCATTAGCGATGTTTCCATCCGGCGGATGCCACTATCAACCGTTCGTTACCGCGCGTAAAAATACGAAAATACCGTGTTTTTGTAAAGACGGTATTTTACAAAAAGGTGTACTTATTTGCAAATAAATACGGTTATCCAAATTATATACATTATAGCATTGCACATGCCAAAAATCTACCCCTTGTTGGTGAAAGCGACTGTTTTTTATCGTACAATATGCGGTTTATATACAAATTTGTGTCTTACCAATAAGTACACCTTTTTGAAAAGTGTCGTTATGGACAATGGAAAGGAGTATGATGTTTCGTTTTTTAGAAACGTCATATGTAAGTTGTATGACAAGGCAAGTCAAATCCAAGCAGCGCGTGGCCGATCATGGCGAGGTGTTTACCGCCGAGCGTGAGGTCGAAGCCATGTGCGATTTGGTAAAACAAGAAACAGAACGAATCGATAGCCGATTTTTGGAGCCGGCCTGCGGTGACGGGAACTTCCTGTCCGTCATCCTTCAGCGGAAGCTGGCTATCGTAACAAAAAAATATAAACGCAGTGCCTACGATTGGGAGAGAAACTCCCTGCTGGCCCTGGGCAGTATGTACGGTGTGGATATCCAGCTCGACAATGTGCTTGCTTGCCAGGAACGGCTCTTTGAGATCTGGAACAAAGAGTATAAAAAGGTCTGCAAAAAGGAATGCAACGATGAAACGCGGGAGGCGGCGCGGTTCATTCTCCGCCTGAACATTGTTTGCGGAAACGCACTGACCCTGCTGTGCTGTGACGGAGAAGGCAAGGAACTGAATGTGCCGATTATCTTTTCGGAGTGGACATTCCCGTTCAACGATGCCCGAATGCAGCGCAAGGACTACACCTTTGCCGAGCTGCTGGCAATGGATGACCCGAAGCCCAAGAAAGGGAAAAAGAAAGCCGATGAGGACTTCGTTCAGGGCACCCTGTTTGATATGGGCTTGGACGAGCCGGAAAAGCCGGATGATGAGGGCGAGTTCCTGCAGCAGTACATAGCGCATTACCGGCGTATCCAGGAAGATGACACCCGCTGGAGAGAAGCCTATCTCCACTTAAATTTACCGAAGGAGGAAACGGACAATGGCTAATGGTCTTTTAGATAATGTTTATAACCCCGATGTACTATCCTGTCTGGCAAACCTCTCCAACGATGAGGTGTTCACACCGCCGGA
>CAZBVU010000027.1:0-25037 GCA_964495355.1 uncultured Oscillospiraceae bacterium
AGCGAGCTTCGTTTGACGATGGAGCTGGTGGACGGACTCGAACCCCCGACCTGCTGATTACAAATCAGCTGCTCTACCAACTGAGCTACACCAGCATTTAACCGGCCTAATAATAATAGCAAAAGAGAACGTGTTTGTCAACACAAAATTTCATTTTTCAAAAAATAATTTAAAAAAAGAAGTGACCCTTGACCGCACACTCAAAAACATCGTCAGCAGTCAAGGGTCACTTCTCTGAATTCTTAGTATCGAGCATCAATGGTTACCTCTCTTTCTACAGATTCCTCGGCACTGTCTGTCAACGGGACACTCACTCCGGCACTCATATTCCACTTAGGATATCTCAAGCGAGATCAACTCTGTGCCGCCTTTGTCCTCCTGATATTTTGATATACAGCGCCGGCCCCAGCGTCCCACTCAGCAGTGGTGCGGGGTCTTTCACTTGTACATCGGTATCACCCTTTCTGGCTATAATATAGCAGATTCCATACCCGATTGCAATTGGCGGAGTATACTATCTTTTCAACCTGAATTTGTGCGTAACGCCGAAAAATGACAAGATCCAGTGCTTTTGATCAGCTTGTTATTGACATTGTGCACATGGAAATGATATGATAATATTGTTGTGGGCTTATCGCAGGGGGCGATAAGCCCATTTTCTCTATATTTCAGCTGTCGAAGCTCACGCCTGCTCTGCAAAATATATGTTGACCCTGCTTTGTGCGGCATCCAGCGCCCCTTCCAAGGTGGAGACACCTGTAAAATAGGCGCGCAGGGAGGATATAATTATATCCGCGAGAGTAATCGTGGCGTAATTACGCACGGGCGAGTTTTCAAGCATATAGTGTATCTGCTCGGATGAAGCAAAGGAAATCTCGGAAGTGAGAACGCAGTCAAGTGCGCTGATATTGCACGGCAGACCCACCTTGCTGTCGGTAAAGTATTTAAGCTGCCATTGCTCTGTCAACAGCTTCCTTACAAAGCCCCATGCCGCATCAACATCCGTGCAGCCCTTGGGTATCATATAGTAGCTGCGGCTATTGCAGCACAGCATTGACAAATTATCACCGCCGTCACTACCATTAAAATATCTGTAACCGCTGTCGCGGTTTGCGTCCAACTGCCACACGGTGTCCACGCCGCCAAGGGATTTCCACTGCAATACCTCAGAAAAGGATAGATCTTCACCCGCGTCCTCAAATGAAAAATCCAGCGGGCAGTAATCGCAGATTCTCAGCATTGCGGCCGCGTCTGGATTATTGAGTATATACCGGCCGCTTTCAGCATCGTAGGAGGTGGAGAGAAGAGCGGGGATGAGGTAATTGGCAATGCGCTCCTTGGTGTAAAAGCAGTCGAAAATCGCACCGTCATATTCTGCATCCGCCAGTCTCTGCGGGCACTCGGACAATCGGAGCGGTGCATCACCCTGCGCGAGAATACCCATAGCTTGCAGCGTGTCAACTGTGAACGCGCCCCATATCGCGTTAAGCTGGCCGTGGTGCTCAATGCCGGAGAGTATCTGCGGCACAAAAGCTTCCCGCGTAAGTTCCGTGTCCGCGTCAATGAGCGGGTACAGATCAACAAAGGCTGAATACGGATTTATCTGCCCATCACATATCACCACGTCAATATCCGCACCTGCGCTTAGGTCGGTCAGCAGCTTATTTAGCCCCGCGTCATCCCAGCCGTAATTGACATAGGACAGACGGTAATTGGACATATACCGCGCGTAGCGGGCGAAAACGCCGTCTATATCCTCCGTCGCTGAACCGTAGAACGCCAGCGTCAGCGGTATGCGGTCATCCTCTTTTTCGCGCACGGTAATGTACACTAACTCGGCTGACGCGTTGGGCACGAGTATATACGCCTCGTCTGATAGGCGGTAGACAGCGCTGTATTTTGCGCCGTAATCATGGACGGTGTTGTACCAGTCAAGTATTACACTGCACTGACCGTCAGTATCAACACGATATAAATAATCACCGTCATTTATAACCCCGCTTGCGTCACTGCTTTGCGTTTTTGAGAAGTTGCGTTCAAGCGGCGGCAAGGTATCGGCTTTGGAAAGTGCGCCGGTCTCAGCATCGGCGAGGTATACAGGCAGCTCGCCGCCGGAATAATCCGCAAGCTGAACATACATTTGCCCGTCTATTATGATAGGGCAGCATACATCCGCGCGGTAATCTGCCGCCGTGCCTATAAGCGCACCATCCGCGGTGTAGGCGGCAAGATTGTGCAGGCCGCGAACCCAGAAGCAGTGCCCATCCACCGCTGTTATCCCCAACGGCGCGTCATCTGTTGGAAATTCGATGTCGATCCGCGCGGTCAGCTCACCCGTTGCGGATAAAACCAGCGCAAAATATGCGCCGACCTCATCACTGTCCGGCAGAAGCTCTGCCGCGAGAAGATAAATATACGCCTCATCCGCAGAAACGGCGATCACGAGGGTGTTCTCGCCCGGGGTGAGGTCTATCGCCTCAGCAGCGTCAAATTCAAAGGAATCCTCATACTGCCGGTACTTTATGCGCATGAGCCGCGCACCGTCTGCCGCGTTCCCACAGACGTACAGCTTATCCGCGCTCAATGCAGCATTTTCTACAACGCTGCTTGTGCCAAGCGGGAATAGGCTTTCCTCCTCAACAAAGGTGTAATACTCCGTGCCGCCATCGTCTGCGCTCTCCATGTCCGCGCCGCAGGCCGTCATGCCGAGTATCATGCACAAAAGCAAAACCAATGCTGTAATCTTTCGCACAGCGTATCCCCCCTACTTCATGTAAATAACCGTCTTTTTGACGTGCTAAAAATGGTAAAGGTTCCATATAAAAACTCTCTGCACCAGGATGCAGAGAGTTTTTTGTGATTTATACGGTTTTGAACTGGCTGTTATAAAGCTCAGCGTAGAATCCGCCATTTGCGAGAAGCTGGTCATGCGTGCCTTTTTCTATTATCTTGCCGTCACGCATGACAAGGATGAGAGAGGCGTTGCGGATGGTGGACAGCCTGTGCGCCACGATAAAGCTTGTTCTGCCGCGCATAAGCTTGTCAAACGCCTGCTGTATAAGCAGCTCCGTGCGCGTATCAATGGAACTGGTGGCCTCGTCAAGGATGAGCATCGGCGGCAGGGCGAGCATGACGCGCGTTATGCACAGAAGCTGCTTTTGCCCAAGGCTTATACTGTCCTCATGCAGCACGGTGTCAAGCCCCTGCGGGAGACGGCGGATGAAGTCCCAGCTTCGCGCCTCCTTTGCGGCGGTGATTATCTCCTCATCGGTCGCATCAGGCTTGCCAAAGGCGATGTTATCGCGCACAGTACCGTCCTTTATCCATGTGTCTTGCAGCACCATGCCGTAGCCGGAGCGCAGAGAGCGGCGCGAAATGCCGGTTATATCGTGACCGTCAACACTGATTGTGCCGCTGTCCACATCGTAAAAGCGCATAAGCAGGTTTATCAGCGTTGTCTTGCCGCAGCCGGTCGGACCGACTATCGCAATGCGCGTGCCGGGCTGTGCGTGCAGGTCGAAGCCCTCTATGAGTGTGCGGGACTTATCGTAGCTGAACGAAACGTTGTCTATATCCACCTCACCCTTCACGGTGGTAAGCTCGGTTTCGGCATCGGGGCTTTCCTCCGGCTCTTCCAGCAGGTCGAATATGCGCGCGGCACAGGCAAGCGCGTTTTGCATCTCCGTCACGACAGAGCTTATGTCGTTAAACGGCTTCATGTACTGGTTGGCGTAGCTGAGCAGCACCGACAGCCCGCCGACTGTGAGTGTGCCGCTCGGGATGATGAATGCGCCGATAAGCGCCACGCCAGCGTAGATAAGGTTGTTTACAAAGCGCGTTGACGGGTTTGTGAGACTGCTGTAGAACACCGCCTGCTGGCTGTACTCCTTCAGCTCCTGATTGACCACGGCAAATCTGTCAGAGGCGCGTTTTTCATATCCGAATGCCCGCACAAGCTTCTGCTGGCCGATCATCTCCTCAATAAGCGCGGTCTGTCTGCCGCGGGTGTCACTCTGCTTGCGGAACATATCGTAGGAGCGGGAGGAGATGAACTTTGCCACAATGAAGCTCAGCGGCGTGAGCAGCAGCACAAAAAGCGTTATCCACACGTTCTTGGAGAACATGAAAATCAGCGTGAAAACTATGGTGACAACGCCGGAGAATAGCTGTGTGAACCCGAGAAGCAGACCGTCAGACAGTATATCGGCATCGGCAATGATGCGCGATACGATATCGCCGGTGCTGTGCTTGTCAAGATACGCCAGCGGCAAATGCTGCACATGGGCGATGGCCTGTGAACGCACATCCTGCGTCACACGGTAGGCCATGCGGTTGTTTATCACGCTCATCACCCAGCTTGTCACGCCGGACGCACCCGCGCATATGATGATGGTTTTCAGATATCCCCACATCGCGGTGTAGTTTACCTTATGTTCTGCCACGAGCTGATCAATGGCGTCACCGAAAAGCACCGGCACATATAGCTGCAATATGACCGTGGCCGCCGCGAGCAGGATGCTGAGCACCAGCAAGATGCGGTAGCGCGCAATGCGCTTTAGCAGCTTTCTCAAAACCTCGCCGCTCTTGATGCCTTCGTTTTTTGCTTTCATTTGCCGATGCCCCCTTTCTCATATGTGTCACGTTCTTCGGGAAATTGTGAGAAGTAGATTTCTCTATACAGTGCGCAGGACTGCATCAGCTCATCATGCGCACCGATTCCGGCGACAGCGCCGTTATCAAGCACTATTATTTTATCTGCCTGCCGTATGCAGGCTATGCGCTGAGACACGATAAAGGTGGTCATTTCGCCGGAAAGCTCGCTGATGGCCGTTCTCAGTGCGGCATCCGTGGCAAAGTCGAGGGCGGAGGAGCTGTCATCCAGTATGAGTATCTCCGGCTTCTTTACAAGCGCACGCGCGATCGCAAGGCGCTGCCTCTGCCCGCCGGAGAGGTTGCGGCCGTTCTGCTCCAGCATGAAGTCAAGCCTATCCGGTTTCCCCTCAACTACTTCCTTGGCCTGTGCCGCCGTCAGCGCCTCCCAGAGCGCTGCATCCTCAGCACTCTCATCACCCCATTTGAGGTTGTCCCTTATGCTGCCCTGAAACAGCACAGCTTTCTGCGGTACAACGCCGACCTTCTCGCAGAGGGCGGCGCGGGTGTAGTCTTTCACATCGTGCCCATCTATCGACACACTGCCCTCGCTTGCATCATAGAACCTAGAAATCAGGCTGACAAGCGTGGATTTACCGGCACCTGTTCCGCCGATAACGCCCACGGTCTCGCCGTGTGCGGCGGTGAAGCTGACCCCGCTCAGGCTGGGCGCACCGGCGTTTTTGTATGTGAAGCTCACATTGTCAAAGCGCCCCGCGGCGGCCTTGCCATCATCAGCGCAAGCGGCGCTCTCCTCGGGGTAATCCATGCCCGGCTCTACGGCCAGCACATTCGACACGCGCCCCGCGCACGCCAACGCCTTGTTTAAGGTGATGATAAGCGAGGCAAGCTTTATAAGCTCCACTATGATTTGCAGCATATAGTTGTACAGCGCCACTACATCGCCCTGCGCAATGCCGCCTATGTCCACCTGAATCGCGGCACGCTGTATCAGCACGACAGCCGCAAGATTTATCAGCACATAGGTGACAGGGTTGAGCAGTGCCGAGATACGCCCGACAAATTCATTCAGGCGCGTGAGCGTGGTGTTGCTGTCCTCAAACTCCGCGACTGACTGCTCCTCACGGCAGAACGCGCGGATAACGCGCACACCGGTCAGGTTTTCCCTCGTCAGGCCGGTCACGCGATCCAGCGCAAGCTGCACCTTTTTAAATAGCGGGATGCTGATAAGCATGATAGCAAACACCACCGCGAACAGCACAGGGATCGCCACGGCGTACACAACAGCGCACTTCACGTCTATCATAAACGCCATTATCATCGCGCCGAACACCACAAATGGACTTCTCAGCAGCAGCCGAAGCCCCATGTTCACGCCGTTTTGCACTTGGTTTACGTCATTGGTCAGGCGCGTTATAAGCGTGTCCGCGCCGAGCTCGTCCAGCTCCGTAAAGGAAAAGCACTGGATATGGTCAAACAGCGCCTGCCGCAGCTTTGCGGCAAAGCCCACACTCGCCTTGGCTGCGAAATACTGCGCCGTGAAGCTGCACAGCAGGCCGACAGCCGCCATTGCGATAAGCACACCGAAGCAGCCCCAAATATAGCGGCTGTTATTCTCGGCAACGCCTATGTTTATCATCCGCGCCACAACCACCGGCACCAGCAGGTCAAAAACAACCTCCAACAGCTTGAAAAGCGGCGCTAATATGCTCTCTTTTGTATATTCCTTGAGATATACAGCAAGTCTTTTCAAATCTTCATCCTCCTATGTTATCTCTTGACTTTGACAGTATAATACTTTATCATTGATATGAATAATATTGTTTTTATAGGCTTGTTATATTTGTTTTATATAAATAGAGGTGCGGATATGGACTTGCGGCAGCTGGAGTATTTCAGAGAGATTGCGGATATGGGCAGTATAAATGAGGCGGCGCGGCGCTTGAATATGTCTCAGCCGCCGCTGAGCTACCAATTGAAGCTGTTGGAGGATGAGCTGGGCGTGCGCCTTTTTGAGCGCAGTCGTCAGGGCGTTGCGCTGACCGAGGCCGGAAAGCTGCTGTATAGCCGCGCCGGAGAATTATTGAGCTATGCCGGTTCAACAAAGCTGGAAATTGCGCAGTTTGGGAAAAAGCGCGTGCTGCGGCTGGGCATGACCTCCTCCACGGTCGCACCGATGATGCCGTATATTGCACAGTTTGCGCGAAAAAACCCCGAAGTAAACTTCGAGGTGCATGATGGGACGACTTTTTCCCTGTTCAATTCTCTGATGGATGGGATAATAGATATATCCGTTGTGCGCACGCCCTTGCAGCTTGACGGGGTGGAGCATCTACAACTGTGCCATGAGCCGATGATCGCCGTGTCGTCACCCACCCTGCGTGCGGAGGAGGGGAAGCTGCTGTCGCTTGCCGACCTGACAGAGCGGCCGCTCATCGTCTATCGGCGCTATGAAAAGCTTATATGTGATGCGTTCCGCTCGCACGGGCTGGAACCGGACATCTTCTGTGTGTGTGACGATGCACGCGGCGCGATACTGTGGGCAAAAGAGGCGCTTGCCACCGCGATTTTCCCCCAGTCGATGGCGAGTCTGTGCACAGAATTGCGCATACAGACGATAGACGAAAGCGCGTTGGAGACTAAAATACTATTGATATGGCGTCAGGGCAAGCACCTGCCGACCGCCGCACAGGACTTTATCACCGTGTGTCGCGGATGATTGCAGCGCGGGCAAAATGCGGTAAATATCGGCGCGAACCGCACGTCTACAAAATTTCGCTGTAAGAAGTGCGGCACAGGCTACAAATTTCTGTGTAAAAAGTGTTGGATGTACAAAAGCAGTACATCCAACATTTTCATATAATCACTATTCACCTACAAATCAGCGTGCCGTTTTCCGCGTCCAGCGTGATGGTTGAACCAGCGGCGAGATTGCCGGAAAGTATTGCACGGGCAATAAGCGTCTCAGCGCTTGACTGCAGGAACCGGCGCAGAGGACGCGCACCGTACAGCGGGTCATAGCCGCGCTCAATTATCAGCTCTTTTGCCGCGTCAGTTATCTCAAGCGACAGTGACTTGTCTGCAAGGCGACGGCGCAATGACTGCACCATGATGTCGATAATGCCGCCCAGATCTGCCCGCGTGAGCGGGTGGAACATGATTATCTCGTCCAGCCTGTTAAAAAACTCCGGCCGGAATGACATTTTAAGCTCCTGCATTACGGCATCCTGCGCGGCCTGACTGATGCTGCCGTCTGCATTTATACCGTCCAGCAGGTGCTGACTGCCAAGGTTGGAGGTCAGGATGATGATAGTGTTCTTGAAATCCACCGTCCGCCCCTGAGAGTCGGTTATGCGGCCATCATCCAGTATTTGCAGGAGAATGTTGAACACATCGGGATGCGCCTTTTCAATCTCATCGAAAAGCACAACGCTGTACGGCTTTCTCCTCACCGCTTCGGTGAGCTGACCGCCCTCATCGTAACCGACATATCCCGGAGGTGCACCGATAAGCCGCGAGACGGAGTATTTCTCCATATACTCGGTCATATCTATGCGCACAATGTTGTGTTCATCGTCAAAAAGGCACTCGGCAAGCGATTTTGCAAGCTCAGTCTTGCCCACACCGGTGGGACCGAGGAACAGAAATGAGCCGATTGGCCGGTTGGGGTCTGCGATGCCCGCGCGTGAGCGCAGTATGGCCTCGGTCACTCTCTCCACGGCCTCATTCTGCCCGATAACACGCCTGTGCAGATAATCGTCCATGTGCAGAAGCTTCTCGCGTTCGCCCTCCATCAGCTTTGCGACCGGTATACCCGTCCACTTGGCCACGATACCGGATATCTCCTCCTCCGTCACGGTGTCGTGCACCATGGTCGCCGCGCGGGACGCTTCAAAGCGCTCCTCGGCCTCACTCAGCTTGCGCTCCAGCGCGGGCAGGTCGGAGTATTTCAGCTTTGCGGCCTTTTCGTATTCATACCGCATCTGCGCGTTCTCAATCTCGGCGTGCAGGTGCTCCAGCTCCGCTTTCAGGCTCTTTACCTCGTCCACACTGTTTTTGTCACCCTCCCAGCGGGTCTTTTGGGCGTTATAATCATCTTTCAGGTTCGCCAGCTCCTCATGCAGCTTGGCAAGGCGGTCGCGGCTGAGCTGGTCGTCCTCCTTTTTCAGCGCCATCTCCTCTATCTCCAACTGCATTATCCTGCGGCGCATATCATCAAGCTCCGCCGGCATGGAGTCTATCTCCGTGCGGATAAGGGCGCACGCCTCATCTACAAGGTCGATGGCCTTGTCGGGGAGAAAACGGTCGGATATATAGCGGTTGGACAGCGTTGCGGCGGCGACAAGGGCATTGTCGTGTATACGCACACCGTGGTAGACCTCATACCGCTCTTTCAGACCGCGCAGAATGGAAATTGTGTCCTCCACGGTGGGTTCATCCACCTGCACCGGCTGAAAACGGCGCTCCAATGCGGCGTCCTTTTCAATGTATTTGCGGTATTCGTCCAGCGTGGTCGCCCCTATGCAGTGCAGCTCACCGCGGGCAAGCATCGGCTTTAACAGGTTGCCGGCATCCATACTGCCCTCGGTTTTGCCCGCGCCGACAATGGTGTGCAGCTCATCTATAAATAGTATTATCCCGCCCTCACTGCGCCGTATCTCTTCCAGCACGGCTTTCAGACGCTCTTCAAATTCGCCGCGGTACTTTGCACCGGCGATAAGCGCGCCCATATCAAGCGAGAATATAGTCTTGTCTTTCAGCCCCTCCGGAACGTCACCGCGCACAATGCGCTGTGCCAGCCCCTCCGCGATGGCTGTCTTGCCAACGCCGGGTTCGCCGATTAGGACGGGGTTATTCTTCGTCTTGCGGGAGAGAATACGAATTACGTTTCTTATCTCAGTGTCACGCCCGATAACAGGGTCAAGCTCATTCTCGCGGGCGCGCTTTACAAGGTCAGTGCCGTATTTCGCCAGCGCGTCATAGGTGCTTTCAGGATTGTCACCGGTAACGGGCGTGGTCTTGACCTTGGCAAGCTCTGCGCTGAACGAGGACTTTGTTATGCCATGGTCATCAAATATGCGCTTTATTGCGGGTGTTGCTGCGGCGAATGTGCCTATCATGAGGTGCTCGACAGAGAGGTATTCATCCCCCATGCTCTTTGCAGCCTTTTCAGCGGCGTTTATCAGCCTGTCCGCTTCCTGTGAGAGATAAACCTGTGTGCTGCCGCTCACCTTGGGCAGTTGCCTGATCGCAGTGTCCAGCTCACCCAGCACGCTGTTGCAGTCCGCGCCCATCCTGCCGAGCAGGGAGGGGATGAGCCCTCCATCCTGATCAATAAGGGCGTAGAGTATATGCTCAGGCATTATATAGTTGTTGTGGTTCTCCTCTGCCATTGATTGGGCAGTGCGGATAGCCTCCAAAGTTTTTTGTGTGTAGTTCTGTGCGTTCATGATATCAACTCCTTATAGAAATTGAAGCCTTATCCGAGGTGCTGTCAGATATGCACGGGGGTCTTTATCAGGTTTGAATAATATGCAGCCTCCACATCGTGCGCGTCATACCGCCCGCTGAGATAGCCTTTCATCAGCTTATCAAACAGCGTGATATACTGACTTATCACGTTGGCAAGCTCGTTTGCGGTGCAGTCCCTGTCAGGTGCGGCGAGTGTGCGCACAAATTTGCCGTCATACAATGCATAGTCCAGCCGCACACCGGTGAGCGGGTATAAAAGGCGATCTTCAATGTCTTTCCAAAGGCGGAAAAACTCCGTCATTGCGGAAATAAGCGCGGCTGACTGCGTGCGGAATACCACAGACAGCTCACCTATACCCGCGTCACTGCCCGGGAACAGCGCCACCTCGTATTTGACCGTGGGTCTGTATTTATATTCCAGCGAGCTTTTCAGCGACATGGAGAATGTGTTCGGCGCGAAAAACGGCACCAGCTCACGCGAGGGTGCCATAAGCTGCTCAATCGCGGAGAGAACGTCGTTTATCCGGCGCTCCGGCGTGGTGTAGTCCACGTATTCGGCAAGTATCTGGTTTATAAGATTGGAGCGGCTGGTGCCCATGCGGTGTGCAAGCGCGTCAACCTCGCGCACGACCTCGTCATTGAGCATGAGGCTGTATAATGTCTTTTTCATGCGGTATCATCCCTCTCTGCTTTTCTTAATTTGTATTATATCACCCTCTTGGAATTTGTCAATAATCATATATAAAAATCTATGCAAATTATATCAAGTTTACAGACGGTTAATATAATAATCTGGCACTTGATTTTTCTCTTTATATTGGTTATAATTACACGACAAGAAAAAATATATGCAGCGGTATCGAAGTGGTTATAACGGCCCTGACTCGAAATCAGGTGTACTGGCAACAGTACCGTGGGTTCGAATCCCACCCGCTGCGCCACGAAAGAAACACCTTTTGTCTACTTGACAAGAGGTGTTTCTTTCAACGAAATTTCCCCTTGCGGGCAAGTGAAATTCCAAGGGCATTATTTCACACCCGAAGGATATTTCACTTCACTTTTCACCTTCTCTACTGTATAATTGGCATAGAAAATACGGTGTCCATCAATACCGCAAAGGGGAATGGGAAATGACCATGCAAAAAGATATTGTCCTTTGGGATAGCAAAATGAATTGTTCGCAAGCGCAAGGCTTCTTACAATGGGCGAAAATACGAAAGCTCTACAAAAAAGCATTTCCCCGTGCGGAACGCAAGCCATTGTCCATTATAAAATCCATGCAGAAAAGCCGGAAATCCGATGTTTGGTTCTTTGAGAAGGACGGAAGGTTTGTTGGCTTTGCTGCTACGATCAATGGCGATGAGATTATCCTGCTTGACTATCTTGCGGTTGATACGGCGTGTCGCGGAATGGGAATAGGCTCAGAAATTCTCAAAACTCTTCGCCAGCAGTATACGGGCAAAGGAGTTTTCGTTGAAATTGAGCGCGTCAAAGAGGGCGCGGATGCTTCGGATCATCGAAGAAAAAGAAAACAGTTTTATATTACGAACGGCATGACCGAGCTGGATGTTACCGCAAAAGTGTTTGGTGTTGAAATGGAATTGATGGGCTGGGACTGTCACTTGGATTTTGACGCATATCAGTCCTTTTACCGTAACTATTACAGCGAATTTGCGGCGAAGAACCTTGTAGAGTTGCCGGGGAAATAAGAACCAATGAAAAAGAAAATGTGGATGCAAAGGGATATCCTGGGCAAAATCTGAATTATATGACGAAATTCGCCGCTATTTATCCCTGTGAACAAATTGTGCAAGCAGCACTTGCACAATTTCCGTGTGGCATATTCTGGTTCTGCTTGACAAGTTTTCGGATGATGCGCATCTCAAAAGAATAACATCTGTATTCTTGCAATCTCACGGATATAAAAATAGCCTCAGCCGACACCCAAATGGGCAATGGCTGAGGCTTTGTTTTGCTTCTCCTTACAGGGTCTTGCTCAATTTTGCCGCATCGCTCTTGCTTGTCACCATGCCACCATAGGTCATGCCATAGAGGGCGGCAAAGCGCTTCATAGTGTATTCACCGGCTTCCAGCATCCACGGCTCCGGACCTGCACCCTGAAAAACAAAATACAGCTTACGTCCGCTTAAAGCGCCGCTCCCCAGCTTTCCGTAGAACCTATCCATCATATTGCGGACACTGCCGCAAATGTTGTGCCAGTAGACGGGAGAGCCAATGACGATAGTTTCTGCTTTCTCCATAGCGGCGATTACCGCATCCAGCCCATCACCGGGCAATTTTTGACCGTAAGACCCTATGGTGTAGTCGGTCAGATTCAGGGCTTCATAGTTCTGACCTTTTAGCAATTCTGCCGCTATTGCGGCGGTATTGCCGTTCTTGTTGGGACTTCCGTTGATAAATAAAATACTCATATTCATTTCCTCCTATTTATTTATATTCTGTCAGTATTTCGTAGATTTCATCGCCGGTCAGCTTTTTGCAGCATCCGGCAGAAATATTGGTGGAGCAGGCAACCGCTTTCAGGTCGGTATCTTTTGGGATGCCCAGCTCGGTCAAGGTGGTGGGCAGTCCCAGCTCCTTTATATAATCTGCCAGAGCATCAACACCCTCCCGTGCGGCCTTTTTATCATCCTCCTCCTGCACACCCCAGACATTTCGTGCAAATCGGGCGAAACGGGGAATGTTTGCATCAACAATATGCCGGTACAGCACCGGATGGATCACCGCCAGACCGCAGCCGTGATTGCAATTGGTGTACGCCCCTAACTGATGCTCAAGATGATGGCACTGGAAATCCGTCACCTTGCCGATCTTCAAAATGCCGTTTTCAGCCATGGCGGACGCCCATGCAAGCTCACTGCGTGCGTCATAATTGTTCAGGTCGCTCAGCAGAATTCGGGTATTGCAAATAACGCTGCGCATGATGGCCTCGTTGATATTATCAGACAGATTATTTGCATCCGGCGTTCCAAAGTAGGTTTCCATAGCATGACTCAGCGTGTCGAAAGCGCCGGAAATGACTTGCTGTCTGGACACTGACATGGAATACTCTGGATCGAGAAAAGCGAAATCTGCCTGCGCGCCGAAAACACCGGCCTTGATTTTCTTTTCCTCGTGGGTAATGACCGCACCGGCGTTCATTTCAGAGCCTGTGCCGAACACAGTGACGACAGTTCCCAGCGGGATAAATTTGCCGGGGTATGTGTGCTGTTCCATCTCCATTGTCCATATGTCTTGATCCAGCATAGCCTGTGCGGAGATGATTTTACAGCAGTCGGAGACAGAGCCGCCGCCAACAGCCAAAATCAGATCCACATTGTTTTCTCGTGCCAGCTTCGCGCCCTCCTGTGTCTTGGCGTAGGTGGGGTTTGGCATTATATCGGGAAACTCAATTATCCTTTTTCCGGCGGCTTTCAAGATGCCGACAATTTCATCATATATGCCGTTTCGCTTGACAGAGCCACAGCCATAGGCAAACATGACGGTATCGCCGTAGTTTTTCAGCAGACCGCCTAAATGCTCTTTTACGCCGCCCTTACCGAAATAAACCTTGGTTTTGTTCTCATAAATAAAGTTGTTCATACGCTGCCTCCCAATCCATTTGTATTTCCCATAGTCAACGGTCTTATTATTTAAGTCCTCAGCTTTTTCGGGTGTTGCATTGTGTTTGCTGAAATGATATAATAATGGTAGCACCTAAACCTGACTTCAGGTCAATAGGTTTGAAGAAAAAATTTATAAATATTCTGCGAGGGGCTTTTATGTATACGATTGGACAGGTATCGGAAATGTTCGGACTGCCTATTTCGACTTTGCGCTATTATGACAAGCAGGGATTGTTTCCGGGGATGGAGCGCACATCCGGTATTCGTAAGTTTGGGGACAGAGAGCTTGAAACACTTCGCATCATCGAATGTCTGAAAAAATCCGGCTTGGAGATCAAAGATATAAAGCAGTTTGTTGACTGGTGCGGGCAGGGTTCAGCCACATATGAGCAACGGAAAGCGCTTTTAGTAAGGCAAAAGGAAACCGTTGAGGCGGAAATTGAGCACATGAACAAGGTGCTTGATATGCTGAAATTCAAGTGCTGGTTTTATGAGCAGGCCATTCAGGATGGTTCGGATGCGCGTGTGAGAGCCATGCTGCCCAACCATCTGCCGGAGGAAATTCAGAGAGCGTATGATAACGCACACAGCGTATAAAGAAACATCAAAAACGCCCCTTGCTGGGTGCGTGAGAGAATAGAATAAAAAATATTATAATAGATATAGAGGTATAATTATGCAGAATGAGCAAATTGATAAAGCGATAGCGTGGAATCCGTGGCACGGCTGCAAAAAGGCCAGCCCCGGGTGCAAAAACTGCTTTGTTTACAAGATGGACAAGCGCTACGGCAGAGATACCACAATCGTCACAAAGGGCAAGACGACCTATGAGCTAAAGGATAAGGATTGCCCGCCTAATTCACTGGTTAAGCTGTGCTTTTCCTCTGACTTTTTCATCGAAGAAGCTGACGAATGGCGTGACGGCTGCTGGGACTTTATCCGCCGCAGAAAGGACTGCATTTTCGTCACAACAACGAAGCGCCCTGAAAGAATCAAGAAATGTGTGCCGCCCGATTGGGGCGATGGCTGGGAGCACTTCCACCTGAGCATTTCTATAGAAAATCAGGAAATGGCTGATAAACGCCTGCCGTACTTCCTGGATGCGCCGCTAAAGCACAGAGAGGTGTTCTGCTCTCCACTCATCGCGCCCATCACATTGGGCAAGTATCTCGATACAGGCCTTATAAAGTGCGTGAATGTCGGCGGCGAGATGGCACCGAAAGCGGATGTAAGACCGATTGAGTATGAGTGGGTCAAGGCGCTGTATCTTGAGGCTAAGGAGCGGGGCATTGAGTTCTATTTCCATCAGTGCGGCTCTATGTTCATGAAAGACGGTGTGAACATCGGCAAGTGGAATCTGAACGAGCAGATAAAGCGCGCGGAGGAAATTCAGCACGAGCTGGAAGAAACCTGCGGGTAATGTATACGCCACAGAATTGAATACAAAAGGATAAAAAAGACCTCGTTGAAATGTTCGCCGATATACAGCAAAACATTTCAACGAGGTTCTTGATTTTCTGGGGGAGGGGTATAACTCAAAGCAGCGTTATCGTACACCTTTCACAGTGCCTCAAAGTTATATCTTGGCTGGCCGAGGCTCTTTTTGCCGTACTCGATGGCCTTGGTGGGGCAGTAGCATATACAGGCCATGCAGTGGGTGCAGTGCCCGCCCCAAACAGGCTTGCCGTCGCGTATGGTGATGCTGTTTGTCGGGCAGAGTGCGGCGCATTTGCCGCAGCCAACGCAGGCGTCGCTGACGGTGAACGCACTGTCCTTCACAAAGAAGGTGTAGAACACCGGATTTACCGGCCCGCTCATGAAGCGGTCAGCGAGATTACAGCGTGGCAGTGAGAACTCGCGCCCATCCGCGATGCACGCGGCGGCGCTGTCAATGTACGGCTCGGCGCGTGCGACTATCTCCCGCGCTTCGTCGGCCTCGGGCGCGTCAAACATGGCAATGTAGTTTTCGGGCATGATGATCTGCGCTGTGCCCATGTAGCTGAACCCTTTCTCTGCGCACAGCGCGCGGCTGTACTTTGCGGCGTTGCCGATCTCGCTGCCGCAGGTCATGACGAACCATACCCGCTCCACGCCGACAAACTCCGTTTTTATAATCCGCTCCCGCACAATGCGGGGGATGCGCCACGCGTAAGTCGGCGTGACGATGACCAGCCGCCCGCCAACCTCAACGGCGGAGGTGTCGTCTGCCTTGATGCGCGCGTTTGCGCAAAGCAACTCATCACCAAGTGCGTCCGCAATGCGCTTTGCAGCGTATTTGCTGTTGCCGGTGCCGGAATAATATAGAACCATGTTGGCCTCCTTAGTGTTTAATAAAATTGATGATTGCGTCTGTTGTCTGCTGTATCTGCTCCTCGGCGGAGATTGTGGGCACACCGTCACCCTCCTGTGTGCCGTAGCTGCCAAACTGTGCGTGACAGCCGCCGTTCAGCACCAGTTCCACGGTGTCGGTCGGTAGATTTGTGCGATTTTCGCTGTATGCATCGTGATCCAGCACCCCATCCTCCGTGCCGTAGACGGACAGCACCCGAAGCGGCGTTTGCGTCAGATCCTGCGTGGAGTATGCCGCCAGAAGTATAAGCCCCGCATACTCACCTGTGTGATTGGCCGCGTAGCTTGCCGCCATAGCGCCGCCCAGCGAGTGACCGGCCATATACCAGTCGGAGATCTCCGGATGCTCCTGCTGCAATCCGTCCGCTGCGTTTATGTCCAGCACTGCAAGATTTGCGGGCATCCGCACCAGTGCACAGAGTATGCCGCGCTGAGCGCAGGCTTGCAGCAAGGGCGCGTAAGCGGCGGCCTCCACCTTGCCGCCGGGATAGAATATCAAACCGGACGTGGGCGCATCCGGCACAAACCACGTCACGTCTCCGCGCGTCTCTGTGTGCACGGCATCGGTCAGCCCTGACATAGCCGCCATCGCTGCCTTGTCCGCGTGGTAGTAGTCGGCCACATACGCATATCCGGCAATGCCGACGGCAAGCAACAGCGCCAGACACGCGCATAAAATACGCTTTGAGCGGGTTTTCATATTATTATCCCCTCACAGTGATCAATTTCGTGCTGGATGATCTCGGCTGTCCAGCCGGTGAAATTTTTAATGCGCGTCTGGAATTTTTCATTCTGCCACTGCACCTTGATGGTCTGATAGCGCTTTGTTTTCCGCGTGCCGCTCAGGGAGAGACAGCCCTCCTCGGCATCGTACACGCCGGACTGTCTGACGATGACGGGGTTGAACATGACCATATATTCGCCGTCATTTTCAAAAGCGATTATGCGTTTGTTCACGCCGATCATGTTGGCCGCCATGCCCACACAGCCGTCCTTGTGCGCGGCGAGGGTGTCCAACAAATCCTGCGCGGTTGCGAGGTCGTCCACCGTGGCGGGATCGGCTTTCTGTGCAAGAAAGACTTCATCTTTGCAAATTTCACGGATCATTGTGCGTGCTCCTTTAATAATAGCGTAATAGCTGTTTCAGTGTGTTTTATTGTATCATATAGAAAAATCATCCCTGCGTCAAGTGAATGAGTGAACAGAGATGATTTCCAAAGCGTGGATATCATTTTCTTGCGTTCTCTGCCGAAATATGTTAAAATAACAAACAACGCTGTCTGTGTTGTGATAAGCCTCGGCAGTATGAGATTGTATACGAATGATGCTCTGCCGTGCGGCGGGGCATTTTTGCTTAATGCGGCGCAATGTCATAATAAGCGGCCATAAAACAGTGAAAAACAAGTGTACTTTTTAATAATACAGGGAGGAACGGTATGGATTTACAGCGAGCGAAGGAACTGTTGTCAAGTCTGGCAAACGGCATTGACCCGTTCACCGGCGAGCCGTTGCCGGAGGATTCCGTCTGCAACAAGACTGAAATCGTGCGGGCGATTCACTGCGTGTTGAGAGAGCTCACGGCAAAGCAGAGCAAGCCTGCAAAGCCACGCCCTGAAAACGCGGGAAAATCGTGGATGGAGGAAGAGGATCGGCGGCTTGCCGAAATGTACGATGCCGGAAGCACGCGCAGAGAAATGTGTGACTGCTTTAAGCGCACACCGTCCAGCGTTGCATCCCGCCTTGTGCGCCTTGGCAAAATCCGCGACTGGGATGAATTTTATGAGAGAAGATGAGGGGGTCTGCCAAAGGGCGCGTTGAAAAACGCGCCCTTTGGTAATAAAAGCCGGCAATTTCGACGCAACTAAATTTAACACCAATACAACGGAAAAGCGTTGCATAAAGGGGTTAAACGGGGTATAATGAATATACGAGGTGATGCGTTATGAAGTACCGTGAGCTGTATGATGAATATCGGGAACTGCTGACCCGAGAGATCAAGCTGCGGCAGGAGATGCAGCAGATCCCCAAAGGATATTTGGTGACAAAGAAGATTGCAGGCAAGGAGTACCTATATCTGCAATATACCACCATGGGAAAGAAGAAAAGTGAATATATTCGTGATGAAGATCAGCCACGTATCAAAGCGGCGATTGCCCGGCGTAAACCAGTCAAAGAGGAAATGGATACCCTCCTACGAGAGCAGGCACGGCTGGAAAGCGCTGCCAAGATTCTGGATGCGAATTTGTATCGCACTTTCGTTTTTCTAAAGCAGTGCGTTGAAATGGATGCTTTGCCTATGGAAAAACGGGAGGATGTGTTGGCATTTGCCCGGGCGATGACGGCGCTGGAGGGTTTGCCCGCAAAAGAGGAGACGGAGCAAAATCTCCGGCTCTGGGTAAAGGGTGAAAAGAAATTTGCTGACTTTTACATGAAATCTTTGCAAGCTTACCATGTTGTGGAGGGTGTGTAATGAGCAGACAAGATCTATATTTGTATGAAGATGTACCGGTGCTGAAAAACCTACCCGGTATCAAAAACAGCGAGGAGCTGAAAAGTGCAGAGGGTGATCTGACCCGAATGAGCATGGGTATTGTCTATGCCAAGGAGTACGAAAAATTCAACACGGAAACCCTATGCGACATTCATCGGACGATTTTCGGCGGACTGTATGAGTGGGCGGGAGAGTTCAGAACTATCCCAATTATGAAGGCAGAGGTGGTTTTAGGCGGAGATACTGTGCGCTATGCATCTCCATCTGAAATCAAGCAGCAACTTGATATGGCATCCAAGGAAATTTCCCGAATTAAGCAGACTGAAAATAGAAAAGATATTCTTTTTAAGATTGTCCGCATTACAGCATCCATTTGGCAGACACATCCTTTCCGGGAGGGCAACACACGCAGCGTAGTGGCGTTCTCCGTCCTGCTGGCGGCAAAATTGGGCGTGAAGCTGGACTATGAGCTGCTTGCAAAGAACGCCGCCTATGTTCGCAATGCACTGGTCTGGTGCACCCAAGGTATCTATTCCATTTACGATTATTTGGAGCAAATCTATTTCGATGCGGCAGGATTGTTAGATACCCTGCCGGAGCAGGCAGTATCTAAGCAGAAGGACTACTCAGTGATTGAGGGTTACCATGTGGCAGCGTATAAGGAACAGCCGCATATCTACGCTGAAGATTTAGATAAATAAAACGGAGAAATGAAGTCGAGCCGATATGATATGGCGAGGACAAGCTAATTCGCTTGAAAGTGCAGTTATAAGCAAGCAACGCGAGACCAAATAATATACAGCAAAACCCGACAGCGGAAAAGATATTCCGATTCCGCTGTCGGGTTAGTTCGTTTGCTTATCTATGAACCGCAGTTAATAAAAACACCCATTGGAGCGTTGCTCCAATGGGTGTTGGTCCGAGTAGAGGGACTTGAACCCCCGGCATCGTGGTCCCAAACCACGCGCGCTACCAACTGCGCTATACCCGGATATAATCTTTTGCCTTGGTATTATACAACAAACCCGCGCAACCTGCAAGCATTATTTTTGCACTTGCATTATGCGCGCGGGTATGGTATAGTCTCATGGTATTTTAATATTGTGCCGCCGCCGGGTGGCGATGCTTTGCATCCGTTTGCACATCTTTAGGTCTTTGTAGATGTGTATGCGGGTGTTATTTTTTGCTTTAGGAGGTCAATTATGCCTAAAAACAAAACACTGTCAGGGTATTTTTCCAGAGGGGAGATCATGCTGTGGTGCTTTTCCGCGGCGCTGATACTGCTGTCCTTTTATATGTTCGACAGGGAAAATTACATGACGCTGCTCGCATCCCTCGTTGGGGTAACATCGCTGATATTCAACGCGAAAGGGAACCCTTTCGGACAGTTTTTGATGATAATATTCAGCCTGCTGTACGGGATAATATCCTACACCTTTTCATACTATGGCGAGATGGCAACCTACCTCGGCATGACGATGCCAATGGCGCTGTTTGCCCTCATTGCGTGGCTGAAAAATCCCTATGAGGGCAACAAAGCAGAGGTAAAGGTGAACAAAATAAACCGGAAAGAGTGCGCGTTGATGTTTGTTGCTGCCGTGATTGTCACGGGCGCATTTTACTTCATCCTCACGGCGTTCGACACGGCCAACATCGTGCCCAGCACAACATCCGTCACAACAAGCTTTCTCGCTGTGTATCTGACGTTCAGGAGAAGCCCGTATTTTGCCCTGGCATATGCCGCCAATGATATCGTGCTTATCGTGCTGTGGGTCTTGGCCAGTATGCACGACAGCAGATATATCTCCGTGGTGGTGTGCTTTGCGGCATTTCTTGCCAACGACTGCTACGGCTTTATTAGCTGGCGCAGGATGGAGGCACGGCAGACACAGCAGCGCTGCACCGTGGATGCTGAGGACTTTTCGACCCTGTACACTGCGATAAGATAGCGCTTACAGAAATATTTTCGCGACCACCAGCAGGATTACACCGGGTATGCCGAGTATACCGGCCACAAGGCAGTTGACAAGATTGATGCCGAGGGAAAAATCGAAAAATCCGGCGATAAGCTCCTCCACGAGAAGCAGCAGGAAACCGGAGGCGGCGTGCAGCAGCAGCTTGATCGCAAGCTTCAGCGGGGCGGAGAGCAGCTTTAGAAAGAGATAGAGCGCAACGATTATCGCCGCGATCTCAATTATCGTGGTCAAGTCCATTTTTATTTATCCTTTTCCTTTCTGCACAGTTCTCTAATGACCATAAAATAACAGTTTATTTTGCGCGGCAAAGCAAATAATAGGCTTAGACGATTTGTCCGCGCGGCGATAGAGAGACAGCCGTTGGTATTCATAGTATAGACTATATAATATGGATACATCCAAAACGGAAAATTGTCAAGCGGTAAGAGAGTTTTCCCGTAAAAAGAAAATATCTGCCGCGGGCGGGCTGTGCAAACGCACAGCCCGTTTGTGCGTTTGCAACGTTGGGCGTATCTCGCGCCGCCATTATTTTTTTCTTTTTCTATTGACATATGAGTTACGGAGGAATATAATACGCTTGAACATTTGAATGACTGTTCAAATGTTCAACAAACGAACTTCAAAAGGAGCGCTGTAAAAATGAAAAAGACCTACATGATAGACGTTGACTGTGCCAACTGCGCAAATAAGATGGAGCAGGCCGCAAAGAACACGGCCGGTGTAAAGGACGCGGTTGTTAATTTCATGCTGCTGAAAATGACGGTGGAGTTTGAGGATGGCGCGGATGTCAAGGCCGTTATGAAGGACGTGCTGGCCAACTGCAAGCGCGTTGAGGATGATTGCGAGATATTCTTCTAACAGGCCGGAGGGCGCACCAATGAACAAAAAACAGAAAAAGCTGCTGCTGCGCATAATTGCGGCGGCAGTGATGACGCTTGCGCTTGAGCTTCTGCCGCTTGACGGCTGGGTGAAGCCACTGTTTTTCCTTATCCCATACCTGACAATTGGGTATGAGACGCTGATAAAGGCGTTCAAGGGTATAAAAAGAGGTCAGCCCTTTGATGAAAACTTCCTGATGGCGGTGGCAACTGTGGGCGCGGTCGCACTTGGCGAATACACCGAGGGCGTGGCCGTTATGATCTTCTATCAGATAGGTGAGCTGTTTGAGAGTATCGCCGTTGGCAAGAGCCGCCGCAGTATCGGCCAGCTCATGGATATCAGACCGGACTATGCCAATGTTGAGGATGAAAACGGCGTTCTCGTGCGCTGCGACCCTGACGAGGTGGCCATAGGCACGGTGATAACTGTGCAGGCAGGCGAGAAGATACCCATTGACGGCGTTATCGTGGAGGGGGAGAGTGTGCTGGACACTGCCGCCCTCACGGGTGAGAGTATGCCGCGCAATGTCGGCGTTGGCGACACTGTGATAAGCGGCTGCATAAACGACAGCGGACTGCTGAGAATACGCACCACAAAGGAATTTGGCGAGTCCACCGTGTCCAAGGTGCTGGAGCTTGTGGAGAACGCCAGCTCACGCAAGTCGAAAAGTGAGGCGTTCATATCAAAGTTTGCCCGCATTTACACTCCTGCCGTGTGCTATAGTGCGCTGGCGCTTGCAATTTTGCCGCCGGTGATAAATCTCATCCTCGGCAATGCGGCGAATGTTGGTGTGTGGGTGTACAGGGCGCTGACGTTCCTTGTTATAAGCTGTCCATGCGCACTGGTGATAAGCATACCGCTCAGCTTTTTTGCGGGCATCGGCGGGGCGAGTGCCGCCGGTGTGCTGGTGAAAGGCTCAAACTATATGGAGACGCTGTCAAAGGTCGATTGCGTTGTGTTTGATAAAACCGGCACGATGACGCAGGGCGTTTTCGAGGTGGCCGGAATACATCACAGTACCGTTGAGGATGAAAAGCTGCTGGAATACGCCGCCCTTGCCGAGAGCTATTCCACCCACCCGATCAGCCGAAGCCTGCGCTGTGCCTGCTCTGCACCGCTGGATACCACGCGCGTGGATGATGTGCAGGAGATTGGCGGCCACGGTGTTGTGGCGAAAATAGACGGGCGCGAGGTTGCCGTCGGCAATGCGCGCCTGATGGAGCGGCTGGATGTTGGATATACGCCGTGCAGCCACGTTGGAACTGTGGCGCACGTTGCGATTGACGGTGAGTATTGCGGACACATACTGATATGTGATATGATAAAGCCGGACGCGAAAGAGGCCGTGCTTGCCCTTAAACGCGTGGGCGTGAAAGAGACAGTCATGCTGACCGGCGACAGTGATGCCGTTGCGCAGAGCGTCGGCGCGGAGCTGGGAATTGACCGCGTGTACAGTCAGCTCTTGCCCGCGGATAAGGTTGAGCGCGTTGAGGAGCTTCTTAACGGCAGAGAAAAGGGCGGCAAGCTGGCCTTTGTGGGTGACGGCATAAATGACGCGCCTGTGCTGTCGCGCGCGGACATTGGCATTGCGATGGGCGCACTTGGCTCAGACGCTGCGATAGAGGCGGCGGATGTTGTGCTTATGGACGATAACCCGTTGAAAATCGCCACGGCAATACGCATTTCGCGCAAGTGCCTGCGCATAGTGTATGAAAACATTGTTTTCTCCATTGGCGTCAAGGCGGCGTTTCTTGTGCTGGGGGCGCTGGGCATTGCAAATATGTGGGGCGCGATATTCGCGGATGTGGGCGTGATGATAATCGCCGTGCTGAATGCGATAAGGGCGCTGCACGTGAAAAATCTGTGATCGGAGAATGTGAAAATGGCAATAGACAGGGATATCGAATGTTGTGAAAGCAGTGAAGTACATGAGGAGCTTTTGCACATCGTGAAGGAACAGATGCCGCCGGAGGAGCAGCTTTATGATCTGGCGGAGCTTTTCAAAATGTTCGGCGATTCCACGCGTATTCGTATCCTCTTTGTGCTGTTTGAGGCGGAGGTGTGCGTGTGCGACCTCGCCGCGGCGCTGAATATGACGGTGTCCGCTGTATCGCATCAACTAAAGCTGCTCAAACAGAGCAAGCTTATCAAAAGCCGCCGCGAAGGGCGCAGTGTGTTCTATTCTCTCGCGGATGACCACGTGCGCACTATCGTCAGCCAGGGTATGGAGCATATCACAGAATAAGCCGGATTAAGTATCGGCACATACCCCACCGCGCCATTATAATATCGTTTGGATAGCCTTAAATACCAAAATCCCGCAATCATCGCGATTGCGGGATTTTGTTGGTTGCACCGTGTTTCGGCACCCTCTGATGATGCGCGTTTTTCCTTGGCTCCCTCGTCAGAGGTAGGAATGAGAGATGGGCGCTTTTTTTAGCTCACGCTTTGGGAGAGAGTTTTCTATGAAATATTTATCCCAACATTACCCTCTCCGTCACGGCTTCACCGTGCCACCTCTCCCATTAGGGAACGGCAAGATTAGTGGCGTTGATTTATGGCCGCAGGCGGCTTGGCGGCGCGATGTTAAGAGAGTGTTAAATGCTTGATAATCGTTGCTATGACAGGGATAATCTGTTATACTAAATATTTGTCGGAGGAGGATATTCCAACGGCAAAATATTATCTCTGCGGCAGCCAGCCGCGGGAAAGGAATGTAATAAAAAATGAAAAACACAGAAAAGACAATGGACAAAATCGTGGCCCTGTGCAAAAACCGCGGCTTCATCTTCGCCGGCAGCGAGATTTACGGCGGCCTTGCAAACACATGGGACTATGGCCCGCTTGGTGTTGAGCTGAAGAACAACGTCAAGCGTGCATGGTGGAAGAAGTTCGTGCAGGAAAACCGCTACAACGTTGGTTTGGACGCGGCCATCCTCATGAATCCGCAGACCTGGGTCGCATCCGGCCACCTCAGCGGCTTCTCCGATCCCCTTATGGACTGCCGCGAGTGCCATGAGCGCTTCCGCGCGGACAAGCTTATAGAGGACTGGGCGGGCGAGACCGGCTTTGAACTGCCCAAGCCCATTGACGCTTTCTCTCAGAGTGAGATGAAGGATTTTGTCGAGGAGCATAACATCCCATGCCCCACCTGCGGCAAGCATAATTTCACCGATATACGTCAGTTCAACCTCATGTTCAAGACCTTCCAGGGCGTGACTGAGGATGCAAAGAACACCGTTTACCTCCGTCCGGAGACGGCACAGGGCATATTCACAAACTTCGTCAATGTCCAGCGCACCACGCGCCGCAAGCTGCCCTTCGGCATCGGCCAGATCGGTAAGTCCTTCCGCAATGAGATCACCCCGGGCAACTTCATCTTCCGTGTGCGTGAGTTTGAGCAGATGGAGCTTGAATTCTTCTGCGAGCCGGGCACTGACCTTGAATGGTTCGATTACTGGCGCACGTTCTGCCACAACTTCCTGCTGTCCATCGGCCTCAAGGACGAGAATCTTCGCCTGCGTGACCATGACCCGGAGGAGCTGTGCTTCTACTCCAAGGCCACGACTGACTTTGAATTCCTCTTCCCCTTTGGCTGGGGCGAGCTGTGGGGCGTTGCAGACCGCACCGACT
>CAZBVU010000028.1:0-24189 GCA_964495355.1 uncultured Oscillospiraceae bacterium
CAGCGCCGGTGATCATGTTCTTGATGTAGTCGGCGTGGCCCGGGCAGTCAACGTGTGCATAGTGGCGATTTGCGGTCTCATACTCAACGTGAGAGGTGTTGATGGTGATACCACGCTCGCGCTCTTCGGGAGCCTTGTCGATGGAAGAGTAGTCGGTGTACTCTGCGCCACCCTGCATTGCAAGGTACTTGGTGATAGCAGCAGTAAGAGTGGTCTTGCCGTGGTCGATATGGCCGATGGTGCCGATGTTGACGTGGGGCTTAGATCTGTTAAACATCTGTTTTGCCATTAGAGTTTTCCTCCTAAATTAAGAATTACAAATTAAAAATTAGATTTTTCCAAAGCCGTTGTTTTTATTAACAAGGGCTTCCTGCAAATTCTTCGGCAGCTCAACAAAGTGGCTGGGCTCCATTGCATAGGTCGCTCTGCCCTGAGTCTTACTGCGCAGGTCTGTCGCATAGCCAAACATGGTAGAGAGAGGAACATTACTCTCGATAACGGCAGCGCCGTTCCTTATCTCAGAACCAACGATCTGACCACGGCGGGCGTTGATATCACCCATAACGTCGCCCATGTACTCATCAGGCGCGGTCACAACGACCTTCATTATAGGCTCAAGCAGCGTCGGGCCTGCTTTTGCGGCGGCCTCCTTGAAGGCCATGCTGCCGCATATCTTGAACGCCATCTCGCTGGAGTCGACCTCGTGGAAGGAACCATCGAGAAGCGTTGCCTTGACATCCACGGTCTGGTAGCCGGCAAGCACACCGGAGAGCATTGCGCCCTGAATACCTTGATCGACACAGGGTATATACTCCTTGGGGATCGCGCCACCCGTCACCTTATTTACGAACTCATAGCCCTTACCGGACTCATTAGGCTCAAGCATAAGTTTGACGTGTGCAAACTGACCCTTACCACCGGTCTGACGGACATAGCGGGTGTCAACCGTTGCGGCCTTCGTAATGGTCTCTTTATAAGAAACCTGCGGCTTGCCAACGTTGGCCTCGACCCTGAATTCCCTCAGAAGCCTGTCTACTATTATCTCCAGATGGAGCTCGCCCATACCGGCAATAATGGTTTGTCCCGTCTCCTCGTCCGTATAGGTCTTGAAGGTGGGATCCTCCTCTGCCAGCTTTTGCAGGGCGATCGCCATTTTCTCCTGACCTGCCTTCGTCTTAGGCTCAATCGCCACGCGGATAACAGGCTCGGGGAATTCCATGGATTCAAGAATGATTTGATTCTTGTCATCACACAGAGTATCGCCGGTTGTGGTGTTTTTCAGACCAACAGCGGCTGCGATATCGCCGGAGTAAACGCAGTCGATATCTTCTCTGTGGTTGGCGTGCATACGAAGTATGCGGCCAAAGCGCTCACGCACTCCCTTGGTGGAGTTCATGACGGTCTTGCCGGTCTCAATAGAGCCGGAGTAGACACGGAAGAAGCTGAGACGGCCAACGTAGGGGTCGGTCATAATCTTGAATGCAAGTGCGGAGAACGGTGCATTGTCATCGGCCTCGCGCGTCTCGACCTCGCCGGTTTTCGGCTCAGTGCCTTCGATCGCGGGAACATCCAGCGGTGAGGGCATATAGTCAACTATTGCATCAAGCAGCTTCTGCACACCTTTGTTTTTATAGCTGGTTCCGCAGGTAACAGGGACCATCTCGTTTGCGAGGGTGGCCTTTCTGATTGCCGCACGGATCTTGTCTGTGGGGACATCTTCGCCGTTGAGATACATTTCCATGATCTCATCGTCAAAGTCGGAGACGGCCTCCAGGAGCTTATCACGATACAGCATCGCAAGGTCAGCCATGCTTTCGGGGATACTCTCCGTAACCATTTCCTTGCCAAGGTCATCGAGATAAACATCTGCATTCATCTCAACCAGATCAACTATACCCTCAAAGTTCTCCTCAGCGCCGATCGGGAGCTGAATGGGAACTGCGTTGCACTTGAGACGCTCTTGGATCATATCAAGCACATTGTAGAAGTCCGCACCCATGATATCCATTTTATTAACGTATATCATACGCGGGACGTGGTAATGATCGGCCTGTCTCCACACAGTTTCAGACTGCGGCTCGACACCGCCCTTGGCACACAGAACTGTCACACAACCGTCCAGCACTCGCAGTGAGCGCTCAACCTCAGCGGTGAAGTCCACGTGACCCGGTGTGTCGATTATATTTATGCGAGTACCATTCCAAAAACAGGTGGTTGCAGCGGACGTGATTGTGATACCACGCTCCTGCTCCTGCTCCATCCAGTCCATGGTGGCAGTACCCTCATGTGTCTCACCGAGTTTGTAGTTTACGCCGGTGTAGAAAAGAATACGTTCGGTCGTGGTGGTCTTTCCTGCATCGATGTGAGCCATGATGCCGATATTTCTGGTTTTTTCAAGTGAATACTGTCTGGACATTTAAAACTCCTGAATAAATCTCTCTGCTTCAGATTACCATCTGAAGTGTGCGAACGCCTTGTTAGCCTCAGCGTTCTTGTGCATATCCTCGCGCTTCTTAACAGATGCACCGAGATTGTTGCACGCATCCATAATCTCGCCTGCGAGACGCTCCTTCATGGTCTTCTCACCGCGTTTGCGGGAGTAGTCCACGAGCCAGCGTAGCGCCAGAGTCTGGCGGCGAGCAGGGCGAACCTCGATAGGAACCTGGTAGGTTGCACCACCGACACGGCGCGCCTTAACCTCAAGGGCGGGCATGATGTTATTCATTGCTTCGGTGAAAGCATCAAGCGGCTCCTTGCCGGTCTTTTCCTTGATGATGTCAAAAGCGTCATAAACGACCTTCTGAGCAACACCCTTTTTGCCATCAAGCATAACGCCATTGATGAGCTTAGTTACCAGAACACTATTGTACATAGGATCAGGCAAAATTTCTCTCTTGGGAACATTACCTCTTCTGGGCACGTTGCTTCCCTCCTTCATTAAAAAATGGAATCACAGGTACTCGAACGCGGTGTCCGCGTCCGTTGCGCCCCGAGGTTTATCCACATAGTATATAGATAAACGACAGGGCATTTTGAGCAGTCATCGGGCATACGCCCCGCGCAGACCACTCATTGCCTAAGCTGTCGGAAATTACTTCTTCTTAGCAGCCTTGGGCCTCTTTGCGCCGTACTTGGATCTGGCCTGCATACGACCGTTCACGCCCTGAGCATCGAGGGTACCGCGGATGATGTGGTAACGGACACCGGGAAGGTCCTTCACACGGCCGCCGCGAATCATAACAACAGAGTGCTCCTGCAGGTTATGACCGATACCGGGGATGTAAGCTGTGACTTCGTAACCATTGGTCAGACGTACACGGGCGATCTTACGCAGTGCGGAGTTCGGCTTCTTAGGAGTGGAAGTACGAACTGCGGTGCAGACGCCTCTCTTCTGGGGGGAGCTGAGATCGGTCTCCTTATTCTTAAGGGTGTTCAGGCCCTTCTGCATTGCAGGAGAGTTGGACTTGGAGGTGACTTTTTCTCTTCCCTTTCTGACAAGCTGGTTAAAGGTTGGCATTTTGTTCTCCTTTCTTTCGTTGTCGCGGACATTTGCCCTCTCACAGCGCACAAACAGCCAATTTTCAGGTCATTTCTGCGCGTTCACAAATGGGCATAGTTATACCCACGCAATTGAAGATTTTAGCACAATTCGCAACATCAGTCAAGAATTATTCTCGAATATTTTTTGAAAAAATCCGAGGTTTTTCGGGCTATATTTTGTACATTATTTCAGCTTTTACAAAGTTAACCATAATTCCGCTCATGGAACACACCGTCATACCCCTGAATACGACGATCCGTGTCGGCGCGTTCAAGGCGCTGCTCTGCCCAAATGCAGTAACGCGCCTCCATCTCGATGCCGATATAGTGCCGCCCAAGCTTTTTTGCCGTGACACTCGTTGTGCCTGAGCCGAGGAACGGGTCAAGCACCGTGTCCCCCTCGCGGGAGCTTGCAAGGATAAGCTTTGCGGCCAGCTTCTCCGGCTTTTGCGTGGGATGGGCTGTATTTTCCGGCATTGACCAGAACGGCACGGTCAAATCATCCCAGAAATTTGAGGGGCAGGTGTCGCGATAGCGGCCATCGGCGGACTGCACCCAGTCCTTCGGCGCGCCATCCGCTCTATACGGCGCTACGACGCGCCGCCGCACCTTCACCGCGTCAAGGTCAAAGCAGTACCCCTCCTCTTTCGTGGCAAACCATATGTCCTCCATGCTGTTTTTCCAGTTGCGCTTGGCACCGCGTCCCTTTTCACGCTGCCAGGTGATGCGGTTGCGCACGGTGAAATACTCACGCAGGACGCGCCCGATAACAAGGCTGGACTCCCAATCACAGCAGACGTATATACTGCCGCCCTCGCGAAGCAGCGGCGCAGTCTTATCCAGCCACGCGCGGGTATACGCCTCATACTCATCCTCGGCGCGCTTAATGAACACAGTGCCGTCATAGCTTTTGCGCAGGTTATACGGCGGGTCTGCAATTATAAGGTCGGCGCACCCGCGCTCCAGCAACGGGCACACCTCCTGCATATCGCCGTTAATGGTGGCATCAAGCGGCGCAGAGCCCGCGCGCAGATCGTCCGCCGTCAGGCAGCGGCGCAGGTACGTCTCACCCGCTTCAAGCGATGTGTTTATGGTTTTGTTTCTATCGGACATAAGCTAAGCTCCATTACATAGATGAAAAAAGGAGTGTACCTTATTGATACACTCCTTTTTAATCCGGAAATTAAAGTGCGTTGGTCTTGTTGACAAGCGCTGTCAGATCAACATACTCCTCCGCCTCAGCCGCGACGGTGTCATCCGTCTTTTCCTCAAAGTCACGGTAGACCTCAAGGCCGGTACCGGCAGGAATGAGCTTGCCGATTATGACGTTTTCTTTCAGGCCGACGAGGTGATCCTTCTTGCCCTTGATAGCGGCATCGGTGAGCACCTTGGTGGTCTCCTGGAAGGATGCAGCGGACATCCAGCTGTCGGTCGCAAGGGAAGCCTTGGTGATACCCATGAGAAGCTGGGTATAGGTTGCAAAGGAGAGTCCCTCTTCACCGGCATCAATGCGCTCCTGCACGGCCTTGTTCGCGTCTTTAATAACGCTGATATCCACAGTAGAGCCGGAGAGCAGGTCAGTGCTGCCCGCTTCCTCAACTCTCGCCTTGCGCATCATCTGGCGGACAATGACCTCAATGTGCTTATCATTGATGTCAACGCCCTGCTGACGGTAAACCTTCTGAACCTCGCTGGTGATGTAGCTGCGGACACCCTGACGGCCGAACTCATCATCGTCCGTGCCGCGGATACGCAGAACATCGTGCGGATTCAGTGCACCGGAGGTCAGCTCCTGACCGCGATCAACATGGTCACCGTTGTGGACAAGGATACCGGCAGAGTGCGGCACGGTGTAAACAACCGTCTCACCCTCAGCCTCGGAGGTAACGGTGATGGAGTACATAACGCCCTTCTTGGCCTCGTCAATGGTGACAGTACCGGAAATCTCAGAGAGGACAGCCATCTTCTTGGGCTTTCGCGCCTCGAACAGCTCTTCAACTCTCGGCAGACCCTGGGTGATATCGTCACCCGCGACGCCGCCGGTGTGGAACGTACGCATGGTGAGCTGGGTACCGGGTTCACCGATGGACTGTGCCGCGATAACGCCGACAGCCTCACCGGCATTGACCGGCTTGCCAATGGCAAGGTTGATGCCGTAGCACTTTGCGCAGACGCCTATACGTGCCTCACAGGTGAGGACGGAGCGGATGAACACCTTGTTTATGCCATGCGCCTCGAGGACAGCAGCGTCCTCAGGCATGAGCATATGATCAGTGTCAAATATAACTTCGCCGGTCGTGGGATCGGTGATGTTCTGTGCGGGGAAACGACCATGGATAGCAGTGCCGAAGCTTTCGACCATCTGGCCGCGATCATACACAGCAGATGCCCATACGCCCTCAGTCGTGCCGCAGTCATGCTCACGGATGATAACATCCTGACATACATCGACCATACGGCGGGTCAGGTAACCGGAGTCTGCGGTACGAAGTGCGGTATCAGCCATACCCTTTCGTGCGCCTCTGGTGGAGATAAAGTACTCCAAGACGGAAAGGCCTTCACGGAAGTTGGACTTGATGGGGATTTCGATGGTCTTACCGGCGGTGTTAGCCATAAGGCCGCGCATACCGGCAAGCTGACGGATCTGGTTCATAGAACCACGAGCACCGGAGTTTGCCATCATGTAGATGGGGTTGTACTCATCAAGAACGTTGGTAAGTGCATCGGTGACTTCCTTGGTGGTCTTTTCCCACTCGGAAACAACGAGACGGTAACGCTCATCATCGGTGATAAAGCCGCGCTTGTACTGGCGCTCGATCTTGACGACCTCATCCTCAGTGGCGTGGATAAGCTCATTCTTGCTGCTGGGGACGGTCATATCCGCAACAGAGATGGTTATTGCGCCCTTGGTGGAGTACTTATAGCCGAGTGACTTGATGCTGTCAAGCACTTCAGCGGAGATGGTGAAGCCGTACTTCTGGATGCAGCGGTCGATGATATCGCCAAGCTGCTTCTTGCCGACCTGGAAGCCGATCTCATGGTCAAAGGCGTGCTCAGGGTCAGTGCGGTCAACATAGCCGAGATCCTGGGGTATCGGCTCGTTGAAGATGATGCGGCCAACGGTGGTAACGATGGTCTTTTTGACCTCAACACCGTCAACAGTCTTGGTAACTCTCAGGCGGATGGGCGCGTGCAGACCGACATAGCCCTCATTGTAGGCCATGATAGCCTCTGCAGGGTCGCGGTACATGAGCGTGGGCTTATACTCGATAAGCTTCTTGCCATCGCGCTTGAGCTCGAGGTTTTTATTGTATATATCGTCGCCGCTGACGATCTCACCAACCTGATAATCGCTGTCGCCGGCATCGGAGATAACAAGATTCTCCGCGCCCTTTTCGGCAGAGCCGATGCGAACCATAGTCAGGTAGTAGGAACCGAGGATCATGTCCTGCGTGGGAACGGTGACGGGGTGGCCATCCTGCGGGCGAAGGAGGTTGTTGGCGGAGAGCATCAGTATGCGCGCCTCGGCCTGTGCCTCTGCGGAAAGCGGCAGGTGGATTGCCATCTGGTCGCCGTCAAAGTCGGCGTTGTATGCGGTACACACCAGCGGGTGCAGACGCAGTGCGCGCCCCTCGACCAGCACCGGCTCAAACGCCTGAATACCAAGGCGGTGCAGCGTAGGTGCGCGGTTGAGCAGCACAGGATGCTCTTTAATAACATCCTCCAGCGCGTCCCAAACCTCGGTGCGCTGCTTATCGACCATCTTCTTGGCGGACTTGATGTTGTTTGCAACACCGTCCTCAACGAGCTTTTTCATCACGAACGGGCGGAACAGCTCAATGGCCATCTCCTTGGGAACGCCGCACTGATAGATCTTGAGGTCAGGGCCGACAACGATAACAGAACGGCCGGAATAGTCAACACGCTTGCCCAGCAGGTTCTGGCGGAAACGTCCCTGCTTGCCCTTGAGCATATCGCTGAGGGACTTGAGTGCGCGGGAGTTTGCGCCGGTGACAGGACGGCCGCGGCGGCCGTTATCAATAAGCGCGTCAACAGCCTCCTGCAGCATACGCTTTTCATTTCTAACGATAATGTCAGGCGCGTTGAGCTGCTGCAATCTCTTGAGACGGTTGTTGCGGTTGATAACACGGCGGTAGAGGTCGTTAAGGTCACTGGTGGCGAAGCGGCCGCCGTCAAGCTGAACCATGGGGCGAATCTCGGGCGGGATAACCGGCAGAACGTCAATTACCATCCACTCGGGTCTGTTGCCGCTCTGACGGAACGCCTCGACAACCTCAAGACGCTTGACAAGCTTGGCCTTCTTCTGGCCGGAGGCATTCTTCAGCTCCTCACGAAGCTGGACAGCCAGCTCTGCGCAGTCGATCTGGGAGAGAAGCTCTTTAATAGCCTCAGCGCCGATACCGGCCTTGAAATCGTCCTCATACTTCTCGCGCATATCGCGATACTCACGCTCGGTGAGTATCTGGCAATGCTCCAGCGGGGTGTTGCCCGGATCTATAACAATGTAGTTTGCAAAGTACAGCACCTTTTCCAGCATACGCGGGGTCAGGTCAAGCATGAGACCCATGCGGCTCGGTATGCCCTTGAAATACCAGATATGGCTGACAGGTGCGGCCAGCTCAATGTGACCCATACGCTCACGGCGAACCTTGCTCTTGGTGACTTCAACGCCGCAGCGGTCACACACCTTGCCCTTATAGCGGATCTTTTTATACTTTCCGCAGTGGCATTCCCAGTCCTTGGTCGGTCCAAAAATGCGCTCACAGAAAAGGCCGTCGCGCTCAGGCTTGAGTGTGCGGTAGTTGATGGTCTCGGGCTTTTTCACCTCGCCGTATGACCATTCCAGTATCTTCTCGGGGGAAGCAATGCCTATCTGTATTGCGTCAAACGGTGTATAGCTCATCACATATCCTCCTCGCCGTCAAAATCGGAATTACTATCCGTGCTAAAGCCAAGCTCTGCGCCCAGCTCATCTTCAGGTACGTCCTCAATATAGAAGCCCTCAGACTCGATCTCAGTGTCGTCAGACTGGTATATTTCATCCTTCATATCGGGGATAAACTCATCATCGTCGTCATCCTTCAGCTCGATGGTGTTGCCGTCCTTATCGAGGACGCACACATCAAGGCACAGCGCCTGAAGCTCTTTAATAAGAACCTTGAACGACTCAGGCACACCGGGCTGCGGGATGTTGTTGCCCTTGACGATTGCCTCATAGGTCTTTACACGGCCAGTCACATCGTCAGACTTGACAGTGAGTATCTCCTGCAGGGTATATGCCGCGCCGTACGCTTCAAGTGCCCAAACTTCCATTTCACCGAAGCGCTGGCCGCCGAACTGCGCCTTGCCGCCGAGAGGCTGCTGTGTAACAAGGCTGTAGGGGCCGGTGGAGCGGGCGTGGATCTTATCATCAACCAGATGGTGCAGCTTGAGGAAGTAGACCCAGCCGACGGTGACATCGTTATCAAACTTCTCACCGGTGCGGCCATCGCGCATCTCGCTCTTACCATCCTCACGCAGACCGGCCTGACGCAGGGTCTCGCGGATTGTGGTCTCGTTCGCGCCGTTGAACACGGGGGTCGCGACCTTCCAGCCGAGTGCCTGTGCAGCGTAGCCAAGGTGAACCTCAAGTATCTGACCTATGTTCATACGGGAGGGAACGCCCAGCGGGTTAAGAACGATATCCAGCGGGGTGCCATCGGGCAGATAAGGCATATCCTCGCGCGGCAGTATGCGCGAAACAACGCCCTTGTTACCGTGACGACCGGCCATCTTATCGCCTACAGAGATCTTACGCTTCTGTGCGATGTAAACGCGGACGACCTGATTTACGCCCGGGTTCATCTCATCACCGTTCTCGCGGGTGAACACCTTAACGTCCACGATTATGCCGCTTTCGCCGTGGGGAACCTTCAGTGAGGTGTCACGCACCTCGCGTGCCTTCTCGCCGAATATCGCACGCAGCAGACGCTCCTCTGCGGTCAGGTCAGTTTCGCCCTTTGGCGTGACCTTACCGACAAGGATATCACCGGCAGTGACCTCAGCGCCCACCATGATGATGCCGCGCTCGTCAAGGTACTTCAATGCGTCATCGCCGACACCGGGGATGTCACGGGTGATCTCCTCGGGGCCAAGCTTCGTGTCGCGGGAGTCGCACTCATACTCTTCTATATGGATAGAGGTGAACACGTCCTCCATGACAAGGCGCTCGTTAAGGAGGACAGCGTCCTCGTAGTTGTAGCCTTCCCAGTTCATGTAGCCGACAAGGATGTTCTTGCCGAGGGCTATCTCGCCCTGACTGGTGCTGGGACCGTCAGCCAGAACATCACCCGCGACCACGCGCTCACCGACATTGACTATCGGGCGCTGGTTGATGCAGGTGCCCTGGTTGGAGCGGGAGAACTTGATAAGCTTATAATCCTTCAGCTCGCCCTTATCGTAGCGGACTGTGATATAGTTTGCGTCAACACGCGTTACAACGCCGTCGCCCTCTGCCAGCACGCACACGCCGGAGTCAACCGCACACTTATGCTCAATACCGGTGGCAACGATAGGTGCCTGGGTGGTCATAAGAGGAACGGCCTGACGCTGCATGTTCGCGCCCATCAGGGCACGGTTCGCGTCGTCGTTTTCAAGGAAGGGGATCATCGCCGTTGCGATGGAAACCATCATCTTCGGGCTGACGTCAACGTAGTCAACATCCTCGCGGTTGACCTCAACCGTATCGTTGCGGTGACGGCAGGTTATACGCTTGTTGATAAACACGCCGTTCTCGTCAACCGGCTCACTCGCCTGTGCAACGGTGAACTGGTCTTCCTGATCGGCTGTCATGTAATCGACCTGATCGGTCACGCGGCAGGTGCCCTTTTCGACCTTGCGGAACGGGGCAACAAGGAAGCCGTATTCATTTGCGCGGGCATAGGATGCAAGGTAGTTGATAAGACCGATGTTCGGGCCTTCAGGCGTCTCAATCGGGCAGAGACGACCGTAGTGGCTGTAGTGAACGTCACGCACGTCAAAGCTTGCGCGCTCCCTGGAAAGACCGCCGGGGCCGAGTGCGGACATACGGCGCTTATGCGTCAGCTCAGACAGGGGGTTGGTCTGATCCATGAACTGAGACAGCGGGGAAGAGCCGAAGAACTCTTTAATAGCCGCGGTCACAGGGCGGATGTTGATAAGGCTCTGCGGGGTGACAATGTCCAGATCCTGCAGGGTCATACGCTCGCGGATAACACGCTCCATACGGCTGAAGCCTATGCGGAACTGGTTTTGCAGCAGCTCGCCCACGCATCTCACGCGGCGGTTGCCAAGGTGGTCAATATCGTCAGCCTCACCGATGCCATTGGCAAGGCAGTTGAGGTAGTTGACGGAGGCGAAAATATCGTCTGCCACAATGTGCTTGGGGATGAGAACGTCAATATTCTCACGGATGGCGTTTTTCAGTGCCTCGCCCTCAAACTGCTCGCACAGCACCTTCATCACGTTGCCGCGGACAAGCTCTTTAATGCCAAGGTCGGAGATATCAACACCGTTGAGGCTGTCCTTAAAGCAATCAATGGGCACCATGCCGTTGGAGAACACGCGCACCGTCTTTTCATCAAGCTTGAGGAAAACGTCGATAACGCCGGCATCCGCAATTTCCTTTGCCTTGGCACGGGTGACTATCTCCCCTGCCTCAGCGATCAGTTCGCCGGTATAGGGGCTTGCCACTGGCTGTGCCAGCTCAAATCCGGCAATACGCGGGAACAGAGACAGCTTCTTGTTGAACTTATAGCGGCCAACGTTGCTTATCTCGTAGCGGCGGCGGTCATAGAACAGACCGTCCAGCAGCACCTCGGCAGATTCCACCGTGGGAGGATCGCCCGGGCGAAGCTTGCGGTAAATCTCAATCAGGCACTCATCGCGGGTGGCACAGGTGTCCTTATCTATAGTGGCGACCATGCGCTCATCCTCGCCGAATATCTCTTTGAGGCGCTCATTGGTCTCCGCGCCGGAGCTGGGGTTGGCAACACAGCTGAGCCAGGTTGCAGGCTCGTCCTGATTGTAGCGACCCATAGCTCTCAGGAACCAGGTGATGGGCAGCTTGCGGTTTTTGTCGATACGGACGCTGAACACGTCTGCCGCGTCAGTCTCATACTCCAGCCATGCGCCGTGGTAGGGTATCACGGTTGCAGCGTACACGCTCATCATGGACTTGTCCGTGGTCTTGTCGAAATAGACACCGGGAGAGCGGACGATCTGAGATACGATAACACGCTCAGCACCGTTTATGATAAATGTGCCGCCGGCCGTCATGAGCGGGAAGTCGCCCATGAATATCTCCTGCTCTTTTATCTCCTCGGTCTCTTTATTGCGCAGTCTCACCCTGACCTTGAGAGGGGCTGCATACGTTGCGTCACGCGCCTTGCACTCCTCCTCGGTGTACTTGGGCTTCTCATTCATAGAATAGTCTATGAAGCTCAGCTCGAGGTTGCCGGAGTAGTCAGAAACAGAGTCTACATCTCTGAAAACCTCTCTCAGTCCTGTGGTCAAGAACCACTGGTAAGAGCTTTTCTGGATCTCCAGCAAATTGGGCATATCCATGATTTCCTGGGTACGGGCAAAGCTCTTTCGCAAAGTTTTGCCGTATAGAACATCCTTTGGCATTAGCGCACTCTCCTTGTTTTGATTTGCGAACACCCGGCCGCGTTGTTAAAATTGCAGGCCTCAGTGTTGATTTTAATTAGTCTGGATGCTATAATTTCTAGCGTAAAGAGTGGGGGTGTATCCCCTCTCCCCAATACATAGCACTCAATTTTACCACCACTGTATAGGTAAAGTCAAGAGTAAATTGAAAATTTTTTCTGGCGGGGGCTGTGTGCTCCTGCTGTTTTTTATTTTTATAAGAAAGTGAGACCCTTATGGACGTTGGCGCTGTGATAATTCTTGTGTTGGAGGCGGCCTTTTCTCTGTATCTTCTCAAAAGGCAGGGGCTGCTGCGCTCACCGTGCAATATCGCGCTTGCTCTTTTTTTCACAGCGCTTGCATTTGTGTCGCGCGCTTTGGTAATGGACTATGTCACACTGGACTATTCAGATTTTCTTGCGCGCTGGGTGGACTATTTCCGGCAGAACGGCGGCTTTGCCGCGCTGCGCAAGCAGATAGGCAATTATAACATTCCGTATCTTTATTTTTTGGCACTGTTTTCTTACAGCAGCATAGACGATCTGTATCTTATAAAGCTGCTGAGTATTTTCTTCGATATTCTCCTCGCGTGGAGTGCAATGCTTATTGTCTCTCGCTTTACCGTAAGCGTTCCTAAGCGTACGGGCGTGTTTTTCACCGTGCTTATGCTGCCCACCGTGTTTCTCAACGGCGCATTCTGGGGGCAGTGTGACAGTATTTATGCAGCGCTTGCCCTCCTCGGCATTTACTGCGCGCTTGATGACCGCCCTATTTTATCAATGGCGCTGGCCGCGCTGTCGTTTTCTTTCAAGCTGCAAGCCGTGTTTATCCTCCCCGCGTACATCGTGCTTTGGATATACGGCAAATTTAATTGGAAGCATTTTTTTGTTTTCCCGCTGACCTATGTGCTGATCGTCATGCCCGCCGTTTTGCTTGGCCGCCCGTTTATCGACACAATTTCGATTTATTTTGACCAGGCCGGCACAGTCGGCACAGCGCTGAACTATAATTCCCCCTCGGCCTACTCATTCTTTCAGTACAGTCTGCCGGAGAATTATAACGCCCTCGCGTCAAAACTCGGTGTTATTCTCGCGTTTATATTCATGCTTGGTGTGCTGATGGCGTGTTTTCTCCGCAGAGCGCGGCTGAATGAGCTGGCCGTGCTTGCAGCGGCGGCGCTGCTGATTATCGGTATACCATATCTCCTGCCCCATATGCACGAAAGATATTTCTTTGCCGCCGATATTCTCAGCGTGATTATCGCTTTTATCGTGCCGCCGTTTGCTGCACTGCCGCTGCTGGTGCAGTTTGCCTCTCTGCTGGGGTATCACGCCTATTTGAAGATGAGGTTTCTGCTTTTGATGGATCGCGGCGCCAGCGCGCTTGCATTTGCCATTTTTATGCTGCTGGTGCTGTTCTTCTCTGCATCCCGACACGCCAAAAAAAGAAAAAACTAAAAAATTTAGAAAAAAGTAAAAATAGCTGTTGACAAAATCAAATAATCTGCTATAATCATTCATGCCTTAAATGTGGCGCGCCAAGGTGAGGCAGGCGGCTTTAAATGGAGTTGAAGCCTCGGCGTTTATGCGAGAGTGCTGGAACAGGTAGACAGGCACGTTTGAGGGGCGTGTGTCAACCGACGTGGGAGTTCAAGTCTCCTCTCTCGCACCAGAAAAAAGCACCGACAATGTCGGTGCTTTTTTTCATCGAAATAAATCCCTGCGGGATTTGTGAAATACTCCATCGGCGTGTGAAATATGGCTTTGCCATGTGAAATGCCTGCGGGCGTGGGGGATTTATTTCATTTCACTTTCCGCGTCAGTGGGAAATTTCACAATTCACAGAGTGGATTATTTCACATCGCGTCAGCGATATTTCACTGAATATTCTGAACAAGCGGCAAAACGGGCTAATTCAAAACAACTATTCATCATAAACCTGATACACAAAAGCAAAAAGGAGACGATATCATGCGCAAGCTGCATCCCGGCGCTATATACACGCATTTCAAGGGCAACAAATACAAAGTTCTGTTCACGGCGGTACACTCAGAAACACAGGAGACGATGGTGGTATATCAGGCGCTTTACGGCGGCTTTGGTTATTACGTCCGCCCGCTCGATATGTTTCTATCCGAAGTGGATCACGAAAAATATCCACACGTCACGCAAAAGTACCGTTTTCAGTTGGAGGGCGAGTGAACCGGAAAGTGCTGTCATCAGATTCTAAAAAAGACAGTCGCACACTTGTGCGGCTGTCTTTTTATTTTTCACTATTCAGTGTTCGGTTTTGGAGGTCTAAGGAATTACACAACTCTCAAACTCTCTATGGCCGTTTTGGTCGGAATTTTTTGTTTTGGAGGTCTAAGGAATTACACAACTCTCAAACAGGCAGAGCACCCAGCCCTTTTTATCAATAGTTTTGGAGGTCTAAGGAATTACACAACTCTCAAACCAAGCAAATGCAGTTTATTGCATGGTTAATGTTTTGGAGGTCTAAGGAATTACACAACTCTCAAACGTGGCGTTGGTCACAACCTGTGTGACAACGGTTTTGGAGGTCTAAGGAATTACACAACTCTCAAACTCCATGATGGCGGTGTTCGCCGCCTCCATAGTTTTGGAGGTCTAAGGAATTACACAACTCTCAAACCGGGGATTCCAGCCGCAGACAGCACATTTAGTTTTGGAGGTCTAAGGAATTACACAACTCTCAAACGATTGGAGGGATAAAAATGCTAAATTTAGCGTTTTGGAGGTCTAAGGAATTACACAACTCTCAAACTTGTCGTCACCGTAGACGGTTTTCAGCACAGTTTTGGAGGTCTAAGGAATTACACAACTCTCAAACGACCAAGATATTATTGATTTTATAGAATCTGTTTTGGAGGTCTAAGGAATTACACAACTCTCAAACCTCAAATTCCGATTTTTTCGCATCCCAATGCGAAAAATCAGCGGTTACGAGCCGCCGGAACAGAGGCACGGTGTAATTCCTTTTTTATTTTAAAACTCACAAAGGTCTTTGTCAATAGTAATTCTGTTTTCCAGCGGCAATTTTGCGTGATCCTGCGCATCCAGCAGCAGTATACGATACCCGTGGTTCAGCGCCGTGGCCAAAAAGCGCGTAACCTCCTCATCTGAAAAGAAGCTGCGCAAATTCACATACACAAAGAGCTTATCTCTGTCAAATTCCCTTACCAGCTCCATATAGTCGATAAGCCGCTCAAGCGGGTCATCATATTCATCCCGCACGGTTATGCCCATCCCTTTCAGCAGGCCGGATACTGTGCAGTGGCTGCACGCAATATCGCAGTCAAACGCAAACGCCAGCTCATCCGCATAGCTTTCAACGCGCTGCAAAATGTCAGCCGTTTTCAGCATATACATTTCCGTGGATGACATACGCTCCATCGCGGCTATGATTTTGTTCAGGAGGGACTTTGTGTTCAGCTCAAAATGGAGGAAATTATCTATCACCTCCACCCATGTGCCGAATGGCAGGCGCTTATCCTGCTCCATGAGTTGAATTTGCCCATCCATTCCATCAAGCTGCTCATACATATCCTGCAAAAGTGAGCGCAGAAAGGATGGCGCCTCCACAACCATTGTTGGCACCTTCGCGCCGGCAAAATCGAGTACACCGTCCAACTGAGGGTGGCACAGCATCATAATTCTATCAACCTTTCCTCGCTGCTTATCACATCGCTTGTCCACTCACCCACGACATATTCCATCTTGGCAAACTGCTTTTCCGTGACAGTAAGCATCTGCACAATACCCTTGGGCGGTTTATTTTTGCGTATTTTCTCCGCCATGGAGCTTTGCGCGGAGGCATTGAGCAAAAGCTTGCAATAAACCGACTCCTGCAGCATCAAAAAGCCGCTTTGCAGCAGGAACTTGCGAAAGCGCCGATAATTGCGCCGCTCCGCCGCGGTCTCTGTCGGCAGGTCAAAAAACACCAGCATCCGCATAAATCTATAACTCATAATTCCAGCATTTGATACGGCTGATATCCTGCGTGTTCAGCGCGTCAAACACGCTTTTAGTGTACACGCCTATGGCATTCAGCACGGTCTGCCGCTCTTTGCCTATATATACATAGTCATTCAGCACATCCAGCAGTTCCCGTTTTGCGGCCTTGTCAAATTCCTCAGGCTGGGCATTATACACCGCCCTGTCAACCAAGACACGGAACGGCTCCATAATATCGCTGGATAAATTGAAGCGGTTGAACACATTATCATGGTGCAGGCCAAGCTGCGTTATATATCCGTTGGCTGTGATCTCTCTGGTAAACGCGGCCATCAAAATGGAGTAGCCATAGTTGAGCGCGGCGTTGACGGGCGTTTCATCCGGTCTGGCAAAATCCAAGCCGAAAATGGCGTTGAAATACACCTTTGCCGCGTGCCCCTCCCTGTTTGATGCATCCTGAAACTCCAACTGTTCGATATAATCACACAGCAGATCATGCTCATGTATATGTCCGGTTTCCAGCAGGAAGTCGGCCTGTTTTTGTATCTTAAGAGCGATTATCTCACCCCAGACCGCACCCTTTATGGGCGCGGTCCATTCAATTTGGGTGCGTATCTTGCGCGAGGTGTCATGACTGCCGTAATACTGCACCAATTCACCCTGGGGCAGGCGCTTCGTGTCGCAGAAAATGACCTTTATCTTCCTCTCCATCAGCTCTGACAGCAGATACCCTGTCAGTGACACAGCCGGATTTTCGATAAGCACCACCGCGATCTCATCCATGAAAACACGCCGCAGCTCATCCCCGCGCACAACCATATACCCCATTTTGAAATCCAGCTTGCAGCGCGAGGAGATCACAACCGTCCGCCAGCTCATAGCAGCTCCAACAGGTTTTCGCTGCGGCTTTCAAACAGTCCGGAGGCTGACCGGTCAATTATCCGCACATCCGAATAATTCTTTTTCCAGTTGGAGACATTCATATTCAGTGCCTTCTCGCCGGAAGATTTACTGCCCCCTACCAAGCACAAATCTGCTCCTCCAGCCCCGGCATTAAACAAGCCCAAAGTATTCATCAGACAGATTACCTGTTCGGATGTTTCCAATGCAGGAAATTTTACAGCACCGGCTTTCATGGTTTTTGCCTGATTATTCGGCAGATTGGAAAACGGCCAATTGCTCATTTTCTCCGTCAAAAGGGCATACAGCTCTTCATTCTCTTTGCGCGTGATATGGTCGTGCTTTTCATCCAGCACTATCGCCTTATTAAGCTTCTGCTTGGCAAGGAATCTTTCCAGCGCCTTAATGTACACTTCCCATTTATAGCCCAGTACGACCGCGAGCAGCGGCGACACTGTAATTTTATGACCTGTTTTTCCCGCTATTGTCACCAGTGTTCCGTCCAGCGAAAGGACAGTGTTCACCTTCAGCGCTCTGCCGCCAAGCAGCAGCTCCAAATCATCAACGCTTTTCCCGCTGATCTTTTCAATCTCACTCGCCGTAATAGTCAGCGCATCCTGCGTGCTTTTACGGAACTTGTCCGCGTAAAGCAACGAAATAGGCACAACCATTATCTCGCGCTTTTTCTTCACCGTGAAGCGCGCCAGCACAAAGAACGTGGCGGTTGCCTTGTTGTAGCCGCCGTACTTCTCGGTGGGCAGGCCGGCTTTAAGCGGTATGAGATTATCGCCCTTTGGCAGAGGCTGCTGGTCGAACAGTCCTCCCTTTCGGCAGAAAGCGTACCGCGTCAGGTGCACCGCGTTTTTCTGTGCGGTTTTCTTCACAGCGGCGATGTCCGCCTCGCCGTTCCAATAGCAGCGGTCACCATGGCACTGGCGCTGCTTGAATATCTTCCCGACCTGCACATTATACTGGCTGTCCAGCGAGAACCACCTCTTTGTAAAGCGCTCATTATATACGTTGCCGACAACGATGTTCAGGTACGCGTCCTTGGCATGGTGCAGGTCGTTTACGCTTCTGCATTTCAAAAGTTCAAATTCCTGCCGGAATTCTGAGACCAGCCCTGCTTTCACAGGCACAATCTCCGTGTCGGGGTACATCTGCTGCAAGAGATCCTTTATCACCTTTGTGGATTGGCGCGTCTCCACGAGCTGCCGGTTGATGAAGCCCATGCGCTCCTCCGCGGTGAAGCCGGTTGTGCGCATAAGGCGGCGGTATTTCTCCTCTCTCATCAGGCCGGTTTCTTTCAGCATATGCCAGAATCCGGCCATATCCCTGCGTATGTCGGCAGGAAGCGGATAGCTGTCACTCTTCAAGCCGTTTATCTCCGACTCTACAAGCACCAGATTATTCAGCACACTGTCATCCTTGACGTGGCACTGCGGATATATATGCTCCAGATTATAGGTTCCGTCACCAAGGCGCGTAAGGTCTATCGGCTTGCCGGTGTACGCGCTCTTACCAAGCTGCAAATAGTAGAGGAACAGGCGGTCACTTTGCAGTCTGTTGTCCGCCATCTCTCCCATTGCTTCCAGCTCACTTTGCAGTTGGCGTATTTCGTCTGTTTTGATTTTCTTATAAAGCTCCAGAAGCTGCTGCTTCCTGCTGCTGGTGCGCTGACCCTTTTGGTCAGGCGTGCCGCCTCGCGCCATTTCCACAAATATCTTCTGCGGGGCACAGCCATTGGCCTTTACCACGTCCTGAATTATATCCAGCGTCCTGTATATCGGGCGCTTGACCGCGTTGGAGACGTACATCTCATCCAGCCGCTTGTTGAGGGAGGCGGACGCGCCCGCTCTCTCCGCGCAGATTTCTTTTATCTGCTCGGCAAAGGTGTACTTATCGGAAAGCACCTGCATCAGGTTATCATTCGTCTCCCACATAGCGTCCAGCACGGTGAACGCCTCGCCGGTGTCGGAATCCGTCCGGCATCCGTACAGGCCGTTGAGAAGCTTACCGGACAGGCGGCCAAACTCTTTCAGCTTCTGGCGCACGATATATGCCGCATCCTCCTCAGAAAGCTGCGGGAACGCACCGGTCAGCCAGCGTTTCAGCCTCGTTTTATCCTCTGCATATGCCGCATGGCGTATGATCTCCTCGACCTCGGCCTGTGTTAAAACGACGCTTTCCAGCAGGCGCTTGAAGATATGGTAGGATTTCAGGCTGGATTTCACCGTGTTATCCAGACCGGACAGCTCGTCCTCCTTTGTCATATATCCGCGGCCGCGCAGGTATTCCTCTATCTTCTTGCGCGTTATGCGGGGATAGCGCGCAAAAAGGTTGGTATACAGCTCCTGCTTAACGCTGACAGGGATGCTGATATTGTTGACCTTTATGTTGTTGATTTCATTGAGCACCATGAATTTGCAGTAGAGCAGCGAATTTACCGGCAGTACGTCTTCATCCGGTAGATATGTGCAGCGGTTTGTCATCCGCTTTATAAACTCCTGCTCACTGGCGTCAAAGTCCACCATCTGCTCAAAGTTCCACGGCAGTATTTTCCCCTCCTGCTTTCGCACCAGCCACGCATTATTGCGTCCGGTATTGTGGAGCGGCCCAACAAAATACGGTATCTTAAAATCGAAGATGGATAGTATCTTATCCTTTGTGGTGATACCGTCACCATCCGCGTCCAGCAGCATGGGCAGATAGGTCTGCGCGTGGTTCAGCACCTCTTGCAGCTCATAGCGGTAAAGCTGCTGCGGTATAACCCTGTTGTCAGTGTCCTTCTGCTTGGGCAGGAATGTTCTGGCTTGCAGGCGCATTATCATGGTTTGATACGCGGCGCTGTCCTCCTCACGCACCGAAACCGCTTTCAGGCGCTTTAGCAGAAAGTCCGAGAAATCTTCCTTGGAGGCTGTTGATTTTACGTCCTTCCGCTCTTTTTCGGAGAGAGATTTCACATTGCGGGTATAGCACACATAGTTATCTTTCACAGCATTGCGGAAAATGTCATTATACTGTGCGGGGAGATACTTTTTCACAAAGCTTTTCAGCATTTTCAGATCACGCTGGTGCTGGTTATATACCTCAACCTTGCTGTCGGAGATGCAGGCGCAGTTGTTCATTGATGACACAAGCTGGGCGCAGTCCTTCAGCGCGCGCAGTCTATACAGCAGCTCAACATCGCCGTCCATCTCGCCAACGATTCGGGCAAAGTCCTCATCATTCATCACAAGGGAAATAGACTCTATATCCGCGTAATCTGCCTCGTTGACAAAGAGATCCGCCGGCTTCACCTTGCCGCCCGCGAGAAGCGCGACAATGGCCGCGCGGCTGAACGGAAAATCTTCATCGGCCTCCTTGCTGATTTTCTCGCCGTTATACAGCGTCTGGCGGAAAGCTTCTTCTTTCATCTTCACGCCGCAGTCTTTTTGCAGGATTGAAAGTATCTGCGCGGCAGTAATATCCCCGCTCCACGGCTGGGAATACCCCTCCGCGACGAAGTACTTGCAGAAGCTTTGATAAACCTCGTCAAAGTCGAGTATCTCGGATATGTTATCTGCCGAAATATCGAACAGGAAATGCCCACGGTTTGCAACAAGCCACGCACACGCAATGTAAACCAGGCGGACATCATGCGGCTGCGTGCTGTTCATCAGCTCAGATATCAGGTGGTGTATCGTGGGGTACTGCGTGTGATACTGCGCGTCCGTTATCCCATCTCCGGCGAAGATTTTTACACCGTGCCGCGTGTCCTCCTCGTAGAGGCTGCTTTCCTTGCGGCGGATGAAGAAGTTGGGATCTATCTTTCCGATTTCGGGCGCAAAAAGCTCTTCCAGCAGGTGCACACGCTGTTGGCGGCGATCCAGTCTGCGTCTGGCTGTGCGAAATGCGCGCCGATCAGCCGAGACGCTTGCCTCTTCAAAAAGATGCGCGCCCCACATCGGCTCACCCTTGAATTTCATCAGGGTATAATCTGTGTTCGTAACCGCATATCCAACAGAGTTTGTTCCTATATCAAGACCCAAATAATATTGCTTTTGCATATTGACAACCTCCGCAATAATAATTATAATGTAAGAGAATTACACAACGAGTTCAAATAAAAAGCAATTCAACGCGCCGGCTCGGTTCGGCTGCACAGTGTGTGCATTAAAAGATCCCTATCGGGGTCTTTTTTCTATATTATAACAAACTTCTCCATAATAGCAATATATATTTTGTCATTTTTGTACAATTTGTGATAAAAAAACACGTCCATTACCGGAAAATTCCGGTAATGGACGTGTTATATTATTTATTATTACTTCTGTTGCCAGCCGGACTGACCATCAACAAACTTCATATTGCGGAGGTTTGTGGGGTAGGTGGTGTTGACCGTGCCGGGGCCGGGGAAGCCGGCAGTGCCGGTCGCGCAGCCGGCGACGTTCAGGAGAACGCTGTCCCATATCGGCTCATCGGAGGTGTAGGCGATGGTGGAGTTGTGTGCGCCGTCCAGACCCTTTTCGCAGAGGTCAGTGCACTCATGCAGATACTGTGCGCCGCGGGTAAGGGATGTGGTGACCTTGTAGCCACCGCCCTCTTTGAGCTTCTTTGCGATGGTCAGGAGGGTGCCAAGTGCAAGGATGAAGCCGGGGAAGTAGTCCAGAGGAACGCCGTTGAGGTTGACAGGCTGCTCAAGGCTGCCGTTACGCACGGAGAGACCCGTGATATCCTCGGCCAGAGGTGCCCAGCCGGGACGATCCTTCCACACGGTGTCGGAGAAGCACATGAGGTTAGCATAGATAACGTTGGGATTGAGCTTGCGGATGTCCGCCTCGGAAAGGCCGAACTTGTCAAGCGTGCCGTTCTGGTAAGAGTAGGTGATAACGTCGGCTTCCTTAATAAGCTCCTTGCAGCGGGCAAGCTGTTCGGGGATGTTGAAGTCGAGCTGGATGGAGTTCTTGCCTGCCCAGCCGTCAAACTCCAGCATGGCCTGCTCCTGATTGACAAACTTACCACGGCGGACGAGAAGCACGTCTGCGCCGTACTCAGCCAGGATACGAGAGCAAGCAGGGCCTGCGATAATATGGGTCAGGTCGAGAACCTTTATGCCGGACAGAGGGCCGCGGGAATTGGGCTTGCCCCAGTTGGGTGCGTCGCACTCTGCTTCCTTATCCTGACGGATAAGCGGCATTGCGATAACAGCCTTGCCAACCTCGGTCTGCTCCCACTCCTCGCGGGAACGGATCATGCAGCCGCAAGCGCCGCACTCAAATGCGCGCTCTTCAAGGTCAAGTGCATCGTACTGGCCGACAACGCTGGCCATCTCCTTCTTGTCCTTGGACATACTGAGCATGGTGTACTTCGTGCCGGGCTTGGAGTAAGGCAGGGCAGCGGCCAGCTTGTTGAGCTGATCCTGATAGTAGACGTGGAAGGACACGTCACGCCCGTCCTTGGCGCGGTATTTGAAGAAAGAGCCGTTGAACGCGTTGTTGACGCGAATGGCGCTCATCACACGGGACATTGCAAACTTAGAGCCCTTGTGGCTGGCCATGTAAAGGCGGATAGCCTGCATACCGGCAAAGGCCACATCACATATTGTCTTTGCATCGCTAACATCGTCACCGCGAAGCTCACCAATCTCGGTTGCGACAGAGGAGCAGGCGGCCAGAACTGCGGCGATAGCCGGTGTCTGCAGAACCTTTTCATCCTGGAACAGCTGATCAACACCCGGTGTACGCTTTTTCAGAATGGTTACATTCACAGGGGGCGGGAAGGGGTTATCCTGCAGGCAAGCTTTTTTAAGCTGTGCCTTTCTGCGATTATCGGCGACAAACACGGTCGGTATTGCCTTGATACCGAACTGCTTTGTCAGATCATCAAAAATGACCTGCGCCTGTTTTGCTTTCGTTTCCAACACGTTTTTAGACATTGCTTTGGCATCCTTTCAAGTAATATATATTTTGCTGTAGCCCCTGTAAACGGCGGCTACCGGAAATACAACTTGTTCCCCTGTGGCTATACCACAGGGCGTTTGTTATATAATAAACTATTTATCGCAATTTGTCCATATGTTTTTGAGAAATACACATAAATTTTTAAACACTCTCATTGCTTTATTTATTATCTTGGTATATTCTAGTGTCATCAACTGATGCGGGAGGCAGATAATATGGCAAACGAGGAGAAAAAGGACTTCAACGCCATGCTGAATGACAGCAAAGATATGCCGAAAATGCAGGTCATCACCGACCAAAACAGTATTGCGCACTATGGCGGGGACAAAATGTACTTTGCACCGCCCATTGCCTACGATGCCGTGATGCGTAAAATACCCTTTGGCAAGCTGACCACCGTGGGCGAGATAAGGGCACACTTTGCGCGGCAGAACGGCGCTGATTTTACCGAGCCTATCACCGCCGGTATATTCGTGTCCATTGCTGCGTGGGCAAGCCATCAGCGCATGGAGGACAAAACGCCCTATTGGAGGACGCTGAAATCGGATGGTGAGCTTAACGCGAAGTACCCCGACGGCATCGAGGCGCAGAAAGCCATGCTTGAAGCCGAGGGGCACACAATAATCCAAAAAGGGCGCAAAAACATAAAATACTACGTAAAAGATTATCAATCCGCGCTTTATCCGCTGGATTGATATATAAAATCAGACGGCATCAGCTTTCGCTGATGCCGTCTGTGGTTATAATCGCTATATTTTATTCTTTATCATTTGTGGGAGCGTCGGTGATACCGTCAGAGGGGGCGCTTTCAGTATTCTCTGCGCTATCGGCGTAGCCGTCAATCATGGAGATGTGGCGGGCAGGGCGCTCGATAGTCTTGTCATTGCGCGCCTCGCGGATCTTCTTTGCGGAGATAGGCATAAACTCGCCATGCTCGAAGTAGTGGTTGAACTCCTCCGCCTCCATGGTCTCATGCTCAAGAAGGTATTCAGCTATATCGCGCAGCTCCTTTGCGTGCTCGCTCAGAAGCTTTTCGCACATTTCAGCGGCCTGATCAAAAATCTTCTTGACTTCTTCATCAATGATCGCGGCAGTCTCCTCGGAATAGCTCTTGGTCTGGCCGAAGTCACGGCCGATGAAGATGCTGT
>CAZBVU010000029.1:0-22713 GCA_964495355.1 uncultured Oscillospiraceae bacterium
CACCGGCAGCACGGTGTAGCCCTCACCGAGGAGCATAGGCGTGCCGAAGTCGGCAAGGCAGGTCATGAACACCATGATGCAGCCTGCGAGGATGGAGGGCAGGATGACAGGCAGGGTCACCGTCCAGATACGGCGCAGCTTGCTCATGCCGAGGTTTTCGGACGCTTCCTCCAGAGAGGAGTCGATGCTGTTCATTGCGCCGGAGGTGTAGAGGTATATGTACGGGAACAGATGCAGCGTGAACACGAAGATTATGCCGCCGCGCCCATATATCGTCGGTGCGACAAGGCCGACCTTTGCAAACAGCTTTGCAAGGAGACCCGCGCGGCCAAGCAGGATTATCCAGGAGTATGCACCGATGAACGGCGGGCTCATCAAGCTCATGATGATGAATATGTGCAGCACCTTTTTGCCGGGAATGTTATAGCGCGTCATGAGATACGCAATGGGAACGCCGACAATGGTGGTGGTAAGCACAGTTGCAAAGCACACCACCATAGAGCGCAGAAGCGTCTGATAGTAGTAGGGCTTTGTGAAAAAGCGCTTGAAGTTATAAAGTGTGATTCCATCGACCTTGTTGGAAAATACGCTCTTCGTGAGGATGGTGTAGAAGGGGTAGACGATGAACATACACATCGCGATTATCACGAACAGCTTTGTGAAAAACCAGAAATCCGGCTTCCACTTTGTACCGAGGCGTTTGTTCACAGGCTGAGCACCTCCTCATCGGCTGTGTACAGGCTGATGCGCTTCGGGTCAAAGCTGAGGTGGACAAACTCGCCGTCAGCGTGGACGGTGGAGGTGTCCTTGGTGTATTCGTTGACAATGACGCTCTGCCCATCGTCCAGCTCAACCTCATACTCGATGAAGTCACCGAGGAAGGTGGAGATGAGGATCTTGCCGGGCATACCGGTCTCGGAGAAGAAGAGCTGCTCCGGTCTTGCGGATAGCTTGCCCTTGCCGGAATAATCGCGGGAGACGGGCACACGGATGTCCAGCTCGTTCTTTATGCTGACAACTGCCTCTCCGTTGGCGGATTTCACGTCGCAGTCAAGGAAGTTGCTCACGCCGATAAAGCCTGCAACGAACGGATTCTGCGGCTTTGCGTAGATCTCATTGGGGGTGCCTATCTGCATGATGTGGCCGTCCTTCATAACGGCGATACGGTCAGATATGGCGAGCGCCTCTTCCTGGTCGTGGGTGACATAGATGGTGGTGATGCCCAGACGGCGCTGCAGCTTTTTGATGACGGAGCGCATCTGCACTCTCAGCTTCGCGTCAAGGTTGGAGAGGGGTTCGTCCATCAGGAGGACACTCGGCTCAATAACGAACGCGCGCGCGAGCGCCACGCGCTGCTGCTGACCACCGGACAGCTCATTGGGCTTTCTGTCAGCCAGGTGGGATATCTGCACCAGCTCCAGCGCCTCATCCACGCGGGGGGTGATCTCCTTCTGAGGGATCTTGCGCGCCTTCAAACCGTAGGCAACGTTGTCGCGCACGGTCAGGTGCGGGAAAATGGCGTAGTTCTGGAAAACCATACCGATGTCGCGCTTGTGCGCGGGAACATCGTTTATGCGCTTGTCGCCAAAGTAGAAATCGCCGCCCTCAATGGAGTTGAAACCGGCTATCATTCTCAAAAGCGTGGTTTTGCCGCAGCCGGACGGTCCGAGAAGCGTGAAGAACTCACCCTCGCGAATGTCCAGCGACACGCCATTCAAGGCGGTAAAATCGCCGTAACGCTTAACCGCGTCCTTAATAATTACCTGATTGCTCATACACTGTCCTCCGTGATTATATTGTAAATGTTGTTTCAGAAACGACCTTACGGCTCAAATAAACACCGATAAAAACCGGTGCTTATTTCAACCGTAATAGTGCCTCATACCACAAGGAGGCACCGATTACGGTGCCTCCCGCAGTAAAAAAGGTAAAATCACAGCCTTGCCAAATCAGCCGGCGACGAGATCGTTGAACTTCTCCTTGATATCGTCTCTGTTGTTTGCAGCGTAGCTGAAGTCGTAGGTGCCGACATTGCACTCATCGAGGGAAACGAGACCCTGAGGAGCAACGTCTGCACGGACGGGACGACGTGCCCAGTCAGCGTTCTGAGCGGTCTGGCACTCAGCGCCGGTGACGAAGTCGATGAACAGCTTTGCATTCTCCTCGTTGGGGCAGTTCTTGATAAGAGCAACACCATCGGGAACAGCAGAGTTGGCTTCGGGGTAGACATAGCCGATATCGGGGTTGTCATTGTAGAGAACAGCGGACTTCTCGATGGTCACGCCGAGAGCGTACTCACCGGAAGCAACCAGCTTGTGGCAGTTGCCGGAGGAATCCTGCAGCTTGCCGTCGAGGTTGGCGATGAACTTCTCAACCAGTGCCCAGCCTTCTTCGATAGTGGGCTGGCTGAAGAGCATGGTGCACAGCTGGGTGTAAGCGGAGCCGGACTTGGAGGGGGAGCAGTATGCGATCTTGCCCTTGAGAGCCTCATCGCACAGGCCTTCCCAAGTGGTGGGAACCTGATCCTCGCTCAGCATGGTCTTGTTGTAGATGAAGACCATGGGCAGCGGGGACTCGCCAATCCAGTAGCCGTTGGGATCTTTGTAAGCATCGCCGATCTGGTCATCGTTTGCGCAGACATACGGCTCAAAGTAATCGTTGTAAGCCGCGAGAGTGTCAGCGCCGCCGCCCCACAGAACGTCGCCCTGAGGATTCTCAGCCTCAGCAACGAGACGCTGGCAGAGCTCACCGGTACCGGCAGCAATAACCTCAACTTCAATGTTGGGGTACTTTTCCTCGAACTGTGCAACACCTGCGTTCAGCGGGTCTGCATCGTGCGGGGAGTAGACGACCAGCTTGCCGGTGTAGTCCGCATCGGACTTCTCAGCAGGAGCGGCCTCTTCGACAGGAGCAGCTTCCTCTGCGGGAGCGGCTTCCTCAGCGGGGGCAGCAGTCTGGCCGCAGGCGCACAGTGCGAACACCATCACAAGAGCCAGAAGCATTGCAAGAAACTTCTTCATTTGAGTTCCTCCTATAAAATTTTGGAAATTTGCGCGGCGTCTGTCATTTTAACGGCAAACGCCCTTGCTGTGCCAACGATTATACCACCTTTGTTGTTATAGTTCAACAAAAAATTTCATGAAAGAGAACAAAGTGTTAATAAAGCTTTGCCTGTGAACGGTGGACACGCGGCTTTGCGTGCGGCGTGCGTGGTGAAAAATGCAACTGTCAGCGCGGAAAAATATAAGAATAAAGTGTAAACAAAATGATTTTCGTACATACAGGCAAAAAATACTTCGGCGCACCACTTGCATTTAATTCGCGCGTGGTATACAATGCGGTAATATTTGATGATAGAAAAATGATGTTGTTTTTTCGTGGTTGAAAGAGGAGTTAAAACTTAGCAAAATGAGATCCAAGGGTGTAAATCTGACTGAAGGCTCTATAACGAGCTGCATTATCCGCTTTTCTGTGCCTATTCTGCTGACAAATCTTTTGCAGCAGCTTTATAATTCGATAGACAGTGCCGTTCTCGGCCAATTCTGCGGTGACGCGGCGCTGGCGGCAGTGGGTTCAACTGCGGCGCTGATAAATCTGCTTATCGGCTTTTTCTTGGGCGCGGCGACCGGCGCGGGCATACTGTACGCAATGTATTTTGGCGCGGGGGATAAATCCAGCCTCAAAAAGCTTATTGATTCATCCCTGATACTCAGCGTGGCGCTGGGCGCTGTTGTGACCGTTGTGGGCGTTGTGTTCACGCGGCAATTGCTGGAGCTTATGGATATGCCGGAGGAGGCGCTGAACCTCTCGGAGGAGTATCTGCGCATATATATGTGCGGCACGATAATCACACTTATTTATAATGTAGGTGCGGGGCTTATCCGCGCCGAGGGCGATTCCATACGCCCGCTCATATATCTGGGTATCGGCGGCTTTGCCAACCTTGTGCTCGACCTTCTGGCCGTGGGCGTGCTGGATATGGGCGTTGCGGGCGCGGCATGGGCGACCGTTATTGCGCAGACTGTTACGGCGGTGCTGGTGGTCATCAGACTGTGCAGGCTTGATCCGGCGTATGCACTGCGCCCGCTGCAAATGAGGGCGGACAGGATAATCCTCTGGGACATTGTGCGCATCTCGCTTCCCTGCGGCATACAAAGCTCCATGTACAATATCTCCAACCTTCTTGTGCAGATAAAGATAAATTCCTTCGGCACTGTCGCCATGGCAGGAACCACCGCCTATGGAAAGCTGGATGCGTTTATCTACCTGCCGATGGAGTCTGTTGCGCTGGCACTGTCCACCTTTGTGGGGCAGAATATCGGCGCAGGCCGGTATGAGCGCATGAAAAAGGCCATCCGTGTGTCACTGGCGCTGGCGCTGGGCTGTGCGCTGACCACAATGGCGCTTATCTATGTTTTCTTTGATCCGCTTATGGGGCTGTTCACCAACGATACACAGGCGCTTGCTATCGGCCATACGGAGAGAAATTATATCTTTCCTGTTGTGTGGTTTTACGCTTTCATTGATGTTTACTCCGGCGCAATACGAGGCTCTGGTCAGGCAACGCCGGTCACGGTGATCTGCGCGCTGACGATATGCGTGTTCCGTATACTGTGGATAAGATTTGTTCTGCCCATGTTCAACAGTATTGAGACGGTGTTTTTGTGCTATCCGGCATCGTGGCTGCTGTGCGGCGCGGCGCTGATATGGTTCTATTACCGCCACTCGTCCATGCACAAGGCGATAGTCGCCCACAGCGGCGCACTGGGCACTGTCCGGTGTGAGTAAACCAGAATTATACTAAGGAGGCGCGATGAGTTTTAAAAAGATGATTTGTGCGCTCACGGCGCTTTCATTGCTGTTCACAATGGCGGCCTGCGGAGCAGAGGACGTGTTCAAAACGCTGGATATAGTGTCAAACGCGGTGGAGGATATGCGCACGCTAGAACCCACCCCTGACCCCACGGCGAGCGTACCGCCCACGCCGGAGGCGACCCCTACACCACAGCCGACGGCTGAACCGACACCCGAGCCTACACCCACACCGCCGCCCATGCCCACGCCGCGCAGTGATATATATCTCACCGGCGCGGCACAGGCGGACTATCTGCGCTATGCGCCGGTGTGCTCAACTGCGGATGAGGAGCTGAGAAATAAGTTCACCGCCGCGGCTGAAAGCGGCGTGGCCATCCGCTATACTGCGGCGGACAGCTTTGCCGCCGAGATAGAGAGCGTTATATATAATGACACGGCCAACGTCAACTTCATGCTGACCTGCGCCGATGCCAGCGGGCTGACGGATGTGGGGATGTTCGATGTCCTGCCCGACTGCGAGATGCAGTATCATTATCTCACGGAGGTAAACGGCTTTGGCCAGTGTGCACTGACGGACTGCGTTCCGTTCGGCGGCACATTGCAGGCCGAGGCGGGGGATATAATCTTCTGGCTTGACGATGCGGGCAACGCGGTCAATTTCGGCGTGGTTATCGCGGCGGCAGATACATATTTCCGCACGGTCATAAGCCGCAGTGACGGCGCAAAGGGCGTTTTTGACATCAACTGGGCAAACCTCGGTCAGCGCTGCACGGAAAATGGCGTGCTTGTCCACCTCGTCTACCCTGTGGCAGAGCAGATGGTGTTTTACTTCTGCGTTAACGAGCTGGGCTACAGCGCGGCGGCGGCATGCGGCGTGCTGGCCAATATATATAAGGAATCCTCGTTCCGCCTCTCAGCACGCGCTGACGGCAGCTATGGTCTGTGCCAGTGGCTGGGCGACAGGCGCACGGAGCTGTCCTCCTGGTGCAGGAATAACGGCCTTGACAGTACCACGCTGACAGGTCAGCTCAGATTCATGCAGCATGAGCTGGCGCTGCAAAAGTATCTGGAGCTGGATTTCTACCTCATGGACTGCGGCAACACGGCGGATGATGCCTATGAAGCGGCGCGTCAGTGGTGCTTTATCTATGAGCAGCCCGGTGACATTGCCAATGTCGCCCGCGACCGCGCTATAGCTGCGCGGGATACCTTCTACCCCATATATTCGCAGTACGGCACAATAACATAAAATATATGAAAAAAGCACCCTGCCTGACAAGAAAAAACACTTGACAGGCGGGGTGCTTCGGTGTATACTCTGTAAAGGTTTCAAGCTTGACAGGAGGTGCGCCGTGGAAGAGAGCAGACTTATGCGCAGTATGCTGCTTGACTACTACGGTGAAATACTCACTGACAAGCAGCGAGAGTGTTATGATCTTCATTATAATGAGGATCTTTCCCTTGCTGAGATCGCTGAACAGCTTGGAATATCCCGACAGGGCGTGTGGGATAATATCCGCCGTGCGGAAGCTGCGCTTGAAAGCATGGAGGAGAAAACCGGCCTGATCGCCCGTTTTGCTGTGGTGCAGCAGGCGATGGCCAAGCTGGAGCAGTGCTTTGCCGCGATACGGGATAATTCAACAGGCATGGTTCGTGACCTTGCAATCGGCGGCATGGAAGAGATAGAAAAAGCAATGCGCGGTATTTGATGAGGGAATGCAATGGCGTTTGAAAGTTTAAGTGAAAAACTGAATTCAGCGTTCAAAAAACTGCGCGGCAAGGGCAGGCTTACAGCGGCGGATGTGAAAGAGGCCATGCGTGAGGTTCGCCTCGCACTGCTGGAGGCTGACGTCAGCTATAAGGCTGTAAAAGAGTTTACTAAGACCGTCACTGAACGCGCAACCGGCGCGGATGTGCTGGAGGCACTTTCTCCGGCGCAGATGGTCATTAAGATAGTTAATGAAGAGCTGTGCAAGCTCATGGGCGGGCAGACGCAGAAGCTGAATATCAGCTCCAAGTCCCCCACGGTCGTGATGCTGGTGGGCTTGCAGGGCGCAGGTAAAACCACGAATGGCGCAAAGCTTGCCGCGTATATGCGCAAGCAGGGCAAGCGCCCGCTTCTCGCCGCGTGTGACATTTACCGCCCCGCCGCCATAAAGCAGTTGGAAACTGTCGGCGCACAGCTTAACATCCCTGTGTTCCAGATGGGGCAGACAAACCCTGTGGACATTGCCCGCGCCGCGGTTGAGCACGCTAAGAAGCACGGCAATGACATGGTGTTCCTCGATACTGCCGGCCGCCTGCACATTGATGAGGCGCTGATGCAGGAACTGCAAAACATCCGCGACGCTGTAGAACCGGCAGAGATAATGCTGGTGGTTGACGCGATGACCGGTCAGGACGCTGTGAATGCCGCGACTGCCTTTGATGAGGCACTGGGCATCACCGGCGTTATGCTGACAAAGCTTGACGGTGACGCGCGCGGCGGTGCGGCGCTGTCCATCCGCGCGGCAACGGGCAAACCCATTAAGTTCATCGGCGTGGGTGAGAAGCTTGATATGATTGAGCCGTTCCACCCTGACCGCATGGCCTCGCGTATCCTCGGCATGGGCGATATGCTGACGCTGATAGAAAAGGCAGAGCAGAGCTTTGACGAGAAGAAGGCGTTGGAGACTGCGCAGAAGCTGCGCTCCAACCGCTTCACATTGGCCGATTACCTCGACCAGATGGATCAGCTTGAAGGCATGGGCGATCTCGGCGATGTTGCGGGGATGATACCCGGCATGGATGCTAAGGCGCTGAAGGGTGCAAAGCTTGACGAAAAGGCGATGGCGCATCAGCGTGCGGTCATCCTCTCCATGACACCGGCAGAGCGGGAGAACCCATCAATAATCAACTACAGCCGCAAAAAGCGCATTGCCGCAGGCTCCGGCACATCCGTTGTTGAGATCAACCGCCTTTTGAAGCAGTTTGAGGCGATACAGCAGATGATAAAGCAGATGTCCGGCAAGAACATGAAGAAGCTGCAAAAGAAGATGGGGCGTATGCCGGGCGGCATGGGCGGCCTCGGTGGTATGGGCGGCTTCGGCGGCTTCAGATTCTAACGCTTACAACACGCGAAAATGCGTTTTGTAATATATACACAAATTATATGGAGGTGAATATACACATGGTAAAGATCAGACTGCGCAGAATGGGCGCAAAGAAGGCTCCTTTCTATCGCATCGTTGTTGCAGATTCTCGCTGCCCCCGCGATGGCCGTTTCATTGAAGAGCTTGGTACTTATGATCCCTCTGCTGAGACCAACAAGATCTCTGTCGATATGGAGCGTGCAAAGTACTGGATCGCAAATGGCGCACAGCCTACCGATACCGTCCGCGGCCTGCTGAAAAAGGTCGAGGCTTAATAAGGAGCATCAACCTGCATGAAAGAACTTTTGACCTACATTGTGCAGAGTCTTGTGGATAATCCGGATCAAGTCTCTGTGACCGAGCGCAAGGCCGATGGCGAGACCGTTTATGAGGTCCGCGTTGCAGACGGCGATATGGGCAAGGTCATTGGCCGGCAGGGAAGGATCGTAAAGCAGATCCGTATACTCATGCGGGCCGTTGCCCAGAGAAAGGGCAAAAAAGTGTCTGTCGAGATAGTTGACTGACACTATAGTGAAAACCGATAGTGAAACAAAAACCGAGGTCAGCCCTCGGTTTTCGTTTTGTGTGTTGATATTTTGCTGATATCCATTGCGTTTTCAAACACCACATGGCAATGATCGTCCATACTCATTAACATGAAATCGATAATATCATGGTCGGATACATCAGGGTGAAGCGTGATGAATTTGAATTCTTCAAACCGCTCTCTGTTTATTATGATACAGGCCAATTCAAAAATAGCGCGTGATTCAGGACAGGCGTTTGTTGCATACCTTTCTAACGTTTTGTCACTGCGATGCAGGATTATTTCCTCAAGCTCCAGATTTTTTCCGTTGAAAAAAATCTTCATAACCGGAGCGCTTTTCTTTATTTCGCTAACCAGCTTTTCCAGATATCCGTAAGCTTCGTTGTAGTAGCTCTCTTTGTCATCACCATGGCGAATACGAAGCAGCTTCACTGTTCCGGCAACGGAAAACTTCTCAAACGAGCAGACCTCATCCAAAATCTCGTTTACAAGATAGTCAATCGTTTCATAATGAGAATAAAATGTTTTTCGCCCTATGAATGCTTGATCACAGATTTCCTTTACAGTGGTTTTTCGAATTCCGCGCGTCTCTATGCATTTCAAAAAAGCCTCTCGTATCAATGCTTTTGTTTTAATGACACGCTTATCGGGCTTTTCGGATGCCATCCAATCACCTCATTGTCCTTTACTTTGTGCAAATTATATCAGACTTTGAAAGATATCGCAAACCTTTTTGCAGGGTAAGTCAATTCAACAAACTTGTTTGAAAACAGACGGGCAAATTTTGCCCGTCTGTATAAGTTTATTAGAGTATATGATCCTCATTTGTGGCGTGCATCGTAACATCGCCGACATTGACGCCTCTGGGCTGGTTGAGCGCAAACATTATGCCCCAAACAAGCTCTTCTGCCTTAAGACCGATATAGCCAATGTCCTCGGGGTCACCGAACTCAGGATGTTCACCGTTTGCAAGTGCACCTCTGTTTGCAATCGTGCGCGCTCTGTTGTTGCCGAAAATACCGTCAGAGCCCTCACCGTTGACCACGGTTGCCATCAGTCCGGTTCCGGAAACGCCGGTGGGTCTGATAACAGATACCTTAACGAGACCGTGGCACTCATTCATGAGAGCGTGCGCCATATAGCGTATGCCGACCTTGGTTGCAGCGTAAACACCGCCGCCGGCAGTGGGGAAGTTACCGTGAATAGAGGAAACAGTCAGGAAATGTCCATAGCCCTGTGCCTTGAATTGATCATAGGATGCGCAGATGCCGTAAAGGTTGCCTTTGAGGTTGATGTCGATGCATTTTTCCCATGCGGGAAGTGCTTCGGCGTGATGATGAAATGTGGCGAGCGGCATGGTGCCGGCGTTGGCGACAAAAGCATCAAGCTTGCCGAACTTTTCAGCTGCAAGTTTAACCATGTTCACGCTTGTTGCGTAATCGGAGACATCACCGGTTACAGCAGCAATGTTGTCTGCCTTGCCAAGAGTGGCGGCTTCTTCCAGCACGGCATTAACAGCCTCTTCGCGTCTGCCGTTAATAACAACTTTGCCACCCATTTTCAGGATTTCAAGCGCGACTTCTTTGCCAAAACCAGATGTCGCACCGGTGACAGCATACACATTGCCATCAATGTAATTTTTCGTGTACTGCACGGAATAATGTTCATGTACATTAGTCATTGTGTTAATTGTCCTTTCCGTTTTCTTGTGTTTTTTGAGTTTTCGATCACTGCGGATATACTAGCGGCTTTGAGGCCAACGGCAGATTGTCTGCCGCAATCTGTACGCTTGACAGCAGCTTTTCAAGATTGCGGATATACGGGGTCTTATGCTCATCGGAGACAAAGCGCAGAATTGCGTTCATGTTGCTCAGTCCGCCATCTACCTGTATCGTGTCACACACCACATAGGAGGCCATATCACTGTTGACGTATAGTGCGGAATCGGCAACCTCATCTGCCGTTGAGGGGCGGCCGGGAACTACGCAAAATTGCTTGATATAATCAAGCCTCTCATCGTTGTTGTTGCCGCGTCCCCATGCAAATTCATACATAAGTCTGGTGTCGGTATACCCAGGCCATATTGTGTTGATGCGAACCTTTTTTGCGTGGTAATATTCAAATGATTTTATGTAGCAATAAGCGTTCAGTGCGCGCTTGCCATAAGCGTAGGCGTTGCCGATAGAGCCTTCATTCATCTCAAAGAATTTGATACTGTCCTCTCTGGAGGCAGAAAGCAACCATTCATATTCCTCAATCCACGGTGCCCAGTTTGCACCCATGCTTGACGTTGTGATTGCAACAGCGCCGCCCTCGTTCATCTTTTCAAGCAGGATGCTGTCCATTATGTGCTTGTAAGACAGGAAATTAGTGACCATTACGGTTTTAAGGCTCTTGTTAAGTCCGGAAACAGCGGCATAGCCAAAAAACTTATCAATTTGAGGAAGCTGTGCAAACGCTGCGTCAATGCTGGCGGTATCGCGAATATCGACCTGAATGTATGTGACATCGCTTCTGTCAATAGGCTCAATATCAAGAACATATACCTTTGCACCCAAGTCCACCAGCTTATTTACGGTGGAAAGCCCCATGCCGAGGGCACCGCCCAATACCACGCAGACTTGTTTTTCATAATTTATATAGTTGTTCATAAGCTTTCCCTTTCTCTATTAACCGCGATTCTTTTTCAACGGAGACATGGACATACCCAGCAGACATAGCACCATACCGGCAACTGTGCACACAAGGAAAATCCAGAAGCAGTTGGCGAGGTCGATGCCCTTGTTGAGCAGTGCAGAGACAAGAAGAGGCATGATTGCACTGCCAATCTGAGAGGCTGCAACAAGCAGAACCTGAATTGCGGCAAAATCCTTATAGCCAAAGGTTTCTGTGCAGACGGTCGGTCCCATTGCCTGCTTGTTGGGGATAGCCAGCGCCGCCAGGAAAACAGACAGGATAAGAAGTGCGGGCATTGACACGATGCTGTTGCCGCTGAGGATAATAATAAGCAGACCGCATGAGGATGCTACTGCCATATATATGAGATACACCTTGTTGCCCATTTTGTCGGATATTCTGCCGCCCAGAATAGTTGCGACTGCGCCGATAACAAGTAAAAGAGAGGAGTAGTTTGCAGCAGAGGTCACTGACATACCGTAAGCCTCTGTTTTGAGAAGCGTGGCGATGTATGAAGCGTAGCCGCCTGCGCCGATAAAGGCGAGAAGCACACCGGCGAATACGAGGTAAAATGCAGGGGTTTTCAAAGCCTCGGCCTTCGTCAAGCCGGGAAGCTCCACTGCGTCGCGCTTGCTGTTTTCGCCGCTTGCAGAGAGCGTTTCGATTCCGAGAGGTTCTTCACCAACGTCTGCGGGCTTGTTGCGCAGGAAGAGAAGATTGAGCAAGCCTGCAACGACAAGAACGGACAGAGAAACTATTCTGTACGCAAACTGATAATCCACTGCCGCTGTAAGCTGGCCGCAAAGCCACTGGAAGAACGCACCGCCAAAGCTAGAGACACCAACCACGATGCCAATGACAGAGCCGCGACTTGTGATAAACCATTCACCCAGCAACGCAACCATTGCTGCGCTGGTTCCAACGCCTATACCGATGCCACCGATAGTCGCTGCGGCGTAGTATTCCCACATATGGGATGCAAAGCCGTACCACATTATGTGCCCTGCGATCAAAAGCGTTCCCAGCATGAGGCACCAACGCGGGGTCAACTTCCTGAGCGCGGTAGGCGCGATGAAAAGAGCCACCACTGCACCCGAAACACCGGCGTAGGTGTACATGATACCAACCTGTCCTACAGTTGCGCCGACGTGTTCGGCTATGGATGTCATCATTACGCCAATTGTGGATATCGAACCCAGAAGTACAAACAGAGTTATTGCGGCAACAACCGCAATTCGGTATCCGCTGAATTTTTTCTTTTCCAAGATAAAACCCTCCTGTTATTTTGTTGTTTTTTCGGTCATAACTCTCGACTGACTATAAAATAACAAAGTCGCTATGCTTAATCAACACGCAAAAGAGTTGGAACTGTGTGATAATTAACACTTTCACGAAAACTGATTCGTATTACACTCTTTTCGGTCATATGTGCGTTATCACCCAGAACTTTCGCGAAACGTCAACTTCTTTTGTGCGCATTGACAAATGCCGAAATGAGGTGCTATCCTTGATACGAACAACCGGTCATGTTCTCGACAAAACATATATAAGGAGACCGTAGTATGTATCAAATCCTTCAGCCGATTAAAATCGGCAAGATGACAGTGAAAAACCGCATCGGTTTTCTGGGTATGAGCAAGCACTCAGACACTCTTGATAACTATGTGACTGAGAGAACAATTGCATGGTATGAGGCTGTTGCAAAGGGCGGCGCTGGTATTATTTTCACTGGTGCCTGCCTTGTGTTCCCTGAATATCCATCTAAACTTCCGATGATACCGGGACTGTATGATGATAAATTCCTCCCCGGCCTGACAAAGCTTGTTGATGCCATTCATAAGCATGGGGCAAAAATCATGCTGCAGCCGTGGCATCCGGGCAAGATGAATTATGGATGCCCTGCCGATCAGGTAAAAACTGTTGCAGATTATACTGTTGAAGAAATACACGATATACAGGATCGCTTTGTAGATTCTATGCTGCGCGCCAAGCGCGCCGGAGCGGACGGCTGTGAGTGGCACATGGCACACAACTATTTGCCTGAGCAGTTCACTGTCCCTCTGTTTAATAAGCGCACTGATGAATATGGTGCGGACACTATAGAAAACGCGGTGCGCTTCTCCAAGGAGATAATTGAAAAGGCACGTAAGGTCTGCGGTGACGATTTTGCCATTACTGTTAAAATCAATGCCTATGATATGGGACTTGAGGGCGGCATGACACCGGAACGCTGTGCACTGATATGCGCAGAGCTTGAAAAAGCGGGCGTAGATATGTTCAGTGTCAGTGCTGGTGGCGGTCTGACCTCATCACTTGGCATGAGCGCGGATGGGCATCAGCCTGAAGGCTGGAAGGTTCCGTTTGCAGAGCTTGTCAAGGAAAAGGTCAGTGTACCTGTGATGGCAACCGGAAGTCTGCGCCATCTGGATTATATGGAAGAGATTATATCAAGCGGTAAGTGCGATATGATCGGTATGGGGCGCGGCTTGGTTGCTGAACCGGAGTTTGTCAACAAAGTTTCTCAGGGGCGAGAAAAGGAGCTTCGCTATTGCCTTTCCTGTATGAGCTGCTTCTCCATGTTCACCGAGGATGGGGGGCATTGCTCCATGAACCCTGTTGCAAGTCATGAAGATCAGGACAATTCCATCGTTGAGGATGGAAACGGCAGAACAGTTGTTATCGTTGGTGCAGGTCCTGCCGGCGTGAACGCCGCAATTATACTTGCAAAGCGTGGCTTCAAGCCGGTTATATATGATAAGCACGGATATATCGGCGGGTCTGTCCGCTTTGCGTCAGCACCCTATGGAAAGCATAAACTGAAATGGGCGATAGAGTATTACCGCAATATGCTTGATGTACTCAATGTCGAGGTGCATCTGAATACGGAGATATCATCCGAGGAGATAAGAGCAATGAATCCGTATGCTGTATTCGTCACAGCCGGAAGCACCCCTATCTTCCCAGCTTCGATTCCTGGCATAAATGGAGAAAATGTAATTCAAGCAAGAACGCTTCTGGAAACCACCCCCTGTGAACGCGGACATAATGTTGTCGTTATCGGCGGCGGTATGGTCGGCTTGGAGATTGCAACCACTTATAAGCATCTGGGTAACAATGCCTGTGTGGTGGAGATGCAGGATGCTGACAAAATGCCTGCTGCACGCACTTATCTCTTTGCACTTATCCACGCAAAGGAAGAGGGCGTAGGTCTGCATTACGGACATAAGCTTACAGAGATAACACCGAATAGTGTAATTGCAGAGGATAAGGATGGCAATACGCTCGAATTACCTGCAACTAAGGTTGTCTTGTGTATGGGCTTCCGTCCGGACAGTGCTATCTATGATGAACTGTCAAAGGATATGGAGCGGGTGTTCAAGCTTGGCGATGCTAACGTTGTGGATAATATTGCCCGCGCCGCGCGTGAGGGATATACTGCAGCTATACGGCTGAAATAATCAAACCCAATGCCATAAATAAAGATGGGAGACCCACTACTCATGGGTCTCCCATTGTTTGGTGAATAAGATACAAAAAGGTACTGCTGCTTTTTACGGTAGTACCTTTTTGTTGCTTGTTGCGTTTTATCTTCTGTATCAACTTTACACATACGCCCTGTCAACACTGACAACGGCGTAATGTTCGCTCCATGTGGCGTGGACGAGGGTGCTTATCTCCTTTGCCAGCTCCTCATCGCTCATTTCAAAATTCACAGGTGCCAGCGTGTCGAATATAAGGTTCGTGTGCGTGGGGCCTGGAACCATCCTGAAATCGTGCACCGTAAGCTCGGGGGAAATATGCGTCTGGATAAGCTCAACCACGGCGCGGCGGTGCTGCGCAACCTCAGAGTTGTCAGCCTCGATGGGGTCCATATGTATCGTTGCGATGCAGCCCAGCTCCTCTTTCAGCTCGCGCTCTGCGCAGTCGATGGCATCGTGCAGGGCGAATATCTCGCCGCGCCCGTCAACCTCTGCGTGCAGCGAGACGACAAGCCGCCCGGGACCGTAATCGTGCACGATGAGGTCGTGTATGCCAAGTACCTCCGGATGCGAGGTGACAATGTCCTTTATCCGCGCTACAAGCTCAGCCTCCGGTGCGCGGCCAAGGAGCGGGGATACAGTGTCACGCGCCGCGCCGAAGCCTGTTATGCATATGAACACAGCTACGACGAGACCTGCCCAGCCGTCGATATTCCAGTTGAAGATGTAGCTTGCCCCCATGGAGACAAGCACCACCATCGTGGAGATAGAGTCGGACAGCGAGTCGGACGCGGTGGCCTGCATCGCGGCAGAGGATATTTTCTTGCCGATGGCGCGGTTGTATGCGCACATATAGATTTTAGCCAGTATCGACACGAAAAGTATCGCCGCGGGCAGTACTCCGGCCTCAACAGGGGAGGGGGTTATTATCTTCTCAACTGAGCTTTTGCCCAGCTCAACGCCCATCACCATTATCATGGCCGACAGCATCAGCCCCGCCAGATATTCTGCCCTGCCGTGACCGAACGGATGTTCGGGGTCCGGCTTCTTACCGGCGATAGCAAAGCCGAGAAGCGTGATGACGGATGAGCCAGCGTCAGAAAGATTGTTGAACGCGTCCGCCGTTATTGCGACCGAGCCGGAGATTACACCGGCAAAGTATTTTCCGGCAAAGAGGATAACGTTGATGAATATCCCATATACGCTGCATAACGTGCCGTATGCGCGGCGCACAGCGGCGTCGCGCACATTTTCCCTGTCGTGTATAAAAATTCTTGCAAGTAGGTTCAGCATTATAATCCCTCCTGATCAATGCGTGATAATATAGATTATTCGGAGAGGGTGTAGCCAAAGTATTTTTCGGCAAAGTCCACCTTGTCAACGTGAAATTCTTTCCCGCGCAGGTAGTTGAGGCAGCCTGCGTCCGTGGGGAAGGAGAACACCAGCTTGTATGAGTACAGCGCCTGCCCCTTTTCGCCGAAGTCGCGGTTGAAGCTCTCGCGGCCATACTTTCCGTCACCCAGCAGCGGCCATCCGGCGTGCGCCATCTGCGCGCGTATCTGGTGGGTGCGCCCTGTCAGCAGATGGCACTCCACCAATGACAGGCGGCCGGCAGAGCAGAGGGTTTTATACTCCGTTATCGCGGTTTTTGCGCCCTGTTCCGGCTGGGACTTGATGTACACCTGATTTTTTACAGCGTCTTTGAAAAGATAATTCTCCAACCGCCCATCGGCAGGGCGCGGTCTGCCGGACACGGCGCAGAGATAGTATTTTTCTATCTCGCGGTCGCGTATCTTGTCGTTGATTATTCTCAGCGCCTCGGCATTTTTCGCCGCAATTACTATGCCGCCGGTGTTGCGGTCAATGCGGTTGCACAGCGCGGGGGCAAATGCGTTCTCCTCGCGCGGCCGCCACTCACCCTTTTGCGCCATATATGCTTGAATATTGGCGATAAGCGTGTTATAATCCCATACGCCTGCGCTGTGGCAGAGTACGCCCGGCTTCTTGTCGGCAAGGAGAATATTCTCATCCTCATATACTATGTCAAGCCGCGGTGTGCCGACCTTGAGATAGGCGTTTTCCTCGCGAGGCTTTTCAAAAAATTCATCGTTGATATATAACTGCAAAACGTCACCGACCTTCAAGCGCGTGTCGCGCTTTGCGCCCTTGCCGTTCACCTTGATGCGCTTGAGGCGGATATATTTTTGCAGCAGCGACTCCGGCAGCAGCGGCACAGCCTTGCCTACAAAGCGGTCAAGGCGCTGGTTTGCATCGTTTTGGCGTACAGTTATCTCTTTCATGACCCTTTTCTTCCACACAACACAAAAAATTTACGATATTGTGATTATACAATATAAATTTAGTGTTGACAAGCCTTGACAAACAAACTATAATATTAAGGCTGACATTGGCGAGGTCAGTTGACATTGGCGAGAGGTGCAGTATGCGGCTTAATTTGAAAGACATCATAGAGATCCCGGGTGCGTCAGTTCCGTTTGAATGTGAGCTGGGCACGGACGCTCTTGATTTCCCATCCATTAAGCAGTATGTGTCGCTTCCGCACGCAGAGGGCATTGTGAAAAACGAAGCCGGTGTTCTCCATCTCACGGGAACGCTCACGGCGGATATGCTATGCATCTGTGATCGCTGTGGCAGTGAATTTCCAAGCACCAAGGTTACAGTGCTTGACGCCACCATAGTAGAAGATGATGAGGGCGCAGACCCTGAGCTTTTTCTGCTGGAGGGCGATGAGATCGATCTTGACGATATGCTTACAACGCTGTTCGTACTCGATATGGAAACGAAGTTTCTGTGTGAGCCGGATTGCAAAGGGCTGTGCCCAAGCTGCGGCAAGAATCTTAACCTTGGCCCCTGCAGTTGCAGGAAACAACTTGATCCAAGATTTGCTGTGCTTGAGCAGCTTTTGGATAAAGACCCCGATGGCAAATAAATAAGCTGCTCAAAACAGCTGTGAATCAGGAGGTGTCAACATGGCAGTCCCTAAGGGAAAAGTATCGCGTCAGAGACGTGACAAGAGGCGTTCTTCCGTCTGGAAGCTGGAGGCTCCCGCAATAGTCAAGTGCCCCAACTGCGGCGCATTCCGTATGCCCCATCGTGCTTGCAAGGCTTGCGGACAGTACAATGGCCGTCAGGTCATCAACGTTGATGCGAAGTAAAAGAAGCTCTAGGAGGAGAGGACAGATGCCTTTCCTCCTTTTGCGTTCTTTTGCAATGTAATTTTATCCCTCATTAGTCAAATAGCGCCTCATAGGAGGTGACAGCGGCAAGGAGCGCTAATATGGAAAACATAATAAAATCAATAGACGCCTCCAGCCCGCTGCATGGTCATGCGCACGCGGGAGACAGGCTGATCTCCATAAACGGCAACAGGATAATAGACGTGCTGGATTATAAATTCTTTGCGTATGACCCCATGCTCACCGTTGTGCTGGAAAGTCCGGAGGGGGAGCGGAGAGAGCTTCGCCTGCACAAGCCGGAGGGCGGCGACCTCGGCGTGGATTTTGAGAGCTATCTTATGGACAATCCGCGTTCCTGCGCCAACAACTGCGTTTTCTGCTTTGTGGATCAATTGCCCACGGGGATGCGCAAAACCATGTACTTTAAGGATGATGACGCGCGCCTGAGCTTCCTGCTGGGCAACTACATCACGCTCACCAACCTTTCACCCCGCGAGATCGAGCGGATAATCGACCTGCACGTCAGCCCCATAAATGTCTCCGTCCACACTACAAACCCTGAGCTGCGCTGCAAAATGCTGAAAAATAAGCGCGCCGGGGAGACGATTGACACCATGCGCCGCTTTGCGCAGGCCGGCATCGTGATGAACTGCCAGATCGTATGCTGCCCGGGGCTGAACGATGGGGAAGAGCTTGCGCGCACAATGCGTGAGCTTGCCGATATGTACCCGGGTGTTCACAGCGTGTCCATCGTTCCGGTCGGCCTGACGAAATACCGCGAGGGGCTGTACCCGCTCACGCCGTTCACCAGGGAGCACGCGGGCGAGACGATAGACCAGATCACCGCCTTTGGTGATGAATGTATAAAAAAGCACGGCACGCGCATTTTCTTTTGCAGTGACGAGCTGTATATCAAGGCAGGGCGCGAAATACCGGATGATGAGTTTTATGAAGAATATACCCAGCTTGAAAACGGCGTGGGTATGATCCGCCTCATGCACACGGAGTTTCGCTCTGCACTGACGCTGTCCGATGCGCCGGACGGTGTGCCGTTTTCGATTGCGACCGGCGTTTCCGCCGCACCGTACTTTGAGCGGTTGCTTGCAATGGCAAAGCACAGATATCCCGCGCTCGATGGGCGCGTATACGCGATAGTAAATGACTTTTTCGGCCACAGCATTGATGTCACCGGCCTTATAACAGGCGGTGATCTCATAAACCAGCTAAAGGGGAGAGAGCTGGGGCAGAGGCTGTTCATATCCCAGAATATGCTCCGCCGTCAGGAGATGGATTTTCTTGACGATATCACGCTGGAGGAGGCATCAAAAGCGCTGGGCGTGCCTATCTATCCCATTGAGCAGGATGGGTTTGCCCTGTGGGACGCGATGAGCGGCATCCTGCCCGAAGTCAGACTGCCGCGGCGTGACGGTGAGCAGACGGAATATTACCAATATAATCAGAATTAGAAATTGAGGAGGGACAGACCTTGGCAAAACCTCTTGTAGCCATAGTAGGACGCCCCAATGTGGGCAAATCAATGCTTTTCAACAAGCTTGTCGGCCAGCGTCTCAGCATTGTTGAGGACACCCCCGGCGTTACGCGCGACCGCCTTTATGCGGAGGCGGAGTGGTGTGGCCGCAAATTCAACATGGTCGATACCGGCGGTATTGAGCCGACGACTGACAGTGAGATCCTACTCTTTATGCGCGAGCAGGCGCAGATCGCGATAAACGCGGCAGACGTTATAATCCTCGTCACAGATATCCGCACAGGCGTAACGGCGGCAGATAAGGACGTGGCCAATATGCTGTTGCGCTCTAAAAAGCCTGTGGTGCTTGCCGTAAACAAGACCGACTCTACCGGCGGCGTTGACCCCACCATATATGAGTTTTACGCCCTCGGCCTCGGAGACCCGATTGCAGTTTCTGCGGTTCATGGCCACGGCACAGGCGATCTCTTGGATGAGTGCCTTAAATACTTCCCCGCGCCGGATGAGAACGACGAAGAGGATGACAGCATAAAGGTCGCTGTCATAGGCAAGCCGAATGTCGGCAAATCCTCGCTTGTCAACCGCGTGCTGGGTGAAAAGCGCGTTATCGTCTCCAACGTTGCAGGTACAACGCGTGACGCGGTTGACACGCCGCTGGAGAATAAGTACGGCAAGTATGTCTTTATAGACACGGCCGGTATCCGCAGAAAGTCCAAGGTGGATGAGCGGGTGGAGAAGTTCTCCGTCATGCGCGCACAGCTCGCCATAGAACGCGCGGACGTATGCCTTATAATGATAGACGCGCGCGACGGTGTGACCGAGCAGGACACCAAGATCGCAGGACTTGCGCATGAGGCGGGCAAGGCCAGCATAATCGTTGTGAACAAGTGGGATCTTGTCGATAAGGAAACCGGCACGATGGAGAAGATGCGCAAGGATATCATGCGCGACCTCAGCTTTATGAGCTATGCCCCCATCGTGTTCATCTCCGCCATGACCGGTCAGCGGACAGAGCGTATATATGAGCTTATAAACTTCGTAAATGACCAGAGCAATATGCGCATAACCACCGGTATGCTCAATAACGTTCTTGCTGATGCGCAGGCGCGTGTCCAGCCGCCCACGGATAAGGGACGCAGACTGAAAATATACTACATGACGCAGACCGGTATAAAGCCGCCGTGCTTCGTGATTTTCTGTAATTCGAGAGAGCTGTTCCACTTCTCATATCAGCGCTATATTGAAAACCAGATACGCGCGGTCTTTGGCCTTGAGGGAACGCCGATTCGCCTTGTTATCCGGCAGAAAGGTGATAAAGAATGATCCTGTATTGGTTTTTGCTGCTGCTTATTGCGATGGTCGCGTATGGCCTCGGCAGTATGAGCACGCTGGTCATCGCGTCAAACTATGTGTTTCGCACCAGCTTGCGCAGCCTTGGCCACGGCAGTCTGTGGATATCGAATTTCCGCAGGATATACGGTGTTTTCGGCTGGATAAAGCTTCTTCTTGTCGAGCTTATAAAGGACTCGCTCCCCATTTTGTTCGGCTCGCTCCTGCTTGGTTTCAAGGGTCATGCGGATGTGGGGCGCGCATTTGCCGGCTTGTGCGTGGTGCTGGGGCGGCTGTATCCGCTTTTCTATGATTTTAAGGGCAGTCACGCCACGCTCTGCCTTGCTGTGACCGGGCTGTGGATCAGCCCCTCCATAGGCATTGCAACGGCGCTCTTTGCGCTGGGTGCGGTTCTCGTTACAAAGTATGTCTCACTGGCAACGCTTATCTCAACGGTGATTTTCGTTGTGGTTAGTGCGCTTATGGCGGATGATGCCCTGGTGCAAAATCTTTTGTTCATCAGCGCCGGACTTGTGTTCTTCAAGCATATTCCGGCGATCTCCCGTCTTGTCGGCGGGCGCGAGGAAAAGCTGAGCTTTGTAGAGGATCTTACATATAAACTTGACCAGAAATTCTAAAAAGGGTGTATGAATAATGGGATTTGTTGAGCTGTTTTTGATAGCTGTCGGTCTGAGCATGGATGCGTTTGCCGTGTCCGTGTGCAAGGGACTGAGCGTGCAGAAGCTTGAGAAAAAGCATTTGCTGCTTGTCGGCATATATTTCGGCGGCTTTCAGTTCCTGATGCCTGTTGTCGGTTATCTGCTGGGTGTGCGCTTTGAAAGCCTTATCACCAGCATTGACCATTGGATCGCCTTTGGCCTGCTGCTTTTGATCGGCGGCAACATGATAAAGGAATCCCTCGGCGAGGCAGAGAAGCTGGATGACGATTTCAGCGTAAAGACAATGCTGCTGCTTGCCGTTGCCACCAGTATAGACGCGCTTGCTGTCGGCATCACGTTCGCATTTTTGCAGGTCAATATTATCCCCGCCGCCGCAATGATAGGCGTTATCACGTTCTGCCTCTCTGCTGTGGGAATACATATCGGCAACAAATTCGGTGCGAAGTATAAATCAAAGGCAGAGCTGACCGGCGGCATTATCCTCATTCTCATCGGCACAAAAATATTGTTGGAGCACCTTGGCATTATAAATTTCTAGGTGGTTTTATTGAAAAGCAAGACTAAATGCATTGTTGTTGTCCTGATACTGGCGGTGCTCATTGCCGCGGCGTTCGGCATTTACGCGTGGCAGCTTCTCAGCTTTCGCAGTGCCGTCCGTTCGCAGGAGGACACACTTCGCCTCACGGCGGAGCTGAGCTCCGTGCAGGAGCGGGCGCGGCTTTACGCGGTGCGCTCCGCCCTTGAGTGGGAGAATAATGAGCAGGCGGCGCTTCTGTCCGCGCTTAGTGAGAGAAGCAGCAGCTTCACAAATTCACTGCTTATCCTTGTCAATCCGTGGAATACTGTTCCGGAGGACTATGAGGTGCAGCTTGACACGGTGGAGGGGTATCTCGTTGACCGGCGCTGTGCCGCCGCGCTTACAGCGATGCTCTCCGACTGCCGCGCCGCCGGGTTTGAGCCGATTATATGCTCGGCCTATCGCACGCAGGAGTATCAGGAAAAGCTGTATCGCAATAAGATACTGCGCCTTATGGCAGAGGGTGTGCCGAAGAAGGACGCGCCCACTATCGCCGCGCAGTCTGTTGCCCTGCCGGGGACGAGTGAGCATCAGCTCGGACTCGCCGTTGACCTTATCAGCGAAACTTATACAAATCTTGACCAGTGGCAGGAGCGCACAGCCGTGCAGCAGTGGCTTATGGCCAATTGCTATAACTATGGCTTTATCCTGCGCTATCCAAACGGCACCAGCGAAACGACCGGCATCATCTATGAGCCGTGGCACTATCGCTATGTCGGAACCGAAACCGCCAAAGCCGTCCAATCCTCCGCCCTCGTGTTCGAGGATTATCTGAACACATTGGCGTAAAGGG
>CAZBVU010000030.1:0-21546 GCA_964495355.1 uncultured Oscillospiraceae bacterium
TCTTCCTATGTATTGTCCCATATTCAACTGATTGAATTAAAAATTGAGCTTTGAGAGATATAGAGTTATCTTTATACTATATCCGATGCACGGGGATTAGATAAATCAAGTTTGCTCCGGGCGACGCAGTCGTATTTCTGCCCTAATTGTGCACGAAATCGAGTCATATTTGAATTGCCCTGTATAATCACAGCGTTCCATCAGGCTCATCCAGAATCCACCGCAGTTCCTCTGTGTACTTCATCGTATTTCTACAGCCGCTTATTCCATGCCGAATATGTGATAAATATAATTTTTTCGTGCATCTGCAAGATGATAAATAAAAACAGTGTTATCCTCTATGCGGTAAATGCATACATACTGTGCTACAAAAAGAGCGCGAAAGCCGTATTTCCCCATCATTGTGTCCTGCCGCAGCACACCAAGATAAGGGAATTGCGCCAGTTGACCAACAGCAGACAATATCTTATCTGAAAAAGCGTGTGCGTATTTTGTGCCGACGGTGTTCCGGTAATACAGCAAATAGTCACGAAATTCGTTCCTTGCCTCAGATAGCCACTCAATCCTCACGCAAAATATCCTCCGCCAGCGCAGTCATTTCACCCTGAGAATAGGTCTTGCTACCGGAAAGCATACTGTGCTCACGTCGGAGCATTTCTGCCAACAGATCAAGCTCTGCCTCGCGCTTCTCCCACAGTTCAATCGGCAGGAAAACCATTTCGCCGTCACCATTGCGTGTCAGAAAGATAGGGGTTTGCTTCTCTTTGGACAGGCGCACCATGCCGTCATAGTCGTTGCGCAAGGCTGTTGCAGAGCGAATCTCCATATCAGCACCTCCAATTACTTTATTTATACCTTATTATATTAGAATTATTACCTGGCGTCAACGAAAATATGAGAAGGATATAACCCTATGAGAGTTGACATTCTGAAAGTTAATGCGGCTGATTGCGGTTGGTACTATGAAAATACCAAAATCTATGCTATGATTACTATAAATACTTTATTTTAGATTGAAAGAGGAGTTCTGCTATGTATGCGATAGTTAGGCAGGGAAACAAAAAATACTATTATTGTTGGTAAAGCTAAACATATGAAATACCGTGTTATTCCAGATTAAAAAGGTAAAGCCCACACCAAACCGGTGTGGGCTTTGCTTAACCCGCCATGTGCGTACTCACGCGTGGGGGATAGTGAAAACATAAAAAGTGCGCAGTTTTATGAAAATCTATTATCGATCGCATTTTATAATAAATTTATAGTGCTGTAGAGAAAATGCGCTCCGCTTATGTATTGTCCCATATTCAACTGATTGAATTAAAAATTGAGCTTTGAGGAATGTATAGTTATCTCTTCTTATAAACGATCAGCTCCGGATTCTCGCCATTTTCTTCATAGGAGCATACCAATATAAACTCCATGTTTGCGGCAATTCCAAAACACCTGTCTCCGCCAAATTCACATTCCAGTTGGTTGCCTAAATAGGTTGCGCCATCATCCAAAAACTTTACACTTTTTCCGTTAGGAAGGCGATATTCAAGATTGATATATCCGCCCACTAAGGCGTTTAGACTTTCGACCTTCGGCATTCCCTCGATTTGCAAAGCATTTATTTCATCCATAAGCTGCTTTTTGAATTCTTCAAACCTGTCCGCGCCATCCAGATTCTTATATCGTTTCCAGTAATCTAATTTTGGGAGCAGGTCTTTCATATAGGAACGCGCTTGCTCAGGGGTAAAATGTTCGCTCGCCATATTATTGACGCAGACTTCAATCAAATCATCCATGTCATGATACATATATTCTCCGTCTGCGTAGCACCATTTGCAGTATTCTTCGTTAAAGAAACCATCACGCTCTTTGCTGATAATAGGATCCTCTAATGGCATACCACAACACTGGCAAATCAACTGTCTGGGAGAGCCAAGAAGCGTATTGATAGAAACGTCAAATAATTTTGACAACAGCTTCAATGTCTCTGTATTTGGTGTAGTATCTCCGTTTTCCCAACGCGATACGGCCTGACGGGTAACATATACTTTTTCTGCGAGCTCGTCCTGCGATAAACCGGCTTTATTTCTCAACTCTAAAATAACATTTTTCGTTTCCATGAACTTGTCCATCTCCATGAAAATTATACTCCGAATGTATCTGGTTGAAAAGCAACTCGCTGTTGCTGGATGTCTGCACAGCTATAATCATGCTTGGGTTGCTGCTTTATTGATTGGTGGTATTATCATAATATAATTCTCTTCCAATATGGACACAGCCGGACACACCGAAACGCTTGTTTTCAGGGAATTTACGATAATCAATATAAGGCGTGCCGCAGTGAGGGCAGCAGAAGGAATTATAATAGCGAAAGGTTTTTCCGTCGGTCTGATATGTCCAATTGTCTTTGTCAAATCCCTGTGACGAAATAGAGCAGCAATCCAAACCATCGTCGGAATAGGCCGCATCACATTGCTCCATGTAAAGGGAATAGGCGTGGAAGCAGAAGGATTTTCCACAATCCGGGCAGATGCCCACCATCCGGACGTTGGAGGGCGTGGTGTAGCCGGGGTATTTCAGCCCTTTCGCAGGCAGATCCATGCCCCGCATCTTTTTATAATATAAATGGGCAGTTCCACCGCCGCAGGCTAGAAAATGCCCCTCCATACGATAGCCTATGTCCTCCGGCGTTAAGTACTACATCATATTGCTGCCAGCTACTATCCGGCGACGCAACGTGCCGCATATTTAAGATGAACGTGATATCATCAAGATATTCATCGGGGCTGTTTTCCGGCTTAGGGCTGGATAACATTTCTGCCGGATCGACAATCTTATTTTTGCCGCTGTTCTTTAACCGGATTCCCAGCCGGAGAATTGTAAAAAACCCAATTGTCATTACGAGGTACGTTACAATCGCAACAAGCCGCTCGGCCAAGGAAGTAATTTCCAACAAGCCAAAAAGTGCGCAGAAACCACAAATTCCCGCGGTTACGCAACCAAATCCACCCATCACGATCAATATCCATCCGAAAATTAACCGAAGAATCCGGGCAATTTTTTTCATAAACTCCATATCTCTCCATAATATAATAATCTAACTTAAGTATAGCACACTCATAGAAAAATGCCAGAGGCAAAAAGCCTCTGGCATAAAATCACCCCGCTGCGTCCAGCATATTCTCGATATATATCCCATACCCGCGTGTGGGGTCATTGACGAAAACATGGGTCACGGCGCCGACAAGCTTGCCATCCTGAATGATAGGGCTGCCGCTCATCCCCTGCACGATGCCGCCCGTCTGCGCGAGGAGCGTGGGGTCGGTCACGGTGAGCATAACGTGCGTGCCCTCACTGTCGTGATAAATGCGGTTTATCTCAACGCTGTATTCGCGCGCGGCAGTGCCGGAGACGGTGGAGATTATAGTGGCGCTGCCGGTGGAGATAGGGCCGGTTTCAAGCCGCTGTGTCCCGAGCGCGGTGTATGCCTTGCCGAAGATGCCGTGCGCGGTGTTGCTGTCGATACTGCCCAGCACCTGCCCAACATCCGCACAGCCGCTCAGCTCACCCGGTGCGCCCGCTGTGCCGCGCGTGACGGACACGATCTCCGCGCCGGTTATACAGCCGTCACCCAGCGGCATTTGCGTGCCGGTATCGGCGTCATTGATGCTGTGGCCAAGTGCGCCGAAGGTGCCGCTTATCGGATCATAAAACGTGATAGTGCCAATTCCGGACACGCCGTCGCGCAGCCACATCCCCATCATCCACTGACCATCGGTGTTCTGCACCGGCTGCACCGTGACGGAAAGGGTACTGTCACCGCGCTGAATGGTCAGGCGTGCGGGCATACCGCCCAGTGAGGAGACGGTATCAATAAGCTCCGCCGCCTTGTTGACGGCTGCGCCGTTTATCTCGGTTATCATGTCGCCCTTTTTGATACCGGCGCTGCTGGCCGGAGATTTATCGCCGCTGTCCGTTGTCACCTGTGATAGACCGGCGACCATCACGCCCTTTGTACCCACCTGAATCCCCACGGCCTGACCGCCGACCATAAGCTCCTGCGCATAAGCCGCCGCGGGCATAGCACAGCACAGAACAAGGCACGCGATTGCCGTAACTGCTGCTTTTTTCATTGTATATCTTTCTCCCTCCCGCGCCAAAAATCGCTTTCGCGCATTTTCATTCGCACAGTTAAGTATGCGCATTAAAAGGAGAAAATAAAGGAGGTTAAATATACTATTTGTGCCTAAATTTTTGTGAGGTTTTCCGAAAAAAGAAATAAGAACTTGTAATCTATAAATAAATGTGTATACTGTTATAAGTAAAATGAATTGTTGTAAGGAGGCTGTGTAATATGGATATATTGATCGGCTTGACAGTGTGCGCGGCGATAGGGTATTTTATCGGCAATATCAGCCCATCCTATATCATTGGGCGCATAAAAGGTTATGATGTGCGCACATCGGGGTCGAAAAACGCGGGAGCATCCAACACGGTGATTATGGCGGGCAAGCTTGCAGGGCTGTTCGTTGCTGTATTCGATATCTGCAAGGCGACTATCTCGTGGAATCTGGCCGCCGCGCTTTTACCCACAGTGCGCGTTGCGGGCGCTGTAGGCGGTGTGGCGTGTGTGCTGGGGCATATGTTCCCCGTGATGCTCAACTTCCACGGCGGAAAGGGATTTGCCTGCATGGGCGGTATGGCGCTGGCCGTCAGCCCGAAAACTTTTTTGATAATGCTGGGCGTTGCGTTGCTGGTTGGTCTGGTGACCAATTATGTCGCAGTGTCGTGCGCCACTATGTCGATGGTTTGGCCGGTGTATTACGGGCTTACGGTGCATCACTGGCTGGGTGCGGCGGTGCTGGCGATACCCATTATCCCGATTTTCTATAAACACAGGGAAAATTTCCTCCGCATCCATGAGGGGACGGAGATGCGTTTAAGCTTTCTGTGGCAAAAGGAACGCGAGCTTGAACGCCTGGGCTATAACGACGATTGACAAAACGAAAAACAGACAGTTTGGATTTTCCAAACTGTCTGCATATATATCGTGATTTTATTTTACACTGCCAAGATAGCCTTCAAGGATAAGGCTGGCGGCGACAGCGTCCACCGTGCGGCGGTGGGCGCGTTCTTTTTTGCCGACAGAGTGGAGGATGGCGTGCGCCTCAATGCTGGAGCGGCGCTCATCCCACAGCGTGACAGGCAGACCGCTGGCCGCCTCCAACTCAGACGCGAAACTGCGGCTGAGCGTGGCGCGCTCACCCTCTGTGCCGTCCATATTCTTCGGCAGACCCAGCACAAAGCGCCCAACCTCGCGCGCCTTGGCCTCCTCACATATCCGCGTGACGGCGCGTTCGCGATTCCATTCCTGCATTGTCCACGCCTCACCGCAGATAAGGCCGGTCAGGTCGGACACGGCGAGGCCGATTCTCGCATCACCGTAATCTATTGCCATTATGCGCATAATATGTCTCCTTACTAAAGCGTCAATATGATGTGCCGCGTTATTTCAGGCCGAAGCAGCTGCGTATCTCACCGGCCATGTACAGAGAACCGACAGCGCACACCATACCGTCAGCACCGGCGCAGTCCTGCGCGGCGGCCACACCGTCGCGTATACTGTCGCACACGGTAACATTCTTGCCAAAGCGCGAAACACAGCGGCCAAGATCCTCAGCCGATAGCGCGCGCGGACTATCCGGCGAGACGCACACATACTCATCCGCGGCTATGTTGAGGATGTCCGTCAGCCCCACATAGTCCTTGTCAGCGAGGACACCGACAAGCATCACGCGGCGTTTATCGGGGAAATAGTGCAGGAGATTATCCGCCACCGTTTGTGCGCACTGGGGGTTGTGCCCGCCGTCAACAATGAAGAACGGATCGTCGGACACCAGCTCAAACCGCGCAGGCCAGCTAACGGCGTACAGGCCGTGCTCAACATCGGCCTGATCCAGCGCCCAGCCGCGTGTACGCAGAACGTCCACAGCCTCCAGCACTACGGCGGAGTTGCGCTGCTGGTGCGCGCCCAGAAGCGGCAGGGCATAAGGCTCACCCTTGTAGGTGAACACCTGTCCGTCAAGACTGTCAAACTCCGGTGCGATAGCGGAGAAGTCAGCAATGTGCAGCTGCGCGTTGTGCTTTTCACACTCAGCACGGACAACGTTCGTGACGCTCTCACTCTGCTGATACAGCACAACATCACAGCCGGACTTGATTATACCGGCCTTTTCCCATGCGATTTTGTCCACAGTGTCGCCCAGCACGGCGGTGTGGTCAAGGCCGATGTTCATTATCACGGCGGTCTCCGGCACGCCGATTATATTCGTGGCATCGTACCGCCCGCCGAGGCCGACCTCCAGCACCACGATATCGCATTTCTCCTCAGCGAACCACAGAAGCGCCGCCGCTGTCATCAGCTCAAACTCCGTGGGGTGCTCGTCCATAGTGTCGGCCTGCGGCTGTAGGCGCGTCACGATATCAGCGAGGGCATCGTCGCCTATCTCCTTGCCGTTTATCTTCATGCGCTCAGTAAAGCGGGCGAGGTACGGCGAGGTGAACAGACCGGTTTTATAGCCCGCGGCCTTCATGATGGAGGCGAGCATGGCCGAGGCGCTGCCCTTGCCGTTTGTTCCGGCGATGTGGATGAATTTAAGCTGATTCTGCGGGTCACCCAGCCTGTGCAGCAGCTCACCCACGCGCTCAAGCCCGGGCTTTGAGCCGAACCATTCTGTGCCGCTTATATATTCAAGTGCTTCTTTGAAATCCATTTAATAACCTCTTTTGCGTTTAGTGAACAGCTTATAATATACCACTATTGCCCGCGTCAGGCAAGCGCGGTGTTATAGTTGACGGAGGTTTTCTTTTTATACATTTTTATGATACCGCCCGTGCTGAAGCTTGTCAAGTAGAGGTAATTGCGACTGATGATATCCCAAGTATTGCAAATAGACACGATTCGTGTTATATTGTCAGCGGTGCACAAGCACCCTTAGAGTACTGCACAACGGCAGGCGGCTAGCTACGCCACCCGAAAGGGGGTGAAGCTTATGCGACTGACAATAACTCTTACATTACGCAGAATAATGTTTCAGTTTATTGTACATAGCAGAAGCCGCCACTCGGGCAAGTGACGGCTTCGTAGCATAACTATGATGTTTCAACTTATCTGAGCTAACCGCTTGTCGCGGTACTCTTTGCTATATTATACCGCTGCTTTTGACAGTTTGTCAAGTGCGGCAAAGAAAAGGCTTTGACTGATTCGCAGTCAAAGCCTTTTGATGGTTTATTACATTACTCCCAGAGGGGCTTGTCGTACATTTTCAGCACGGTGCCGATACCCTCGGCCTTTGCCTTGAGGAAGATCTCGTAGCTGATCATAATGTCGAGTGCGCCGAGACCGAGTGCGGAGGAGTAAACAAACTGGTCGTTGTTCTGGCGTCCCTTGCTCGGGTCGAGGATGATGTCGGTCAGATCCAGCACCTGCTCCTTTTCCAGCTTGCCCTCGCGGTGCAGCACGGCGACAGGGCGGCTCTCGTTGGTGATCATCTGATTCCACTCATCTACAACGACGATGTCGCTCTTCAAAACGACTTCCGGATCGACCTCAATTGCGCCGACGGCAACAAGGGACTTGCCCGGGGCGATCCAGCTCTCGTCGATAAACTCCTTAGAGGCGGTGGTCTGGGTGATTATCACCTGGGACTTCTCCGCGGCGGCCTTGGTGTCGGTGGTGGGGATCAGCTCCAGCCACGGGTACTTCGGCTGATACTCGTTCACGATGTCCTGCGCCTTGCTCATGTCAAGGTCGGAGATGTACATCTTCTTGACCTCAGGCATGGCCTCGGCCACTGCCATCACAGTGCAGCGGCCAACAACGCCGCAGCCGATGGAGGTGACGGTGTCGGTACCCTTGGGGGCGGTGTACTTGGCGAACAGACCCGCGGTAGCGCCGGTACGCATGGCGGTTATGAGCGTGCCGTTGAGAACACAGAACGGGAGGACGGTTTTCGGGTCGCTGAGGATGGTTATGTCGATGCCGTAGGGGATGCCGGCAACCTTGGCGTTCTCCTTGGCTTCTGCCGCCCACTTCATGCCGCCGACGTTGACATCGCCGCCGATGAAGCAGGGCATACTGTTGAAGAAGGACTGCCAGGTGTGCTTGTCAGTGCCGAGGGGTAGGCCAAGGTGGGATTTGGGCGGGTTGTAGATCTGGCCTTCGGCCATCAGCTTGTGCACCTTTTCGGTGGCCTCAAGGGTCATCTTCATGTCGGTTGCACCGGCTTTTATCGCGTCTTCCTCCTGAAGATATATAAAGGTAGGTTCGTAAGAGTTAAGCATTGTTTTTTCCTCCGTTTACATTATGTTGAGAACTTTATTAAGAAAGTTTTGTGTTCTGGGGTTCTGGGGCTGCTCAAAAATCTGGGAGGGTGTGCCATCCTCAACGATCTGGCCATCGTCAAAGAACAGCACCCTTGTGCCGACCTTCTTGGCAAAGCCCATTTCGTGTGTTACCACGATCATCGTCATGCCGGAATTTGCAAGATCGCGCATAACATCCAGCACCTCACCAACCATCTCGGGGTCAAGTGCGCTGGTCGGCTCGTCAAACAGCATTACGTCCGGCTCCATAGCCAGTGCGCGGACGATCGCGATACGCTGCTTCTGCCCGCCGGAGAGCTTGGAGGGGTACTCGTTGGCTCTGTCGGCTAGACCGACGCGCTCCAGCAGCTTCATTGCGGCGGCGTTTGCCTGCTCCGCGCTCTGCTTTTTCACAAGCGTGGGGCCGAGGGTGATGTTTTCCAGCACGGTGAGGTTGTTGAAAAGGTTAAACTGCTGGAACACCATGCCCATCTTCTGGCGGATGAGGTTGATGTTCTGCCCCTTTGCGCCAATATCCTTGCCCTCGAATATGACCTGACCTCCTGTCGGCACCTCCAAATGGTTGATGCATCGCAGGAAGGTGGATTTTCCGCTGCCGGACGGGCCTATCACGACCACGACCTCACCCTTTTTTATCTGCGTGTCTATTCCTTTAAGAACCTCGACCTCACCAAAGCTCTTGCGGAGATTCTTTGTCTCTATGAGTACACCGTTATCTGTCACTGCGCTTTAGCTTCCTTTCAAAAATGTCGAGTCCCTTGCCGGTCACGAGGTTGAGTATCAGGTAAATCGCGGCGGAGATATAGTAGCAGGGCAGGGGGTTGTAAGTCGCCGTTACCACTATGCCGTTGTTGTACATGAGGTCACTGATGCCGAGGTACTGGATGATGGAGGTTTCCTTAATCATGGTGATAAACTCGTTGCCGATTGCGGGGAGGATGTTCTTTATCGCCTGAGGCATAACTATGCGCTGCATCGTCTGCCACTGGGTCATGCCCACGGAGCGAGCCGCCTCGGTCTGGCCGAGGTCAACGGCCTGAATACCGGAGCGGATGACCTCCGCCACGTACGCAGCAGAGTTCATCGAAAGTGCGAGCGTGCAGGGCAGGGCGCGTTCAAGTGCGATACCCCACAGCATCATCTTCGGGTAGGGGATGAAATCAAGCTGATAGTAGACTATATAAAGCTGAACCAGCAGCGGTGTGCCGCGCAGAACGGTTATATAAAGCTTTCCGAATGCGCTTAAAAGCTTTACCTTGGACATCCTCATAAACGCGATCACGCAGCCGAGGACAAAGCCGAAGAAAACCGTGATAAGCGAAACTATAATGGTGGTCTGCGTGCCACGCAGGAAATATTGGTAGTAGTTCAGGAATATTTCCCCGATACCCAAATCTTTCTCTCCTCTCACAGTGTCGTAAGGGCGGCAGATGAATGCCACGCCTTACGATACGTTTTATATATTTTTACTCTTCTATACCGGCGGTGAGCTGAGCCTCACCCATCCATGCTTCCATCTGCTCCTCAGTGATCTGGGAGAGCACCACGTTGATGGCTTCCGTGAGACCGGCGCTGCCCTTCTGTATTGCAACGCTCATGCCCTCTTCAGACTCAAGGCCGATATCGACCATGCTGAGGCTCTCCTGCATCACAGCGTAGCCGGCTGCAACGGGCTTATCACAGAGAATGGCCTCAACCTTGCCGGCCAGAAGCTCGGACACCATGTCCTGAACCTTTACGAGGGAGATAACGGTGCTCTCACCGGAAAGCGCTTTGGCGCGGGTCTCACAGGAGGTGCCCTTCTGTGCAGCGATTGTCACACCCTGAAGGCTTTCCTGAGTGGTGTACTTGTCAGCATTCTCGTTGAGAACGAGGAGGACGTTGTTGGAAAGGTAGTATTCGCTGCTGAAATCAACAGCCTTGGCACGCTCTTCGTTCGAGGACATTGCGGCCAGAACGATGTCAAAGTCGCCCTTGTTGAGGCTGATAAGCAGGTTGTCAAAGCTCATGTCAACGATCTCCAGCTCAACGCCGAACTGGTCTGCGATAAACTGTGCAATGGAAATGTCAAAACCAACTATCGTGTCGTTGCCGTCTATCTCGGTGTGGAACTCAAAGGGGGCGTAGTCAGCGGAGGTGCCGAGAACGATCTTGCCCTTAGCCACGATTTCCTTGACGGCGGCGAGGCCTTCATCACTCAGGCCGGTTGCCCAGTCGGGAACGGCGACATCAGCGGTGCTTGCACTGTTGCTGCTGCCGCAGCCGGTGAGCGCACACATCATCATCGCGCAGATGATGAGAACTGCAATAATGTTTTTTATGTTTTTCATTTTCTCTCTCTCCTGTTTTTTGTGAATTGCATTTTTATGCAACAATTTTTAAGTTCGTGCATGATTATACAACTATGCGCCGCAATTGTAAATTGACACAAACAACAGAGATTATGCGGCGAAATCCGCGAGTGTTGTATAATTATCACCAAAAATGAATATATTCATCGACAGAATGAATATTTGCAGGGGATGATATTCATTTAGCAGTGCATATTTGCGTACGATATGCAAATATGCACGGGAGAGGGGAATGTTTACAACACAACAAAAACCACCTCAAACCGTGATTTGCGGTTTGAGGTGGTTGCCTTTTTTGCTCTGTTTCGCAAGAGCATAAATGAAAAGTATGGGATATACGATAAATAAGAGGTTTACTTCTGGCAGTCGATGATGATCTTGCAGATGTTTTCGCCGTTGAGCATCATTTGCAGGGCACGGTCGATCTCACCGAGGGTGAGGCGGTCAGTAACCATCCTGTCAAGGCCGAGGGTCTTCCAGTTGTCCTCAACAAAGCGCACGCCCTTTTCAAAATCGTCCTGAGAATAGAGGCGGTTGCCGATGAGCGTGATCTCCTTAAAGGAAACCTTGCCGATGATGAACTGATACGGGTCACCGGAGAGGCCGAGGGAGAGCATCTTGCCACCGCAGCGGCAGAGATCAGGCATTTGCAGCACGCAGGATGCTGCACCGGACGTGTCATAGACAATGTCGAAGCCTGCGCCGCCTGTGACCTCGCGCATGAGATCCATAGCGTCGGTCTGGCTGGGGTTGATGGTCTCAATACCCATAGACTCAACAAACTGACGGCGCGGCTCATTTATCTCAGAGATAATGACCCTGCCGGCGCCCCATGCTCTGGCAAAGATGGCGATATACAGGCCGACTGTCGCACCGCCGGAGATGAACACAGTGTCACCCGGCTGGATCTGACTGCGCTGCATGACGTGATAGCCGACTGCAAACGGCTCACCCAGGATGGCGACATCATCGGGGATGTCCTCATCCAGCGCCACGAGCTTATCAACATTGACCTTGGTGTACTCGGCAAAGCCGCCATCGACATGGATGCCGAGGAGCTTCAGATTCTCGCACACATGGGTCAAACCTGCTTTGCAGGCGGCGCACTCGCCGCAGGAGATGATGGGATTCATGAGGACGCGCTGACCCACCTTGAACGGGCCTGCATAGCCCTCGGGCAGGGTGACGATCTCACCAAGTATCTCATGGCTGAGCACCGTGGGGACGGTGGCAGTCATGTGCTTGCCACGGTAAACAGTGATATCAGAACCGCACACGCCGGCAAGCTTGACCTTGATAAGCGCCTCATTTTCGTCGGGAACGGGGACGGGAATATCGCAAAGCTCGAGGTCGAGCCAGTTTTTTAATACGGCTGCTTTCATTTTCCGCATCCTCCTTAGTTGTCAGGGCTGCTTGCCGATGTAGGCAAGGATACCGCCGTCAACGTACAGAATGTGGCCGTTGACGAAGTTGGAAGCGTCGGAGGCGAGGAACACGGCAGGGCCGACAAGGTCGGACGTGTCGCCCCAGCGCGCGGCGGGCGTCTTGGCAACGATGAACTGGTCGAACGGGTGGCGGCTGCCGTCAGGCTGGATCTCGCGCAGAGGTGCAGTCTGGGGAGTGGCGATGTAGCCGGGGCCAATGCCGTTGCACTGGATGTTATATTCACCGTACTCAGAGCAGATGTTGCGCGTGAGCATCTTCAAACCGCCCTTTGCGGCGGCGTAGGCGGAGACGGTCTCTCTGCCCAGCTCGCTCATCATGGAGCAGATGTTGATTATCTTGCCATGGCCCTTCTTGATCATGCCGGGGATAACGGCCTTGGACACGATGAACGGGGCAACGAGGTCAATGTCAACGACCTGGCGGAAGTCTGCGCTCTCCATCTCGATCATGGGGACGCGCTTGATAATACCGGCGTTGTTAACGAGAATGTCGATAGTGCCGAGGTCAGCCTCGATCTTGGCGACAAGCTCCTTCACGTCATCTTCATTGGTGACGTCTGCATAGTAGCCGTGTGCGTCAATGCCCTTGGCCTTATATGCCTCGAGAGCCTCCTGCATATGCTTCTCGCCGCGGCAGTTGAACGCGATCTTTGCGCCTGCTGCTGCAAAGCCCTCTGCGATGGCGAAGCCAATACCGTATGCCGCGCCGGTGACAAGGGCGACCTTGCCCTCAAGGGAAAACTGCTTGCTGATATCCATGGTGTATATTCTCCTTTGCAGATGATAATTCGATGTAAAATTTCCGTATGCGCTTATCTCTGGACGCGGCCGCTGCCGTCACCGCCCATGAGCTTTTCAACCTCGGGCACATCCACGCGGTTGAAGTCGCCGCCGATGCTGTGCTTGAGGCAGGAGGCCGCCACTGCGAACTCCAGCGCCTGCTGCTTGCTGTCATAGTGGTTCAGACCGTAGATCAGACCGCCCGCAAAGCTGTCGCCGCCGCCGACGCGGTCAACGATGTCGCGGATCTCATAGTGCTTGGACTCATAGAAATTCTCACGGTCGTTCAGGCAGCCTGCCCATCCGTTCCAGTCGGCGCTCTTACTCTCGCGGAGGGTGATGGCGATCATCTTCATGTCGGGGTAGGCTTCAAGCACCTTGTCGCCCAGGGCTTTATACTTGCTGTGATCCAGCACGCCGGACTCAACAACAACGTCAGTTGTGATCTCAAGGGACTTCTGCACGTCCTCCTCGTTGGCGATGGCAACGTCAACGTACTTTGCCAGCTCACGCATGACATCGGAGGCCTTCTTGCCGTACTTCCAGAGGTTCTTGCGGTAGTTGAGGTCGCAGGAGACGGTGATGCCGCGCTTCTTTGCCTCTTTCACGGATTCGAGGGACAGCTCCATCGCGCTCTCGGAGATAGCGGGGGTGATGCCTGTGATGTGGAACCATTCCACGCCCTCAAAGGCCTTGTCCCAGTCGATATCGCCGGGCTTGGCAGTGCTGATGGAGGAGTGGGCGCGGTCATAAATGACCTTGCTGGGGCGCTGGTTTGCGCCGCTTTCAAGATAGTAAATGCCAAGGCGCTCACCGCCTCTGACGATGCGGGAGGTGTCCACGCCGAAGCGGCGCAGCTCTTTAATGCACTCGTCACCGAGGGTGTTCTTCGGCAGAACCGTGAGGTAGCCGACATCCTCGCCGAAGTTTGCCAGTGACACGGCAACATTGGCCTCGCCGCCGCCGAAGGTGGCCTCAAGCATGGGAGACTGGAAGAATCTCTCGTGTCCGGGGGATTTCAGGCGGAGCATGATCTCGCCAAAGGTAAGAAACTTCATGTATATTTCTCCTTTTTCGGATAATTATTTTTGCAGAAGGTGAATGGCAAAGCCGCCGATCTCGTTTTTCAGGTATACCGCGATCATGCGCCCACCCTTGAACTTGGCAGTGTCCATATCGAGGGCGAAGCCACGGCGCTCCAGCTCTGCCACGGCAGCCTCCATCTTGTTGGTGCGCACGGCGAGATGGCCGTTCTTGCCAAGGTACATGGACTTCATCACCTCAACGCCGGTGGAGGCGAAGTTGGAGGAGTTGCCAAGCTTCACTTCAAAATCAAAGGCCTTCTCCAGCTCACCGCAGACGGAGACAGACTCATCCGCATCGGCGCAGTTGATGCCGACGTGCGCCAGCTCAAAGCCCATTACGCCGCGCCTTGCCTCGGCGCAAAGCTGGGTGATACGGTCAAAGTTATGTGCGGCGATATCGCCCTTGGGGCATACCCAGCTGCCGCCAACGGCATGGACACTGGGGCTGCAAAGGAACTCGCCCATGTTCTGCTGATTCACACCGCCGGTGGGGATGAATTTCAGCCCGACAAAGGGACCTGCCAGCGCCTTGAGTGCGGACAGACCGCCGTAAACATTTGCGGGGAAGAATTTCAGCACGTTCAGCCCGTGCTTGAGCGCGGCCATAATCTCAGTCGGGGTGACACAGCCGGGCGTGACGGCAACGCCGTTCTCCACGCACCATGCCACAGTCTCCTCGTCATAGCCGGGGGAGACGATGAACTTCGCACCGCACTCAACTGCCAGCTTGCACTGCTCCAGATTGATAACAGTGCCGGCGCCGACAAGCATCTCGGGCACCTCTGCCGCAACAGCACGGATGGAATCCGCCGCCGCTGCCGTGCGGAACGTGATCTCCATAACGTCAATGCCGCCTGCGAGCATAGCGCGCGCGGTGGGCACTGCATCAGCCGCATTGTCCAGAACGACTACAGGCACAACGCCGGATGCAGCCAGTCTACCGAGAACATCCATTTTTTCATATCTCCTTTACTTAAATATTTTTCAGTGTGCTGCTATTTATAATAACCGCATGATAAGACAAATTTAACGCCGCCTCAGATAAGCCCCTTGATCTTCAGCATCGGGGAGGGACGGAAGATGTGCAGAAAGCCGCGCAGATCCTCGTCCTTGACCTTGGTATAGTTCTCCTTAATGATGCAGCAGTCCATCAAAAAGAGGTAAATGCAGACCTCCATCGGACTGCCGAGGAACGCAGGGACATAGTCCGTGTTCAGGAAGAACAGGGACAGGTGACGCTGGCGAAAGACGTTGAAGCGGGAATCGACCCAGCGATTGCCGTAAATGACCTGCAGCTCCGGCGGCAGGCCGGGCAGGGCACAGCAGATGATATTCTTCTGTGCCGGCGACAGCATGGGTTCGGGCGCGTCAGGGTCATAGTGGCAGATGGAATCCTCCAGGCGCAGCACCCCGCTCATAGAGCGCTTCAGCCGTTTGGCGACAAAGATGGCCTTGCTTTTCCTCTCCACCTCGCGCTGGTACCAGTCGGCGATTTTCACCTGGTCAAAATGCAGCGTCATATCAAAGTTGCCGTACTTGTGGCGCACGGTGAATATCGCACCGGCCTCATCCGGCAGATAGCTTGCGTCACTCTGCATGGCATTTTTGAAAACCTGCTCCCAGCCGCGGCGAAAGTCGGGATAATACGTCCTGTCGCGGATGGTGCTGTCCTGGTACATTCCCTCAATTTTCTCAAGCAGTATTTCTCGATTTGTCAAGTTCATTTCTGTACCTTATCCCAGACCCGAGTATTTGTCGGGTCTGGGATGTGTTGTTGATGATTATCTCAGCTCGTTGACGCCGAAGGTGTCCATATCGTCGAACTCCTTGTTCTCGCCGCCCATTGCCCAGATAAAGGTGTAGTTGGAGCTGCCGCATCCGGCGTGAATCGACCAGGACGGGGAGATAACCGCGTCAAAGTTCTTCATCACGATGTGGCGCGTCTGCTGGGGCTGTCCCATGAGGTGCATCACGATGCCGTCCTCGGGGAGGTTGAAATAGGTGTAGATCTCCATGCGGCGCTCGTGAGTGTGCGGCGGGACGGAGTTCCACACGCTGCCCTCGTCAAGCTGGGTCAGACCCATGGAGAGCTGGCACGTCTCCAGCACGTCCGGATGGATGAACTGGTTGATGACGCGCTTGTTCGCAGTGGCGGTGCTGCCAAGGGGGCGCTTATTTGCATCCTTGATGGAGATGAAGGTCGTCTTGCACTCTTTGTGCGCCGGTGCGGACACAAGGTAGAAGCGCGCGGGGTTTGCCGCGTCATTGCTGGCAAAGGAGACGTTCTGCGTGCCCTTGGTGATATACAGGCAATCCTCAAAGCCCATCTCGTAGCGGACACCGTCCGCCTCTATCCAGCCCGCGCCGCCGAGGTTAAATACGCCCGCTTCTCTGCGCTCAAGGAAGTAGTGCGTGCCGAAGTTTGACCACACGTCAATGCCCTTGTCGATGGGCAGGGACTCATGCACGGGCATAATGCCCAGCACAACCATCCTGTCAACGTGCGAGTAGACAGCCTGAACACTGTCTGCCTGATAGAGGTTCTCTATCAGAAACTCGTTGCGAAGCTCCTCCGTGGTGTAGCGTTTAACATCATTCGGACCGGTTGAATAACGAATATCCATTTTATACTCCAATCAATTTTTCTGCGTTATGTGGAAAGCGAAGCCGCCGATCTCATTGTTGGAATAGACCAGCTTCAGCTTACCCTCCGCATCATACTGGGCGGAGGACTCATCAAAGGTGATACCCTTGCTCTCCAGCCACTTGCGCGCCTCTGCGGCGTTGTTCGTGCCGACGGCGAAATGACCGTGGGTGCCGCGGAAAGGCTTTTTCATAATTTCAAACTGCTCATTTGCAAACCATGAACCGTCCGTCTCTCTCAGGGGGAAGCCAAACAGCTCCGCCAGAAGCGCCGCTGTGGTCTGCCCTTCCTCAGCACCGGACTGGTTGATGCCGATGTGCAGCAGCTCAAAACCGAGTTTATTTGCGTCCATATGTGCCTCCCGGATATCAGCACAGACCCATTGCCGTGGGGATTGCCATAGACAGCCACGGGACATAGGTGATGAGCATCAGCGTTACGAATATAACGGCGAAGAACGGCAGCAGCATCTTGATGATCTGCTCGATCTTGACGTTGTGCGTGCGGCAGCCTGCGAAGAGGATGGCACCGACAGGCGGGGTCAGCGTGCCAACGCAGAGGTTCATAATCATCATCAGACCGAAGTGAACGGCGCTCATGCCCCAGGTCTGCACGATGGGGAGGAATATCGGCGTGAAGATAAGCACAGCGGGGGTAGGATCCATGAAGCAGCCGACAATAAGCAGGATGATGTTCATGATGAGGAGAATGATATATTTATTAGTCGTCATGCCGAGGATACCGTCTGCCACGATGGCGGGGATATGCGTGTAGGACATGACATAGCTCATTATACCGGACACGCACACGAGATACTCGATAACAGCGGTGGTCTTGACACTGCTGAAGACGATACCGGGCAGATCCTTGATGGTGATGTTGCGGTAAATGAAGCTGAGTACAAGGGCGTAAACCACAGCGATTGCAGAGCCTTCAGTTGCGGTGAATATGCCGCCGAGGATACCGCCGATGACAACAACGATCATCAGCAGGCTGGGGATGCCTTCCCACAGGGTCTTGATAACATATTTAAATGTATAGCTCTCAGTGGAGACATAGCCGCGGCGCTTTGCCATAACGCCCGCCACGACCATGCATGCCAGACCCCACAGTATGCCGGGGACGTAGCCTGCCATGAACAGCGCCGCAATGGAAACGGAGCCTGCCACGGTGGAGTAAACGATCATGATGTTGCTGGGGGGAATCATCATACCGGTCGGACCGGAGGCGATGTTGCAAACGGCGATATACTCGTCAGAATAGCCCTCGTCCTTCTCCATGGGGCCGAGGATGCCGCCCATTGCCACAGCCGCGGCCACGCCGGAGCCGGACATTGCGCCGAAGAGCATATTTGCCACGATGTTGGTCTGTGCCAGTGCGCCGGGCAGACGGTGCGCAACGATCTTTGCACAGCCGACGAGACGGCGGGCAATACCGCCGGAGTTCATGAGGTTACCGGCGAGGACGAAGAACGGAATTGCCAGAAGCGAGAAAGAGTTAACACTCTGAAACATCTTCTGCGCGGAGATCATCAGGGCGCCGGTGTTGGGCATGATGATGTACAGTGCCGCGGCAGAGCCGATGCCGATGCTCAGGCCGATAGGGAAGCCGAATGCCAGGGTCACGAATATAAGGGCGATCATTACGATGCCGGCTATTGCAGTTACAGTCATTTCACGTTACCTCCCATCATGCGGTTCCGGACAGCTCATCGCCAAACTGGCGCTTGCCGAGGTGATAATCCTTCACGGCCTTTACGCCATTATAAAGGGCATAGTACACCGTGATTATTCCGGTAAAGGGGACGGATGCGTACAAAAACGCCTTGGAAATTTTAAGGCTGGGGTCGGTCTGCACGGCCTGCTTGCTGGTGTAGAGCCAGCCGCCTACCACGCATACAACAAGAACGAACGCTGCAAGGCAGATGTTGGTTACGATCTCAACGATCATGTTGGCTTTGGGATTCAACTTGTCCTTTAGTATATCAATGGTCAGATGCTCACGGCTGCCGTAGACGTAGGCACTGCCAAACATTATCATCCAAACAAACATGTACTGGGACAGGCTACCGGTGATGGAGCTGGGGCTGTTGAAGATATAGCGTGCAACAACCTGATATGCGACGATTATCGACATTATGCTGAGCAGAATCGTGGAGACAACCTCGAGGATCTTGTCGCACACGAATTTAATGGTGTCTAGTGTTTTCACGGAGCGACCTCCTTTTTCTCAAAAGTGTAAGCAGTTTTCATTTTAAGAAACGGCCCACAGCGTGCTGTGGGCCGTTATAATGCAACGGAATAATATTAGCGCTCGGAGAGGATGGCCTCGTAAACGGAAGCAGTGAGGTCATTGCGGCCTGCAACGCTCTGGATGAGGTCAGCGCAGAGAGCCTGGAATGCGGGAACGTCAGCCTCGGAGAAGACAACGCCCTGTGCCTCGGCCTGTGCACGGTAGTCAGCGCGCAGCTCATCGCACAGATCGAACATGTAGGAGATAGACTCGGTTGCGAGGGTCTTGAGAGCCTCCTGATCTTCGGGGGACATAGCCTCGAGAACGCCGTTGGCAATGCAGAGCTCATCGGGGATCATGAGGTGGCCGGTCTCGTTGTAGTAAGGAGCAACTTCGTACTGAACGAGGTCAACGTAGGTGATGATGTTGTTCTCAGCGCCGTCGATGGTGCCGGTCTGGATTGCGGAGTAAACGTCGCCCTGACCCATCTCAAGGCCAACGCCGCCCATTGCGTTCATCATGTTGATGCAGGTCTCAGAACCCATGACGCGGATCTTGAGGCCGGCGAGCTCTTCAGGATTGGTGACGGGGTTGTCGCGGGTGTAGAGGTTACGAGCGCCGAGGGAGTATGCGCAGAGGACGTTGAAGCCGTACTGCTCGGTGGTGGCGTAGAGGTCAGCCAGCTTGCCGGACTTAAAGACCTTCTCCTGGTGATCGATGCTGTCGTAGACGTAAGGAGTGCCGAGGATTGCGAAGTCGGATGCATAGGTCTCAACAACAGCGTTTGCAACGAGAGCCATGTCGAGGGTGCCCATGGTGACCTGCTCAAGAGTGTCAGCCTGAGAGCCGAGCTGCTCATTGGGGTAAACCTCGATGGAGTAGCGGCCTTCGGTGGCGTCATACAGATCGTCACTCAGCTTCTGGAGGGTCTTTGCTTCGGGGTTCTCAATGGTCTGGTTGAATGCGCACTTGAGGACGGTCTGGCCGACCTTCTCGGTGCTTTCGGCAGCAGGTGCTGCGGCCTCGCCGGCGTCAGCAGCAGGTGCTTCGGCAGGTGCGGCAGCGGGAGCGCTGGTGGATGCCCCACATGCTGTCAGAGACAGCATCATAACGAGGGCGAGGAGCAGTGCGATGACAGTTTTTTTCATGTGTTTTCCTCCTGAATATTTATATGATATGCCAAGCGTCTTAACGCTGACTATCCTTGGTAATATGCGACAAAATAGCCAGAAAGATTTTGTCGCTTTTGACGAAGTTCGGACTTTTCGTCCGTGTATCGTTTTCGGAAACCGGTTAACGAAATTGCTAAAACATATGACCTCACGGGAGGAGGTCTATGTTTCGTTAACTGATTTAACACATATTTTGCTTTAATTAACAGTCATCATTTCACAGTTGAGCCGCGAACCTTTAAGCAGGTAGGTATCTCAACATATACTGCCGGTGCATCGAGCGGGCGCTTGCCGCTGATACGCTCCAACAGCAGCCGTGCAGACTCCGCACCGATCTCTTCAGAGCTGAGCGCCACTGAGGTTATCCCCGGCGGGATAAGGCGGAGCCATGACCAGTCGTCAAACGTGCACAGGCCATAATCGCGCCCGATCGTCAGTCCGACGGCTTGGAAAGCTGTCACGACGTAACGCGCTGTCACGCCGTTGGTGGTAAGTATCGCAATACGCTCTCCGGGGAAGCTGCTGCGAAAATCCTGCACACAGCGTATGCAATCCTCCGGATCCTTGCGGTCAAATTCATATATACGCGATTCAGTCCCTGCGGGCATCGCGGTTCTAATTCCATCCTGATACCCCTTGTATCTCAACAGACGCGGGGTGATGCTGTGGTTGCCCTCTGAGAAGAAGGCGATCTGCGTATAGCCGCAGTCACTGAGGAAGCTGACACATTCGCACGCGCTTTTCCTGTCTGTCGGCACGACAGTGTCCAGCTTATCGCTGTCCATCAGGCCGCGGTCAGCCAGAACGATGGGCACGCCGCGCTCATGCAGCTCCAGCAGCAGCGCCTCATTCCCACCGGGGGAGTTGACAATCAGGCCGTCCACCTGACTGGCGAGAAAGCCCTCAATTGCGGACTTCTCTTTTTTCGGATTCTCGCCGCTGTCGGCAAACAGCACCTGATAGCCGGCCGCCTCGCACACATCGGTGATGCCTTTCAGCAGCAGACCCGCGAAAGGACTGCTCACATCACCTACAACGCACCCGACCAGCATTGACCGGTGCGCCTTTAGCCGCTGCGCTGTGCGGTTGGGGCGATAATCCAGATCTTTTATCACGACACGGATACGCTCGCGCGTCTCCGCTGAAATATTCTCAAACTTTCCGTTCAGATATCGAGAAATCGTGGTCTTGGAAACGCCGCACAGCTTAGCCACATCGTCTATGGTAACTTTTTTGTTTTGCTGAACGTCCACTCTTTCTCCACATTTCGTACTCTATTTTTCAAGTGGAGTTTAACATATTGTCCGTCCGTTGTCAACAATAAAAGGCATAAACTCCAAGCGGGGAAATGGGATGAGGGAGCGAGAATAAAATAAAAAAAACACCTTTGTCAAAAGACAAAGGTGTTTCTGGCAGCGGGAGAAGGATTCGAACCCTCACATACGGAGTCAGAGTCCGCTG
>CAZBVU010000031.1:0-20101 GCA_964495355.1 uncultured Oscillospiraceae bacterium
ATCACACACTCCCCGCTCTGCAAGTGCTTTGTTCGGTGATATATTGCATAGGTACGCATCATGCAGATATTCAATCCAGATATATCCCCTGCGCTGTGCTTGTCAGTTCGCTGCTTGTGATGTTATTAGCGGTGAGTGTAAATGTTAGTCCCCTGTCCGTATCCTGCCATGTGAGACGAAGAGGCGTCCCATCCTCTTTTTCCAGAAGCCAAGCCATATACCCGTCCACACTAAGCTCAGTAAAGCGTACCTCTCCGTACCCCGCTTCAGGAGATCTGTAGTAATCCACATACCCGTCAAGCGTGGTAACAGAGCGCTCATAATTGAGGGAAATTTCGTAACCATCCGGGTTTTCATAGATGCGGTATATATATCCGTATTCCCCCGGTGCACCGTAGGTAACAAGCTCGACATACCCATCAGGAAGCGAAATTTGCCAATCACCAAGTGCGGCAAGAGCGGTAGCTGTGTCATCATCCATGGGTGGGTGCTCGTCCGTTTCATGAACACCGTTGGCAAGGGACAACGCGTCATAGTCGCCCTTAACGGAAAGCTGAATACCTATACCGCGCTCCTCCACCGTCCAATAAACATATTGCCAGCCGTTATCCACGTGATAATATGTGCCACTGTTGCTGTTTATGGTAACATCTTCACACGCCAATACCGTGTCCGCAAAATAGCTGTTCAGCGTGTTATCGGGTTTTTGATATATTAAGCTTATAATGTCCCCGGCTGGATTCTGGTAATCCACGCGCGCTTCGTCGCCGCGATAATAGCTTTTTGAAAGGGTGAAATCCTCAGGCAATTCGCCAAGCGCCCAAACACCCAAGTTAACAGGTGCGTCGTCAAGGCTTTCAAAACCGATGGCGGGTCGCACCTCACCGTCAATGTTGATTGTGCCGTTATAAACAGAGGCACGGCGAGTAATGGCATAAGCCACCGTACCGAGTGCGAGGATAATCGCTGCCGCGAGAGCAAATGACAGCAACCGTTTCCGGTTTGTACTGCGATTCGCGGGCAAAACCAAAAATCCTCTGCCGGCGCTGATAATATCTTTGTCACTTATCCCGTCCATTGCTTGTAAAATGGCAAATGAATCTATCATAGCATTTCCTCCTCAATATAATTTCTCAGCTTATTTCGCGCACGAAATAAGCCGCTTTTAACCTTTGACTTAGAAAAGCCAAGCGTATCAGCTATTTCCCTCACGGGTGCAAGATGCCAATAGCGCAGGATAAAGATTCTCCGCTCTTCCAGTGAAAGCGTTGCAATAAAGCGATCGATGAGCGCCTGTAGCTCTCGCTGCTCTACCTCGCGCTCTACGCTGAATGTGGATGGAACACACTCCGAAAGCTCATCCAACGCCAAAAGCAGCTCCCCTCCACCTCGTTTGACACGATTTTCTGCCTTAACAAGATTTAGGGCAATATTTCTGGTTATCCTGCCCAGAAACGCCCCCAGCATTGTTGGGCGCTTATCCGGCATAAGATTCCATGCGCGAAAAAGCGTTTCATTTACACATTCCTCTGCATCATAGTTATTGCCGCAAATATTATAGGCAATTTTGCGGCAATATGCGCCGTATTTCTTTTCTGTTTCGGATATGGCTGTATCAGCTCTACGCCAAAACAGTTCAACAATTGCATTATCTTCCATGCCTGACCTCCTTTACAGTTTATAAGGCCTTACATAAATAAAGACAACAAAAAAGCCCAAAAGGTTGCGAATAAATCCAAAATTTTTAACATCATGCGCTTTGTCTCCAGTTCGACACATATAAAATGAGGTGTACTTTTTCAAGCACACCTCATTTTTCACGTTAATGCAGTTCCATCTCTGTGACGCAGTTATTTTTTATCTCAGCAACAAGGGCTTGCAGGGCATCTATGACATGGGGTCTGATATCGCCGCCGACAAGCACGCGCATAATATCATCCCCTACACGAAGTGCACCATCATTCAGCCACACGCGCACATATTCTATACCCGCCATCCCATTGGCCATTTCCACCGCTGCATCAACCTTGTCCTCGTCATAGGAAAAGTACATCCCGCTCACAGCGCTTTTATCACCATCAAGCGCACGAACCTCGGCCTTTGCCGTACTGCGCACAACACCGGTGTGGAAAAGATACATCCCGCACTTATCTGCACCTGTGTCTGCTTTCGCCTCGGTAAGCCACGCATCCATAGAGGGTGCAGACTTTGTATTGCTGTATTTTGGCCGCGCAGTTTGCTTTGCATCAGCCGCGGCAAGCATATCCGCCGCATGGACAAGCGCCTGCGTCACGCCGCAAAGGTTCTCACACGCAGCTCTTTTACTGCCCGGCAGATTGACGATCAGCGTGTTGCCGCGTATACCGGCGACGCCGCGCGTAAGGCAGGCGCGGAACGTGGTTTTCATTCCCTCGGTGCGCATAGCCTCCGCGATGCCGGGTGCTTCGCGGTCGATAACGGCAAGCGTTGCATCCGGCGTTACATTCTGCTTTGCAAGTCCTGTGCCGCCCAACGTCAGCACGATGGAGGCTTTCAACTCGTCCGCACATTTAATAAGCTCATCACTTATGCACCTCGCGGTATTGGGTACGGCGCTTTTATACGTCACAAGGAAGCCCGCATTTTCCATTATGCGGCACACCTCGTCACATGCCGCGCCCATCTCACCAATGCTGATAACTGCTGCTGTGTTTTTCATTTGTTACCCCCCTATGCGGTTCATACTTCTGTTGGCACGGCTGTGGTTGAGTGCACCAAGGCCGCCATGCCACTGCGGTTTACCGTTTATCGCGGCACACATCTGTGCACGCATGGCATCATAGTTTAATCCTTTTATCGGGTATTCATCCGGTGAGTGCAGACAAGGCTTCAGTTTGCCGTCCGCCGTCAGTCTCAGGCGAGAACATTCACCGCAGAAGTGCGCACTGAGCGGACTAATCAATCCTACATTCCCCTGCGCATCCGGCAGGCGATAAAGCCGCGCCACACCGCCGTCAGGCGGCCGAGGGATAAGCTCCGGCAGTTTTTCAAGAACAACACTGTCCGGTATATAGGCACTTTCTCCGAAAACGGAGCTTGCTGTCATCGGCATAAGCTCAATAAAGCGCACATCCAATGGATATTCCCGCGTGAGGTTTGCAAGCGCCTCTATCTCATCATCGTTAAAGCCGCCTATAAGCACAGTGTTCAGTTTCACACGCGTAAAGCCAGCATCAAGCGCTGCATAAATTCCGCTCAATGCATCCTGTAAGCGGCCAACACGCGTTATCTGCGCATACTTATCGGCATCAAGCGTATCAAGACTTATATTCACGTGCGAAACGCCGGCATCTTTCAGTTGCTGTGCAAAGCGCGGCATATAAATTGCGTTGGTTGTAAGGCACACTTCCTCAATGCCGCTGACATTGGAGGCGCGCTCGCAAATGCTGACGATATTTTTCTTCACCAGTGGTTCGCCGCCGGTTATGCGCAGCTTATTTATGCCAAGTGAGGCGGCGGCCTGCACCGCCATTATCATTTCATCCTCTGTCAGAAGAACGTCCTCTCCTCTTTGACAAACGCCCTCCTCCGGCATACAGTAACGACAGCGGAGATTGCATTGCTCCGTCACCGACATACGCATATATGTTATATTTCGCCCGAATCTATCTATCAACGTGCAATTCCTCCGGAATTAGTCATGCAAACGTGCCACGGCTGCACATTGCGCCACAGCACCAGTCATAATATTATAGCAGAATCTAATTCATTCGCAAGCACAATATTCACCTTATTGTGCTGTATTTTTAGCACGCCAAAACGAACAATCCGCGTAAAGCTGCAAGGCAGCCCCGAAATACACGGGGCTGCCTGTTTGCGCCTATTATACTCTACAATCTATCATATATAGAACTTCGGTTCTTTTCTGCCTGCACACATTGCGCGGAGAGATGCGGCGGCTGTCAGCTGCATGGCCTTAGGCAGGTGGCGCACCTCAAACGGGCACACGCTGACACAACGCATACAACTGATGCATTTCTTTGCATCCGGCTTCATGGGATCACTGGAATCAATAGCGCCGGTGGGGCACTCCTGTGCACAGGTGCCGCAGCCACTGCACTCTTTGCCGGAAATGGGGTGGAACGGCAGACCGTCATACTTCTTATAATCATGACTGCCGGGCATTGCCACAACACCGAAAGTGTCCTTCGCCATAAGCTTCGCAAGGAAATCACGCATTTTCGCCTTGTCGCTCTCGTCCGGTCGTTCAGCCGCAATGCGTTTGTTGAGGGAATGTGGTGCGATCATCTCAGCGCCGCCGACAACGCGGAAGCCCTTACTCCTTACGAGGTCGCTAAGCTCGATAAGCGCATCATCAACCGCGCGGTTGCCGTAAACCGCAACAAGCACAGCATTTGCACCCTCGCCGCGAATACCGCTCAGGCGCTTATAGATCGGCGCGGGGATTCTGCCGCCGTAGACAGGGAAGCAGAAAAACACCATCTCACCCTCACCATAGGTGAGGTCATAGTCGAACACGGTGATGTCAAGCGCATCGGCCTTGACCTCACCTGCGACGAACTGCGCCACGTGCTCAACGCCGCCGGTCGGACTGAAATACAATACAGTTGTTTTCATATGTACACCTCTCAAAAAATATTTTTCCGTTTAAGTGGATGTGTGCGCACATCTCTCCGCGCGGACGATATCGCACATTTCATCCCATTTGCGCTCCATATCCTCAACAAGCTTGAACTGCGTATGTGCACGGTCAAGATTCTGGTCGGGTCTATCCGTGGCAAAGTATACATCACCGTTGAGATAGTCTGCAAGGAAGCGGATGCCACATTCCAGCGTCATGGTATACGCGCCCTGTGCAAGACCGTCCACTTCTAAATCAGTCAGGCTTGGGCAAGCCTCCAGAAAGCCGCGCGTAAACGCACGGAAAAGCTCAAGGTCAAGCCAAACTTTATCTAAATCCGGTTCGTCCTCTGCCGCTGTGCTTGCACCAAAGCGGATTGCATCGCCAAAATCATACGCGGCAAGGCCGGGCATTACCGTGTCAAGGTCAATGACGCAGATGGCCTTTTTCGTGTCAGCATCAAAGAGGACGTTATTTATCTTGGTGTCATTATGCGTGGCACGGACGGGAAGCTCACCCCGCTCACGCATATGGTGAAGCACACAGGCACGCGCCTCACGCGTGAGGGCAAAATCCAGCTCCTGCACAATCTTCTCCATACGACCCTTTGCGTCATTAGCCGCAGCCTCGCGAAGCTGACGGAAGCGGTCGGGAGTGTTGTGGAAATTCTTTATCGTCTCCTCCAAGGTGTCCGCCGGAAAATCACGCAAGGCATACTGGAAGTGGCCGAATGCACGCGCACTCTCGGCAAATTCCTCGGGAGTGTCGGCCTTTTGCAGGCAGATGCTGTTATCCACAAAGCGGTAACAGCGCCACGCGCCGCCCTTGCCGTCATCGTAATAATTATCGCCCTCTACAGTGTCCATATAGCTTATCATGGCCATCCGCTCTCCCGCGTGGGCGCGAAGGTATGCGCTGATGGCTGACATATTGTTCATCAATGCGTTCACATTGGGAAATACGAATTGGTTTATCCACTGCAAAACATATTTTTCGCCGGTATCGGTGGTTATAACAAAGGTCTCGTTTATATGCCCACTCTTTATCTGTCGGCACTCCACAGGATTGCCGTTTGTGCGAAAGTGGTATATAGCCTCTTTCATCACTGCTTGATTTCCTTTCGGTTTCTATCTGTCATTTATAAATATCCGCGTACACGAACAGCCGCCCCTTGCGTGACGTGCCGCCGGTTCCGATGAGTTTTGCCTTTCCCGCGCCGCGCACTGACACAACAGTACCCTCACTAAGCAGCATATCCGGCTTTAGACATGGTAAATAGTTCACCGTTACCAGCCCCGCCGCGATACGCTTTGCCGCCTCTGTACGCGATAATGAGAACATCCCCGCCGCGACCGCGTCAAGGCGCAGGCTCATCACAGAGAAGCTGACGCGCTTCATCTCACGTTTTGGTTCAGGCACAGCAGACAGTGCAATTTTTTCCGCTGTCACACCGCACCGGCCAACCTTATCTATGCCCAGCAAATGTTCACTCACGCTGGGAACGCAGAATATATACGCCTCACTGCCGTTCACCATGATGTCGCCCAGCCACTCTCGGCCAATGCCCATGCCCAGCAGTGCACCCATGTAATCGCGGTGCTCGGGTGCGCCGAAATGCGCGGTGATATGGATGGCATCTATATATTCATCGGGAGAAAAAGTGTCACTATCCATATAATACGGCAGGAAGAACGCGATTGTGCGCTCACATTCCTCACGCCCGCCGGTGAAATACGGCGCAACAGGCGCATGAACGCCCCAGCGCTCCAGCTCTGCCCGCTCACCCGGGGTGAGAAAATGCGTGCTTGTCAGCTTTGATTGCCTGTCACACCGCGCAGAAAGATCCTCCGCGCGTTTTATCAGTTCATCCTTTTCCATCTATCAGCCTCATCGTATGCGCGTTTTTATTGGTGGACTGCAATATCGTGTCTATCTGTTCCAGCGTCCAATCAAGCTCGGCGGCAAATTCCTTTACGCTGCACCGCAGAACGCCGGAGCGCAACGCCGACAAGCGAATAAGACCATCATTCGTAACAACGCGCACGTCATAGTTCTTTCCTATGTCATTAGCAAGGCGCTCAATATACATATCCGCTGTCTCACCGTCCGCTGTATAGGCAAGGTGAATGTTATGATACTCACTCTTTGACCCTGCACCATCAGGTGTGCGGTACGCGTCAAAAACCAGCACTGTCTCTGCCTTGGTATATCCGGCATAGCTTGATAGCATATCCGCAAGGCGTGTGCGCGCAAGATCCATATTGTCCGCCGCAAGATTTTTCAGCTCATCCCAGCCGAAAATGAGGTTATAACCGTCCACGATGACATATTGCCTGCGCTCCGGCACATTCAGCTTGACCTCCGGCGCGTCATTGACGCGGCGAGCGGAATACATTGGGCGCTTTATCGGGCCAAACTCCCGCTCCATTATGGCTTCAAGTTCCCGCTCGTCAATGCTGACACTGCGCCTGACGGCCGCGGGTACAGCCGCTTCAACCTTGCGCGGTGCAAGGCAGGAATCAAGGTGCATATAATTTTTCACCTCGTCCCAGCGGATGTTTACTCCTGCGCCGTGCGCGCAAAAGACAGAATCGGCAGTATTTTCAACATCACTCAGCGCGTCATAGCCGATTGCAGCCACCACAGCCTTTTCATTTTTGCACGGGCGATAACTGTCCAGACGCAGGGCAAGCCGCCCGCGGCCATGGGTATAGGCCATCAGCTCTGCCATGTATTCATTCATCGCCGCGACAGGCGCCGCGCCCGTAATGCGCATCATCCCCTGCTCATCCTCCGGAGAGGAAAAGTCGGAATTCATCATGCGCAAATCGGATATCGCGCGGCCAAGCTGCTCAGGCGGCACATCGAGGGTAAAGGCATAATACGGCTCTAAAAGGACGCTTTTTGCCTGCATAAGCCCCTGACGTATAGCGCGGTAGGTCGCCTGACGGAAGTCGCCGCCCTCAGTATGCTTTAGATGAGCGCGCCCTGCGGCAAGCGTCAGCTTGATATCTGTTATCGGCGCACCGGTCAGCACGCCGAGATGCGGTTTTTCAAGGATATGCGACAGGATAAGTCGCTGCCAGTTCCCGTCCAGCTCATCCTCCGGCACGGAGGAATCCACCACTATACCGCTGCCGCGCGGCATCGGCTCCATTATGAGGTGCACCTCAGCATAATGGCGCAGAGGCTCAAAATGCCCGACCCCCTCCACCTTGTCCGCGATAGTCTCCTTATACATGATATGCCCCGCATCAAGCGACACATCAAGGTCAAACCTGTCCATGACAAGGCTTTTGAATATCTCCGCCTGTACCCTGCCCATAAGCTGAACCTCGATAGCACGCGCAGAAGAATTCCAAACAATGTGAAGCTGTGGATCCTCTTCCTGCAAAAGCATCAGCTTCGGCAGGGCTGTGCGTGCATCTGTCCCCTCCGGAAGATGCAGAGAGTAGCGCATTACCGGCTCCATCATTGCTGCATCCTGCGCCCGTTCAGCGCCAAGCCCCTGTCCGGCATAGGTGGCAGTCAACCCCAGCAGGGCACACACCTGACCGGCGCAAACCCTATCTACGGTCTCGTATTTGAGGCCGGAATATATCCTTATCTGTGTTATCTTCTCCTCGTGTTCTTCCCCGTCCAGCCCCTTATATTTTATCAACGTTCGGACAGGAAGCTCACCACCGGTAAGCTTGACAAAGCTCATGCGCTGCCCCTGTGCATCGCGCGATATTTTATATACGCGCACGGCAAGTTCATCCGGCCAAATCTGCGGGCAGGTGTAGCGGTCAAACGCATCAAGAAGCTGCTCCACACCGTCAAGCTTCAGCCCTGAACCGAAAAAGCAGGGGAAAAGCTGGCGCGCCTTAATAAGCTCTGCTATGCTTTCATCGGCAAAACAGCCCTTATCGAGGTATTCCTCCATCGCCCGCTCACCGGTGAGGGCGATAAGCTCATCCCGCTCCGGCGCGTTTAGTGAAAAATCCACGCAATTTTCACCAAGACGCGCGGAAATGTCAGCGCAGATAGCGGCGCTGTCACGCACGGCCAAATCCATTTTCGTAACAAAGATAAAGCAGGGCACGGCATATTTGCGCAGTAAACGCCACAGCGTCTCCGTATGCGCCTGAACACCGTCCGTCCCGCTTATGACCAGTACGGCACAGTCCAGCACCGGCAATGTCCGCTCCATCTCGGCGGCAAAATCAACGTGTCCAGGGGTATCCAGCAGCGTGACACGGTGCTCACGCGTCTCAAACACAGCCTGTTTTGAGAATATGGTTATTCCCCGCTCACGTTCAAGAGAGTGGGTATCCAGAAAGCTGTCACGTTTATCAACGCGGCCAAGCTTTTTCAGTTTTCCGGAGAGGTAGAGCATTGCCTCCGTCAGCGTGGTCTTGCCAGCGTCAACGTGCGCGAGGATGCCTACCGTTAATTCTTTTCTATTATCCATAAGGTGTATATTAACATTTTTACGCAAAATAATCAACAATAATCAGTGTTTTGCCCTCAGGTTAACATAATCTGTTCATTCTGTGTAAAAAAATTTTAATTTATTTGAAACTTTGACTATGATTTTTGTAAAAGGTATGTTATAATTAGTTTTGTACTATGTATCAGTATGCCATCCGGACGTATTGATGCATGGAACGCGATGATAATAACTTCAGGAATGGAGGCTGTATATATGAAGAAAATTCTTGTTATGGAAGACGAACCCAATATCCGCAGTTTTGTGGTTATCAATCTGCGCCGCAGCGGGTATGAGCCGATTGAGGCTGAAACCGGCACGGAGGCACTCGAAAAGTTCCGTGTGAACCCTGACATATGTATGGCACTGCTGGACGTGATGCTGCCTGATATTGACGGCTTTGAGGTGTGCCGCCGCATCCGGGCGACCGGCTCAAAAATCGGTATAATCATGCTGACCGCAAAAAGTCAGGAGATAGACAAGGTGACCGGTTTGATGACTGGTGCAGACGATTATGTGACGAAGCCCTTCTCACCGGCAGAGCTTACCGCCCGTGTTGACGCGCTTATCCGCCGCCTCGGTCAGGATGAGGACGAAAACAGCAGCACTGAGATAGTGAGCGGGCCGTTTGTGCTGAACACGCGCAACCGCACCCTTGAAAAGGACGGTCAGCGCCTGAAGCTGACACAGATTGAATATCTGCTGATGAAGCTGTTCATGGAAAACCCGGGCAAGGCCATGAACCGCGAGGATATACTCGCCGCCGTTTGGGGCGGTGATTTCTCCGGCGAGCTGAAAACGGTTGATGTGAATATCCGCCGCCTGCGCATAAAGATTGAGAAAGACCCGACTGAGCCGGAGTATCTCACCACCGTGTGGGGATACGGTTATAAGTGGGGTTACTGACCTTACCATGCCGGCCACGTCCGGTTTATATTTCAGATAGGATTTAGGAAGTATTAGTTAATGTTTAAGTCTCTCAAGGGGCAGTTGATGGCGTCGTCCATCGCTGCCATTGTACTGTTGATTTTGAGTGTGTGGCTTATCACACGCAGCTATTTGGGATGGAGCATTGTTATTCTGTGCATAGTGTGCGCATACATCGTGCTGGTAAACATCTGGTTTTGGCGCTGTGTGTCGATGCCGATTGATAAGCTGACAAGCTTTGCAAAGCGGATAGCCGGCGGCAGTTACGGCATCAAGCTGGACGATAAGTATGTAAACGAGCTGGGAAGCCTCACAAGTGAAATAAACGATATGTCCGAAAAGGTCGCGATGGCTGAAAAGTCCAGAACGGAATTTGTGTCACAGGTTTCGCATGAGCTGAGGACGCCGCTGACAGCTATCACCGGCTGGGCGGAGACTATCGCATATGACCCTGCCGTTCAAGGCGATTCACTGCGCGGTGTGAACATCATCTTCAAAGAGGCTGAGCGCCTGACCGGTATGGTGGCAGAGCTATTGGAGTTTACGCGTATTCAGGATGGCCGCTTTAACCTGCGGGTCGAGCTTATTGACATTGCCGCAGAGCTTGAGGACGCGCTGTTCACCTATGGCGATCTGATAAAACAGGCCGGACTGAAAATCAACTACACCCCACCCCCTGTTGAGATCCCGCTCATCCCCGGTGATCCGGAGAGGTTGAAGCAGGTGTTTTCAAACCTGCTGGACAATGCCTCCAAGCACGGCGGTGACGGTGACAAGATAGATGTGACCCTTTCCAGCGATGCAAACGGTGTGCATATCGTGTTCCGTGATTATGGCCACGGCATACCCGAGGCAGAACTCCCCCATGTGAAAGAGAAGTTTTATAAGGGCAGCTCCAAAAACCGAGGTACCGGCATCGGCCTTTCCGTGTGTGATGAGATAATCACCCGCCACAATGGTGCGCTGGATATTACCAACGCCGAGGGCGGCGGCTGCAAGGTGTCAATCACGCTTCCGCTGAAAGCAAGCTGACCAAACACATTACTAAACTTAGCAAAGGACATTTAATATATGGCAAAGGAAAAATCATGCTCCGGCTTCCGCACATCAATCGGCGGACAGGCACTTATAGAGGGCATCATGATGCGCGGCCCGAAAAAGCAGGCCATCGTGTGCCGCACGGCTGACGGTCTTGTGGAAAAGACAGAGGAGCTTAAATTCATAAAGGACAGATATCCTATACTCGGCTGGCCGCTGATACGCGGATGCGCCATGTTTCTCTCATCCCTTATAAATGGTATGCAGGCACTGACCTACTCGGCAGAGCTTGTGCCGCTGGAAGAACAGGGTGAGCCGGACAAGCTTGACGCGTGGATAGAGGCACACTTCCCCGAGGATAAGGCACAGAAGCTTATAATCGGCGTTGCGGTCGTGCTGGGCATTGCGCTGTCGCTGTTTCTGTTCATCTTTCTGCCCGCGTTCATTGTGGGGCTTATCCCCGCACTGAAGGCAAGCCACGTCACGCGCAACCTATCTGAGGGCGTTGTGAGGGTTATTATTCTGCTGATATATATGCGTTTGTGCTGCCTCTCCCCTGATGTTAAGCGCCTTTTCTCCTATCACGGCGCAGAGCACAAAACCATCTTCTGCTACGAGCACGGCAAGGAGCTGACAGTGGACAATGTGCGCACGGAGTCCCGTTTTCACCCGCGCTGCGGAACAAGCTTCCTGCTGGTGGTTGTGGTGGTGAGCATACTTGTCAACTCCGTTGTGCGCTCCAACAACAGCTTTGTGCGCATGGCGTACCATCTGCTGCTGCTGCCTGTCGTGGTCGGCATAAGCTACGAGATAAACCGCTGGTGCGGCAAGCATGACAACTGGCTGTCCACCGCGTTGAGTGCCCCCGGCAAGTGGCTGCAGCATATGACGACAAATGAGCCGGATGACGGCATGATAGAATGTGCTATACGCGCAATGCTGCTTGTCATCCCCGATGACAAGAGCGATGAATGGGGCAGGTGAACAACTGACATGAAAACATATAACGAAATCTATCTCTCCGCGCGCAATCTTCTGCGCCAGAACGGTGTTGAGGCGTTTGGTCTGGAAGCAAAGCTGCTTGTGGCCGGTGCCGCCGGTAAAACCATGCCGCAGCTTCTGCGCGACATGAATCTTTACGCCAGCAACAAGATAGAGGAGACCGTGACAGAGTATATCGCCCGCCGCCTTAAGGGGGAGCCTGTGGCGTACATCGTAGGCTCGTGGGAGTTTTACGGTCTGCCGATAATCACCACGACTGACGTGCTGATACCGCGCATGGACACGGAGGTTCTTGTTGACGCTGTGAAAGAGCTTTTGACCGGCAAGAAGATGGACGCGCGCATACTGGATCTCTGCTGCGGCAGTGGGTGCATCACCTGTGCCGTTGGACATGAGCTTCCCGCGACGCGCTTTGTGTCCATCGACATCAGCGCAAACGCGCTGGACGTATGCCGCCGCAATCTCAGCGCATTGAAGCTTTCATCCCGCGTTATTTGCGTGCAGTCGGACGCGCTGTCAACGCCGCCGCTCGGCATAGGCGATTTTGACGTGATAGTGTCCAACCCGCCATACATAGCGTCTGACGAGATTAAGGCGCTTGATACCTCTGTAAAGGACTATGAACCGGTATGGGCGCTTGACGGCGGCAGTGACGGGCTGAAATTCTACAAGGCAATCATAAAGTATTGGAAAACCCTGCTGCGTCCCAACGGCTATCTCATGTTTGAGGTTGGCGAGGGGCAGGCAAAGGCCGTTGAAGATATGCTTCAGGCGGCAGGTTTTGTGTCAACAGGTACAAGAAAGGATACCCTCGGCGTAGATCGGGTCGTATTCGGCAGAATATAAAAGGAGGATACGCAAATGGCAGAGAAAAAGAAAGTCCCCGCAATAGTTGCTCCGGCAAGCTCGGACAAGAAAAAAGCGCTCGAAACCGCAATAGCGAAGATAGAGAAGGACTACGGCAAAGGCACTATCATGCGTCTGGGTGATGATATATCCATAAATGTGGATTCATTCTCCACAGGGTCGCTGTCGCTTGACCTTGCGCTCGGTATTGGCGGTCTGCCGCGCGGCCGTATAATCGAGATATACGGGCCTGAATCCTCCGGTAAGACCACGCTGGCGCTGCACGCTGTCGCATCTGCGCAGAAGCTGGGCGGAGATGCCGCTTATATTGACGTTGAACACGCGCTTGAACCGGCCTACGCACAGGCTCTCGGTGTGGATATAAACTCCCTGCTCATTTCCCAGCCTGACACCGGTGAGCAGGCGCTGGACATTGCGGAATCTCTTGTTCGCTCCGGCGCTATTGATGTTGTGGTTATCGACTCTGTTGCCGCGCTCATCCCCCGCGTTGAGTTGGAGGGCGAGGTCGGTGATACGGTCGTGGGTGCGCTTGCGCGTCTGATGAGCCAGGCAATGCGCCGCCTTGCCGGTGCAATATCCAAGAACAACTGCACTGTTATTTTTATCAACCAATTGAGGCAAAAGATCGGCGTTATGTACGGCAACCCCGAAACCACCCCGGGCGGTCTCGCGCTGAAATACTATTCCTCCGTGCGTATTGATGTGCGCCGTATTGAGACCTTGAAGGTCTCCGGCGAGATGGTCGGTAACAGGACACGCGCGAAGGTCGTAAAGAACAAGGTCGCGCCTCCCTTCCGCGAGGCGGAGTTTGATATTATGTACGGTGAGGGCATTTCAAAGCTGGGTGAGATAGTCGATCTCGGTGTGAAGCTTGAAATAATCGACAAGGCCGGTGCGTGGTTCACCGTTGACGGACAGCGCGTGCAGGGTCGCGACGCGGTAAAAGAATATCTGAAAGCTAACCCCGAGGTATGCGACAAGATAGAGCAGCAGGTGCGCGAGAACGCGTACAAGCTGACCCCGCGCGGCCAGCGCGAGGCAAAGGCCGCCGCTGCAAAGGCTGTGGACGTCAGCGCCGCCGATTTTGAAGAAGATTGATGCTGATATCCGCACTGAGGCAAACCTCCCCCGGGCGCATAACCGTTGTGCTGGATGACGGAAGCGAGATAAAATCAACGCTTGGCGTTATCACCGATATGCGCCTGTACTCCGGTCGGGAGCTTGACGCACAGGCCGTGGAGCAGCTTCGCGTTGATTCCATGCGCGCACTGACGCGTGAACGCGCACTGGAAATGCTGTCGCGCCGTGCAATGTCACGGGCAGAGCTTGTGAAAAAGCTTATCGACAAGGGTGTTGATGAGGACACGGCAGAGTATTGCGGCGCGTGGATGGAGGAGCACTCACTCATTGATGATGAAAGCTACGCCGCCACTGTTGCGCGGCACTACGCCGGTAAAGGCTACGGTGCCGGGCGCGTGCGGGCGGAGCTTGCGCGGCGCGGCATCTCGCGTGAGCTGTGGGACAGCGCACTTGACGCTATGCCTCAAAATGATGATAAAATAGACAAGTTCATTTCATCCCGACTGCATGACATAAATGATCGGGATGAGGTGAGAAAGCTCAGTCAGGCGCTGTTTCGCCGCGGTTACTCGTGGGACGAGATACGCGAGGCGCTTGAACGGCACAAGGCTGATATATACGAGGACTGACATAATAAACATGGAAAAACGCTTTGCACTAATCTCTCTGGGCTGCGCAAAGAATCTGGTGAACAGTGAGCAGATGCTGTACCTCATGGATGAGGCCGGCTACACGCTCGTTCCTGAACCGGACGGTGCAGACCTTGTTATCGTGAACACCTGCGGCTTTATAGACGCTGCAAAAAGTGAGGCCATTGACACTATCCTTGAAATGGCAGAGTTGAAAAAGGCCGGCAGACTGGGCGGCATTATCGTGACCGGCTGTCTATCTGAGCGGTATAAAGACTCTATCTGTGATGAACTGCCTGAGATTGACAGTGTTCTGGGCGTGGGCAGCTTTGGCGATATAGTCAAGGCCGCCGATGCTGTGATGGAGGGGCGCAGACTGCGCCGCTTCGCTGATCAGAGCGCACCTGTGGATGAAATCCCGCGCATTGTGTCAACAGGGCCGGGCTGGGCGTATCTGCGCATTGCAGAGGGCTGCAACAACTTCTGCGCGTTCTGCGCCATCCCCTACATCCGCGGCCGCTACCGCTCCAGAAAGCTGGAGGATATCGTGGATGAGGCGCGCGACCTTGCCGCGCACGGCGTGAAAGAGCTTATTGTCATTGCGCAGGACATCACCCGCTACGGCACGGATATCTACGGCAAGCGCTCACTTGCGCGGCTGTGCAGGGAGCTGGCAAAGATAGAAGGCGTTGAGTGGATACGCCTGCACTATCTCTACCCCGACCAGTTCGACGATGAGCTGATAGACGAGCTTGCCTCCAACGACAAGATAGTGAAGTATCTCGACATCCCGATACAGCACATAAACAACGGCATACTAAAGGCCATGAACCGCCGCGGCGATGGCGATGAAATTCGCGCCCTGTTCAAAACCCTCCGCGAACGCATCCCCAATCTCGTGCTGCGCACCAGTCTTATCGCCGGTTTGCCGGGCGAGGGTGAAGCCGAATTTGAGGAGCTTTGCGAATATCTGCGCGAGGCGCGGATAGAGCGCGTGGGCGTGTTCCCATTCTCCCCCGAGGAGGGTACACCGGCCGCTGAGATGGCGCACGTTGATTATGACGAGGCACAGCGCCGCGCCGATATAATATTGCAGCTGCAAGCCCCGATAATGGACGATTTCTGCGCCGGCTTTGTCGGCAAGACTATCCGCGTGCTGTGCGAGGGCGTTGACAGCGAAAGCGGGCTTCTCTACGGCAGAAGCTATGCCGATTCTCCTGATATTGACGGACAGGTTATGTTCTCCGGCAGTGCCGCTGAAGGCAACATGACCAACGTATATATTGAAAGCACCGAGGACGGCGTTCTCTTCGGCAAGGAGGTAACTGACATATGATGAAAACAACCGCAAATAAGATAACCATGCTTCGCATCCTGCTCATTCCGGTTTTTCTTGTTCTGGCCTACACTGAGCATCTGTACTCTGCCTTTGCAGTCTACATTATCGCGTGTCTTTCTGACGCGGCTGACGGATATATCGCGCGCCACTACAATCAGGTGTCCGACTTTGGCAAGTTTATGGATCCGCTGGCTGACAAGATGCTGGTGCTGGCGGCAATGTGCTTTTTTATAGAAAACGGTCAAATGACCGGCTGGGCCGTTGCGCTCGTGCTTTTCCGTGAGTTTGCAGTCTCCGGTCTGCGTCTTATCGCCGTGGAGCAGGGTCGCGTTATCGCGGCAGCATGGTCGGGAAAGCTGAAAACCGGCTGCACCATGGTCGGCCTTTCAGCAATGATGCTGTTCTCAGAGGTCGAGTTGGTTAACATAATATTCACCTGGATCATTCTGATAACCACTGTTGGCTCAGGTATTCACTATTTCTTGGTCAACCGTGACGTTTTCAAATCTGCTGATTAAGTTAATGGAGGCTAGGTTTTATGAAGCTTTATAATTCTGCCACACGCAAGAAAGAAGAATTTGTCCCGAATCATCCTGACATTGTGAAGATGTACACCTGTGGGCCAACAGTGTATCATTTTGCGCACATCGGCAATCTCCGCTCCTACATCATGGAGGATGTGCTTGAAAAATATCTGCGCTATGCCGGTTATAACGTCAGGCGCGTGATGAATATAACTGACGTTGGCCATCTCACCTCTGATGCCGACGAGGGCGAGGACAAGATGCTCAAAGGCGCACAGCGCGAGCATAAGACCGTTATGGAGATTGCAAAGTTCTATACGGACGCTTTCTTTGCTGACTGTGCAAAGCTGAACATCAAGACGCCGGACGTTGTAGAGCCTGCGACAAACTGCATTGATGAATATATCAAGATAATCACCAAGCTGATGGACACCGGCTACGCCTATTTTGCCGGTGGCAACGTGTACTTTGACACCTCCAAGCTTGAGCAGTACTACATCTTCAACGACTTTAACGAAGAAGATCTCGCCGTTGGCGTGCGCGAGGGCGTGGACGAGGACACCAACAAGCGCAACAAGAACGACTTTGTTCTCTGGTTCACCAAGTCCAAGTTTGAGGATCAGGCGTTGAAATGGGACTCCCCTTGGGGCATCGGCTATCCCGGCTGGCACATTGAGTGCTCCGGCATATCAATGAAGCACCTCGGCGAGGATCTTGACATCCACTGCGGCGGCATTGACAACGCATTCCCACACCACACAAACGAGATCGCCCAGTCAGAGTCTTATCTCGGCCACAAGTGGTGCAACTACTGGATGCACGTCCATCACCTCAACACCACCACCGGTAAGATGAGCAAGTCCAAGGGCGAGTTCCTCACGGTGTCTCTCCTTGAAGAGAAGGGTTACTCCCCTCTCGCGTACCGTCTGTTTTGCCTGCAAAGCCACTATCGCAACGGCCTTGTGTTCTCTTGGGAGAATCTTGACAACGCGCAGACGACCTACACCAAGCTCATAAACAGAATCGCCGCACTCAAGCCCGATGCAGACGAGATTGATGAGGCCGCTGTCAGCGCAATGAAAGAGAAATTCTGCTTTGCGCTGGATAACGATCTGAACACCTCTCTTGCAGTCACAGCGGTTTATGACGTGCTGAAATACAAGACCAATGACGCAACAAAGCTTGCTGTTATCGGTGACTTTGACAAGGTTCTCAGTCTTGATCTTCTTGATAAGGCCGCAAAGCGCCGCGAGGAGCTCAAGCGCGAACAGGTCAAGGCCGGTGAGTTCACCATAGTGTCTGAATCCGGCGAGGTCAATGCTGAGATCGAGGCGAAGATTCAGGCGCGTCAGGACGCGAAAAAGGCCAAGAATTTCGCTGAGGCCGACCGCATCCGTGACGAGCTGAAAGCCGAAGGCATTGAGCTTACCGACATCCCCCATGGTGCAAAGTGGAAGCGCGTGTAATTGCTTCAAGTAAAATAATAAAGTAAAACAATAAATCCGAACAACATTTCTCGTTTGAGAAATGTTGTTCGGATTATTTTATAATTTGAAATAGTGCTTATCGATTATAATAAATCAGCATACTCAGTTCTGCGGTCAGCGCTCCCATATTGCGGTATGCATGCGGAACATTGGCGCGAAAGCGAATAGAATCTCCCTTGTTGAGCTGCACACACTCGCCTCCAACTGTTATCTCTACCTGACCAGAAAACACTGTAATATACTCCTCAGAACCATTCATATGCGGCTCTGCCGTCAATGCACCCGCTGGCTCAATCACAATGCGGTATGTTTCAAACAAGGTCTTTTCATCGAAGGGAAAAGCGGGGTAATTCAGATATTTATCGTCATCCTCCTTTAACGGTGATACATCCTCCAGACGAATCACAGATATTGTGTCTATCTCCCGCTCAATCAATGACGTAAACGATACTTTATAACCATTAGCTATTTTCCAAAGGATAGAAATCGTTGGATTCACATCGCCTTTTTCAATTTGAGCCAGCATACTTCTCGAAACGCCTGTTATCTCCGCCGCCGCATCCAAAGTTAACTTTTTTCGCTCTCTAAACCGCTTAATATTCGCCGCTACAACGCTTGTTACATCCATGCTTCAACTTCCTTTCGCGCCGCTATTGACAATATATCGGATTCAAAGTATAATATACAAGAAATCTGATATATTGGATTTTAACACCATTATCTTATCATTTACATGAAAGGATGTCAATTATGTTCAACTGGATTTCATTTCTCACGTATGCTGTAGTAACTGCGGTTACACCGGGGCCGAACAACATCATGTCCATGTCCAACGGTAGCCGCAAGGGTTTCAAGGGTGCACTGCCGTTTAATCTTGGCATTTACGTTGGCTTTTCCATTGTAATGCTCCTTTGTACCTTGTTTTGCAGCGTACTCTCTGCTCTTATCCCCAAAATCAAACTGCCTATGCTTATTATCGGTGCCGCATATATGCTCTATCTCGCATGGGAAACGTTCCGCAGTTCTGATGTGATAGAGGAGAATCATTCCCGTGACGGTTTCATCTCAGGCCTATTTCTGCAATTCGTTAACCCCAAAATTTATGTTTACTGCATCATGTCAATGGAGGCGTATATTCTGCCCTTTTATCAGGGACAGACGCTCCCGCTGTTTGGCTTTGCAATGCTTCTCGCCTTTATCGGGTTCGCGTTTACACTTTGCTGGTCGGCATTTGGTTCTGTTTTTAAGTGGCTGTTTTCTAAACATGCAAAGCTTATTAACACAATAATGGCGCTGTTGTTGGTGTATTGCGCTATATCCCTGTTACTGACTTAATCACTCATCTACATGGATGCTCATTTGTTCATAAAAGTAGCCGTTGCTTAATTTGCCAGCACAGCACTATCACTCCAGCACCTTTTTGCACCATGTGCGTTTATTACATTCAGGGCATTTAAGGTGGCGCGTTGTGCCCATGTGCATTGACCATATCACCTCAGCGTATGTGGGCACAAATTCACATCCGCAATTTTTGCACTTATACGCACCGGCGCTCACTTCCAGCTTCACCGCGTAGAGACACGGTATCAGAAACAGCACTACCATCCCGAGCACCGTCACAGTCTGCACTGTCCCCTCAGGAATGAGCGTCAACGCAAAGAACACGCCCACGAGCAACGCCAGGGTGCTGATAATCATGAGCATCCACATTGAGGTAATGATGGTTTTATTTTTCTCTGCCAGCTCCCTTGCCATATCCAGCAAAAGCTGTTCATTTTTCTTGTCGCTGTTTTCCATAGTAATTCTCTCCCCACTTAATAATTCGTTTACACTGATGCCAAGGATATCGCACAGCTCAAGCATTATAGAGGAATCGGGCATTGATATGCCTCTCTCCCATTTGGAAACTGCTTTGTCGGTGATACCCAGCTTTTCCGCCAAATGCGCCTGTGTTAAATCTGCCTGCTTTCTACATTTGGCAATGAATCTTCCGATTTTTATCTGATCCATATGCTGCCTCCTTTCACTGTCAGTATAGAATATTAAGTGGAAAAATCACACCTACCATTGGTTTAGTGGGGAGAAATAAACCTGAAGTAGAGGGATGATGGGGTAA
>CAZBVU010000032.1:0-19058 GCA_964495355.1 uncultured Oscillospiraceae bacterium
AGAGTGCGGTTTCAAAAGAAACCGCACTCTTTTTCATTTCCCCTTGACCCAATTATTAACTTTCATCACTGCATACAAACTAAGTCTCATCCGATGGCGGATGAAGAAGTGGATGAGCTTATATTTTTTGCTCATGCCCTTGACATAGCGATTTTCAGCATAGTCGGGGAACTTCGTCAGAAAGTCGGCGTACAGAGTATCCTGCACGTCACTTTTCCAATCGGCAAGATTCACGCGGACGCAGGATGTGATCACCTGATGATAAAATGCTGCATATTCAAGCTGTTCTTTGTATTTATCAAATAAGCCTTCTTGCTTAAACGCGTCCAGCATGGCTTCAACAGCAGGGATGATTTCAAGATTGCGCTGGGTGTTCTTATTATTTGTTATAGATCCTGCGCGCTGAAGATAGTTGTGCCACGGCTTGTGCACACAAATCATTTTCCCACACTTCGTGTACAAATGCGGCGTAACATACATATCTTCATACCATACGCGGCCAGGATAATAAATCTTGTTTTCCGTGAAAAGTGTGCGGCGATATATTTTGTTCCACGCCGACGGCATTTCAAAAAGAAGCTCAGGGAAGGTTTCAAGAGAAAATTCACCCTCAATTGCACAGCCGTGGATATATTTCAGCAGCTTGCCGGCCTCGTTTACGGAGCGTATGTCAAAAAAGAGCAGATCAAAATCCTGCTTGAGATATTCCCTCATCTCCGGCAGTGCGTTATCGGATAAATAATCGTCACTGTCAAGAAAAAGAATATACTCACCAAGTGCTGCATCAATGCCAACATCACGCGCTTTGCCAAGACCACCGTTTATGGTTGTGATAACGCGGATGAGAGTGGGGTACTTCGCAGCGTATTCAGCGCATATTTCACCGGAGGAATCGGTAGAACCATCGTTGACAAGAACTATCTCATAATCATCAAGCTGAGGATATATAACAGAATCAAGACATTTACGCAGATACCCCTCAACATTGTATACAGGTATCATAACAGTAAGCTTCGGCATTTGAATTGTCTCCCGTGGTTAAAAAAGTTTTTAATTAGTTTACCACAACGACACGCCTCTTTCAAGAATCCACGGTTGATTTTGTGTTCTTTTATGGTATAATATTATGAATTAAAATGTCAGTGTGTTGACAAGGATTGGAGCATACACATGAGCAGAGCAAGAAAAAAGCTGACCAAAGAAGATATCGCTGAGCTTGATATGAAAAAGCGCAGGAATACATATGACTGGATTCAGTGCCTTACAAGTGCGCTTATCGTCTGTGTGGTGATTTTCCTCTTTTTTATAAGGGTGATTGATGTCAGGGGTACATCTATGAATCCCACGCTGAATAATCAGGACAAGATGCTGGTGTCAGACCTCTTTTATAAGCCCAAGGCAGGGGATATAGTGGTTTTCAAAAAAGACCAGTATGACCCAGATAAGGCGCTTGTCAAGCGCGTTATTGCCACCGAGGGGCAGGAGATCAATATCGACTTTGACAAAGGCATAGTCTATGTGGACGGTCAGGCAATTGAAGAAGATTATATCAGCGAGCTTACTACCACAAAGCTGGATTTCATTGGACCGCAGACTGTGCCGGACGGGTGTGTGTTTGTGATGGGCGATAACCGCAATATGTCCACGGACAGCAGAAAATCTGAGATAGGTATGGTGGATAACAGACTGATAATCGGCAAGGTTTACTGTGTGATCTTCCCACTGACAAGCTTTGGAATTGTGGAGTAATCGAATATATGAGCTTTGAAAAAATGAACATACAGTGGTTTCCCGGGCATATGACCAAGGCACAGCGCATGATAGAGGAGAATATCAAGCTTGTTGATGCAGTGTGCGAAATAATTGATGCCCGTATACCGCGCGCCAGCCGTAACCCTGATATCAGCCGCCTTGCCGCCGGAAAACCGCGCCTTATAATATTAAACCGCGTTGACCTTGCAGACCCTGCGCTGACAAAGCGTTGGAGAGAGTGCTTTGAGCGCGAGGGAATGTCTGTACTGGAAACTGACGCTAAAAGCGGGCGAGGTGTGAATGGCTTTGTCCCCGCTGTAAGAACACTTCTCGCGGACAAGCTTCAGGAATATGAAGCAAAGGGGCAGGTTGGGCGGCCACTGCGCGTTATGATACTGGGCATCCCCAATGTGGGAAAGTCCACCTTTATAAACAAGGTCGCAGGACGCAAGGCTGCGATTGCGGGGGATAAGCCGGGTGTTACGCGCGGCAGACAGTGGATAAACATAGATAAATCGCTTGATCTGCTGGACACACCGGGCATACTTTGGCCTAAGTTCGACTCGCAGGAGGTTGGAGAGCTGCTTGCAGTAACGAACGCGATAAAGGCCGATGTTATCGACAAAGAGACGTTGGGCGCAAACTTTATGCTGCGTCTGCGTGAAATATATCCGCAGGCAATTGAGGAACGCTATAAATTCACGCCTGACCCGGATGCAAACGGATATGAGCTTTTGGAGGCGGCGGCGAAGAAACGCGGCTTCCTTGTGTCCCGCGGAGAATATGACATTGAACGTATGGCAAATACCCTCCTCAGCGAATATCATGACGGCAAGCTTGGCCGTTTGACGTTGGAAGTGCCTGATGAATGATTTGTGGACGCTTGAAAATGAAATATACGACTCTGGTATAAATTGCCTCTGTGGTGTTGATGAGGCTGGGCGTGGGCCGCTTGCAGGGCCGCTTTGTGCGGCGGCTGTGATACTTCCGCGCGGGCTGGAAATCGCGGGGCTCAACGACTCGAAAAAGCTCACTGAAAAAAAGCGTGAAGCACTGTATGATGTGATCTGTGAAAATGCATTGACTTATGGTATAGCATTTGCCGAGGTTGAAGAAATTGAGCAGCTTAATATTTTGCAGGCTACCTTTTTGGCGATGAACCGCGCAATCGAAAAGCTGTCGGTCACGCCGGAGCTTGCGCTGATAGACGGCAACAGAAACACCGGTATCTCTATGCCGAGCCGCTGTATTGTAAAGGGCGATTCCCTGTGTGCGGATGTTGCGGCGGCGTCGATTCTTGCCAAGGTCACGCGTGATAGGTACATGATGCAGCTCCACGAGCAATACCCGCAGTATCATTTTGACCGGCACAAGGGCTATGGTACGAAGCTGCACTATGATGCAATACGTGAGCACGGCGCCTCTCCTGTGCACCGCTTGAGCTTTCTGAAGAAAATGCACTGATGGAAAAACGAGAGCTGGGGCGCTTCGGTGAGGAACGCGCCGCGCAGTATCTGCGCAGGAAAGGTTATAAAATCGTTGAGATGAATTTCACCTGTCGGACAGGGGAGATTGATATAATTGCGGAGAACCATGAATATATCGCGTTTGTCGAGGTGAAACTTAGAAAGGACGCAAGCTTTGCTGAGGCGCGAGAGTTTGTAACACGCGCAAAGCAACTCAGAATAATCAACACGGCACAGCTTTGGCTGTGTGCGCATGAGAGCGACAAACAGCCGCGTTTTGATGTTATCGAGGTATATGCGCCGCAGGGAACGCACGGCAGATTGACGATAAATCATATTGAGGATGCCTTTATGTAAAGATGAGGGTTACCCCTCATCTGATTACAGCTTTATACTGCCCATTGCGGATGACTGGTCACACGCAACGCCTCTCGGACAGAAGGTCGAACAATAGGTTTCGCCTTTTGTGCAGGCGCGTTCGTTCTGAACGCTGATTTTCGATGCAGTGCAGCGGCAGTCAATAGTGTTGTACTTGCAATTTGTCACATCACAGCCGACACCGGGGCTGGTTTTGCATTTCTTTTCGCTCATAGTTATCCTCCTGAGTTTAATTGGGGTCTTGCAGTGTTATTTTTTGTGCTTTTGCGCGGTTTATTCTATATAAAATGTGGGGTGTTTATGGCATTATATGCAATAGGTGATTTTCACCTGTCGCTTGGCAGTAATAAGCCGATGGATGTTTTCGGTGATAAATGGGCAAATCATGCGCAAAAGCTTGCTGACTCGTTTTCTCTGCTCAACAGTGACGATGTTACTGTTTTGTGCGGGGATCTTAGCTGGGCGATGAGCATAGAGGCCGCGCGGGAGGATTTTCTCTTCATCAATGCTCTGCCCGGAAAAAAGCTTATCCTTAAAGGAAATCACGATTATTGGTGGAGCACTGCGGCCAAGGCAAAGCGTTTTTTTGTCGAAAACGATATAGACACGATAGATATCTTAAATAATAATTCCTTTATCTACGGAGACTATGCGCTTTGCGGTACACGCGGCTGGTTTTACGAGGAGGAAAAGGGCGGCGAGCACGACAAGAAGATAATGCGGCGCGAGATAATGCGGCTTGAGACTTCACTGAAATCAGCAGGGGAGCGGCAGAAGCTCGTGTTCCTGCACTATCCGCCGATATATATGAATTACGAATGTCCGGAGATATTGCAGCTTCTAAAGGAGCATAATGTGCGCTTGTGCTGCTACGGTCATATCCACGGCAAAGGCTGTAGATATGCCTTTAATGGGTGGAAAAACGGCACGGAATACCGTCTTGTATCGGCTGATAACGTTAATTTTTCCCCTGTCAAGCTGATAGATTAACGAAAATTGAAAAAATGATTGAAATAGTCATTGATTTTATCAAAGAAATCTGATAATATACTACAGGTTATGCACACATAGAGGAGGAAATCAAACATGATTCTGAAGAACGTAGAAAAAAAAGAAAATAATTCCGCAGCATTTCAGGTAGAGACCGACAAGGCCGAGTTTGAGGCTGCTGTCAACGGCGCTTATCTGAAAGCCAAACGCGATATATATATACCCGGCTTCCGCAAGGGCAAAGCCCCTCGCGCAGTCATTGAGGGTATGTACGGCGCAGAGGTGTTTTACCAGGATGCTCTTGATGAGCTGGCACCCACGGCATTTGAAAAGGGTCTGGAAGAGTCTGGCCTGAGAATCGTCGGCGCACCGTCCATCACCGATGTCAATGTTACTGATGACCGTACTGCAGAGTTCACCTTTGCTGTTACTCTCTACCCTGAGGTCACTCTCGGCCAGTACAAGGGTCTTGAAGCTGAGAAGGAAGCAGTTGTTGTTGACGACGCAAAGGTTGATGAAGAGATCAATGCAGTTCGCCGCCGCAACGCGCGTATGCTGACTGTTGAGGATCGCGCCGCCGCTATGGGCGACACTGCCAACATCGACTTTGACGGTTACCTTGATGGTGAGCGTTTTGATGGCGGCAAGGCTGAGGGCTATGACCTTGAGCTGGGCTCTAACTCTTTCGTTCCCGGCTTTGAGGAGCAGGTTGTCGGCATGAGCATTGGCGAGGAGAAGGATCTCTCCATAACCTTCCCTGAGGACTATGTTGAAGATCTGGCCGGCAAGAATGTTATCTTCAAGGTAAAGCTCAACTCCCTCACCATGCCCGAACTGCCTGAGCTGGATGACGAGTTTGCAAAGGACGTTTCTGAGTTTGATACTCTGGACGAGTACAAGGCTGACATCCGCGCAAATCTTGAAAAGTCCGCAACCGAGCAGGTTGAGAACAAGTTCCGCACTGACATTCTCCGTCAGGCCTGCGACAACCTTGTTGTTGACATTCCTGCTGTTATGATCGACAGCAAGCTGGAAGAGATGATCCGCGGCTATGCTGCAAACTACGGCATGACCGACCAGAGCGTTCCTTACGAGAACCTCAAGGCAATGATGGGCATCAATGATGAGACTATCGAGACCTCTCTCCGTCCTGCGGCTGAGTTCCAGGTCAAGAATGATATGCTTATCGAGGCCATTATCAAGGCTGAGAACATCGAACTGACTGACGAGGATGTTGAAGAATACCTCAAGAAGGTCAGCGAGGATGTCAACGCCACTCCCGAAGATCTCAAGAACTACTTTGGCATTGAGTTCATAACCGAGGAGTGCAAGAAGGACAAGGCCGGCTCTGTCATGTATGATTCCGCAGTTATCACCGCTGCAAAGCCCGCAAAGAAAACCAGAGCCAAGAAAGCTGCAAAGCCCGCAGATGATGCAGCTGCTGAAACTGAGGCCAAGCCCAAGACCACCAGAAAAAAGGCTGCACCTAAGACTGAGGAAAGCGCAGAATAATTTTACCGGTTTAGGGATATGCTCTCTTGGATGCATATATTTATGAGGAGAGTTTAATACAATGAGTTTTGTACCTTATGTAGTAGAACAGACCAGCCGCGGTGAACGTTCGTATGATATTTTTTCCCGCCTGCTCAATGACAGAATCGTAATGCTGTCTGAGGAGGTAAACGACACGACCGCAAGTCTCGTTGTTGCCCAGCTTCTTTTCCTTGAAGCGCAGGATCCTGACAAGGACATACAGTTCTATATCAACAGCCCCGGCGGAAGCGTAACCGCAGGTCTTGCGATATATGACACCATGCAGTACATTAAGCCGGATGTATCCACCATATGCATCGGTATGGCGGCATCTATGGGCGCATTTCTGCTGTCCTCCGGCGCAAAGGGCAAGCGTATCGCACTGCCTAACGCCGAGATAATGATTCATCAGCCCTCGGGCGGCAGTCAGGGTCAGTGCACTGATATCCAGATTCAGGCAGAGCATATACTCAAGATAAAGAAAAAGCTCAATGTCATTCTCGCCGGCAACACCGGAAAGAGCGTTGAAACTATCGAGAGAGACTGTGAGCGCGACTACTTTATGACTGCAGAGGAAGCGCAAACCTATGGCCTTATCGACAAGGTGATATATAAGCGCTGAAACGTTGCGTAAGCAGCGTATGTCTCATGGGGGAACTGTCGTTCCCCCATATTTAATAGCATCGGCTATTTTCTGCCGCGGAGATGAATAGAATAAACGTGCTGCGCGGCATTGCTACATGGGAGGTTTAATATATGGGTAAGCTTGATGACAGAAGAAGCATAAGGTGCTCATTCTGCGGTAAACCGCAGAGTCTCACCACGCGTCTTATTTCCGGAAACGGGTGCTATATATGCGAGGATTGCGTGAGCATGTGCGCGTCCATTATCAAAGAGGATATGAACCCGGGCAGTACAAAGCAGACAGCGACCGGATATGATGGGCTGCCCTTGGTGTTTGAAAAGCTTCCGAAGCCCATGCAGATAAAGGCACGGCTGGATGACTATGTTATTGGGCAGGACAGGGCGAAAATCGCGCTGTCAGTTGCAGTATATAACCACTATAAGCGCATTTTGCACACAAAAACATCAGATGTTGAGCTGCAAAAGAGCAATATTTTGCTCATTGGACCGACAGGCAGCGGCAAAACACTCTTTGCGCAGACGCTTGCCAAAATGCTGGATGTGCCATTTGCCATCGCTGATGCAACCACACTTACCGAGGCCGGTTATGTCGGAGAGGACGTGGAGAACGTTATATTAAAGCTTCTCCAGGCGGCCAACTTTGATGTTGAACGCGCCCAGCGCGGCATCATCTATATTGATGAAATCGACAAGATCGCCCGCAAGAGCGAGAATATGTCCATCACGCGTGACGTGTCCGGCGAGGGCGTGCAGCAGGCACTGCTGAAAATGCTGGAGGGTACGGTGGCCAATGTCCCCCCGAACGGTGGGCGCAAGCACCCTCAGCAGGAATTTATTCATGTTGACACGACAAATATTCTCTTTATCTGTGGCGGCGCGTTTGATGGCCTTGATAAAATAATCGAAAGACGCACCAATAAAAAGTCAATGGGCTTTGGTGCGGATATTGTCAGTGGTGCGGAGCGTGATGTCGGTGAGCTGTTTGCACAGGTGCAGCAGCACGACCTTTTGAAGTTCGGTATTATACCGGAGCTGGTTGGCAGACTGCCGGTTATCGCGTCGCTTGATTCTCTTACGCGGGATGATCTCGTGCGCATATTGAAAGAGCCGAAAAACTCTATGACAAAGCAGTATAAGGCGCTCTTTGACTATGATAATGTTGAACTTGTGTTCGATGATGATGCGCTTGAAGCTGTCGCAGATAAGGCGATTGAGATGAAGATCGGCGCGCGTGGTTTGCGCAGTGTGATGGAGGGTGCAATGACAGACGTGATGTACACCATCCCCTCCGACCCGACCGTGAAGAAGGTCATCATCACCGCCGATTGCGTTAAAGGGCTTGCAAAGCCCAGCGTTGAAAGAATCAATGCACAGTAATTAACCCCATCCTCCTGAAAGGAGATTGCTATATGACAAATGAAATACACAACGATGCGAAAACGATGCCAATGCTTGCACTTCGCGGGCTTAGTGCTTTCCCGGGTCAGCTTCTGAGCTTTGATGTAGAGCGGCGTGTTTCTGTTGCGGCGCTCAATGTGGCAGTGAAAACAGACCAGTTGATTTTTCTTGCCACGCAGATAGATCCCATTGCCGATGCACCTGAGGAAGCGGATATATATCACGTTGGTACGGTTTGCCGTATTCGCCAGCAGCTTCATCAGCCGCGTGGAATAACGCGCGTCCTTGTTGAGAGCTTGTACCGCGCCGAGGCGCTGAGCATGGACACTGAGGGCAAGTTTTACACAGCCCTCGTCAGAGAGCTTCCTGATAAGCCGGAGCGCGTGAGTGCTGCACGGCAGGAGGCACTTATGCGAAACTGCCTGTCGCTTTTCGAGGAGTATATCAGCGATAACCCCGAAATGATCAATGAGCAGATACTCAACGTTCTTGCAAACCCTGTGCCGACTTATGTTGCGGACTATATCGCGCACAATGTGCGTTTTAGCACAGCGGATAAGCAGCAGCTCTTGGAGGAGCTTTATCCCTGCCGCCGTATGATGCTTCTTATCCGCCTGCTCACCAATGAGCTGAATATCATCAGCATTGAAAAAGAAATCAGCGAAGCTGCACAGGAGGCTATGAACAATAGCCAGAGAGAGTATTTCCTGCGCGAGGAGCTGAAAGCAATTCAGGCAGAACTTGGCGACGATGGCTCAGTTGACGATTTTGACGCTTATCGCGCAAAGATAAATGCCCTGCCTGTTACTGATGATGTGCGGGAGAAGCTTTTGAAAGAGCTTTCGCGCCTTGCAAAGCAGCCGTTCGGATCTTCTGAGGCGGCGGTTTTGCGCGGCTATCTTGATGTGTGCCTTGAAATTCCTTGGGGCGTAAAGACTGAGGAAACCCTGGATATTGCGGCGGCCAGAAAGCTTCTGGATAATGAGCATTATGGCCTTACCAAGGTGAAGGAACGCGTGCTGGAATATCTTGCCGTAAAGCAGCTTGCACCGGATGTTAAGGGCGGCCTGCTGTGCCTTGTCGGCCCTCCGGGGACAGGCAAAACCAGCATCGCAATGAGCATTGCCCGTGCCACAAACCGCAAGCTGTGCCGTGTGTCACTTGGCGGAGTACATGATGAGGCTGAAATCCGCGGCCATAGAAAGACGTATATCGGCTCTATGCCCGGCCGCATTGTCAACGGACTTATCCAAAGCGGCAGTATGAACCCGCTGATGGTGCTGGATGAGATAGATAAACTCGGCTCTGACTACAGAGGTGACCCGAGTGCGGCGCTTCTTGAGGCGCTGGACGGTGAGCAGAACAGCACTTTCCGCGATAACTTCCTTGAACTGCCCATTGACCTTTCCGGCGTGTTCTTCATCACAACAGCAAACTCAACCGACACGATTCCACGCGCTCTCCTTGACCGCATGGAGGTTATTGAGCTTTCAAGCTATACCGATGAGGAGAAGCTTGAAATTGCAAAGCATCATCTTCTGCCTAAGCAGCGCAAAAAACACGGCCTTAAAGCCGCCCAGCTAAAGATTGATGATGACACCATGCGGGCTATCATTTCACTGTACACCCGCGAATCCGGCGTCCGCCGCCTGGAGCGTGAGCTTGCAGCCGTCTGCCGAAAGACTGCGGGTTCCATTGCGGAGGGAAAGTGCAAGAGCGTTACTCTGCGTCAGTCCAAACTACCTGAAATGCTTGGCCCTGCAAAGTATAGACCTGAGCCATTCCGCTTTTACGATGAGGTCGGACTTGTGCACGGTTTGGCATATACATCTGTGGGCGGTGAAATGCTGGATGTGGAGGCACTTGTCACTGACGGCACGGGTAAGCTTGAACTTACCGGAAACCTCGGTGATGTGATGAAAGAGTCTGCAAAGGCGGCAATCAGCTTTATTCGCAGTCGTGCTGATAAACTGGGCGTTGAGCCTGACTTTTATAAAAACCGCGATATACATATCCACTATCCGGAGGGAGCAGTACCTAAAGACGGGCCGTCTGCCGGTATTACCACCTGCGTTGCCCTTGTTTCGGCGCTGTCCGGTCGCCCTGTGCGCCACGATGTTGCTATGACGGGTGAAATCACCCTGCGTGGGCGCGTACTGCCGATTGGTGGTCTGCGCGAAAAGACAATGGCTGCGCTCCGTGCCGGTGTAAAGACGGTTATTATTCCCAAAGAGAATGAGCCGGACTTGGAAGAGATAGATCAGAACGTTCGCGCAAAGCTCAGCTTCATCCCTGTAAGCTATGCAGATGAGGCATTGAACGCTGCACTGGTCGGTGAGAGAACAGAAAATTCTGTGTTCAATGGCAACAATCTCCTCACCAAGACAAGCGATGCAGCCAAGGTAAGACAGTGATAATGCGCACGATAAACCTTAAAAGGAGGCGTACATGGCAAGCTTAAATGTAAATAAGGCAGAGTTTATCAAATCTGCCGCCGCACCGTCACAGTTTATTCAAAGCTCTGTGCCTTGTGTGGCCTTTGCAGGCAAATCGAATGTGGGTAAATCCTCGGTCATCAACCGCATACTTAATCGCAAAAATTTTGCGCGTGTCGGTGGAGAGCCGGGAAAGACCATTCACGTCAACTATTTCCTGATTGACGGTAAGCTCTATCTTGTTGACCTGCCGGGCTACGGTTACGCCAAGGTGTCGCGCGGTGAGCGTGAGCGCTGGGGACGTTTGATGGAGGATTTCTTCGCATCGGGGCTATTCCAGCTTGGCGTTATGATCGTAGACGCGCGCCACAAGCCAACTGCGGATGATATCACCATGGCAGAGTGGTTCAAAGCCTCCGGCTGTCCGCTGGTCGTTGTTGCAAATAAGCTGGACAAGCTGAAAAAGAGCGAGATTGAGCCGAATCTTGCCTTTATTCGCAGCACCTTGGAGCTGGATGAGAGCGTGCGTATCATACCCTTTTCAGCAGAAAAAGGGCAGGGACGCGACGAGCTTATGGCCGAGCTAACCAAACTTATCTAAAATATTTGCTGATTTTTCAAGAGCAGGGCAAGTTTATCCTTCCTTGCTCTTGTTTTTTTAATTAAAATTTGATAAAATATCGCTTGATAGTATTGTGACTATTTGGGGTGAGTGATATAAGCACAATTCAGTCTATTTGGGATGGGTTCGATTTCACTTATTTGCTGAGCCTGCTGTTGAGCATAATTCCCTCTGTTGTGTGCATCACTCTGCATGAGCTGAGCCACGGTTTGGTTGCGTATCGTCTTGGTGATGATACGGCGAAGCGTGCGGGGCGCTTATCCCTGAATCCGCTGAAGCATCTTGATATCATGGGGCTTTTGATGCTGGTCGTATTCCATGTCGGTTGGGCAAAGCCTGTGCCGGTCAATATGTTCCGCTTTAGAAATCCGAAGCGGGGTATGGCTGTCACGGCGCTTGCAGGGCCTGTCAGCAATGTTCTGATCGCGCTTGTGGCCATGTTTTTATACGGCGTGCTGTTTATCCCACTTGGCTTTTCCGGTGTTGGCAGTTATTTTTTGACGATGATTGAGCTTACTGCCTATATAAGTCTCGGCCTTGCAGTGTTCAATCTTTTGCCTATTTCACCGCTGGATGGGTCAAAGGTGCTGTTTTCTGTTATGCGTGATGAGAGTTATTATAAGCTCATTCGCTACGAAAAGTTCGGTTCATTGATTTTGGTTGCGCTTGTTGCAACAGGTGTTCTTGGAAAACCGCTGTCTGCGGCGATAGATTGGCTGTTTAATGCCATGCTGCCGATTGCACAGGGCGGTTGCGATTTAGCGTTTTATCTTTTCTATAAGTGAGAATCTGATGGAGAATCCTAGCTTTCACCTGGAAGGTGTTATCAGAGAAAAGGACGAGCTGCAAGATTTTGAAGGGCCGCTCAGCCTTATTCTGATGCTGTTATCAAAAAATAAAATTGAGATACGTGACATAAAGATATCTGACATTCTTGACCAGTATCTGGCATATCTTGCGCAGATGCAGAGCATGGATCTGGAGATAGCAAGTGAGTTTATCCAGATGGCCGCGCACCTGCTGTACATTAAGACGCGAACACTTCTCACGAACGATGAGGAAGTGTCTGAGCTTGAAGTGCTCATGGCGTCGCTGGAACAGCTTAAAGCGCGCGATGCGCTGGCAGCCGTACAGAAGGTCACACCTGCATTGAAAACAGCATCGGAGCAGGGGATGCTCTACTTTGTAAAGCCACCGGAGCCTGCGCCTGAGACTGCAAAGGAATATACCTATAAGCATGAACCGGTTGACCTTTTAACGGCATTGCACGCGATGTACTCGCGCGGCGTTAAAACACCGGAGACGGAGCTGCTTGAAACGGCCATACCACAGCGCATAACGTACAGCGTTCGCGATAAGAGCAGGCAGATACTTGATATTCTGCGCACCGGCGTTGTCAGCTTGAATGGAATATATGCAAGCTGCAAATCGCGCTCTGAGGTTGTGGCGGCGTTCGTTTCAGTGTTGGAGCTTTGCAGTATGGGCAGTATAAGGGTGCAGCAATGCTCGGGTGACTATGAATTGTGCTTTGTCGGCGGTGACGTTGACGAGATTATTGAAAAAATAGTGGAGTGATAATGCGGCATATCGCGCCGCATGGAGGATTAGTTTGTTTGATATTTCATCTGCGATTGAAGCAATATTGTTTGCAGCCGGAGAGAGTGTGCCTATCGCGCGCCTGTCATTGACGCTTGAAGCCACTGAGGGTGAGATCGAATATGCCGCAGCTGCACTCAGCGAAAAATATGAAAGAGAAGACCGAGGGATCCGGCTTTTAAAGCTGGAGGACAGATTGCAGCTTTGTTCAGCGCCGGAATATGCCTCCTACATCACCAAGACGTTGGAACAGCGCACACCGCCGCGCCTCAGCCAATCAGCATTGGAGGCGCTTGCAATCGTGGCGTATTTTCAGCCGGTCACAAGGGCGTATATTGACCAGGTGCGCGGGGTGGACAGTTCATATACAGTCAGTGTTTTGCAGCAGCGCCGTCTTATAGAGCCGTGCGGAAAGCTGGATGCACCGGGGCGGCCTGTCCTGTTCGGTACAACGGATGTGTTTTTACGCACTATGGGTATAAGTGAACTGTCCGAGCTTCCACCGCTGCCTGATATGACTAACGGCGAGGGCGTAGAGAAGCTGCAAAATGCGATAGATCTTCTGAAAAATAAGGACCCACAGCAAATTAGCCTGAATGAGGTTACAGAAGTTTCATATTAGGAGTGATGTAATTGCTTGCCCTGAAAATCATCGGTATAATTGTTGCGATTATTGTGCTTATCATGCTTATACCGATAGGCGCGGATATCAGCTACATTGATAAGCAGTTTTGCCTTTCGGCAAAGGTGTGCGGTGTTCTGCTTCAGCTTTTCCCAAAGCCGGAGGTTGACGAGACTGCACCAAAAAAAGAAAAGAAGCCAAAGAAAGAAAAAAAGAAAAAGCCGGCACCGGAGCCGGCCGAAGGCGAACCGAAGCCGAAAAAGAAGCTTAATCTCAGCTTTTCCAAGGACGAGATATTGTCTCTAGTGAAAAAGGTGTTGAAGCGCTTTGGCCGCTTTGGACATAAGTTCAAGGTTGATCGTTTCCTGCTGCACTATACGGCGGCGGGGGATGACCCATACGATACAGCGGTAATATTCGGATATGTCAATGCAGCGCTGTCTTCTCTTGCACCGCTGTGCAGAGAGCGCTTTGCCGTGAAAGACTGCGATGTATGGACAGATATCGACTTTACCCGCGAGAAGATGGACATTGACTTTGCAGTTGCATTCAGTATCCGCATTGGTGCAATTTTCGGTCTGATTTTCGGCATTGCGTTCAGTGCGCTGGGTGTGCTGATTAAAAATAAATGCCGCTTACTTATTGAAAAGCTGAAAAACGGAAAAAATAAAGAGATTGACGACGAGGCAGTCGTTGATATAGAAATTGAAAAAGAAAATAATATACAGGCAGAGGAAAGGATGGATTCAAATGGATAACAACCCTATCAGCCAGCTTATGCAGACAACAATGGACAACGTGAAGAACGTTCTGAAGGTGGACACGGTCGTTGGTGAACCGATAATTACACCCGATGGTATTACGCTTGTCCCTATCTCAAAAATTAGCCTTGGCTTTGGCGGCGGCGGTGTTGAGTTCAACAGCAAGAAAGCGGGCGAAACACGTCCTTATGGCGGCGGCAATGCCACCGGTGTGAAGATTGAGCCGATCGGCTTCCTTGTCATCAAAGAGGGCACTGTTAGAATGATCAACGTCACACCTCCTGCCAGCAATACTGTTGACAGAATAATTGACATGGTTCCGCAGGTCATGGATCGCGTGGACAACTTCATCGAAAAGCAGAAGAAAAAATAATCTTACTACCTGCAAAATATAGAATGATAGTGCGCTTTGTAATAAAAGCATGCTATCGGTCAATAATAAGCACTGCCCAAATAAAATAGGGTGGTGCATATTATTAGAACAAAAAATCCTCTTTTTCGCGCGTTTATATCATTGGCGCTTATGGCAGTGCTTGTGCTGGGACTATTTCCGCAGTCTGCACTTGCGCAGGATAAACCTGCTGTCAGTGCGCAGGCTGCTATTGTAACGTCCAGCGGCGCTGTGCTGTATGAGAAGAATCCCGACCTACGCCTGCCCATGGCCAGCACGACAAAGCTTATGACGGCGCTTGTTGCGCTGGAAAACTGCAAATTAAATGAGCGCGTTGAAATTAAAAGTGAATACTGCAATGTTGAAGGTTCGCTTATGTATCTCGTGCCGGATGATACGAATACCGTGGAGGAGCTTATTGCGGGGCTGTTGCTGGTTTCCGGCAATGATGCGGCGCTGGCGCTTGCCGGACATATAGCGGGTGACAGCGCACACTTTGCAACGATGATGAATGAAAAGGCGCTTGAACTTGGCATGCTGGACACGCATTTTGTCAATCCGCATGGCTTGACTGCGCAAGGGCATTACACCACCGCGCGAGACCTCGCGCGATTGATGGAGCATTGTATGCGTAATGCGGACTTTGCCCGCATTATTGCCTTGAAAAGCTGCACAGTGGATGCAAAGCTGCTGCTGAACCATAATAAGCTGCTGTCATTGTGCCAAGGCTGTATTGGCGGCAAAACCGGTTATACCGAGGCTGCTGGGCGCTGTCTCGTGTCCTGCTGTGAGCGTGAGGGTATGCGCGTTGTGTGCGTGACGCTGGATGATGCAAACGATTGGGAAGACCATTGCACGCTCTATAACTGGGCATATTCGCATTGTACAGCGCGGTGTGTAACGGACGGGCTTTCGTTTGCTGTGCCTATTGTGTCGGGTGATACACGCTGGGCGTATCTTGTGCCGGAGGATGAGCATAAAATATTGCTCCCACCGGAAAAAGAGATTGTGCTACGGGCAGAGCTTCCGTGGTTTGAATTTGCACCTGTAAAATCAGGGGCGCGCGGTGGAAAATTGATAGTGTCTGTTGACGGACGGGACATTGCAGAGTATTATCTTGTCTACAGAGATAATGTAGAATTGAGAGAACGCAGATAGCGTATAGGAGCTGTTATGCCGGAAAGATTGCAAAAAATCATATCCTCTGCTGGATTGATGTCCCGCAGAACGGCGGAGGAGTATATTACCGCAGGACGCGTCATGGTCAATGGGCGCGTTGCGGCACTTGGGGATAAGGCGGATGCTGCAATAGACAGCATATTGGTGGATGGCAAGCCGTTGCCGTCCAATGTGGGCAAAAGGTACATAATGCTCAATAAGCCCAAAGGGTACGTCACCACTATGAGTGACGAAAAAGGCCGCCGCAATGTGACAGAGCTGTTGAACGTGCCGGAAAGGCTATATCCGGTCGGTCGGCTGGATATGTACTCTGAGGGGCTTTTGATAATGACCAATGATGGGGAATTTGCCAACAAGTTAATGCACCCATCACATAACGTAACAAAAACTTACCGTACATGGGTACAGGGCGAGGATATCGGACTAGCTGTTGAATATCTGCGCGGCGCACTGGATATCGGTGATAGCATTGTACAGGCGATAGATGTTGACATTGATGAGGTGTTTCCACGCGGTGCAGTGCTGCTGATTACCATCGGCGAGGGGCGAAACCGTCAGGTGAGAAAGATGTGCCAGTGCTGTGGCTTGCGCGTTACGCGCCTTGTTCGCATCAGCGAGGGCGGTTTAGAGCTGGGTACACTTAAATCCGGCGCTTGGCGCGACCTTACAGAGGAAGAAATCAAAAGCATTGTGTGAGCTGAAATTCAGTGCAATTGCTTGAACTTATATTATGTAAACCAATTGGAGCATACATAGAATGATTATTGACAGAGCAGAGCTTGTAGTTATTGGCGGTGGGCCGGCAGGGATGATGTGCGCGTATGCGGCATCCAGCAGGGGCATTGACACCATACTGCTTGAACCGAACCGCCAGCTTGGGCGAAAGCTGAGAATTACGGGGAAAGGCCGCTGTAATATCACAAACAACTGTGATATCAAGGAGTTTATGCGCAATATCCCGGGCGATGGCCGCTTCTTATACAGCGCACTCAACCGCTTTTCGCCGGATAATACTATTGAGTTTTTCCAGCAGCACGGTCTTGCTGTGAAAACCGAGCGCGGCAACCGTGTTTTTCCTGTGTCTGATAACGCCAACGATGTGGCCGGTACAATGGCGCATATCTGTGAGCGCGCAGGTGTGCGCGTGATTCATCAGCGCGCCAAGCGTGTTCATGTGCAAAATGGTGCGGTCGCGGGGGTCGAGGTGGATGGAGGACTTATTGAGTGCGCGTCAGTGTGCGTGTGCACCGGTGGCCTATCATATCCGCTTACAGGCTCAACAGGGGACGGATATACATTCGCACGTTCTGCCGGTCATACTGTTACGGCGTTGCATCCATCCCTCGTGCCGCTTGAATGTGCAGAGGATTACTGCGGCGAGATGCAGGGCTTTTCGCTGAAAAATGTGGCTTTGTCAGTATATGAGGATGATAAACTGATATACAAAGAACAGGGGGAAATGTTGTTTACGCATTTCGGCGTTTCAGGGCCGCTGGTGCTGTCGGCAAGCTCGCATATGCGCAGATTTGACAGCGCTAAATACCGTCTAGAAATTGACCTGAAGCCCGCACTTGATGAAAAGAAGCTGGATGCACGTATACTCCGTGATTTTGAAAAGTACGCTAACCGCGAGTTTAAGAATGCACTTTGCGACCTCGCGGGATATACAATGATACCGGTGCTTATCCGTCTATCTGAAATACCGGAGGACACCAAGGTGAACAGCATCACCAGAGAGCAGCGCATGAAGCTGCTTCATATCTTCAAGGCGTTCCCGCTATCAGTTATCGGTACGCGCCCGATAGATGAGGCGATCGTGACAGCCGGTGGCGTGAACACAAAGGAGATAAACCCGCGCACGATGGAGTCTAAGCTGGTGTCCGGCCTGTATTTTGCAGGCGAGGTGCTGGACGTGGACGGGTACACAGGCGGATTTAATCTGCAAATAGCATGGGCGACGGGCTGTGTTGCCGGCAATTCAGTTCAAAAGGCGGAGTGAGATGAAAGAGATTTATTCAATTGCCATTGATGGGCCGAGCGGTGCGGGCAAGAGCAGTCTTGCAAAGGCGGCCGCGGCAAAATTCGGCTTTATATATGTTGATACCGGTGCGATTTACCGAACAGTCGGTTTGGCCGCGCATCGCCGCGGCATTGACTGCCACGATGAAAGCGCAATAAAGGCGCTTTTGCCGCTGCTTGATATATCCATGCGTTATAACGAGTGCGGTGAACAGCGCATGGTGCTGAACGGCGAGGATGTGTCGGGCGAGATTCGCCAGCCGGAGATATCTGTGTGCGCGTCTGATGTGGCGTCTCTTGCTATCGTGAGGGCGTTTCTTATGGATTTGCAGCGCCAGATGGCGAAGAAGCACAGCGTCATCATGGATGGCCGCGATATTGGCACGGTCGTTTTGCCGGAGGCTGATGTGAAGATATTTTTAACCGCTTCCGCTGAGGCACGGGCAAAGCGCAGACTATTGGAGCTGGAGCAAAAGGGTGTAAAAAGCACATTTGATGATGTGCTGCAGGGAATCCTTTATCGCGACAAGCAGGACACAAGCCGCGCGGCAGCGCCCTTAAAAATGGCGGATGATGCCATACTGCTTGATACAAGTGACATTGACTTTGCTGAAAGTCTCAACAGATTATCAGCCATAATAGAAGATAAGCTTGGGGTGAAAGCGGGGGCTGACGCATGAGAGAGCTTCGCCTTGCGGAAAGCGCCGGTTTTTGCTTTGGCGTGCAGCGCTCTGTTGAGATGGCGGAGAAGCTGATTGACGAGCAGGGGAGCTGTGCAAGTTACGGCCAGCTTATCCACAATGAGGACGTTGTGCGCCGTCTGGTTGAAAAGGGGATGCGCGTCATATCCGTGCCGGAGGAGTGCAGAACGGATGAACACGTTCTAATCCGTGCGCACGGCGTTTCGCAAAATGTGTATCAGCAGCTACAGGGGCGCGGCGCTGTCGTGACGGATGCGACCTGCCCCAAGGTCAAGGCGATACACGCCATTGTCAGCCGCGCAAGCGCTGAGGGACGGTTTGTTATTATAATCGGGATGCGCGCCCACCCGGAGGTTGAGGCAATTTGCGGCTGGTGTGATGAGCATATTGTGTTTGAAAATGCGGCAGAGCTTGACGTTTGGCTCAACAAAAATGCAACTTTCTGGACAAAACCGATAACTGTGGTGGTTCAAACGACGCAGACACGCAGTAATTTTAACGAATGTTGCGATATCATAAAAAAAAGGTGTACAAACGCAAAAATATCTGATACAATATGTCTTGCTACGT
>CAZBVU010000033.1:0-18753 GCA_964495355.1 uncultured Oscillospiraceae bacterium
TACAAAACACCCCCGCATAATCCGCTGTTTTCCACGGATTATGCGGGGGTTGTACGTTTTCACTCTATTTCACAAAGATCTGCACCCAGGAGAGGCCGAACTCATCATTCGGGGCGACGGAAATGGCCACGCCCACCGCACTGTCACTGAGGATAAGCGCACGGTGACCGGGGGAGTTCATAAACTCCTGCATGGCGAGCTCCGCACTCGGTGGACCCAGGGTATAGTTCTCGCCAAGCATGGAATACGTGATGCCAAGGTCATAAAACACGGTGACAGCCTCGCGCCCATCGGGGCGGTTATGCTGCATATCGTAGTATTCGTTCAGCTCGGACGCGCGCAGGTCGGCGGCAGACTGAATGTCGTCGCAGTAATACACCGCAGGAAGCCCTGCCGCGGCACGCTCATCATTGATAAGGCGGAACATCTCGTCAATGGAGGCATTGCCGGGGGAGGTATCAATAGTGGGGGTGGGATTGGTCTCGCGCGACTCAGTTGCACCGCAGAGTGTGCACGTGCGCGTGTCCAGCCCGTTGGAGGTAGGTGTTGCCGTGATGATCGTCTCCCATGCGCCGAACTGATGCGCACAGGTGGGAAACGCGGCATCAGCACTGCCGTCAGGCTGGGCGCCAGGTGTTGGGTCAGCGCCGATATTGTCTGTTGGTTCAGCGGTCGGCGTGGGCGCGGCGCTGTGCACCATAATATGCAGGGTGTTAAACCCGGCGGCGAACTGCCACACGCTGACGGCAAGGCAGAGTGCAACATATATCGTCAGCAGGATGATGCCCCAAATGCGGCGCTGTTTTTCCTTGTTGTTTTTGCTGTTGTTATTCGACTGTGAGATCATAGGTTCTGTACTGTATTGCCTCGGCTATATGTTCGCTTTCGATGCACGCAGAGCCGGCAAGGTCGGCAATCGTGCGCGCAACGCGGAGAATACGGTCATAACTGCGCGCGGAGAGGTGCATTGCGTCAAACGCCTGATGCATCAGCGCCTCGCACTCATCGGTGACGGCGCACACCTCGCGCAGGGTACGGCTGTCAATATGCGCGTTGCACATGGTGCTGTCGTCTTTAAACCGCTCGTGCTGTATCTGCCGCGCGGCATCCACGCGCGCCTTTATCGCGCTTGACGGTTCGGCGGGGGTGCGGCGCTTAAGCTCGTCATATTCCAGCGCGGGCACTTCAACGATGATGTCTATCCTGTCCAGCAGCGGGCCGGATATGCGGCTGTGATAGCGCCGCACATCATTGGCAGAGCAGCGGCATTTGCCGGACGGATGCCCGTACCAGCCGCATCTGCATGGATTCATAGCGCACACCAGCATAAAACGGCTGGGGAAGGTGACAGATCCGGCCACGCGCGAAACCGTCACCACACCATCCTCCAGCGGTTGGCGCAGAACCTCCAGCGCGTCCCGCTGGAACTCCGGCAGCTCGTCAAGGAACAGCACGCCGTTGTGCGCAAGACTGATCTCCCCGGGCTTTGGCGTTGTGCCGCCGCCTGAAAGACCGGCGGCTGATACCGTGTGGTGCGGGGCGCGGAAAGGCCGGGTGGATATGACCGGCTGGGCGGCACTGGTGAGACCGGCGACGGAGTGTATCTCGGTGCTCTCTATCATTTCATCGCGGCTCATGTCCGGCAGAATACCGGGCAGGCGCTTTGCCATCATGGACTTACCCGCACCCGGAGGGCCGACAATGAGAATGTTATGCCCACCGGCCGCCGCAATTTCAAACGCGCGCTTGACGTTTTCCTGCCCCTTTACATCGGCAAAATCGGGCATGGGGGTGTGATTTGCGCTCATATCCGGACACTCGGCGCGTTCGATAAGCTCCTCACCGCGCAGATGCTCCACCAGCTCCCGCACGGTTTTGACAGGGTAGACGCTCACTCCGTCGGCAAAAGCGGCCTCGTGCGCATTTTCTGCCGGAACAAAGAAGCTCTCCACACCGGCGCGCTGTGCCGCGATTGCCATGGGCAGTACGCCCGTGACAGGGCGCACCTCACCCGTGAGTGAAAGCTCACCGATAAAGGCGCACTTTTTATCCGGAATTTGCAGATCTCCCGAGGCGGCGAGAATACCGATAAGCATGGGCAGGTCGTACACCGTGCCTGCTTTTTTCTTGTCCGCCGGTGCAAGATTAACCGTGATTCGGCTGACAGGGAAGCGAAAGCCGTTATTCTTTATCGCGGCGCGGACGCGCTCCCGCGCTTCCTTAACGGCGGCATCCGGCAGACCCACGATCTCAAATGCGGGCATACCGCCGGAGATGTACACCTCCAGCGACACCTCATACCCGCCAACGCCGCTAACGCCAAAGCTGTTTACCTTGGAATACATTCCCACACCTACTTTTTACGAAAGCCGCCGGTTGAGTGTACTACCGGCGGCTTTATATATTTACAGTTTACTCTTCAAGCTCACCCACGAGGGCAATATGCAGCTCATCAAGCTGCTTCTGCTCAACAGTGGAGGGCGCACCCATCATAACGTCCATAGCGTTCTTGTTCATGGGGAAGGGGATGATCTCGCGTATGCTGTCCTCACCGGCAAGCAGCATAACCATACGGTCAACGCCCGGGGCGATACCGGCATGGGGAGGAGCACCATAGCAGAATGCATTGTACATGGCGGGGAACTTCTTCTTAACGTCCTCTTCGCCAAGGCGCACCATCTCAAAGGCCTTTATCATTATCTCGGGGTCGTGGTTACGCACAGCGCCGGAGCTAAGCTCCACGCCGTTGCAGACGAGGTCGTACTGGTCAGCGGTGATGGTGAGGGGGTCAACCTCGCCGCGCTCAGCCTTGAGGAGGACATCAAGACCACCTGCGGGCATGGAGAACGGATTGTGGCAGAATTCCAGCTCACCGGATTCCTCGCCGATCTCGTACATGGGGAAGTCAACTATCCAGCAGAACTCATAACGCGCCTTGTCCATGTGGTTGGGGCAGGCCGCACCCAGCATCTTCAGCATGACGCCGGCGGTCTTTTGCGCCTGCTCCTTCTTGCCGACGGCAACGCCGACAAGGGTGTTGGGCTTAAGCTCCAGCACGGTGGAGAGCGCGTCAGCGCGGTCAGCAACGAACTTGGCAACGCCGCCTGCAATCTGGCCGTTCTCATCGACCTTGAACCAGTACGGCTTTGCACCGGACTGAACCTCAACATCGGTGCAGAGCTTGTCTATCTGCTTTCTGGTGAGGGCGCAGTCAGAAACGGCGATAGCCTTTACAACGGCGTTCTCCGCGTTGAAGGGGGCAAACTCCGTGTCGCGGGTGAGGGCGGTGATATCCTCAACGTGCAGGTCAATGCGCAGGTCAGGCTTATCAGAGCCGTAGCGCTCCATCGCCTCAACATAGCCTATGCGCTTAAAGGGCGCGGAGGAGGCAACATCATAGGTGCCGAACTTTGCAAAAATCGGGGGCAGAACATCCTCCAGCACGGCAAAAACGTCATCCTGCGTGGCGAATGCCATCTCCATATCAAGCTGATAGAACTCACCGGGGGAACGGTCGCCGCGCGCGTCCTCATCGCGGAAGCAGGGCGCGATCTGGAAGTAACGGTCAAAGCCGGAGGTCATAAGAAGCTGCTTGAACTGCTGGGGTGCCTGCGGCAGGGCGTAGAACTTGCCGGGGTGCTTTCTCGCCGGAACGAGATAGTCACGTGCGCCCTCGGGGGAGGAGGCGGTGAGAATAGGGGTGGTTATCTCAAGGAAGCCGTGCTCGGTCATGGCCTGTCGGAGGGCGGCGATAACATTGCAGCGGAGGATAATATTCTTCTTGACGGCGGGGTTTCTGAGGTCGAGATAGCGGTACTTGAGACGTGCGGTCTCGTCAGCCTCGCGGCTGCGGTTTATCTCAAAGGGCAGCTCGTTATAGCGGCACTTGCCGAGAATATCTATCTTCTCCGGCACGACCTCGATATCGCCGGTGTCCTGCTTGGGGTTTTTGCTGGCGCGTTCACGCACAGTACCCTCAACGGAGATGGTGGATTCCTTGTTGACGGACTTGACGATTTTCAGCATATCCTCAGACTCAATAACGATCTGGGTGGTGCCGTAGAAATCGCGCAGAACAACGAAGGCAAAGTTATTGCCGACCTCGCGGACGTTCTCCATCCAGCCGACCAGCTTTACCTTTTTGCCCGCGTCAGCGAGACGAAGCTCGTTGCAGGTATGTGTACGGGATTGAAACATAATATTGCCTCTCTTCTATCTAAAATATGCGGAAAACGAAGTGATAAGTGGGATTTAGTCCACAATGAGGGGGTATGCGGCGCGCTCATCCAGGGCGGAGATAATGTCAACAGAGGCATCCTCCACAGAGAGCTTGCGCTGCTCACCGGTGGTCATATCCTTGAGGGAGACAACACCCTCTGCGATCTCATCCTCACCTACGAAAATGACATACGGTACTTTAAGCTTGTCGGCGTAGCTCATCTTGGCCTTGAATTTCTTCTTCTCGGAATAGAGCTGGGTGCGGATGCCGCTGCTGCGCAGGGCGGCGGCGGTGGATATGGCGTAGCTGAGATCCTCAGTCATGGGGAGGACAAGCACATCACACGGTGCGCTTACACATTCGTCACTCAGCAAGCCCTGCTCGCCAAGGACGTAGAAAAGCCGCGTAAGCCCGATGGAAATGCCGACACCTGGGAGGGTCTTGTCGGTATAATACTCGGCAAGGTTATCATATCTGCCGCCGGAGCAGACAGAGCCTATCTCGGGGTGCTCGGTCATCTCGGTTTCATACACCGTGCCGGTGTAATAGTCCAGGCCGCGCGCGATGGTAAGGTCAATTGCAAAATTCTCCTCCGGCACACCGAAGTCTGCGAGATAGCGCGTGACGGTTATCAGCTCATCAAGGCCGAGGTCAAAGGTCTCGTCCATGCCGCGATAGCGCTGCAGCGACTCAATAACCTGCGCGTTCGTGCCCTTTATCGCTATGAAGTCAAGCACGTTTTCGGCCTTGCAGGGGAGCATCTTGACATCGTCAATGAGAAGCTGCTTTACCTTCTCCGCGCCGATCTTATCCAGCTTGTCCACAGTGCGCATAATGTCGCCTGCGCGCTCGCTCATGCCGTTCATGGCGTAGAAGCCGTTGAGTATCTTGCGGTTATTTACGCGGATCTTGAACTTTTTAAGCCCAAGGGCGGTGAAGGTATCGTATATGATGGCGGGGATCTCCGCCTCGTTTATAATGTCCAGCTTGCCGTCACCGATTATATCAATGTCCGCCTGATAAAACTCACGGAAGCGGCCGCGCTGGGCGCGCTCACCGCGATAGACCTTGCCTATCTGATAGCGGCGGAAGGGGAAAGAGAGCTCAGAATAATGCGCGGCAACGTATTTTGCCAGAGGCACAGTGAGGTCAAAGCGCAGTGCAAGATCACTGTCTCCCTTCTGGAAGCGGTATATCTGCTTTTCAGTATCGCCGCCGCCCTTTGCCAGCAGCACCTCTGCCGACTCGATAACAGGCGTGTCCAGCGGGGTGAAGCCGTAAGAGGCGTAGCAGCGGCGCAGTGTGTCCTTCATGCGCTCCATCTTCATCTGCTGGGCAGGGATAAGCTCCATAAATCCGGAGAGGGTGCGCGGTGAGACCTTTGCCATATTTCAAGTTCCTTTCAATACATACATAATAGCACACAGCCCCTCGAGAGCGGGCGCACGGACGCAACAACGGCTGCGCCTGCTGTGCGCCATCCGGATGGGGCTGGCATTGATTTCGCGTGGGGGATGGGGGATAAGCTTATCCCCGCTTGGAGGGATTGACGATGTTGCGCCAGTCAAGATCGCCGCGGCGCAGACCCTGCACCAAAACCTCCGCCGTGGCAGCGTTCGTGGCAAAGGGTATCTGATACTGGTCGCACAGACGCTCTATCTTGTTAATGTCATCAAAGCCTCTGGGGTTGGCCGGATCACAGAAGAACAGCACAAGGTCGATCTCGTTGAAAGAAAGACGCGCGCCGATCTGCTGAGCACCGCCCTGATCTGCGTGGAGGTAGAGCGTGATCGGCAGCCCTGTTGCCTCCGACACGAGCTTGCCCGTGACGTGTGTGGCACAGAGGGAGTGTTCAGCGAGGATGCCGCAATATGCGATGCAAAACTGAACCATCAGCTCTTTTTTTCGGTCGTGTGCCATCAGTGCAATATTCATTAGTCTCCTCCGTTTCGTTTCCTATCTAAACTTCTCTAAATCTTCTCCAAAGAATTATTATAAACACACTTTCCGCAAACTGCAACAGCTTTTTGCATGAAGAACGATAACTTTTTTATTTCAGCAGGGTCATTTCTTCCTCGGAAGAGTCGCTGTAGCTGCGTATGACATAGTACGCGTCCAGAATGTTTTTGGCGATAAAGGCGGTGCTTGCACCGGCGCCGCCGCGCTCAACAACAACGGCGATCGCGATCTCAGGGTCATCAGCAGGGGCGTAGCAGATGAACATACCATCGTTCGTGATGCCTTCACCCTTCTGAGCGGTTCCGGTTTTGCCGTTTACACCGTACTGGCCGCTGGAATTGATGCGCGTGAATTTGCACGTTGCAAACAGCTCATAAAGCTGCTGGTTGCTGGGGGCGTTGATAACCAGATGCATACCCTCTTTGATGGCGGCCCAGTTATACTCAGCCGATTCAACGTGACTTAACACCTCGGGCTCGCGCTCATACACCTTTTCGCTGTAGTCATAGCTGCGGACGGTTTTGAGGATGGAGGCAGAGTGCCTGTCGCCGAAGTTTGCAAGCGTGGCGGCATACTCGGCCATTTGCAGCGGGGAGAATATACTGTCTGACTGGCCGATGGCGGCCTGCAGCGTATCACCTATACGCCACTCAGAACCGGCGTAGTCATAGTGGTTTGCACGGTTGGACATATTGCCGACGGTCTCAACCAGCTCAATACCTGTGGAGACACCGAGGGAGAAGCCGTTGGCGACCTCGCCCAGATAGTCAACACCCAGCTCGTTGCCGATGGTGTAGAAGAAATAGTTGCACGAATCGCGAAGCGCGGTGGAGACGTTTTCCTCCGGGTGCATGAGGTGCTCGTTCTTGTTAGCGTTCCAGATCCAGCACTCAGGCGAGTAGCCTTCAGCGGAATACTTGGTGTAAACGCCCTGGCACTTCACCTTGTCCTCAGTGTTGATAACGCCCATGTTGAGCGCGGCTATGGCCGTGACCGGCTTGAACGTGGAGCCGGGGGCGTATGCGCCCATGAGTGCGCGGTTAAAGAGAGGGGCGTTCGGCGTGGCCAGAAGCTCCTGATAATTCTCGATTATCGTGGACACGTCATAGGTCGGCCAGCTTGCCATTGCAAGAGGCTCACCCGTGTCAACCGACACGACAACTGCGGCCGCGCCGGTTATCTCGTCTTTGAGATTGGGGTCATAGTCGCCGCGCGCGATACCCTCTGCACGCTCCTGCGCACGGGTCTTGATAAGGTCGTTCACGCCCGCGTTCAGGATACGCTCAGTCTGCTCCTGCAGGGTCGCGTCAATGGTGAGGTAGATGTGGTTGCCGGGTACAGGCTCCTCCACATACACGGTGCTAAGCACCGTGCCGGAGGCGTTTTTCGCCTCCCTCACCTTGCCGTCCTTGCCGTGGAGATAGGTTTCAAACGCGTATTCAACACCGTCCTTGCCAACGTAGGCGTCGGTGGAGTATTTGAGGAGGGAGTATTTTTCGTATTCCTCCTGCGTCATAAGGCCGACATAGCCGAGGATGTGCGCAGCATAGTCTGTGCCGTATTCGCGCTTGAAGGCGCGGTTTACGTTGATGCCGGAGAATTTGTTCTCCATAATGGAGGTTATCAGCTTCATGCTGGCGTTTTCAACGAAGATATAGTCTGCCGTGTTTATCGCGTAGCGGACGTTGATAGAATAACGCACACCGGCGATAATGCGCATTTCCTGCGCGGAATAGCTGTTGTCTATATTGTAACGTGTGCGCATATAGCTCATCAGCTCAACCGCAGTGGGATTCTCCGTGTCGATGCCCAATTCCTTCAGCTCGTCCTCTTTGTCCACGATATACGCCTTCAGCATGGTTTTCTGTATCTCGGTCATATCGTCAAGATACTCAAAGGGCGGCTCCCTCGTGATGGGCAGATCGTCCGTATAAGTGTCACCATAGCCCTCCACCATGCTGACAAGGCCGAGAATAGTCTTGTTCGGGTCATCGTTTGCAAACAGCTTGGTGGTGTCGATGGTGAGGTTATATACCTCTGTGTTGCTGACGAGAACGCGGCCATAGCGGTCGAGAATATTGCCGCGCGCGGCGGTGATGGTGCGCTCGGTCTCGGTTATCTCGCTGCTCTGGTTATAATACTTTTCACCCTCGATTATCTGCAGCTGATAAAGCTCAAACGCGTACACGGTTAGAAGTATCAGCAGGATAACGATAAGCGTTAATATTCTGCCCTCTCTGACAAGTCTGTGATGCATTGCTTAGTCCTTTCTGGGTCTGCGGGATTTGGTGATCTATTCTATCCACTCTGCCGGCGGGAAGTATGCCAACACTGCGGGCGGAAGCGACCACAGCGTTTGCAGCAGCACGGTGGTTATCATCGTGCCCGACCACACGTCCAGCGCGGCGGTTTTGAACATCTGCACGAGGCCGGTTATCAGCAGCGCGATGAATGTGGCGCACATGAACGCAAAGAACCGGCGGTTGATGAAAAACTGAGAGACGAAGCCCGCGGCAAAGCTGAGCGCGGGGAAAAGCACCGTGAAGGTGATGGTGTTTTCAATAAACGCCATGTCCGCAAAAATGCCCATTATCAGGCTGAACACCGCGCCCCAGGTCGCGCCCTCAAACATCCCCACGGCAACTGCGACTGCCGGAAGCACCAGCGGGCACACTCCAAAGGGACGTATCTGCGTGAAGAGCATATTCTGCGCCACGAGCGAGAGAAACATATAAAGCAAGTATTTCAAAAGGCGCTTTATATTCGCCGCGGAAAAATATTCTTTAAAATTGATATTCAAAGCTTATTCCACCATTTCAAAGCTCTTTATAATAAACACCTGAACCAGTGAATCATAGTTACATTCAGGCTCAATAAGGCCGTACTCTATCTGGCCGCCGGCCTCAGTCTGCACGTTGGTTATCGTGCCTATGAGAAGCCCTGCCGGGAATGCACCGCCGGAGCCGGAGGTCAGCACCTCATCACCGACGAATATCTGCGCACCCTCTGCCAGATACGAGAGCTTGGCCTGCTTTTTCTTCATCAGCGCAAACTCACCCACCGACATACCGGACGAACCGGACTGCCCAACGTATGCGCCCACCGACATATCAACGTCGATAAGCGTGCTGACGGTCGCCCAGGTCTCACCCAGCTCCGTCACCTGACCGACGACAACGCCGTACTCCGTGATGACAGGGTCGTTAAGCTCAATACCGCTGCTCTCACCCTTGCTGATGGTGAACGAGCTTGACCAGTTGGACGATGACCACAGCACCACCTTGCACGATTCCAACTCATAGTCGGTGTGCTTTTCGCGCAGGTTGAGAAGCTGACGCAGACGGACATTTTCCTCAGATGCGGCAATACCGTCACGCGCGGACTGCTGCGCCTCGGCCAACTGTGAGCGGAGCGATTCATTCTCCGCCTGGAGAGAGTCGTATTTATAAAGATAGCCGTATATCGTGTCAAACCAGTTGACGGCAGAGCTGAGAACCTTTTTTATGGGCGCTTCCAGCACACCGGTCGCGTTCTGCAGAAAGCTGACCTCACCGCTTCTGGCGGCGGAGGAAAAGCCGATTATGATGGCAACGGCGATAACGATGATGCCCATGCGTATTCCGTTTTTCTTTAGATAATCTTTCAAAGGACAACCACTTCCTTATATATGACGTTGTTCCGGCGGGAAAAGTTCTGTTATATCAGATTCATTCCCGCGTTTTTCAGCATTTTATCCAGCAGGCACAGCGGCAGACCCATCACGTTGAAAAAGTCCCCGTCAATGCCGCGCACAAACACCGCGCCGCGCCCCTGCGCACCGTATGCACCCGCCTTGTCCATCGGCTCACCGGTGGCGATATAGGCGTTTATCTCGTCAAGCGGGATATCACGGAAATGCACGCGGGTCATTTCAGCTTGAACATCCAGCGCCCCGTCACGCATTACGGCAACGCCGGTATAAACCTCGTGCGTGCACCCGCTCAGTGCCGACAGCATCGCGCGCGCCTCGTCCTCAGAATGGGGCTTGCCGTAGATCTTACCGTCAAACCACACGATAGTGTCCGCTGCGATGCAGATATCACCGGCGGCGCAGTTGACAGCGACCTCTTCACACTTGGCGCGGGCAAGCGCCTTTACAACCTCCGCCGGGGAGACGTTTTCGGGTGCGTGCTCCTCCCCCTTGGCGGGGATTATTTTCAACTCGGCCACGCCGAGCATCTCCATCAGCTCTTTCCGGCGCGGAGAGCCGGAGGCAAGTATAACAGACATTGTTTTCAGTCTACTCCTCTATAGTACAGCCCGCGTGTAAGCACATTGGGCTTATAATCAGATAGTCCCATATGACCCTTGGCGACCTCCACACACTCGCGCGCACTCTCCGTGGTGAACATCATGCGCAGTCCCCACAGTCCGGCGGAGTAGAGATCCTCTTTTTTGTCAGCAAGGTAGAGCTTGTGCGCGTTGTACACAACGTTGCGGCAGCCAAACTCCTTCACCACAGGGAACACAGAGCCCATACGGTCAGACATCTGTGCCGGCGTCTGGCAGGCACAGCGCCCCGCACTCTCTTTTATAATGCACTGGTCGGACACCATCAGCGGCAGGCGGCCATAAATTATAAGCTCCGTATCCAGCGGCTTTGCCATGTCCTTTACCTGCGCAATGCGCAGCTCAAAGGATGCCGTTGCCGAAAGGAAGCCCATGTTGGACAGCATTTCAAGCGAATATGAGTTAAAGGTGTTCAGGCCAAAATCGCCGCGCAGCTTCATGCCCGCGCTTCTGGCCATGATGACCTGACCGAGGTTGCCCACCAGCGCCTCATTCACGCCGTAGTCGAAAAGGCGCTGCAGGATGCCGTGCACCTCGCGCATCTGGTTGTCGGTCACGATGCGCGGCAGAACTGCCACAGGTACGGCGCCCTTTTCCACAAAGGGCAGAACAAGCTTTGGGTGCTCGGCCATAATGTGCGCCGGAACATAGATATACGCAGGGCGCAGATCTGCCAGCTCACGCGATAGCTGCTCCTCCATGCGCACCTGAATAATAAGCTTGGGGTCGGATACGGTGGCGATATTCTTCGGCGGGGGCGGCAGCTCCAACGTGCGGCGCACGGGCGGCACAGCTCGCTGGGCAGAAAGCTCGGATATCAGCTTGCGGCGCAGCTCGTTTATCTCAGCGGCGGCGAGGTAAAGGCCGGGGTCGGTCTTGGCCTTGTTCTCCACGCAGTTATACGGCGTGCCGCCGGTTTTATACATCTGCTCTATAAGATACCCGTCCGTCAGACCCTGGCGCTTTGCCTTTTCCGGCACAGGACCGTAGGTCACGGCGCGATGCCCCTCGTCGTCAAAGCCGATGGCCTTTATCCGCTCACCCTTTTCGGCCACTGTGTAAAAATGCACGGGGACGCGGCGCAGCTCACCGTCAGCATAGGCGCGGCGGGCAACGGTGAATATTTTATCCGTCCCGTCCTCCACGTCGCCGCGGATGCCGAACATATCTTTCTTATCGCCGTTGAAATACCCCTGTGTGAAGCCCTGACGGGAGAATGCGCGCGTTAGCATATCCATCTCGTCCGGCGTGGGGCGGCGATGCTCTTTTATCGCCTTGGAGTATATCCCGGTGACAATGGCGGTGTATTCAGGGCGCTTCATCCGGCCCTCGATCTTCACGCACGCGACACCGGCTTCCTCCAGCTCACGCAGATGCTCAACAAGGCAGTTGTCCTTGAGGGACATGGGGTGATCGTCCATCCTGCCGCCGAGAGAATACTGCATCCGGCAGGGCTGGGCGCACATACCGCGGTTGCCGCTGCGCCTGCCGATGAGGGCGGACATATAGCACTGGCCGGAGTGACAGAAGCACAGCGCCCCGTGGACAAACACCTCTATCTCAATGGGTGAATTTTCGGTTATGTATTTTATCTCCTCAAAGCTAAGCTCGCGCGCAAGCACGGCGCGGGTAAGCCCCATTTCTGCCGCGGCCTGAACGCCCGCGAGGTTGTGCAGACTCATCTGCGTGCTGGCGTGCAGGGGGATATCCGGCAGGGCGCGGCGAATAGCAGAGATGAGGCCGAGATCCTGTATTATGATCCCGTCCGCGCCGCAGTCGGACGCAAGCTTGGCCGTCGCGACAGCAGACTCGATCTCCCTGTCGTTTACGAGGGTGTTTAGCGTGACATACACTTTGCAGCCGCGCACATGGCAGTAGGACACAGCCTTTTCAAATTCCTCGTTCGTAAAATTCTTCGCGCCGCGGCGGGCGTTAAAGTCGCCCATGCCGAGGTATATTGCATCCGCACCGTTCTGCACGGCGGCTATAACAGCCTCCGGTGAGCCGGCAGGGGAAAGAAGCTCCAGCATTGTATCAATTCCTTTTGTTTTTATCGTTGAGACAGTCCGTTTTACTGCATGCGGACATACCTCTCGTAATTATACATTGTTATACATTGTGCATTATAACACATTTATTCCTATTGCGACAAGATAAAAATAATGTTATAATCAGTTTTACATTTAGGTCATATTTACGCATGATTGAGGACTGACGGATGACGGAAAAAGCGCTGAACAATTCAATATCCGCACAGGCGCTGGACACGCTTATCGCCGCACATGACGGGGATGTTGCGCTGCTGTACATCTATCGCCTGCGCACGAATGACCGTGACAATGAGCGCGCCGCCCGCACACTGTGCCGCACCCTGCGCGAGATAGAGGCGGCGGATGAAAAGCTTTATCGCCTTGGGCTGGAGGGGGCAGAGAGTGCACCCGCGCCCGCAAAGCCGGCACCGACCAACGACCGCGCACTTGTGCCGCCCGCACCGGCGGACGAGCTGCCCGAATACCGCGCGGAGGACGTTGTGCGCCGCAGCCGCGAGGACGGTGAGTTCGCGGCCATTCTGGGCGAAGCGCAGAGGGTGATGGGCAGGGTACTGAGCAGCGTGGATATGAAAACGCTATTTGGCATCTACGATTATCTGGGCTTGCCGACAGATGTGATAATGCTGATGATAAACCATGTTGCCCGGCAGTATACCGCGCGCTACGGCACACAGCGCCGCCCGAGCGCCCGCGCCATTCAGAAAGAGGCGTACCGCTGGGCAAACCGCGAGATAATGACCGTGGAGCAGGCGGAGGAATATATCCGCGCCGCGGAGGAGCGAAAGTCCCTGCTCAACAAGGTGAAGGAAGCGCTGGCCATAAAAGGGCGCGAGCTTACCAAAACGGAGAACGACTATGTGTCCGCGTGGCTGGATTTAGGCTACAGCGTGGAGGCGATAGCCATCGCCTATGACCGCACAGTTACCAACACCGGCGCATTGAAGTGGAGCTACATGAACAAGATAATCCTCAGCTGGAAAGAGAAAGGACTTATGACAGCCGAGGAGATAGAGCAGAAGGATTCACGTACACGCAAAAAACCGGACAGCGCAAAGGATACCCGCCGCGGCAGCAGTCCGGACGATTTTAAAGAGCTGGATGCGTTACTGGATAAGATATAAAGCCGACACAGGGCTTGAAACCTGCGTAAGCTATAAAAAGGGGCTTTGAAAATGAGCTATGACGGAAAGCTTCTCGCACGGGCGAGGGATGAACTTGACAGGGTGCGGGAGGAAAACAAGGCCGAGCATGAGCGCCGACAGGCGCGCGTGTACAGAGCCGTGCCCGAGATAGAGCAGATAGACGCGGCACTGCGCGCCCAGATGGTGGCGCTGGTGCGGCTGACGATATCCCGCACGCCCGATCTGGCAGAGCGTATAGCGGAGCTGGAGCGGGAGAATCTTGCACAGCAGGCGCGCCGGGCAGAGCTTTTGACAGAGCATGGCTACGCCATTGACTATCTCGACCCGATATATGCCTGCTCTCAGTGCCGCGACACGGGTGTGCTGCCTGACGGGGAGCAGTGCGAGTGCCTGAAACGCGAATATAACCGCGTCCTCACGCGGGAGCTGGGTACGCTGTTAAAGCACGGCAATGAGAGCTTTGAAAGCTTTGACCTGACGCTGTACAGTGATGAATACGACCCGCACTACGGCGTTGTGCCGCGCGAGGCGATGAAAAAGGTGCTTGAGATATGCCGCCGCTTTGCCGACAGCTTCCCAAAGGTCAATTCCAACCTCCTTTTGCAGGGGGATACCGGCCTTGGCAAGACCTATCTCTCCGCCTGCATTGCCCGGTGCATATCCGATAAGGGCTATTCCGTGTGCTATGATTCCGCCGCCAGTGCGCTGGATGCGTTTGAGCAGCAGAAATTTGCCCGCGACACGGAGCAGGGTCGGCAGGCCGGTGCAAGGGTCAGCAATATGCTGGGCTGTGACCTGATGATACTGGACGATCTGGGCACGGAGATGAACACGCCCATGTCGATAAGCGCACTTTATACGCTGATAAACACACGTCTTGTGTCCGGAAAGAGGACGATCATCAGCACAAACTGCACCGACAGTGAGCTGCAGCGCAGATATAACCCGCAGATATGCTCACGCATTTTCGGCGAATTTTTGCGGTTGCCGTTCGCCGGAAACGATATAAGACAGAAAAAGTGAAAGGAGCTTGAATCATGCAGCATGAAATAACACGTTCCATCCCCCTGCTGGATGAAAACGGCGCATTGACAGAACCCGGCTATGCCAAAAGTCTCTTGCCGATATACAGCCGCAAGGCGATAAAAGCACCTGCACACAGAATAAAGGAATGGGATTACTATCTCATCAATAATGGGCGCTACGCCCTCGCCCTGACGGTGGACGATAACGGCTATATGGGGATGGACTCTATCTCCCTCCTGGACTTTGTGGAGGGGTGGGAGATAACCAAAAGCCCGATGAGCGTGATGCCCCTTGGCAAGGTCGGTATGCCGGAAAGCTCAAAGCAGGGCTCGGTGCGCCACGGCGGGAAAAAGCACTCCATCAGCTATGAAAATGACGGCAGCGGCAAGCGCGTGCTCACCGCACGCATGGATGACTTCGGCCCCGAAGGGGCTTTGCTTGCCAGTATCGAGCTTTTTGATGAACCGCAGGACAGTATGGTTATCTGCACGCCGTTTGATAAGCCAGGCCACTTCTACTATAACCAGAAAATCAACTGTATGCGCGCAAAGGGCAGTGTGAGATACGGTGCGCGCGTATATGAATTTGACCCTGCCGACTCGTTCGGCGTGCTCGACTGGGGGCGCGGCGTATGGACGTATCACAACACATGGTATTGGGGCAGTGCGTCATATCATGTCAACGGTGTTCCGTTCGGCTGGAATATCGGCTACGGCTTTGGCGATTGCTCCGCCGCAAGTGAGAATATGCTTTTCTATAACGGCAAGGCGCACAAGCTCAGTCAGGTTAAGTTCAATATCCCCGGCAATGAGAAGAATTTCATGTCCCCGTGGACGTTCACCTCGGATGATGGCCGCTTTGAGATGGACTTTGTGCCGGTGCTCGATCGCGCATCGTGCACGGATATCCGCCTTATCAAATCCGATCAGCATCAGGTGTTTGGTTTGTTTACAGGTCGGGCGGTTCTTGATGATGGAACAGTGGTTGAGGTCAAGGATTTCCCCGGCTTTGCAGAAAAGGTGGAGAACAAGTGGTGATGTCCGCTTGCTCCTGCCGAAATATCTTATAGGCTGCATTTAAGGCAGCAGGCAATACCAGCAAGGAGGTTTCTGGCGTATGTACAAAAAGTATAATGAAATGACCCTTGAAGAACTCAAGAGCGAAAAAGAAGCGGTTGCGGCAGAGTATGAGACGCTGAAAGCGCTTGGATTGAAGCTGAATATGGCGCGCGGCAAGCCCGGGCGTGAGCAGCTTGATCTTGTCAGCAATATGCTGACGGTGCTTGCCGAACCGGATGACTGCATAGATAACGGCGTTGACGCACGCAACTATGGTGAGCTTGGCGGCTTGCAGTCCGCGCGTGAGCTGTTTGCCGATATACTCGGCTGCAAGGCGGAGGAGTGCTTTATCGGCGGCAACGCATCCTTGCAGCTTATGTATGACACGATCGCAAAGGCGTACACCCACGGCCTTAATCATTCTGAAAAGCCCTGGTGCAAGCTGGACAAGGTGAAGTGGCTGTGCCCTGCACCCGGATATGACAGGCATTTCAAGGTGACAGAGTCCCTTGGGTTTGAGCTTATCACCGTGCCTATGACGCCGACGGGCCCTGATATGGACATGGTGGAGCAGCTTATCGCAGACCCGGGGGTAAAGGGTATGTGGTGCGTGCCCAAGTATTCAAACCCCGACGGCATAATCTACTCTGACGAGACGATACACCGCATCGCGGCGATGAAGCCGGCCGCACCCGACTTCATGCTGATGTGGGATAACGCCTACTGCGTGCATGAGTTTGAGGGTGAGTTTGTACCCTTTGAGGATATACTGACGCTCTGCCGCGAGGCGGGCAACCCCGACATGGTGTATGAGTTTGCATCCACCTCCAAGATCACCTTCCCGGGTGCCGGTATATCCGTGCTGGCAACCAGTGAGGCAAACCTCGCCGTGCTGACAAAGCTTATCGGCGTGCAGATAATCTCCTTTGATAAGGTCAACCAACTGCGCCATGTGAGATATCTGAAGGATAAACAGCACACGCTGGCGCTGATGAAGAAGCACGCCGCCGTGCTGGGGCCAAAGTTTGAGTGTGTGCTGCGCCATCTCGATGAGGAGATTGCGCCCTGCGGCATTGCACATTGGCAGCGCCCGCGCGGAGGTTACTTCGTGTCCGTATTCACCGCACCCGGGCTTGCAAAGCGCACGCTTGAGCTGTGCAAACAGGCCGGTGTTGTGATGACCGGCGCCGGTGCAACCTACCCCTATGGCGTTGACCCCGATGATTCCAACATCCGCATAGCGCCGTCCTACCCCTCTCTTGATGAGCTGGACAAGGCCATGCACATCTTCTGTGTGTGCATGAAGCTCGCCGCGCTGGAAGCAAAGCTGTAATAGAATAATTTATAAAAGAGCTGTGGAGAACTTTCCACAGCTCTTTCTAATGTTCATTAAAAATGACTGATTTTTTCTTCTTAATATACTATAATCATTTGGAACAAAACCGCCGGATATGCAGTCTTATAAATTAAATCGTTGCCAAGAAAGGGGAAAATCCACTATGAAGAAAAGAATGTTCTGCGCCCTGCTCGCACTCGTGCTGGTGCTGTGCCTGATGCCGGCCGCCCTTGCCGATGACAAAGCGGACAGCAACGCGGCTGAGACCTTGATAGACATTGAGAACGCGGCCACAAACGGCGAGGACGAGACGTATTACAATAACGGTGACACGGTTTTCAATAATGGCGGCACCGTGTTCAACAACAGCGGTATAGTTTTCAATAACGGCGGTGTCGTATTCAACAATGGCGGCACAGTCTATAATAACGGCGGCATGGTGTACAACAACAGCGGCACAGTCTACAATAACGGCGGCGTTATCGAGGATAACACTGTCCCTGCCGGTGCGGTGAAAGCGGACGAAAAGCCGACTGAGAAGGCTGATACCAACAGCGAGACCGAAACGGAGGCCGAGACTGAGACCACGGCGGAATACCGCATTGCCGTGGCTGCAGACTACAGCGACCTTATCACGGTGGACGGTATGGAGCGCGACAGCAAGGGCGGCTACATCATTGAAGCTGATGTGGTGGGTGTGATAAGACCCGTGTTCGGCGTGACGATAACCGAGGCGACCACGACTGCCGGTGCCTGCACCCTTACCGATGACGGCAGCATACAGCTTGAGCGGGTTGACCGTGACGGCAAGCTGACGCTGAAATTCAAGACCGATGCCCCCACCATCATGCCCGCCTCCGGAAGCTACGGCGATGATGTTGAGATCACGATAAACGCCCCCGATGGCGCGAACATATACTACACCACCAACGGTGCAAGCCCGACAAAGTCCAGCACCAAGTACACAAAGCCCTTTGAGATAGAGAAGAGCACCACCATCAAGGCAATTGCGATAATAGAGGGCGCAAAGCAGAGCGACACTGTGGAGGAGAGCTATGTTTTCCCGGCGGTGAGTGATGTGGACTTCGGCAAGGTCAGCGTGGGCTATAGCGAAATTGAAGCTATGCCTGTTGTGGTGAAGAACACCGGCCTTGCAAAGCTGAAAATAATCGGCGCGGCGCTTGCAGGGGATGATAAGGACAGCTTCACCCTCAGCACCGAGAAGGGCGCGACCATCGCCACCGGACAAAGCAACGAAAAAACATGGCTCGTCACACCCAAAACCGGTCTGCGCGTGGGTGAATATGAAGCCGAGGTGGTGTTTATACTAGACTCCGGCGACAGCGTGGAGGCGGGTGTAAAACTGTCTGTGGTAAAACCAGAGAACAAAAAAGCTTAAAACTTTAAAAGCGTTCCGCAATTTTTCGACAAAAAGCACGATTATGTATAAAAAAATACGCCGATAATTTAACGAAACACGCAATGTTATCATTGATTTATTTGTTAAAATGCGTTATAATGTAGTCAATCTTGTGTAAATGAATGACGCACGAGAAAGCATCTTACGTCACCATTTAGAAATAAGAAAGGAAGCGAAGTTTTTGAACGAAAAGTACAATGCATTGTTCACCCC
>CAZBVU010000034.1:0-18466 GCA_964495355.1 uncultured Oscillospiraceae bacterium
GCGCACTCGGCGCTGCTGAATACGCACGTCAGAAGGGCATGAGCAAGAAGTAAGGCTAAGTAAATAATCGCGATAAAAAATGCCGTAGTAAACATTTTACTACGGCGTTTTTCTATATACTCACGGCATCATAATCATGCTTCCACCTCATTATCACCGGCTCACACCGTAGTACACAGCGCCTATGGCTTGGCCGAACTGGGCGACTGTAACATCGGGGTGTGCGGCGAGGGCACGCATGAGTGGGGTATAGGCAAGGTCATTATCCGCGGGGATCAGCTGAATATTCGGCTCAAGCTCATTGAAGCCATCGCATATAAGCTCAAAGACACGAGGACGCTTCACAAAGCGGCCAAAGATAAAACGTGCGTTTGTGTCGGGACACAGCAAAAATGCGGCCTCGCGGCTTATATGCGCCAGATTGCGCCCAATTTGGCGGAATATATCTTCGGCGGCGGTGTTGCCCTGTTCAGCTCGCAGCATGATATGCTCAAGACAGGGCTTTCGCATATCCTCAGGGTGTGAGCGGATACCTAATACGCCGTCGCGCGTCTCCGTAAAGCCGTCCAGAAGCTCCGGCGCAGCGGCACAGGCCATGCGGAACACTGCCGCCTGCCCCATGTAGCGCCGCGCACCGGCAAGGCCGGAGCTTTCGTTGCGCACACAGCGCAGATCATTGGCGGGCATATTGCGGCTTGGCCAACTGCCGAGATCAACAATATTGTCGTACAGCTCCAGAGTGAGCTCAGGTATAGTGCCGTCACTGTCCAGCCAGCCGGTGCCAAGATCCGTACCGAGAGAGTGGGCGAACACACCGCGTTCAATCACGCGGCTGTCCTCGCTGTGCGCCAGCTCTATTGCCGCAGTGTAGGCGGCAATGTTTCCGTCATTCGTCACGCGGACGTGTCCGGCCTCACGGCACAGCGCCTCCAACGCGGTTTTAAGACGCGTTATTTTTGCAAACTCCTGCTCATAGTCTATGGCGGTGTTGCGGTGCAGGCCGAGTGTTTTGGGCGTCTCGCCGCCAACTATGGCATCGCGTATTACCACGTCAGGAAAGCTTAGTCCAACGCTGTCAAGCACGTTTATCCGTTCACCAAGCTGCGCTTCAACGCTTTCTATCACTCTGTCCACAAAGCTGTCATCAGCGTTTTTATCAAGCGTGGCTTCTACGTATGCGTCAAGCTGTCCATTGTGCAGATACTGGGCGGCACACACGCGCATCAGCCGCGTCAGGCGCATCATCGGCGAGATTATTTCCTCCGCCGTGGCGTATTCGGCGGGGTTCCAGTCATATTCGCGCACGGCGGCCAGACTGCCGTTTACCGCAAGTGCCAGCTTGATATCCGTCCCGCCGACATCAATGCCGCAGTGCACACCGCGCAAGGCTTTTTGCGCAGTCTCGCAAAGTGACGCGGCAATGCCGCCGCTGGCTCTGCTGATATTATCCTCAGACGTAATATTACTCTGCGCGTAATTTCGCTGTTCAAAATGAAACGGCGGCAGACCCAGATAGGCGCATATCCGGTTTGCCTCACTGACGGCCTTACCGTACCCACTGCGCACCGGTGACGAAACTTGGAATATCTCGTCAAGTTGGACAATGATGGAGGCAAGCGCAGTGTTGGAATAGTCGTAATAAATCGTCAGCTTGCTGCCGCCGATTGCGGACAGCATATTAAAAACCAAGGCGCAGAGATAATCGCGCACGAAGCCCAACTGCTCTTCACCCTCACATGATGGAAAAAAGCGCGTGAAAGCGCGCTTTTTTCCGTTGAAGAGTGTGATTTCCAGCACAGCGGGGGAGCTGTCGCACATCTGGGCACATTCGCGGCAGACCTCGTCCAGCCATGCCGCGCCATCCGCTTTCGCGGTGTTTATCCAATGCTCTAGCATAGTATCACATTTCTCCGATTTATAGTTATTCCAAGGGATTAAAGGACGTGCACCATCTCCGGCGCGAATACGAGACTGCACTCCTCACCCACGCTGTAAATGCGCTTGTTCTGGGGGTTCGGCTCCTCCAGCTTTACGAGGGTATCGCCGACCATCACATGATAGTTCTGGTACGAGCCCATAAAGCAGCTCAGCACGACCTTGCACGGTACGCCGCCCTCATCGGCAAGCTTTGCAGCTTCGGGGCGCAGAACGACAGTGTACTGCTTGCCGTTCTCCATATCATCGCGGCCGATAACGCGCACATCACTGCCCTCAACATTCAGCGTGACGATGTTACCCTCACGGCCGGTCATTGTGCCGCGCAGGAAGTTTGCCTCGCCAATGAAGTCGGCGACAAACTCGTTCACGGGGTGGTAGTAGATCTCCTGCGGTGTGCCCATCTGCGCGACAACGCCCTTGTCCATAACGATTATATTGTCCGACAGTGCCATAGCCTCGCTCTGGTCGTGGGTGACGTATATTGCCGTGATGCCGACCTCCTGCTGGATGCGGCGGATCTCCGTGCGCATGGATACGCGCAGCTTTGCGTCAAGGTTTGAAAGCGGCTCATCAAACAGCAGGACTGACGGCTCAATAACCAGTGCGCGGGCGAGTGCAACACGCTGCTGCTGACCGCCGGAGAGCTGGTTGGTCATGCGTCCCTCCATCCCGTCCAGCTCGACAAGATGAAGAATGTCCATAACGCGCCTGTGTATTTCGTCCTTGGGAACTTTGCGCAGTTTAAGCCCATACGCAACGTTATCATACACGTTGTAGTGCGGCAAAAGTGCGTAGCTTTGGAAAACCATCGCAGTGTCGCGCTTGTTTGGGGTAAGCTCGTTTATCGGCTCATCACCGAGGTAAATTTCACCCTCGTCCGGACTTTCAAAGCCGGCGATCATTCTCAGCGTGGTGGTTTTGCCGCAACCGGAGGGACCCAGCAGCGTCACGAAAGAGCCGGGCTTTATCTCAAGCGAGGTATCTTTTACGGCGTAAAAGTCCTTGCCGGTTTTGGGGTCCTGATATATCTTGGATATATGGTCAAGGCGAACGCCTTTTTTGATTTTTTCCATGGCTTACTGTTCCTCCTTAATATTCTTGCTGGTGCCGAAGTGCTTGATGAACAGGTTCATCAGCAGCACAGCGCCGTAGGTGATGACGATAAGGATAGTGGCAAATGCACACGCCAGACTGTAAGAGCCTTTCTCCGCAAACTCATTGATCTGCACCGTGATGAGCAGGAACTGCGGCGTGACGAGCAGGATGATGGCGGAGATTGCGGTTATACTGCGCACAAACGCTGTGACAAGGCCGGAAAGGAACGAATCCTTGATGAGCGGCAGTGTGACCGTCATAAACACCTTGAAGCTGTCCGCACCCATATCATATGCGGATTCCTCAATGGATTTATCTATCTGACGCAGTGCCGAAATACCGCTTCTCGTGCCGGTGGGCAGTGAGCGCACAACAAACACTATTATCAGCAGCAGACCTGTGCCGTACAGCCCCTGCAAGAAGCCGGTGTGGAACACGCCGCCGGCAAAGCCGCGTATGTAACCAACGCCGAGAACGGTGCCGGGCACAGCCATTGCAAGCATGGACACAGCCTCAATAAAGCCCTTGGATTTGAAATTTCTCTTCACAACGAGGTAAGAGATAATCATGCTCAAAAGTGCGGTGATAGGCGCGGCGATAAGCGAAAGTACAAACGAATCGCGGAACGCCTGGAAGCCGTGGTAGCGCGTGAACACAAGCTTGAACCACTTGCCGGTCAGGGGGAAGAACTTGTAGCCCCAGGTCGGGAAGAACGCGCCAATCGGCACGCACAGATACATGATGATGACAAACAGCGCCGCCAATGAGCACAGCACCGTCAGCGGTGCGCGCACGCTTCTGTCCTCAATCAGCATCCTGCCGCGGGACGCTTTTCCTGTGAGCGTGGCGGCGGTCTTAGCCTCGAGGTAGTATTTCTGCACGGCGAACATCGCCAGCGTGATGCACAGCAGCACAACGGCCATCGCCGCCGCACCGGCCTTGTCGTACGCGCCGGTTATCTGCAAGTAGATGGTGGTCGCCAGCGTGTCATATGAGCCGCCGATCAGCATCGGGTTTGCAAAGTCGGCAATAGACTCAATAAACGTCACAAGGAACGCGTTGCCGATTCCGGGCAGCATCAGGGGCAGCGTGACACTGGTGAACACCTTCATGCGGCTTGCACCCATGTCGCGCGCGGCCTCTTCAAGCGAGGGGTCAATGTTTTTCAAAAGACCTTTCAGCATCATGTAGCATACCGGGAAGAAGGTGAGCGTCTGCACCACGACAATGCCCCAGTAGCCGTAAACGCTGTTGTCATAAATGCCGAGGATAAAGCGCGTGATGATACCGGCCTTGCCGAACAGCATTATCATAGACAAGCTCAGCACGAACGGCGGCGACACGACAGGCAGCATCGACACGACCTTGAACAGCCCGCCGACGAACTTGTTCATGCGCACATATACCTCAACATATGCGAACAAAAGGCCGATCAGCGCGGAGAAGATGCCGACAACAAAGCCGACCTTCAGCGTGTTGCCGATGGCTGTGGTGAAGGTGGGCATATTGAAGATGCGCTTGAACACGTCAAGCGTCAGGCCGTTATCGCCCACAAAGCTATCAACCAGCAGTATTGCCAGCGGATAGAGAATAAACAAAGTTAAAAATGTAATGAGCACGACGATGGTTGTGACCATGATTGGGTCAGCCATCAGCTTTTTTCTGTCCAGCGCCGCGCCTTGGCTTCTTGCCATAAACGATTCTCCTCTCTTTTTCCTCGAAAGGAAGATGAAATGGGGGATGCAGGGGGGTGCTAAATCAAAGTTGAAATGATAATCAAGAATCTTGATACTAAAAAGGGAAGGCGGCTGGTGCAGCCGCCCTCCCTGCGGGTCAGGTTGAATAATTACTCAGTCTTGAAACGGTCTGCACCGGTGTCAGCGCCGGAGGATGCGATAGCGTTCATAACCTCTTCGATGTAGGTGCCGATGTTGGCGGTTGCATCTTCAAAGTCGTAGTCCATGACGTTGTTGGGGTCAAGACCGAACTCAGCGGCCTGAGAGGGCTGCTCAGCATTGTCGATGACGAGGAACTGGTAAGAACCGTTGTCCTTTGCGATGTTGACGCAGTCGGGGCTGAGTGCGAACTCAATCCACAGCTTTGCGGCGTTGGGGTGAGCTGCGCCCTTGAACATTGCGGTTGCGCCGATTTCAAAGGAAGTGCCGGTGGAGGGGATGATGAGCTGGATGTTCTCATAGCCGTTGTCGAGGATCTGGGTGATGCCATCATGCAGGAAGCCGATGCCGATCACGCACTCGCCGGTGCCAACGTTCTTGGACGGGCCGGAACCGGACTTGGTGTAAACCTGGATGTTCTTGTCGAGGTCTACGAGGTACTGGATGCCTTCATCGTGGCCGTACTTCTGGATCATGGTGTTGATGACGAGCTTTGCAGTACCGGCAGTGTTGTAGTTGGACAGCCAAATCAGGCCTTCATACTCCGGCTTGAGCAGGTCAGCCCAGTCCTGAGGAGCTTCGAGACCCATGCGGGTCAGCTCATCGGTGTTGACCATGAAGCCAAGGATGCCCTTGTAAATGCCGTACCATGCGCCGTCAGCATGACGGTACATATCGCTGAGAAGATGGGAAGCATTGATCGCCTCATAAGGCTCCAGCAGGCCTTCAGCCGCAACAACGTTGTACGGGTCGGTCGTGCCGCCAAACCAGACGTCAGCGGACGGGTTGCCGTTCTCTTCCTCTATCTTTGCCTGAACCTCACCGGTAGACAGGCGCTGATACTGGGTCTCAATGCCGTAGCGTTCCTGGAACTTTTCGCAGGCGGCTGCAAGGTACTCTTCCTCGCAGGAGCCGTACACAACGAGGGTGCCCTCAGCCTGAGCTGCGGCAACGAGCTCGGCCATGGGATCAGCCTCAGCGGCGGGTGCCTCAGCAGCAGGTGCTTCGGCAGCGGGAGCTTCAGCGGCGGGGGCTTCGCTGGAGCCGCAGGCGGCCAGAGCAAAGACCATCACGAACGCGAGAAGCAGTGCAAGAATCTTTTTCATGGTTTATCCTCCATAAATATATTTTGCGGCTTGTCCGCGAGGGGCGAACACGCCGTAAACGACATTTTGTATATGGCTTCTTATTATAATAATATAAAATAGCTTCATATTTAGGGCACTGTTATTGTAGCACCAGAATCAAAAAAGTCAACGCAAAATGGTAAAAAATCCATCCGCGTCCGTCCGTTTTTACGTTTTTGCCAAATTACAAACTGCGTTTTTGTGCATAAATGCCAATATAGGGCGCGGTATGAGCGCAGCAGGGGATGAAGGAGTTGCCACACGGTGCACGAAAAATGCCGTATGCTGTCTTGTTAAAATCAATCATACGTGATATAGTGCGTATAGTTGATTAAAGAAAGGCTTTTATGATGAATACACATATACTTTTGGTGTGCTTCAATGCGGTTTTGCCCACGTTTTTAATGCTGGCTGTCGGTTTTGCGGCCAGACAATTCAAGATGCTTGATGATAAAGATGTCATTAAGATGAACAATATCGCGTTCAAAATATTTATGCCGGCGATGCTGTTTTATAACATCTATTCTTCGGATATTTCTGTAGCGGTCAATGGGCGGCTGCTTGGTTTTGCGGCGGTATTTGTGCTGGCAGCGTTTGCACTGAGCACGGCATATACGCTGCTGTTTGTCAAGGATAAGGGCAAGCAAAGTGTGTATATACAGGGGATGTACCGCTCCAACTTCGTTGTGATTGGGCTGCCGGTGGCGTCGGCACTGGTCGAGGGAGCGGATATGTCGGCAGTGTCCATGCTTATGGTGGTGGTCGTGCCGATATTCAACACGCTGGCTGTCATCTGCTTAGAGACGTTCAACGGCCGCAAGATTGAGCCTTTTAGGATTTTTGTTGACGTGGTAAAAAATCCGCTTATTCTTGCATCTCTAGCGGGTGCGGCGTTTTTGCTGCTGGATATTAAACTGCCGATGCCACTGGATAAGGCTGTGTCATCACTTGGAAAGGCGGCAAGTCCGCTGGTGCTGTTCCTGCTGGGGGCGTTTTTCAGGTTTGACAGTCTGCGTCATTACGCACGCGACCTTGTCCAGATATGTACGATGCGCCTTGTGGTTATACCGGCGCTGGCTTTAAGCGCTGCAATCGCAATGGGCTTTCGCGGCGTTGAGCTTGCCGGACTTCTCGGCGTGTTCGGCTCGTCCACGGCAGTGGCATCGTTCACCATGGCGCAGAGCATGGGCGGCGATGCAGAGCTTGCCGGCAATATAGTCATTGCAACAAGCGTGCTGTGCTCCGTAACATTGTACGCGTGGAGCGTGCTTTTCAAATCTTTCGGCTGGATGTAGACACGTTTGCCGATGGATGCTTAAATAACAACGCAAAGAACCCCGACTTGGGACTATGCTCGCAAGTCGGGGTTAAGTGTTTAAAAAATATAACCGTATGCTTTACTTTTTCCTGCCGAATACGGAGGTTTTCACGCCGTTCAGTTCGCCGGTGCTGGCGGCGTACTGACGCAAAAGCTCCTTTTGAGAGCCGGTCAAGCTCTTCGGCACGCTCACCGTTACGGTGACAAACTGATCGCCGCGCCCTGAGCCGCGCAGATAGGGGATGCCCTTACCACGCAGACGGAAGGTGGTGCCGGTCTGCGTTCCCTCGGGTATGTTCATCTTCACAGGGCCGTCAAGCGTGGGAACGTCTATCTCCGCGCCGAGTGCCGCCTGCGCAAAGCTGATGGGCTGCTCCAGCAGGACGGAGTTGCCCTCGCGCTCAAACTTCGCGTGTGGGCGCACGATAACGCTGACCAGCAGGTCACCCGCAGGGCCGCCGTTAGCGCCCGCGTTGCCCTTGCCGCGCATGGAGATGGCCTGACCATCCGCAATGCCGGCGTCGATCTTCACCTTTATCTTGTGCTGGCGGCGTACGGCACCCATGCCCTTACAGGTTTTGCACGGCTTGTGGATGATCTTGCCTGTGCCATGGCACTTATTACAGGCCGCAGTTGACTGCACCATGCCAAACGGGGTGCGCTGTGTCGTGCGCACCTGACCCGAGCCTTTACAGTCGGGGCAGACCTCCGGCGTGGTGCCGGGCTGACAGCCTGAGCCGCCACAGTCGGTGCAGGATTCTACCCGCGCGACGGTCACTTCCTTTTCACAGCCGAAAGCGGCCTCTTCAAAGCTTATGTTGACGCTGGTGCGCACATTGTCACCACGGCGCGGAGCGTTGGGATTTGCGCGCTGGCCGCCGCCAAAGCCGAATATGTCACCAAAACTGCCGAATATATCGCCAAGGTCACCGAAATCACCAAAGCCACCAAAGCCGCCCGCGCCATAACCGGCGCTGGGGTCAAAGGCCGCGTGGCCGAACTGGTCGTACTTTTTGCGCTTATCCTCGTCGGACAGAACCTCGTATGCCTCGTTTACTTCCTTGAAGCGATCCTCACACGCCTTGTCACCGGGATGCAGGTCAGGGTGACTTTCCTTTGCGGCCTTGCGGTATGCCTTTTTTATCTCATCGGCCGTGGCGCTCTTGCTGACGCCAAGTACCTCATAATAATCTCGTTTATCTGCCATATATACTCCGTTCTCGCGCAAATATACGCGTCATTGAGGCGGGGAAAAATCCTCGCCTCAATGTATGGAAACTTTCAATAGGGGGTAGGGGGAAAGGGTGGAATTACTTCTGGTTATCGTCATCAACTACGGTGTAGTCTGCATCGTAGTAGTCCTGGCTGCCCTGAGCGCCGCCCTGCGCACCGGCCTGAGTCGGGTCAAAGCCTGCGCCCTGTGCGCCGCCTGCTGCCTGATACATCTTTTCAGATACCTTGTAGAATGCCTGGGTCAGCTCCTCGGTTGCGGCCTTTATTGCGGCGGTGTCGGTGCCGCTGAGTGCGCTCTTGAGGGAGGCGAGCTTGCCCTCAACCTCGCTCTTGTCAGCGGGATCAAGCTTATCGCCCATCTCGGAGAGGGTCTTTTCAGTCTGGTAAACCATCTGGTCGCCCTGATTGCGTACATCAACCTCTTCCTTGCGCTTTGCATCCTCTGCCGCGTACATCTCAGCCTCTTTAACGGCCTTCTCAATATCGTCCTTGGACATATTGGTGGAGGAGGTGATGGTGATGTGCTGCTCCTTGCCGGTGCCGAGATCCTTTGCGGACACGTTGACGATGCCGTTTGCGTCTATATCAAAGGTGACTTCAATCTGAGGGACGCCGCGGCGTGCCGGTGCGATACCATCGAGGTTGAAGCGGCCGAGGCTCTTGTTGTATGCGGCCATCTCGCGCTCACCCTGAAGCACGTTTACCTCAACGGAGGTCTGGTTGTCAGCCGCGGTGGAGAATACCTGGCTCTTCTTGGTGGGGATGGTGGTGTTGCGCTCAATGAGCTTGGTGCAGACGCCGCCGAGGGTCTCAATGCCGAGAGACAGCGGGGTTACGTCGAGAAGCAGGATGCCCTCAACATCGCCGGTGAGAACGCCGCCCTGAATTGCAGCGCCGATAGCAACACATTCGTCGGGGTTGATGCCCTTGAAGCCTTCCTTGCCAACGAGGGTCTTGACCATGTCCTGAACTGCGGGGATACGGCTGGAGCCGCCAACGAGGAGAACCTTGGAAATCTCACCCGGCTTCAGACCGGAGTCGGACAGTGCCTGCTTGACAGGGCCGCTGGTCTTTTCAACGAGGTGGTGGGTGAGCTCATTGAACTTTGCACGCGTGAGGGTGACATCGAGGTGCTTGGGGCCGGTTGCATCTGCGGTGATGTAGGGCAGGTTGATGTTGGAGGTGGTTACGCCGGACAGCTCAACCTTTGCTTTCTCAGCCGCCTCGCGCAGACGCTGCATTGCGACCTTGTCGCCGCTGAGGTCAACGCCGTCAGACTTCTTGAACTCATCAACGAGGTATCTGGTGATGCACTCGTCAAAATCGTCACCGCCGAGGCGGTTGTTGCCGGCGGTTGCGAGAACTTCGATAACACCGTCGCTGATATCAAGGATGGAGACATCGAATGTGCCGCCGCCAAGGTCGTAGACCATGATCTTCTGGTCTGCGGTCTCCTTATCGAGACCATATGCAAGGGCTGCTGCGGTCGGCTCGTTGATTATACGCTTGACCTCAAGACCTGCGATCTTGCCCGCGTCCTTGGTGGCCTGACGCTGTGCGTCGGTGAAGTATGCGGGAACGGTGATAACAGCCTCGGTTACAGTCTGGCCGAGGTAAGCTTCTGCATCGGATTTGAGCTTCTGCAGAACCATTGCGGAGATCTCCTGAGGAGTGTAAGCCTTGGAATCTATGTTAACTCTGTGGTTGGAACCCATCTCGCGCTTGATGGAAGAGATGGTGCGGTCGGGGTTGGTGATGGCCTGACGCTTTGCAACCTGACCTACCATACGCTCGCCGGTCTTTGCAAATGCAACAACGGACGGAGTGGTGCGCGCACCCTCAGCGTTGGGGATGACGACAGTTTCGCCGCCCTCCATAACTGCAACACAGCTATTGGTTGTACCGAGGTCTATACCTATTATTTTACCCATTATATTTTCCTCCTGTATATGTGGTTTGATTATACTAATTTATATTACTAAAACCGTTTATACGGTTATAGCCTAATTTGATTTGCCGCTCAGTTTGCGACCTTAACCATTGCAAAGCGAATGACCTTCTCGCCGAGGATGAAGCCCTCCTGGAACACCTCGACTATTTCGTTCTCGCCCTTTTCCTCATCTTCAACGTGCATCACCGCGTTGTGATAGGTGGGGTCAAACTTCTCGCCCAGGCTCTCGATCTTCGTCACACCCAGCTTTTCCATTGTGGTGTTGAACTGATTCATTATCATCTCAACGCCTTTTTTGTACGCCTCATCCTCAGTGGGAGTGGCAAGGGCGCGGACGAGGTTGTCATACACCGGCAGGAACTTCAAAAGTGTGTCCGCCTTTACATCGGCGTACAGATTGTCCTTCTCCTTTTGCGATCTGCGGCGAAAGTTGTCATACTCTGCGAGCAGCCGGAGATACTTGTCGTTCATTGCGGCCACTGCGGGGTCAACTGCCTTCTCAGCGGGGCTTTCGGCCTCCTCTGCTTTTTTGTCCTTTGCACCGGATTTTTTATCGGCCTTTTTAGCGTCGGCCTTGGGTGCCTGCTCGTCAGAATGAATTTCTTCTGTCTTTATTTCAGTCTCGTTATTTATTTCCTCGCCGCTTTGCTGTGCGGCGGTGTCTTTTTTCTTACTATCTGTGCTCATTCGGCTCATCTCCCTTGATTATCAGTTTGTTGTGCAGTCCCTCCGGCGGCGCAGCTCCACCGCCCAGACGCTTCGACAGTCCTGCGGCCAGTGCGCTCAGCTTTGCGGCCACTGCGGAATAGTCCATTCTTGTCGGCCCTACCACGCCTATAAGCCCGCGCGTATTGTCGCCCGCGTCATAGCTCGCAATCACCACGCTGGAGCCTTTCAGCTCCTCAGCGACGTTTTCCGGCCCTATCAGGACGCGCACCTCATCGCTTGCATCCAGCTCCTCCGGCGGGAGGAGATATCCGCCGCCCGAGAGGTAATTCATCAGCGCGTGTGCCTTGTCCGGGTCTCTGTATTCCGGCTGGTTGAGCAGGCGGTTTTCGCCGCTTATAAATGCGGTGGGCTTATCTGCCTGCGAGAGAACCTCTATCGCAAACGCCGCGATAACGGAGGTGACACCCATCGTGTCATCAGCCGCGCGCTCTGCCGAGGATATCATCAGCGGGGTTATCTGGCTTTCAGACACACCCGTGAAGCTGGCGTTGAACAGGCTTGACAGCTTTCGCATCATCGTCTCCGTGACGGATATCGGCAGATGCACAAGCTTATTCTGTACAGTGTTGTTGGACAGCATCACAACGATTATAAAGGTGTTCGCGTCCACATAAATTATGTCGAAGCGCTTTATTGTCACGGCGGATCTCGTTGTGAGGGCGAGAGCGGGGTAATCCGTCAGCTGTGAGGCGAGGCGGCTTACGTTGTCGATCGTTACATCAAGCTGCTGCAGCTTTGCGGTGAGGCGGTGGTTCAGCTCCTCCGTCTCCTCAATCGACATACGCTGCTTTTCCATCAGCTCATTGACGTACATCCTGTACCCCATCGGGGTCGGTACACGTCCGGCAGAGGTGTGCGGCTGCTCAAGATAGCCCATACTGACAAGCTCCGCAAGCTCATTGCGTATCGTTGCCGACGAGCATCCGATCTCTGCGCGTGCCGCGATTGCCTTGCTGCCTACCGGCTCTGCCGTGCGGATATATTCGTCCACAACAGCGGCAAGTATTTTCTTTTTTCTCTCGCTTACGGACATTTTACTCTCCCGCACTTCACAGATGATCGTTTATTTAGCACTCGATCGACCAGATTGTTAGCACTCTCTTTGTTCAAGTGCTAATATACCACCGACGACGGCCGATGTCAATAGTTTCGCCCGCTCTTATTTCTAAAATTCACATTTTGTACAAAAGCATATATTCTCTTTTCTCTTACAGAAGTCGTGCTTCTGTTCAGGCTTAACACCCGGCCAAAAACAGGCCAGCGATTTGCAATAAAACTGTGGCGCTTCTATTATAGATGTGATATAATAATAAAAAAGGATAGGAGACGTAATGATGGATATTCATGAAAAAGTAAATTTGCAGGATTGCCCGTATTGCGGCGGCTCAGGGCTGCTGGAGGAAGAGAACGGCTGGTGCTGGTATGTGATGTGCATGGACTGCGGCGCACAGACCGCCGCCATGGAATATAAAACCCCGGAGGAGAGTGAATCGGCGGCGCTTATGGCAGCACAGCTCTGGAACATAGGCAAGGTTGTGCGCGCAGACATCGGGGAATAAAGCCTGTAATACCTCCTTTGAGCGGGGTGTTTTGCGCATTTTTATAATTTCTTTTGAAAACGCGAAAAAAACACTTGACATTCGGCGCTATATGCGGTAGAATAATCCTCGCTTGAAGAGAGCTGGACGATTGGCGCAGCTGGTAGCGCATCCGCTTGACGTGCGGGAGGTCACAAGTTCGAGTCTTGTATCGTCCACCATATAATAAAACCCGCAATCCTAGTGATTGCGGGTTTTTGCTATATATTCGCATTAACTTTGATGCTTGCTTTTTATTGGAATATGTAGTATATTAAAAGAGAGCCGATTATTCTTCTCCCACCGAGGCCTAGTAGCCGTAGGTTTGGAGAAGTGATCGGCTCTTTTTATATTTAATCGTATTGTTTACGCGTCAAGCTTTTTGGTGAAGTGGCGCATCAGCAGCGCAGTGACGATTGCAACCGAGATTTCCACGACGGGCATTGCAAACCACAGGCTGTCAGCACCGAACAGCGCAGGAGGATGTACAGCACACTGCCGCCTATTCCGGTCAATATGCCGAGGCTGCAAATAAACGACCATACAGGCAGCACCAGCGTGATTGCTGCCGTGCCCATGGGACCTGCATACTGCCCGATAATCGCCATATCCACCAGCGTGTATATTGCACCCACCAGCGCACTGCCAAAGGCGGCGATAAGGTACTTGAAATATAGCTGTCTAATGGGTTTTTCTGTCATTTCCATAAGGATACCTCCTGAAAATAGAAAAGAGCCAGAGGTAAAATGAACAGGAATTTCACCTGACACCTTACTTCTAACTCCTTGCTTCCAATGAACAATTCGTCCTCAGAATGTGGGATGATTAACTCTCCATATGCGGAAATGTCAATTCATTTTTGCATGGAGTTTTTTGCGCAACCCCATGCCGAACGCATACTTTCCATGTAGGAAATTCTTGACGCGGAGGGGGATTTTACTTTATAATATACTCTATACGTTGAGTTATCAGAGAGGCGAAGAAAAATGTCCGGAACCTTTCCACAAACGCTCTCCGCACTCAGGCGGGAAAAGGGCATCAGTCAGCGGCAGGCCGCTGCAGAACTGAATATTTCACAGGCGCTGTTGAGCCATTATGAAAACGGTGCGCGTGAGCCGGGACTGGGCTTTGTTTGCCGCGCGTGTGACTACTACGGCGTGAGCGCGGACTATATCCTCGGCCGAAGTGATGAGCATAATGCAGCATCGGCGGCAGTGGAGAGGGCGCACACGCTTATGGCAAGTATGCGCACACTTATGGATGAGGCGCAGACCGCACTGGAAAAGTATAAATAACACTTTCAATATTTGATTATCTATTCCGCACGGAGGACAGCAATGATAGAACAGGGACACATCAGGAATTTTTCAATAATCGCGCATATAGACCATGGCAAATCCACGCTTTCGGATAGACTTATAGAAAAGTGCGATGCTGTTGAGCAGCGCATAATGTCCGACCAGATACTGGACAATATGGACTTGGAGCGGGAGCGCGGCATCACCATCAAGGCGCGCGCAGTCGGCTTGAACTATCACGCCGAGGATGGGGAGAATTATACCCTCAACCTTATCGACACCCCAGGTCATGTTGACTTTAACTATGAGGTCAGCCGTTCACTGGCCGCGTGTGAGGGTGCAGTGCTGATAGTGGACGCTTCACAGGGTGTGGAGGCGCAGACGCTGTCCAACACCTATCTTGCGCTGGAAAATGATCTGGAAATACTGCCGGTCATAAATAAGATAGATCTCCCTGCCGCTGACCCTCAGCGCGTTAAGGACGAGGTGGAGGAGATAATCGGTCTGCCTGCGCAGGACGCGCCGGAAATAAGCGCTAAAAACGGCATCAACATTGATGCTGTGTTGGAGGATATAGTGAAGAATATCCCCGCCCCATCCGGCGATGCGTCCGCCCCGCTGAAAGCGCTGATTTTTGACAGCCAGTATGATAATTACCGCGGGGTAATCGTGTTTGTGCGCATGATGGACGGCGTTATAAAGAAGGACAGCGAGATACTGCTGATGAGCACCGGCGCGAAATACAAGGTGATCGAGGTGGGGCATATGCGCCCCATAGGGCTTGACCCCTGCACTGAGCTTGCGGCGGGCGATGTCGGCTATTTCACGGCCAGCATAAAGAACGTTGAAGATACCCGCGTCGGCGATACGGTAACGGACGCGACACGCCCCGCGGCACAGGCATTGCCCGGCTATCGCCCGGCGCGGCCGATGGTGTACTGCGGTATTTATACTGAGGATGGGTCAAAATACCCTGATCTGCGTGACGCGCTGGAAAAGCTGAAGCTGAATGACGCATCCCTGTCGTATGAGCCGGAAAGCTCAGTTGCACTGGGGTTCGGCTTCCGCTGCGGCTTCCTCGGTATGCTGCATATGGAGATAATACAGGAGCGGCTTGAGCGCGAATTTGATCTGGAGCTGGTTACAACCCTTCCGTCGGTCATATACGAGGTTGTGAAAACAGATGGTTCGATAGTGATGGTGGATAACCCGCACAATTATCCCGACCCTGCCTCCATTGCCGAGGCGCGTGAGCCGTATGTTAAGGTGTCTATCATCACGCCGGAAGAGTATATCGGCAATATAATGCCGCTGTGTCAGGACAGGCGCGGCGAGTATAAGAACATGACCTACCTTGACTCGCGCCTTGTTGAGCTGCATTATGAAATGCCGCTCAATGAGATCATATACGACTTTTTCGACACGCTGAAAGCGCGCACAAAGGGCTATGCCTCGCTTGACTATGAGCTGAGCGAGTATAAGCCGAGTGACCTTGTCAAGGTGGATATGCTGCTCAACGGCGATCAGGTAGATGCGCTCAGTCTGATTGCGCACCGCGAAAAGGCGTATGGCCGCGCGCGCAAGCTCTGCGAGAAGCTGAAAGACAATATCCCACGCCAGCTCTTTGAGGTGCCCATACAGGCGGCGATAGGCGGCAAAATAATCGCGCGCGAGACGGTCAAGGCCATGCGCAAGGACGTTCTGGCCAAGTGCTACGGCGGCGATATCACGCGTAAGAAGAAGCTGCTGGAAAAGCAGAAAGAGGGCAAAAAGAAGATGCGCCAGCTTGGCACGGTGCAGATCCCGACAGAGGCCTTCCTCGCCGTCCTCAAACTGGACGAATGATAATGAAATTACTATAAAACGTATTGTAAAAGAAGATTATTAAATAGTTAGAAATAACGGTAGAAATTGTAAACTGTATGCGGTTTCTACCGTTATTACTTTTCTTTTATATGCCTAAAACAAATTTTATATTATCTTATGTATCATGTGCGCCGGATACAATGATGTTTTTTTGAGCTCCCTCTGATGAGGGAGCTGACTCGCGTATGCGAGGCTGAGGGAGAGATTATTGCCATTTAGTTATTAAGTAGTAAAAATACGGTTTTATTCTGTTATCGCAAAAAAGCCTCTCCCTGACATCAGGGAGAGGCTTAATGTTACTTTGGGTATATTACTTTGCGGCCTCCATGCCGGCAACGAGAGCCTTCTTGTTGCCTTCGAGGAAGCGGATCTTGCGCTCACCAAGCTCAATGCGGATAGCTTCCATCATCTTTTCAACAGAAACTATGGGCATCTTCTCAAGCAGGGCGCCGAGGATGGCGACGTTTGCACCCTTGGGGTTGCCGACTTCTTCTGCAAGCTTCATTGCATCGCAGTAGACAACGGTGATATCGTCACGCACGGATTTGCGCTCGATGATGGAGCTGTTGATGACGAGAACTCCGCCGGGCTTAACACTCTGCTCGAACTTGTCGAGAGAGGGCAGGTTCATTGCCACGACAGCATCGGCAGTGCCGACCAGCGGGGAGGCAACAGGCTCATCACTGACGATGACGGAGCAGTTAGCCGTGCCGCCGCGCATCTCGGGGCCGTAGGAGGGCAGCCAAGAAACGTTCTTACCGTCCAGCATGCAAGCCATTGCCATGAACTTACCTATCAGAAGCATACCCTGGCCGCCGAAGCCTGCAAATATAAACTCTTTAGTCATATTATTCTGCCCCCTTATCTTTGTACACACCCAGAGGATAGTAGGGGATCATATTCTCTTCAAGCCACTTCATAGCTTCAACAGGGCTGAGACCCCAGTTGGTCGGGCAGGTGGAGAGAACCTCTATCATGCAGAAGCCCTTGCCATCCATCTGGTACTGGAATGCCTTCTTTATTGCCTTCTTGGTTTTGAGAATGTTCGCGTTGTTATTGACGGCGCAGCGCTCTATGTAGTAAGAGCCGGGAACCTGAGCGAGCATCTCGCTCATCTTGATGGGTGCGCCGCACCAGTCCTCATCACGGCCGTTGGGAGAGGTGGTGGTCTTCTGACCAATGAGGGAGGTAGGTGCCATCTGGCCGCCGGTCATGCCGTAAATAGCATTGTTGACGAAGATGGTGACTATCTTCTCGCCACGGTGTGCAGCATGAACGACCTCAGCCGTACCGATGGATGCAAGGTCACCGTCGCCCTGATAGGTGAATACCAGAGAATCGGGCTTTGCGCGCTTTACGCCGGTTGCAACAGCGGGGGCGCGGCCATGTGCGGCCTCTATCATATCAACGTTAAAGTAATCGTATGCGAAAACGGAGCAGCCAACAGGCGCGACACCAACAATGTTGCCGCCCATGCCGGACTCTTCAAGACATTCTGCAACAAGGCGGTGGATAATGCCGTGGTTGCAGCCGGGGCAGTAGTGGAACTGCTTGTCGGTCAGGTAAGGTGTCTTTTCAAATACAACGGACATTTATATACCCTCCTTAATTTTGAGGATTGCAGCCTTGATCTCATCGGTGGTAGGCATCTGGCTGCCGCAGTGACCAAAGTAGTGAACAGGCAGAGTGCCGTTGACGGCGAGGCGGACATCCTCCATCATCTGACCCTCGTTGACCTCAACGTCAAGGATGGCCTTTGCGCCCTTAACAGAGTCAGCAAGCTCAGTGTACGGGAACGGCCATACAGTGATCGGGCGGAACAGACCGACCTTGATGCCCTGCTCGCGCAGGTCATTGATGGCGGACTTTGCAATACGTGCGACAGTGCCGAATGCAGTGATAACAATGTCGGCATCCTCGGTCTTGTAGCACTCGTACTCTATCTCGTTCTTTTCGATCTCGCGATAGATGGCCTGAAGGTTATCGTTGTGGATTGCAAGCTCCTCAGTGTTGATGTACAGGGAGTTGATGACAGCGCGCTTTGCGGGGTCGTCACCCGGCTTCCAGCCGGTGGTGGCCCAAGGCTTCTTCTCGGGATCGACCTTGTAATCGACCATCTCGGGCATCTCAACCGGCTCCATCATCTGGGCCATGATACCGTCAGCCAGAAGCATAACAGGCACTCTGTACTTCTCGGCCTTGTCATAGGCATAGCCGAGGATATTTATTGCTTCCTGAATGGATGCAGGTGCGTAGGTGATGAGGTGGTAGTCACCGTTGCCGCCGCCCTTGGTGGCCTGGAAATAGTCACCCTGAGAGGCCTGGATACTGCCAAGGCCGGGGCCGCCGCGCATGACGTTGAGCACAACGCACGGAAGCTGTGCGCCTGCGCAGTAGGATATACCCTCCTGCTTGAGGCTGACGCCGGGGCTGGAGGAG
>CAZBVU010000035.1:0-18379 GCA_964495355.1 uncultured Oscillospiraceae bacterium
GCAGTACGCTTGCCGCTGCGGCACTGGAGCATATAGAGCTTGCCGTTTTCAACGGTGAACTCCATGTCCTGCATATCACGGTAGTGCTCCTCAAGCAGGGCGCAAACCTTAACGAAGTCTGCATAAGCCTGCGGGAACTGCTCTGCCATCTGGGAGATGGGCATCGGGGTGCGGACGCCTGCAACAACGTCTTCGCCCTGTGCGTTGACAAGGAACTCACCCATCAGCTTCTTCTCGCCAGTGGCGGGGTCACGGGTGAATGCAACGCCAGTACCGGAGTTCTCATTGAGGTTACCGAATACCATGGGCATGACGTTAACGGCAGTACCCCAAGAGTAGGGAATGTCGTTGTCGCGGCGGTAAACGTTTGCTCTGGGGTTGTCCCAAGAACGGAAAACGGCACGGATAGCTTCGTAAAGCTGGGTCTTGGGGTCGGAGGGGAAGTCCTCACCGATCTGCTTCTTGTACTCAGCCTTGAACTGCTCGGCCAGCTTCTTGAGGTCAGAAGCATCAAGCTCGAGGTCGTTGGTAACGCCCTTCTCGGCCTTCATCTCGTCGATAAGCTGCTCGAAATACTTCTTGCCAACTTCCATAACGACGTCAGAGAACATCTGGATGAAGCGGCGGTAGGAGTCATAAACAAAGCGCTCAAACTTGGGATCGGGATTGCCCTTAATCATGGCGGCAACAACATCGTCGTTAAGGCCAAGGTTGAGTATAGTGTCCATCATACCGGGCATGGAAGCGCGTGCGCCGGAACGGACAGAAACGAGCATGGGGTTGTTCAGATCACCGAACTTCTTGCCGTTGATCTGCTCCATCTTCTCGACGTACTCCATGATCTCTGCCATGATCTCGTCGTTTATCTTGCGGCCATCCTCATAGTACTGAGTGCAGGCCTCGGTGGTGATAGTGAAGCCCTGAGGCACGGGAAGGCCAATGTTGGTCATCTCCGCGAGGTTTGCACCCTTGCCGCCCAGAAGCTCACGCATTTTTGCGTTGCCTTCGGAGAACAGATAAACGTATTTCTTACTCATTCTTTTCGATCCTTTCTTTTGTCGAATATGCTATTATAAAATCTAAAATCAGCCATTGCTTAGGATATCACAAAACATATAGAATAATCAAGAGGTTTTGTATACAAAACTTGAATTTTTTTCGTTCTTTGTGCGTCAATTAACCGTCGAATTGCTCAAATGCCGTTAATATCGATAATTATTTCACAGAGTTTGGCGAATTCTGCAATTTCAAGCGCCTCACCGCGCACTCTCACATCCAGTCCGCACTGTGTAAGTGCACTTTCCAGCATAGGCTTTTCATAGCCCAGACCGGAGGACAGCGCATTCACCAGGGTCTTGCGGCGCTGATTAAATGCCGCGCGGATGATCTTGAAAAGCAACGCCTCATCGCGAACAATGCAGGGCGGATTATCACGCCGCGTCATGCGAATTACGGACGATGTTACCTTTGGTTGCGGGACAAAGCAGTTTGGCGGAACATCAAACAAAAGCTCCGTGTCCATATACCACTGAACAAAGATGCCAAATGCGCCGTAATCGGGTGTGTTGGGTTTCGCGCAAATGCGCCGCGCAACCTCGCGCTGTATCATAACCGTTATACTTTCGAATCTGCCGCACTCGATAAGCTTTGTCAGCACAGGGCTTGTGATGTTATATGGGAGATTGGCGCACACCGCAAGGCGAAGCCCGCTCAGCTTGCTGTCCACAAGGGCAGAAATATCCTGCCGCATAACATCTCCAAACACGATCTCAACATTGTCAAGACCGGCAAGCGTCTCAGCCAGCACCGGCCGCAGGGCATTATCCAGCTCCACCGCCACAACCTTTTGCGCCCTTTGGCTCAGCTCACTCGTAAGGCAGCCTATGCCGGGACCTATTTCAAGTACGCCGGTGTTTTCATCCAGAAGTGCACTGTCCGCAATATCGCGCGGTACCCAATCGGCCACAAGGAAATTCTGCCCCAGCGATTTGGAAAAGCGAAAGCCATGCCGCGCCAGCAGCTCTTTAATATCGTTTATATCCGTCAGTCTCATGGTTCACTTCATCTTCGCATAACGCAGCCATTGCCCGATAAGGCACATTGCAATAAGCACAAGGCCGCATATTTTCGTCATCATGCCGGCAGTGCTGTAGAAAAACAGTACCACGAGCGCCAAGAGCGCGACCACCGTCCAAACTATTGCAGCAATCAAATAATAAGTAGGGCTTTTTTTCATATCTTACTCCTGTATTTTATTTGTTTTTCAGTATTTTTTCAAAGGCTTGACGTGCCGGGTCATGTCCGGCCTCGCTTGTTACCAGAATATTCCCTCTGTAGCGATAGCCCTGCGCGCGCAAAAGCTGCTGCATAGGTTTATTTTTCTTATGCGTGTCAGTGCGTATGCATCTAAGGCCGTATTCCCTCGCCTTTTCCTCAACAAACTTCATCATACGCTCTGACATACCGCTGCCTCTATACGCCTCCGCAACCGCGCTTCTGTGCAGCACGCAATACGGCATATCGGCACTCCACTTTCCGTCAGTTATATCATCGTATGAAAGCTCCGGCAACTTCGACAGCGTGAAAAACGCGGCGATTTCATCACCGTGGGTGATAACAAAGCACTCACCTCTTGCTATATCTGCGTTAAACACCGCTTCATCCGGGTATGTTCCCTGCCACTGGTCAACGCGATGCTTTTTCAGCGATTTTCGCGCATACTTTACTATACGCAAGATTGCCGGCAAATCACTCTCCGTTGCCGCGCGGCAGTCAATCGGCAGAGTCAGCTTTTTCCGCCCTTCATCGCGCTTCAATTCCTCCAGCAGCTTCAAATCTGCCTTATCAGTGAGCTTGAGACGTGCGAACATATCGGGCCGCTTATCGCGTGTGCGTTCAAGCTGCTTTTTGCGCCGCCACAGCTCAACCTTGCCATGGTCGCCTTTTATAAGCACCTCCGGTACCTGCCGTCCCTCCCATATCTCCGGTCGGGTATATTGCGGGTATTCCAGCAGGCCATCCCAATGGCTTTCGCCGGTATAACATTGTTCATCTGCCAGCACGCCGGGTACAAGACGGCAGACAGAATCCGCCACGGCCATCGCCGCAATTTCACCACCGGTCAGCACGAAGTCACCAAGGGATATTTCTTCATCAACACACGCCTCAATAAAGCGCTCGTCTATCCCCTCATAGTGGCCGCATACAAGCACAAGATGGTCGTAGTCGCGTTTGAAGCGCTTTGCCGTCTCCTGTGTATAGGGCTGTCCCTGCGGGGACATATAGATAACGCGTGTGCGCCGCCCCCCGGCAGAGTTCATTATGCTGTCCAGACAGCTTTTTAGCGGCTGTGCCATCATGACACAGCCAAAGCCGCCGCCATAAGGGTAATCATCCACCTGGCACTGCTTATTTTCGGTGTAGTCTCTTATCTGCACACAGTTTATCTCAACTATTCCCTTTTTCGCCGCGCGGCCAATTATGCTCTCGTGCAGCACAGCATTCACCGTGTCTGGGAACAGCGTCATGATATCAATACGCATTTTGTCTGCCATACTTACATACCCTCAATAAGATGCACGTTGATTATGCCGTTTTCTGCATCCGTTTTTAATATAAACTCGGGCACAGCCGGTATAAGATGTTCCCGCTCACCGCGCACGACATATATACGCGAGGCCGGCGTCTCCATAATTTCGGCAAGCTTGCCTATCTCAGTCCCGCTCTCATCTATTACCGATGCGCCTATTATATCCTGCAAGAAATACGCGCCTTTCGGAAGCTTTGCATCTGCACGGTCAATGTAGATGCTCTTACCTTTCATCGTCATTGCTGCGTTCACATCGTCTATCCCCTCCAGCTTTGTCAAGAGGAAGCCCTTATGCTCACGCGCAGATTCTATTTTAATTGCTTTGCCATCGGCGAAGATGCGGCCACACTTTTTCATAAACTGTGGGGAATCCAGCCAGACTTCAATCTTCACCTCGCCCGCAATTCCATGTGTGTTGACAATACGTCCAGCCTCTATATACTGCTGTTTTTCCATTTCATAGTCACGGCGAATATCTGCCGCTCCTCCAAAAAATTTATTTTATAATTATATCATGCGTGATACGTATTTGCCAAGGAAAAGATTCACTTAAAACGCACTGTAATTATAAATAAACTTTCTCTGAGTGATGTTCAAAGAAATGTAACAAATATTTAAACAATTAAACCCTACCTTAGCGGATAAAAATGCTATAATATTATAAACAAGAATACATATGGAGGAGTAATCCGTGGAGCTGAACAAAAAGAACATGAAGCGCCTGATGCTGCTGATTGCGTTTGCAATGGTTCTATATTGGAGTCTGCACAATGCCGCGCAGTTTGCGGGGCTTATACGCGGTTTATTAAAGCTGCTGTCCCCGTTTTTGATTGGCCTGTGCCTTGCATTTGTGCTAAATCTCATTCTCTGTCCGCTCGAAAGGGCATGGTGCGCCCTGCTGCGCAACAACAAAAGCAGCGCAAAGGATAAGTTGAAGCGCCCTGTGTGCCTTGTGCTGGCGGTGCTGCTTTTCCTCGGCGTGATAAGTGCGTTGTTCTTCATAATCATACCACAGATCTCCGCGACAGTATCCACCATATCTGAAAAAGTGCCTGACGCAATAACCAAGATGGAGACGTGGTGGGGCAATATAACCGCGTTCTTTGCTGAGTATAATATTGTCCTCCCCTATTTTGAGCTTGAACCTGAAAAAATCATGAACACCGTGAGCGACTTTCTCAAAAATCAGGGCGAAGTCGTATTCGGTAAGACCATGGACATCACCATATCCATTTTTTCTGCGCTTATCAACCTCATTCTAGCCATGGTTTTCTCTATATACGTACTGGCGCAGAAAGAAAAGCTGAGCCGCAACGGGAAGCTTGTGATGTATGCTATCTTAAAGCGTAAAACCGCTGACCGTATTTTGGAGCTGCTCGCCCTCATGGAAGATACCTTCTCCCGCTTTGTCAGCGGTCAGGTGACAGAGGCTTTTATCCTTGCAACACTGTGCTTTATCGGAATGTCAATTCTGCGCATGCCGTATGCGCTCGTCATCTCCGTTGTTATCGGCTTTACATCTCTTGTGCCTATTTTCGGCGCATGGGTGGGCGCAATCATCGGCGCGTTCCTCATTATATTCGTCAATCCTCTAAAGGCACTGATATTTGTCACATTCCTGCTGATATTGCAGCAGGTAGAAGGCAATGTTATTTACCCGAAGGTCGTGGGTAAGTCGGTCGGCCTGCCCGGTATATGGGTACTTGCCGCTGTAACAATTGGCGGTGGGCTGTTCGGTGTTATCGGTATGCTGTTTGGTGTGCCTATTTTCTCCGTGATATATGCGCTGACAACTGATTTTGTCCGCCGCCGTACAGGTGGGGCAAGTTCCGATACCACGGTATCCGAAAGCAATACTTAAAGCTTATACATCATAATCCCCCGCGCGGTCAGGGCTATGCCTTGACCGTGCTTTTTATGTCCTCACGTTTCTCGCGCATTGTGCAAAAAGATGTTGCTATATAGGTAAAAATGATATAATATGTAAGTATAACTTGAGAGAGGTTTACCACGATGAAAAAGAATGAAAACATACCTTTTTATAAGCAGCCTGTTAAGCTTTTGCTTTCCGCTGTGCTGGTAATTCTGCTTATTGTGCTGGGTATTATTATCTCACTGCAGGCAAAGCAGGCCAAGAGTGAGCGAGCACCGGAAAGCACTCCGCCCGAAATCACCGCACAGGTCGAGGAAGAAGCCCAAGCCGAGGCAGAGGCCGCAGCCGCCAAAGCGGAAGCAGAAAAAGCCGCTGAGGAAGCCGAACGTGCAAAGAGAGCTGAGGCGGCCGCAAAATACAGCTTTTATCAGAAGCTTTCAAACGGCTATGAGGCGAAAATACTGATAATGGGCGATTCCGTAATAAGCGGCGAGGGTGCATCCAGTGGTGAAAGCGCATGGTTCTCCCTTTTGAAAGCCCAGCTTGACGAGAAGTATTATGCCGGTAAAGACGGCATCACGATAGAAAATGCATCCGGCGTGGGGCACAAACTGTGCACAGATTATTTTGCCGTAATGGAAAGCGAGCTGGCCGGTGACTGTGATCTGGCTGTTCTCTGCTATGGCCGTCACGATCCTGACACTGATTTTGCAGTGTACTATGAGGCGCTTGTGCGCGCAATACACGCAAAGAACCCCGACTGCTCCATCATCTACGTTCTGGAATCCACCGAGGGTGGGCATACGCCCAGAATGACAAACCTTGAAGCTGTCTGCGCACACTATGATATACCTGTGGCTGACACCTTTGCCCCGTATTACGCCCTTGGACAGAAAGAGTTTTTTGAAGCGCTTGCCGATGCTGTACACCCGAACGACAAAGGGCAGGTAATCTATTATGAAACCATCCTTGACGTTATAGATGAGCTTGTCACCGCTGATACGGGCAAGATGGCAGATACCGAGCGTTTAAGCGGTGAAGCCGCGCGTTTTGATAACCTGATATATGTCCCTGTTGAAAAATTTGAGCGCGTAGATGATGTCTCTTACTCTCTGAGTGCAGATGAATACTCTGTGGCAAATGGTGTGCTTATGCTGGAGACGGATTATGCCATGACGTATCAGGATGGCAAGGTCGTGTCTGACGGTATGCTGTACAGCATCCATAAATCCGCCGTGACAATCGAGAATGTTGAAAAATCCCGCTATCTTTTGACGGTGTACAAGGAGTTTGTTTTTACAGAGTCCATGACCGTAACCTTTAATGACAAATCTCTTGCAGACGGATTTACCGGCGCATACTTCCTATGGGAAACGCCGGTTGAGAAGAATAACGGTTAAAATAAAACTTAATAAAAAAAGCAAAAAGCTGAAACATTTTTCTGTTCCAAAGCGTTTATATAAGTGAACGGCGCTGATCACAGTCCACGAAAACGAAAGGAGAGAGAAATGAAACGGCTTTTTGCTTTTATTATTATCTTCACCACGCTAACCTTCACCCTCTGCGCCTGCGCTCAGACAGTGGAAACTGTATCCTCCCCTGCCGAGGCCAACAGTGGACCGACATTGAATGAAGGCAGCCACAGTGCGGAGGCCACGCCATATGTGCGCACCGCGTATTCCGTGCAAAGCACAGAACGCGCGCAAAGCGAAGATGAAGGGCTAAGTGAATCATACCGTCACGTAGGCAAGATTTATTCATCTAAAAGCGAAATGGAATATCTGCAATCCCTCCCGCAGGACGAAGAAACCGTATTTGCCGTAAACGATATGTTCGGCTATAAGAACGACCCCCGCATGAGTCGCTATGACGACATGATAAATCTTGACCTTCAAAACCATGAATTATTTGAAAAAGTATTTTCCGGTGAAAAGCCGGATGGCGAATACAATTTTGATCGAAGTGCTTACACATGGGCGCAGGACAGCTATGCAAAAGATTATCTGGATAAGCTGCCTCTTGAATGGTTTGTCAACCAGCAGGAACTGCAACAGCTCACAAAAGAGTATAGCGAACGCAATGTAGCGGATATCATGAATGAGTATGTGTTGAAAACGGCGGATGCTTTTGCATCACTCGGCTGTCACTGCATAGTGCAGAGCTTTACGAGCATAAGCAACGAGGAAGAAATCACCTACTACATATGCTTTCTATACGCAACTCCGGAAAAGCTGTGGGAAATCAGCGATAGTCTAAAAAGCGCATATCTTGTAGAACGCGCGTGGCCAGAGGTACAGAGCCGATACAGCACACTTGTGCGCGAATATGAGGGGGCTTAAAGTGAATGGACAGGAAACAAAAGCTTGTCGCACGTCTCAAACGTGCGGACACTGCCGCGCTTGGCGAAGTAATTGACCTATATACGCCATATCTATTCGCCATCGTGTCAAATATCTTCGGCGGGATTCTGGGTGATGAGGACGCTGAGGAGATCGTGTCGGACACGTTCACGGCGCTATGGTATAACCGCACAAACATACACGATAATGCACTCAAAGTGTATCTTGCCGCAATCGCGCGCAACAAGGCAAAATCCAGACTGCGCACCCTGCACATAAGCGAGCCCCTGTCCGATGACATTCCCATCACTGACTGCAAGCTGCCGGAGGAGCAATACATCGTGGATGAGCTGCGCGAAATTGCGCGCGGCGCTGTTGCGTCCCTGCCGCAGCCGGACAAAGAGATTTTTCAGCGGCACTACTTTCTCTATCAACGCACAGATGAAATCGCCGCTGACATGGGGTTAAATGCCGCCACTGTGCGCACAAAGCTTGCGCGCGGAAGAAAGCGGCTGAAAGTGTATCTTTCTGAAAGGGGGTATAGCTGTGAAAATATATTTGACTGACATATGTTCAGATATCTGCCCTGAAAATGTTGACCTTGGGCAAGATGAACGTGAGCGCACCGCGCGGATAAAAGCCGCTGTTTTTGACAACATTGGTCTGGCCTCCCCTGCCGCGCCGAGGCGGGCAACACGCAAGGTATTCCGCACCGTGCTTATTGCGGCAATAATCATGACCCTGTTGGGCGTGACAGCTTACGGTATAACAAGCTTCACCATGAACATAAACATGGGCGACGGTGCAAGCGGCTACTGGCGTGAGCTGGACGAGAACGGCGATGTAATATCTGAGCAAAAGATTTCATTCCCATATGCAAGCTTAATTTTCACCTTCAACGGTGTTAATGAGGCCGGATATACGCCGGAGTTTCGTTGCTTCTGGCTGCCGTGCGAGGCAAAGGCCGGCTTTACCGACGAGGACGGATGGACGCGTTATCTGCAAGGGCAAGGTGAAAGTGACTCTGACTTCCCATACCTTATCACGGCGGCAAATGTGCGCGTTGACGGTTCTCAATACGTAATCAGCGGTGACGCACAAGTGGTAAAGGAGGAAAGCTGGGGCAATTGGCACGTTGCTGAAATTTCCTCGGATTATTCAAACTGTACTGACTACTTCCATTACCCCGACAATCATGTGAACTTCATTCTTCTTTTTGACGAGACGCGCGGATACCTTGTCCAGATAAGCGGCACATCCGATATGGAAACGCTTGAACATATCGCGCGTGAACTGGAGGTACGGCCAAGCACCGTGGAATACATCCCTAACCCCAACGTATCAGCAGGCATCAGTATGCTTGAACCGGGCAACGGATGACAAAACAGCATAGAAAAAGCATCACGCGTTAATTTTCCGCGTGATGCTTTTTCTAGACAAACTCAATGCCCAGAGCAGAACTTGCTCTCATCATCAGACCAGCCGCGGTCGAGCAGCCAATAACTCACCCCGCCGTCATCCGGCTGCTCCAGCCATTCATCCGGATCCTGCATTGCCAGCGCCATCTTTTTGCGCGTTTCATACTTGCGCAGATCATCCAGCGTAAAGGCAAGCCCGATATCAGCCGCAATAGGCAGTAAAACCGCCTCACACAGCGACTCGCGTATCTCAAGCGAACCGGGGTAGTTTGCCTCTGCCTCGGCAACGCGCGCTCTCAGCGCTTCATCCGTATCATAGAGGGCAAAAAAAGCAGTTACATTCTCATTCATAGCGTTAACTCCATACAGTAATAATTTGTTACGCTCAGTATACTACAACCGCCGCCTCTTTTGCAATGTATTTTGCATTTTCCCTCTTGACTAATTCTGTGCACAGTGTTATTTTAAACACACAATTCACATTTTTCATACTTATCACACAAACCATAACTTCAAATTACAGGAGGGGCATTTATATGGGAACACCTGAGGTAAAGAACGCGTGGCCTGAGGGCAAATACGCGTGGACGGTAAAGGTTGGCGAAAGAGGGCAATTTGTCATCCCCAAAGAGGCGCGCGAGATATTTGGTATTAAACCCGGTGACACACTGCTTGTCCTGGGTGATGTGAAGCAGGGAATCGCAATCCCGCCGAAGAGTATGTTTGCCGAACTCACATCACATATCTTTGGCGGAGGGGATGCAGACACGGAGGAATGAGCCATGGCGATTCTTTCTGTAAACGGCCTTACGAAAACCTATACCGGCTTCAAGCTGGACAATGTGTCATTTTCACTTGAAGAGGGCAAAATAACTGGTTTTATCGGGCGAAACGGTGCCGGAAAATCCACAACGCTAAATTCGCTTTTCAACTTTGTTCACCCTGACAGCGGGTCTATCGAGTTTTTCGGCATGGACTTTTTATCACATGAGCAGGAAATCAAGCAGCGCATTGGGTTCGTTTCAAGCGGTGTGAACTACTATCAAAACAAGCGACTGAAAACCATATCAAAAGTCACGCGCTCATTTTATCCCACTTGGGATGATGCCGCATACACAAGGTATATGAAGCTGTTCGCGCTTGACGAGAACAAAAAGCCGACTGAGCTTTCAGCCGGTATGAAGGTAAAGTATGCGCTGACGCTGGCACTGTCCCACAATGCAGAGCTTCTAATACTTGACGAGCCTACCAGCGGTCTTGATCCGGTGTCGCGTGATGATCTGCTGGATGTTTTAATGGGACTGTGTGACGAGGGGAAAACCATTCTCTTTTCCACGCACATCACGTCTGACCTCGACAAATGTGCGGACAATATCATTTACATTAAAAACGGCCGAATAATTGCCGATGCGCCTATGCACGAACTGGAGAATGCATATAAGCTTGTCCGCTTTGACAGCGTGGACGAGGCGCGCGCCCTCGCGCCTGGTGCGTTGGGCATTAAGCGCGTGCGTGATGGCTGCACCGCACTTATCCCCGCAGACGAGGCTGCAAGCCTCAAGCGCGAATGTGAAAGCGCTGACCTTGAGGCGATAATGGTGCATATCGAAAAGGAGGTTGAATAAGCATGGGCAAGCTGTTGATAAAAGAACTTCGGCTGGCAATGCATCCGACAGTGCCGATTATGCTGCTGTTGTCGGCAATGGTGTTTATCCCGAACTATCCTTTTGTGGTGATATTCTTCTATGTTGCCATGTCAATTTTCTTCACCTGTCTTGGTGGGCGCGAAAACCGCGACATTGCTTATTCGCTATCACTGCCGGTTGCAAAGCGGGACACGGTACGCGCTAGAATACTGTTCTCCGCGCTTGTGGAGTTGTTGCAGCTTCTCATTATGCTGCCGCTTATATTCCTTGTGCAGCGCATCAACACCGCAGGAAATCAGGCAGGTTTGGACGCTAACATTGCGCTTGTTGGTCTGGGCGGGATATGCTATGGTATCTTTAACCTTGTCTTTTTCACAAGCTATTATAAAAACGTGAACAAGGTCGGCATTTCATTCATAAAGGCAAGTATTGCTTTGACACTGTGCATGATGGTTGACATAATATCGACCTACGCTGTGCCTTTTGTGCGGGACGTTTTGGACACGCCGGACACGATGTATTTATCCGCAAAGCTGATATATATGACCATGGGCATTATCATCTTCGTAGTGCTGACAGTTCTCTCATGCCGGATAAGTGAAAAGCGCTTTTGCGCACTTGACCTAAACTAAACAATGTTAAATCCCCGCGTTGCTGTTGACAGCATCGCGGGGATGATTATTTTACTATTCACTTTCCCATGCAGGCATCGGCAAGCATACTGAGAAATGCGTTAACATCACTCACTGTCCAGTCGAGATGCTTTCCCGTGTCGGTTTCCTCAACGGCGAAAAGCCGCGTCTTCTGCGTGCGTATATCGTAGTTTTCTTTCAGACGCACAACCGGTGTGTCAGTCTCCTCCGTGTTCAGCGGAACAACGTCTGCCGTGGCAATATCGAGAATTGCCTGACTCTGCTCGTAGGTATATGCTGTGCGCCCATCCGTTTTGGTAACTGCGCCCTCCACAAAGTACGCTATATCATCATAATGGGCATTATCCGTGCCGTAATACTCTTCAACAAGATAACCGTCGCGCCGATGCTTGACCTCACTGGCAACAACAAATATTCCCTCCGTCCGCTCACTTTCGGAAATAACACCGTCAGTCAAGGCGTAATTTACCGCCGTCTGGTGGATGTAGCCGTTCTCATCAGTGTAAGTGTACCATGAAACAAGCTTATTTGTGCCGTTGTTGGCCTCAGCTATCCAGCGGGCTGCCCCCGCGCCGTTCTCCACGTCACCGCCGACATAATGCTCCTGCGCAAAGCTGCAGTGCAGCTGCCCATCATAACGCCATAGCTCTTCATGCAGACAGTGCATCGGCTCCCCCGCCTCATTCACGCTGAACGCAATACTATCCGCTGAGAAGCTGCTGTCGATATAATAGAGATACAGCTCCTGCCGCCCATCACCGTCAAAGTCGATAAGCGCTGCATATGCCAGCCCCTCCCCTGTTTCGTTCGAGGAGGACACACCGAACCTGCCGGTATAATCGGATATGATGCTGATATACGCCTGTGCGCTCTCGCTGGAAAGCGCCTGAACGCCGTCAGTATTGACTGTATCCGCGTCATCCGTACTATGTCTGGCGGAGAACGCGTTCATATTGTCCGGTGTGCCATCGTCCGCATTTCGGGCATCTACCACTGCGCGGACAGCAAACCCACCGACAACAAACCCTATCACAACAAGACCGGAGGCAAGGATCATTGCGCCCTTTTTCGCACCTTGCGCCGCACGTTCACGCGCTGTTGGGCGCGGCGATCTTTTTTTAGCAGTTTCATTTTCTCTGGCGCTATGCGTGTCAGCCGCACGGGACTTTGCCGCCTTATCTGTGCCGACTGTGACGCGAAGCTCTGAGGTATAACCGCATTTCTGTGCCACGGCAAGTCCTATACTCAGCGTGATTGCAGGCGGCAAGACTGTGTCATCGCGAATATCGGTCAGCGCCTGCTTTAAGCGCGCCGGTGTTATACCGTGCCCATTCTCGGCACTGTCGCGCACAAGCCCAAGGTTTGATTCCGCCTCTGCAAGGCACTGCTTTACAGCAGCTTCGTCACCGCGAATTACAGAACCAATCTGGGCAAGTGACATATCATCACAATAGCGAAACAGTATAGCTATCCTCTGTATATCAGGTAGTTCATCCAGCGCCTGTGCAACATAATCCCGCACCGCTTCATCCTCCGCCGCAAGCTCCGGCGGGGTGAGCGTCCACTTATCGTCCTTACTCGTATGGTTCTGCCTTTTTATGCGGTTAAAGCACAGGTTGCCGGCAATCGCGCACAGCCAAACCTCCGCTGTTTCGGGCGTTCTCAGCTTTTCCAGCCCGCGAAACGCTGCAACATAGGTGTCCTGCACCGCGTCCCACGCGCTTTCATCACTTTTCAGCAGCATTTTTGTGTGGAAAAACACATTATCCTTCGTGTTGAGAAATATCTTCTCATATGCCTGCACGTCACCATTCAGCACCCTCTGCACCAGCGTCCCCAGCTTGCCCATTACAACCGCCCTCTCCGTTTCTGCAAAATAAATATTTATAAAAACTCGTATAATCGTTCAACATAAAATACTTTACATAATTATAGCATAGCACCTTGGAAAGATACAAGCGCAATTACACAAATCTGCGTAGAAAAATCAGCGTGTCGATATCGGTCAAGTAGTGCATTTTAACTGCATCCTCAAAAAGGTCGTGGTATGCACATGATGTGTCGGTATTCGCGCTCTCCTGCAATTTTTTCTCACAATTTGTTCACGCAAGTAAAATTTATTTCAGCTTTTTGTAGAAATACGACAAAAATGGATTTTGCCTATTGACATAACGCGCTGCGGGTGCTAATATACGGCCAAATTGAATCGCATAAGTGTCGATAGAGGCGCGGTATCCATCATTAGCATCCATAAGGTCAGGCAACCGTGGATTGCGAAAGGGGCCACCGCCGAAGTCTTTGGAGGGTGCCTGTTCTCCTCAGGCTGGGTCGTCAGATAATATCTGCCGGACTGTCACATATTTCTTGTGAAGCGCTATCAATGGCTTGCGTTTGGAGTATGCCAATTTCAGGCATCATTCTATTCGATTATCCATGAACCGCTTGACAGGCGGTTCATTTTATTTTCCCAACCGGCCGGGAAATATGGCCGGACGGCGCACAGCGCCAAAGAAAGGAACACCATGAGAAGAGCACTTGTTATTTTGATGAGCATTGTTATGCTTCTGTCCCTGTGTGCCTGCGGACAGAGCAACGAAACCCCTAAGAGCGGCGTTGAGGACGGCGTTCTCACCGTGGCAATGGAATGTGCCTACGCTCCTTACAACTGGACGCAGAGTGATGACTCCAACGGCGCAGTCCCCATCTCCAATGTCCCCGGTTCCTACGCAAACGGCTATGACGTGATGGTCGCCAAGAAGCTGTGCGAGGCCAACGGCTGGGAGCTGGAGCTTGTCCAGTCCGATTGGGACTCCCTCGTTCCCGGTGTGCAGACCGGTCTTTTTGACGCGGTTATTGCCGGTCAGTCCATGACTGCCGAACGCTCTGAGCAGGTCGATTTCGCCGGCCCTTACTTCTACGCCACCATCGTGTGCCTGACCAAGGCCGATTCCGCATACGCCTCCGCCACCTCTATTGCTGACCTCGCCGGCGGCCGCTGCACCGCCCAGCTTGCTACCATCTGGTATGATCAGTGCCTGCCTCAGATTGAGGGCGCTGATGTTCAGACCGCCGCTGAGACTGCACCCGCCATGCTGACCGCACTTGAAAGCGGCTCTGTTGACTTCGTTTGCACCGATATGCCCACTGCACAGGGCGCAGTTGTGGCCTACCCCGACATGGTCATCCTTGACTTCTCCGGCACTGATGGTGACTTCCAGTTCTCCGAAGAGGTTCGCGCAGAGAACGTAAACATCGGCGTTTCCCTGAGAAAGGGCAACACTGAGCTCAAGAGTGCGATCGACAGCGTACTTTCCACCATGACCGCAGACGACTTCAACGCACTTATGGCAGAGGCCATTTCCGTTCAGCCCCTGAGCGAGTAAGGCATATATATTACATTAACGCACATTGACACATGGGCGGGGCAAACTAACCCCGCCCACAACAAAACATACCAAAAGTACGAGGACGGTTTACCATGAACATATTTGCTCAGCTCGGCTCGGATATATCCAAGCTGTGCGTGGATTACGGCTTATCCTACCTGCGCGGCATCGGCAACACGTTGGTGCTTGCACTGGTGGCAACGCTCATCGGCTGCATCATAGGTTTTTTATGCGGCGTGCTGAACACCATCCCCTGCTCTAAAAACGACTCCGGCGTGAAGCGCTTTTTCGTTGGGCTTATCCGCGTTATTGTGCGCATATACGTGGAGGTTTTCCGCGGAACGCCGATGGTTTTGCAGGCTATGTTTATCTACTACGGTCTACCCTATTTCACAGGCGGCGCAACGCATTTTGAAAGCGTGTGGACAGCGGCGATACTCGTTGTGTCGATAAACACCGGCGCATACATGACAGAATCCGTGCGCGGCGGCATAATCTCCATTGATCCCGGTCAGACCGAGGGTGCAAAGGCCATCGGCATGACGCACGTGCAGACGATGATGAACGTTATCCTGCCGCAGGCTCTGCGCAACATCATGCCGCAGATAGGCAACAACTTCATCATAAACGTGAAGGACACGTCTGTAATGTTCGTGATAGGCTTCCCCGATTTCTTCGCCGCGCATCGCGCCGCAGTCGGTGCGACATACCGCTATTTCCCCTCTGCAACGATAGAGATGGCAGGTTATCTGACGCTGACGCTTCTCGCCTCCTACCTTCTGCGCAAGCTTGAAAAGAAGCTGGACGGCAACGGCACTTACGAGCTTGCAAGCGGCGATCAGCTTGTCATGGCCGCCGGTACATACAGCCATCCCCAGCGCGGCACTCCGTTTGATGAGCGCAGCCCTGAGTTTGACAACAGCATGAAAGGAGGCCGCTGATATGGCTGACACTATACTTGAAATCAGGCATCTTTCAAAGTCTTTCGGAAGCCACGAGGTTCTGCGCGACATTGACTTTGATGTGCAGCGCGGTGATGTGATAAGCATAATCGGCGCATCCGGTTCGGGTAAGTCCACTCTGCTGAGATGTATAAACCTGCTGGAAACTCCGTCCTCCGGCGAGATCCTCTATCACGGCGAAAACGTTGTTGGGCGTGGTGTGAATGCGCCTAAGTACCGCTCACACGTTGGAATGGTTTTTCAGTCCTTTAATCTTTTTGACAATATGACCGTTCTTGAAAACTGCATTGTCGGTCAGGTCAAGGTGCTTGGCCGTAAGCGCGACGAGGCGCGCGCACACGCGATGGAATATCTGGAGAGGGTAGGTATGACCCCGTACATAAACGCACGTCCCAGGCAGATTTCCGGCGGTCAGAAGCAGCGTGTAGCCATTGCGCGTGCAATGGCCATGGATCCTGAGGTGCTTCTTTTTGATGAGCCTACCAGTGCCCTTGACCCTGAGATGGTCGGCGAGGTGCTGAACGTAATGAAAAGTCTTGCTGATGACGGGATGACGATGCTGGTCGTGACGCATGAGATGGCATTTGCGCGCGATGTCAGCACGCGTGTCGTTTACATGAACTCCGGCGTTATATGTGAGCAGGGGCGCCCCGAGGATATATTCTCTGCCCCCAAGGAGCAGGAAACGCGTGACTTCCTCTCCCGCTTCATAACAGAGTTCGGCAACAAATAACACCGCAACCCACAGCCACAGAGCGTATATTTCGCCCTGTGGCTTTTTTATATATTCATGCAGTTTATTTATAATCTTTTTGCTTGTATTCTTTCACAGGTAATGTTATGATTGACTAAAAGATAATGGCAAATTATCTCGAATACATGAATACTTAATTGGAGGCAAAAATGAAATATCTCGGAATTGAATTCGATGTTAAAAATCATCCCCTGCTTGACTCCGGCTACATTCCATTTGAGCCATGGATAAAGGCGTATCTTGCGCAGGCGCACTCCCCTATCGCTATCGCGGTTGAGCGCACCGGCGGTAAGCGCAGTGTTTATCACAGCTTCATCCGCGATGACAGCTTTGCCGAGGCAAACTACAGATATGTTGAGCGCCTTGTAAAGTTCCTTTTATGGAGCATTGGCGGCTACAAGGTGTATATCTGCGGTTGCGACGCGCTGACGGAGAGACTGAAAAACGAATATTGTGACGGCGGCAAGCGCAGCTTTGACGCTGGCTTCACTGTAGATGTTTTTGAGCGTGAGCTTGTTATCATTGCGTGCAGCGCTGACGAAATGCCCGGTGAGAACGAGGGCGGCGATGCTATCGGCGGGCACATGGACGGATGCCGTATTGGTTTTGACGCCGGCGGCTCTGACAGAAAGGTATCCGCTGTTATAGACGGCGAAACCGTGTACTCCGAGGAGGTCGTGTGGTTCCCGAAAACCAACGAGGATCCGCAGTACCATTTTGAGGGCATACTTGATTCCTTCAAGCGCGCCGCGTCCAAGATGCCGCGCGTGGATGCTATCGGCGTATCCTCTGCCGGCGTGTATGTTGATAACTGCCCGATGGTCGCGTCCCTGTTTATCAAGGTTCCCAAGGAAAAGCGCGAGGACGTCAAGTCTATATATAAACGCGCCGCCGCTGAAATAGGCAATGTGCCCCTCACGGTTGCAAACGATGGTGACGTTACCGCACTGGCCGGTGCAATGAGCCTTGGCACTGGCGGCGTTCTGGGCATTGCAATGGGCACGTCTGAGGCGGTCGGTTACATCTCTCCGGACGGCAAGGTAATGGGCTGGCTAAATGAGCTGGCGTTTGCGCCTGTCGATCTGAGTGAGGACGCGCTGGAGGATGAATGGTCACACGACGTCGGCGTGGGCTGCAAATACTTCTCTCAGGACGCGGTTATAAAGCTTGCCCCTGCCGCCGGTATTGAGCTGGACGCGTCCCTCTCCCTTGCGGAGAAGCTGAAAGCCGTGCAGAAGCTGGTTGAAGAGGGTCACGAGGGTGCGGCAAGCATCTTCACCTCCATCGGCACATACATTGGCCACACACTCGCGCTGTATTCGAGATTTTACGAGATAAAGTATGTTCTTGTCCTCGGCCGTGTCGCATCCGGCAAAGGCGGTGAGCTTATAATAGACGAATGTCGCCGCGTCATTGCGGACGAGTACCCAGAAATGGACGGCACATTCACCGTCATGCTGCCTGACGAAAAGACGCGCCGCGTGGGGCAAAGTGTCGCCGCAGCAAGCTTGCCGGAAATAAGCAAGTAAACTATATACATTTGCATACATTTGCTGTAAAACCCTGCCGTCCCAACACACTGAAAATGATGTGTTGGGGCGGTGATTTTAGTCTGTACGCAGGGCGCGATAAATTTCGACCGAAAAATCGAAAAAAATTTTAAAATAGGTATTGACATTTTGGGATTTTTCTTGTATTATAAACAAGCTGTCACGCGGGAGCATAGCTCAGCTGGTTAGAGCACCTGCCTTACAAGCAG
>CAZBVU010000036.1:0-16742 GCA_964495355.1 uncultured Oscillospiraceae bacterium
AACCAGCCCACGGACACTCCGTGGGCTGGTTGCTGCTCACTCACTATATACTCTTGTTACGCGCTGGGACAGCTCACTTGTCAAGCCGCAGCCCTCGTCACTACCGATGAGCAGCGCCTGATCCTGCGATGCAAGGCAATTGCCGAGACTGTCATAGCCGTATATCGTCACGGCATCACCGACAGCGCAATCAACCCCGCTTACATCTACAAACGCCTGATCCATGCAGCTGGCCAGCAGAGGGCACTTTTTCCCCGCTATAAGCACCGGCGCGTGTACATCGCACAGCTTAGTGTACAGTCCGTCACCGTAGCCTACGCCAATCGTGGCAACGCGTGCATCATGCTCAAGGTGAAATGCACTGCCATAGCCCAGACCATCTCCCACGTGCCTGTCCTTTATGGCCGTGATAAACGTGCGCCACGTCACCATCTCGTCTATCCCGTGCGAAACATGGTCGGGGCTGTCCATATACAGCCCGCGCCCGATGCGCACCGCGTCCAGCGCGTACTCAGGGTACTGCTCATGCGAGGCGGAGGAGGATATGTGCCGCAATAGTCCGGTGTAGCCGGCACGGTTCAGTTGGTCGAGTGCGAGGGTGAACTGCGCATATTGCTGTGCGCTGAACTGCTTGTTTGCAGTGTCGGCAAAGTGCGAGAATACGCCCACAGCGTCCACATTGCCTGCCGCGTCCAGCGCATCAATAAGCTCGCCAAGCTCTGCACCCGGCTCAACCCCCAGACGGTGCAGACCGGTATCTATCTTAATGTGTACGCTTACGCGCTCACCAAGTGCACTCGCGACTTTGTCCAGCTTGTGCACAAATTCAGGCGCACCGGCGGCCAGTGTCAGGTGTGCACCGACAGCGGCCGGAAGCTGGAACGGCAGCGCACTGCCCATCACTAGAATGTCCAGCTTGCACCCATAAGAGCGCAGGGCAAGACCCTCTGAAACGTGCGCCACGCCTATGCACTTTATACAGTCAAACTCCTCTATCGCCTGCGCAATGCGTTTAAGCCCAAGGCCATATGCGTCATCCTTCAAAACCGGAATAAGCTGGGTGCCCTCAGGCAGAGAGGCGAGGATAGTTCTGATGTTTCGGCGCAGAATATCTATATCAACGTACAAATATGAATTATTCATATTATTCACAGCAAAATGCATAAAAGTCACCGCCAATTTATCTCTTACGCGTCTATTATATCCGCAAATTCATCTTTATGCAACAGGGATTTTGCTTTATTGTGAAAACCGCACAAGACCATTGGAAAAATATTTATTTTTCTTTGCATATCAACGATTGACAATGAATAAATATTCGTGATATAATTCACAGCGTCGAAAGACAAAATAAATGTTTTATATTTGAGGAGAAAATAAAATGAAAAAGTTTGTTACTCTCGTGCTTGCACTGACAATGGTGTTCGCACTTTGCGCTTGCGGCTCTGAGGCTGCACCCGCAGCGGACGATAAAGTTCTCATCCTCGGCACTTCTGCTGACTATGCACCGTTTGAGTTCATGTACCCCAACGATAAGGGTGAGATGGTATACGGCGGCATTGACGTTTTCGCAGCCGAGTATCTGGCAGAGGTTATGGGTAAGGAGCTCAAGGTTGAGAATATGTCCTTTGACTACCTTCTCGCATCCCTGCAGAAGGGTGACTATGACATAGTTATGGCCGCTATGGAAGCCACTGACGAGCGCAAGAATGCCGCTGACTTCTCCGACCCGTACTACACCGACAAGCCCGCAATGATCCTCATCAAGGCTGACAAGCTGGATGAGTTCACCACCCTTGAAAGCTTTGATGGTCTCTCCGTTGCCGCACAGACCGGCACCACCAAAGAGGGCGTTGTCTCTGATTACCTGAGCGGTGCAAACCTCGTCTCTATCCAGAACGTAAACGACATCGTCAACCAGCTTGTCAATGACAAGATTGATGCCGCTGTCCTCGACGGCAGTGTTGCAGAGAACTTTGCAGAGAGCAATGCGGATCTCGCAATCGCCACCGCGTCCGACCTTCTTCCTGCCGCAGATCCTTACTGCGTTGCTGTTCAGAAGGGTGACCCGAAGGGTCTTCTCCCCGCAATCAACGAGGCTATTGCAAAGATGAACGCTGAGAACAAGGTTGATGAGTTCGTTGAGAAGGCGGCCTCCCTCTCCGATGTTGCTGAGCTGGTCTCTGCTGACGCTCCCGCAGCATAATAAAATCGTGGAAAAGAACTGAAATAGTCAGTTTACAGCGATTAAATTAAGTGATATAATTGGAGGGCTGATTACTCGGCTCTCCAATTTATTGTTGAATAACACATAAAATATAAACACAGCTCCAAGAAAGGAAACTAAAATGTGGTGGTCTAACCTCTTTGCCGATATGAGTCCGGCAAGCTTTTTCAACTTTTCCTTCCTGCCAAAGTATGCCCAGTTTTTCATTCAAGGCGTAGAATACACGCTTTTGCTGGCAGTTGTATCCGTGGCACTGGCGGTCATTCCGGCAATGCTGCTGGCGCTGATGCGGCTTAGTAAAAACCGGCTTATAAAGTGGATATCCGGTGCGTATATCGCGGTTTTCCGCTCAACACCGCTGCTTGTGCAGTTGAGCATTATATATTTCGGCCTGTTCGGTGTCATCTCCATCCCCAGGGTCACGATCCTCGGCTTTGTTGACCTCAGCCGCTTTATTCCGGGCGTTGTGGCGCTTGCGCTCAACTCATCAGCGTATGTGGCGGAGATTTTCCGCGCCGGTATTTTGGCTGTCGATATTGGACAGACGGAGGCGGCACGTTCGCTCGGGTTGAACGCGGCGTCCAGTATGCGCCTTGTTGTTTTGCCGCAGGCGGTGAAAAATGTCCTGCCGGCACTTGCAAATGAGGTCGTCACCATGGTGAAGGAAAGCTCAATATGCTCAATGCTGGGCATGGCGGAGCTTATGTTCGGCGCAAAGGCGACAGCCAGCGCGACCTATATCACCCTTGCACCGTACACGCTGGCCGCACTTATATACTTCTGCATAAACTACCCCGCGTCCAAGGGTATTGAGGCTATAGAGAGGAGAATGCGCCGTGGCGACAAACAGTGATATCATAATCTCAGTAAGAAACCTTGTAAAGGAATACAATAACGGCGAGGTAAAGGCGCTCGGCGGATGCAGCATGGATGTGCGCCGCGGTGAGGTCGTGGCAATAATCGGGCCGTCCGGCTCCGGTAAATCCACGATGCTGCGCTCACTCAACTATCTGGAGGAGCCGACCTCGGGTGAGATATACTTTCATGGCGTGAATTTGGCGGATAAGTCGGTTGACATCAATTTGCACCGGCAGAAGATGGGCATGGTGTTCCAGCATTTCAACCTTTTCCCGCATATGACGGTGAAGAGAAATATCACGCTTGCCCCTGTGCATTTGAAGCTGAAAACGCAGGAGGAAGCGGACGCGGAGGCAATGAAGCTTCTGGAACGTGTAGATCTGGCAGATAAGGCAAATGAATATCCGGCCAAGCTCTCCGGCGGCCAGAAGCAGCGTATTGCGATTGTCCGTGCATTGGCGATGCAGCCGGAGGTCATGCTGTTTGATGAGCCGACCAGCGCCCTTGACCCCGAGATGGTGGGCGAGGTGCTGGAGGTCATGAAGGACCTTGCAGGTCAGGGGATGACGATGGTTGTCGTTACGCATGAAATGGGCTTTGCCCGCGAGGTGGCAGACCGTGTCATCTTCATGGCGGACGGAATGATCCTTGAAGAGGGCACCCCCGAGGCCATGTTCGATGCCCCGCAGAACCCCCGCCTGAAAGACTTCCTGTCCAAGGTGCTGTAAATTAAGATGTATAAAGGCTCACCTTTGTTCATAAGGTGAGCCTTTTCAGTATGTCAAAGAACCCCCTGCTTTCGCCTAACGTAAACATGGGGTTCTTTGACAGACTGAAAATGCAGAGCATGAATCATGCTCTGCATTTTACTATCAAGTCCCCGTTACTTCAACCTGACCTCCATCACGACAGGGTTATGGTCGGAGTTTTCAAAGCCGAGGTCAACACAGTCTAGCGTTTCAAGCTGTACATTCGGGGAGAGGATGAACCCGTCAATGACGTAATACTGCGTGTTTTCCGTGTCGGTGGGGTCATACGGCTGATTAAGCAGACGGCAGGAGGGGGTGTCAAGGTCATAGGCAAACTGCCAGCCCTCGCCGGGGAGCATGGATTCATCAAGTATGCCGGGCGACCACAAATCGCCGTGTTCATTCGGGAAAGCGTCCAGCCCATTGGGGAAGATCTGGTTAAAGTCGCCGCCCGCAATGACATAGTTGCCCTTTTCGTATTCTGCCTGCACAAACTCACGCAGTTGCTTAGTTTGCGCTGTTTTGCCCTCACCGTCATCATAGGCTTCGAGGTGAAGATTGACCAGAATAAGCTGCTTGTCAGAGCCGTCTATCGGCAGGTACGATACCAGCAGACAGCGCTTGAGGTTCGCGGCGCTCACCGGCCATGAGAACGGACAGGGCAGGGAGACGCGCTCTGCCTGCGATATGGTGTAGTCCGTGGTGGTGAACAAGCCGGAGTTGACCTGACCTATCGGCGGCAGGGGGATGGGGACGAACACGCAGGAATAGTTCAGCGCGTGCACGCTGCTTCCGGCGGCAAGGGGCGCGGTCATATCAATGTGGTAGGTGCGTGCAGAATCCGTGTCAACCTCTTGCAGCATGACAAGGTCAGCGTCCGTCACACTCAAAAAGTCTTTCACACCGCCAAGATACTTGTTGACCGTGGCCTCATCCGCGCTCTTTACGTTTTCGCCGCCGTCCATGAAGAAATCAGAACCCTCGCCAAGGCCGCAGTAGCCGATGTTCCAGCTCACCACACGCAGAGTATCGTCAGCGGGCAGATATACGCCGCTGTCGTCACCGCGTATTTCAAGCGCTTCCACGTCAGCAGGGGAATACTCGTTGACCACGATGTACAGAAATCCGACCAACACTACCGCCAGAACAGCGCACAGTACAGCCAGCAGTACCTTCCACAGCTTTTTCAAATTAACCAGCTCCTGATAAGTATTTTTTGCATTTTATCCGCAAATTTCGGTAAATTCATTTTATCACTAATTGTTTGACTTGCCAAGGGTGTAAAGCTGAGCTATAATAAGATATTCATACAATTATGATTATTTGACAGCTTTATAAACGGAGGTAACTTATGAGCTATGACATAATAAAGCAGCAGGACAGAGAGGTTTACGACTCTATGATGCGTGAGCTTGGCCGCCAGCGCGACCATATTGAGCTTATCGCCTCGGAGAACTTCGTCAGCCGTGCCGTGCTGGAGGCTATGGGCAGCCACCTGACAAATAAATACGCCGAGGGCTACCCCAACGCCAGATACTACGGCGGGTGCCAGTATGTGGACGAAATAGAAACACTCGCCATCGAAAGGGCAAAGCGCCTTTTCAACGCCGAACACGCCAATGTTCAGCCCCACTCCGGCTCACAGGCGAATATGGCGGTGTACCTTGCGCTTTTGAAGCCGGGTGACACTATTCTGGGCATGGATCTCAGCCACGGCGGGCATTTGACACACGGCTCAAAGGCGTCTATCTCCGGTAAATACTTCAACTCCTGCTTCTATGGCGTGGATAAGGAGACTGAGCGCATTGATTATGCCGCCCTCGCCGAGAAAGCAGAGGAGTGCAAGCCCAAGATAATCATTGCAGGCGCAAGTGCGTATTCGCGCACGATCGACTTTGCCAAGATGCGCGAGGTTGCCGACAGTGTGGGGGCGTACCTCATGGTGGATATGGCGCACATCGCCGGCCTTGTCGCGGCGGGTGAGCATCCTAGCCCTGTGCCCTATGCCGATGTTGTCACTACCACCACGCACAAGACGCTCCGCGGTCCGCGCGGCGCGCTGATACTGTGCAAGGATGAACTGAAAAAGAAGATTGACAGCGCTGTTTTCCCAGGCACGCAGGGCGGCCCGCTCATGCACATTATCGCGGGCAAGGCCATATGCTTCGGCGAGGCGCTGCGCCCCGAATTCAAGGAATATCAGCACCAGGTTGTGCTGAATGCCGCTGCCCTTGCGGATGAGTTTGCCGCGCAGGGGATGCGCCTTGTCTCTGGCGGCACGGACAATCATCTTATAAATGTGGATGTCTCTGTCATGGGCAAGACCGGCGCTGAGGTGCAGGAGCTTCTGGATGAGGCCAACATCACCGCCAATAAAAACGCCATCCCCTTTGATCCCCTGCCTGTGCGCCAGACCTCCGGTATGCGCTTTGGCAGTCCTGCAGTCACCACGCGCGGCATGAAAGAGGCTGAGATGCACCGCATAGGCGCGATGATAGGTCAGCTTCTGCGCGAGGGCGAGGCGGCTGTTGACACGGTGCGCGGCGAGACGATCGCCCTGTGTGAGCAGTTCCCGCTTTACCCCGAAATGTGATTGACCTTTTCTGCACAGAGGAATATAATATCCGCAGATTTATGTCGACGTATAAAATGAAAAAGGAGAACGATGAATGACACCGAGACTCTATATAGTTATACCCTGCTATAACGAGCAGGAAGTGTTGCCGATAACGGCGCCGATGTTCCTCAACAAGGTGAAAAGCCTTGCCGCTGCTGGCAAAATAAGTGAGGACAGCCGCGTGCTGTTTGTCAATGACGGTAGCCGTGATGACACATGGAACATCATCAAGAAGCTGGCCGCCGAGGACGAGCATTATATCGGCATCTGCCAGAGCCGCAACAGAGGCCACCAGAACGCAGTCCTTGCCGGCCTGATGGAGGCCAAGGACGTGTGCGACATTACCATCTCCATCGACTGCGACGGGCAGGACGATATAAACGCGATGGACGAGATGGTGGACGCGTATCACGATGGCTGTGATGTGGTGTACGGTGTGCGCTCCAGCCGTGAGACGGATACCTTCTTCAAGCGCTTTACCGCGCAGGGCTTTTATAAGTTCCTCGCCATGATGGGCGCGGAGGTCGTGTATAACCATGCCGACTACCGCCTTATCAGCGCGCGCGTGCTCAAGGAGTTTGCAAACTTCAAAGAGGTCAACCTCTTCCTGCGCGGCCTTGTCCCCCTCGTGGGCTTCAAGAGCACCAGCGTGACCTACTCCCGTGCGGAGCGTATTGCCGGTGAGAGCCACTACCCGCTCAAAAAGATGATCGCTCTCGCGGTGGACGGTATAACCAGCCTTTCCGTAAAGCCGCTGCAAATGATAATGGGCTTTGGTCTGCTTGTCGCATTCGTCAGCTTTGTCGGCTGCGTATGGGCGCTGATAACGGCGCTGTGCGGCCACTCTGTGTCGGGCTGGGCAAGTATGACGTGCATTATTTGCTTTGTCAGCGGTGTGCAGCTTATATGCCTTGGCATTATCGGCGAGTATATCGGCAAGATTTATCTTGAAACAAAGCAGCGCCCGCGCTATATCATAAGTGAGCGCACATGGGAAAAAGAGCAATAAGCGCCGGTAAGGGAGTTAAAGTGTGAAAAAGGTTATCCAAACCTTGGTATAACCAGAAATTTCATATATAATTCTTATGAAATATGCGCTTGTTTGTTTGTAAAACGGCGCATATTTTTTGCAGTTGTGACAAAGAAATAATAATATTTGACACAATAAGTGCCATGTTGTAAAATAAGAACTTGTGAGCACAGAACTATATTTTTTTAAATTAACAGAGGTGTGCAGATGTACAAAGTAGTAACCAAGCGTTTTCTGAATGACGCTAAGACAATCTGCCTGTTTGAGATCGAGGCTCCCCTGATTGCAAAGCACGCGCAGGCAGGTCAGTTTGTCATATTCCGCCTTGATGAACAGGGCGAGCGCGTTCCGGTGTCCGTTGCGGGCTGGGATCGCGAAAAGGGCACAGTCACCGTTATGGTGCAGGCCGCAGGACGTACCACGCGTATGCTCCACACGGTCGAGCAGGGTGATGTTATCACGGATATCGTCGGTCCTCTCGGCAAGGCCACTGAGATGGATGGGCTGAAAAAGGTGTGCGTTGTCGGCGGCGGTGTTGGCTGCGCTATCGCGTACCCCATCGCAAAGGAAATGCACAAGCTTGGCATTGATGTCACCTTCATTGCCGGTTTCAGAAGCAAGGATATCGTCATTCTCCCCGATGAGCTGAAGGCGGCTTCCAACAAGCTCATTATCTGCACGGATGATGGTTCTTATGGTGAGCATGGCTTCACCACCAAGTACCTACAGCAGGAGATAGACGCGAATATCGCCGAGGGCAAGCCGCAGTTTGACCGCGTTATCGCCATCGGCCCCGACATCATGATGAAGTTCCTCGCCGATGTCACCCGTCCCTACGGTATCAAGACTATCATCTCTCTTGACCCCATTATGGTTGACGGCACCGGTATGTGCGGCGGCTGCCGCGTCATCGTCGGCGGTGAGACAAAGTTTGCCTGTGTTGACGGCCCTGACTTTGACGCGCATGAGGTCGATTTCGATTCACTTCTCAAACGCGCCGCATTCTATAAGGATGAGCAGGACGAAGCCTCTAAGCATATCTGCAACATGACAGGGGGTAAGCGCAATGGCTGACATTATAAAGCACGTTGAGTACGATGCAAACGGCAACGAAAAGGTAAAGGTCTGGATGCTTGAGAGCAGAAATAAGAGCATCGCAAAGGTTAAGAAAGACGTTGATACGCTCCTTGCCAATGGCGGCGAGTGCGGCCAGCTTGGCAACATCAAGAAGCTTTCTGACATTATCGCGGCTAAGATAGTCGATGATAAGCTGCTGAAAAACCCCATGCCGGAGCAGGATCCTGTTGTCCGTGCCGGTAACTTTGACGAGGTTGCACTCGGCTACACCCCTGAGATGGCCATTGCCGAGGCACGCCGCTGCCTCAACTGCCCGAATCCGCGCTGCCGTCAGGGCTGCCCTGTGTCCGTGCGTATTCCGGAGTTTATTGCCAAGGTCGCCGAGGGTGACTTTGACGCGGCATATAAGATAATCACCACCACAAACTCTCTGCCCGCTGTCTGCGGCCGTGTCTGCCCGCAGGAGAAGCAGTGTGAGAGCAAGTGTGTGCGCGGCATCAAGGGCGAGAGCGTCGGTATCGGCCGCCTTGAGCGCTTTGTTGCTGACTATCACATGAATAAAGAGGTCAAGGACAAGGTTGAGGTTCCGGCATCCAACGGCCACCGCATCGCGGTTGTCGGCTCCGGCCCTGCGGGTCTCACCTGCGCGGGCGACCTGCGCAAGAAGGGCTATGACGTCACCGTGTACGAGGCGTTCCATAAGTCCGGCGGCGTTCTGGTCTACGGTATCCCGCAGTTCCGTCTCCCCAAGGAGATCGTTGCCGCTGAGATTGAAAACCTCAAGGCCATGGGCGTTAAGATAATCAACAACGCCATCGTCGGCAAGTCTGAGACTGTGGATGAGCTTTTTGAGGACGGTTTTGAGGCCGTGTTTATCGGCTCCGGCGCCGGTCTGCCGCAGTTTTTGCACATCCCGGGCGAGAATCATCTCGGCGTTTACTCCGCCAATGAGCTGCTGACCCGCGTTAACCTCATGAAGGCTTACCGTGATGATTACGACACTCCCATCAAACACTTCCACAACGTCTGCGTCGTCGGCGCGGGCAACGTGGCAATGGACGCGGCGCGTGTTTCCAAGCGTCTGGGCGCTGAGCACGTTTACATCGCCTACCGCCGCGGCAAGGATGAGCTTCCTGCGCGTAAGGAGGAGGTTGAGCACGCCGAGGCCGAGGGTATCGAGTTCAGACTGCTCAATAACCCTGTCGCTATCCATGCAGGCGAGGATGGCCATGTCACCGGTATAGAGCTGCAAAAGCAGGAGCTGGGTGAGCCTGACGAAAAGGGCCGCCGCAAGCCCGTGCCTGTTGAGGGCTCTAACTGGATTCTCGATGTTGACGCTGTTATAATCGCAATCGGCACCAGCCCCAACCCGCTTATCCGCAATACCACCGAGGGTCTCACCTTCACCCGCAAGGGCGGTATTGAGGCTGACGAGGGCGGCGCTACTGCACGCGAGGGCGTGTTCGCCGGCGGCGATGCTGTCACAGGCTCTGCAACTGTTATCCTTGCAATGGGCGCAGGCAAAGCCGGTGCAAAGAGCATTGACGAGTACATCAAGAATAAAGAAGCTGCAAAGCAGGAAGAAAAGTAAACATTTCATAATTAACACCCCCGCTGGGCTTGCCCAGCGGGGGTGTGTTGTCATTTTATCTTATGATAAGCGCCGCCGCTTTCCGTCAGCAGGGGGAATGTAGCCGTATTCTATCTCAGGCCGTATCTCTTTCAGGCGCGCGTGGATGTAGTCCACATCTTTTTCCTCATCGAAAATCAGGTTTGCAAACTCCTGCCCGTCATGCACGAGGATCAGACGGTAGTAGTGGATTATCGGCCCATCGTCCGGTGCGCACTCGTTTATGCGCGTGAATGTGCGGTCTATGTATTCATACGGAACATAGTATTTCTTGCCCAGGTCGCGGTAGTACATACACAGCTTGCCCAGCGACACGCGGCCTATAACCTCTGCGGCCTTGTAGTCGGCAACGTGCTGTTCATCGTCAATGTACTTCTTGTCAACGCCGCGGAATTTCAGCTTCCCGAATCCGAACATGGTGCGTCACCGACCTTTCTGAATAAGCTCTTGTCATACCACTTGCACGGGAAACGGCGGGCGATATAAGTGCCGACAAAGCCACCGATAAGCCCCGCGAATATGCCGCCCAGCACGTCGGATGGGAAGTGGACGCAGAGATAAATGCGCGCAATGCCCATCAATACAGCGAAGATGTACGCCGTCCAGCTATATTTCTTGTTGCCGACAAGGAACACGGCGGTCATCGCGGCAAACGCCGCAGTTGTGTGGCCGGATGGGAAGCTCTTGTCGCTTTCGATGTTCTGCCCCACGAGAAGCCATAGCTGATAGAAAATACTGCTCTGGTCGGCGTATGGCCGTGGCCGCGCTATCAGTACCTTCAAACAGCAGTTTGTTATCAGCGCACCGACTGCAAGCGACAGGCACATGGCCGTGCCGTAGCGTCTGGTCGGCTTGAATAGCAGCAGCATAAGGGAGATGAGGATCATCGGCAAACCATCCTTGCCGAAAAATGAAATAAACTCAAAAAACGGTGTGAAGAACCCACCGCCAAGCTCATATAGCTGATGCACGGCGAGAGTGATGCTTTGGTCAAAGCCCGCGAACACTGTGTTCAGCCACAGCGCGGAAGCGGTAATGCTCATGCGTATATAACCTCCGATAATTTTCTGTGTAAATATAATAACACAAAACTGCGCCCTGCGTCTACCTGTAAATTGCATATCCGCTCAAAATCAGAGCACAATATAATATAGATTTACAATGGAGGCAGTAATATGAAAAAAATAATAGTTTCCGTTCTGGCGTTTGCGCTTATGCTTTCACTCTGTGCCGGACTTAGCGTCAGCGCCTTTGCGGAGGACAGCGCCGCACCGGTGGCAGAGAATCTTGAGCTGAAAACCTATCAGAATGTGTCTGTCGGTGGGATGCTCAGCGCCTATGACGCAGACGGCAGCGCGCTGGAATACACCATAACCACCCAGCCTGTCAAGGGCGATATAGAGCTTGAGGCGGATGGCAGCTTTGTCTATACCCCGCGCGAGAATAAGAAGGGGCGTGACTATTTCGGCTATAAAGCGCAGGACGCGGATGGCAACGTCTCCCAGGAGGCGACGGTGATAATCAAAATTGAAAAGGCGAAAAAGGACGTGCTGTACTCAGATATGCGCGGCCATGCGGACGAGTATGCAGCCGTGGCGCTGGCAGAGCATGATGTGTTCACTGGCGAACAGCTAGGCGGCAAATACTGCTTTAATCCGGATAAGCTTGTTACGAGGGGGGAGTTTGTCAGCCTGTGCATGCTCACTGTGGGCGAGTCGGCGGTGGAGGCTGTGATGAGCACCGGCTATGCAGATGATGCAGACATCCCAATGTGGATGAAAGGCTACGTCACAGCGGCGGCAATGCGCGGCGTTGTGGAAAACGGTGCATACGGTGCGGCATTTGCGGCAGACTCACCGATAACGCAGACCGAGGCCGCGCTGATGCTGGATAAGGCGCTGAACCTCACGAGTGTTTCCTATATCCCGCTTGATGATACGCTTGCACCCGCGGCTGCACAGGCGTGTGCCAACCTCACCGCCTGCGGTGTCATGGAGCAGACCGCCGACCCCGGTTACCTCACACGCGGCACAATGGCCAAGCTCCTCACCGGCGCAATGGATCTGCTTGAAAATAGATAATAGTGTGCGTAGACGCGGAGAGAGAATAGATACCCCGCACAGACGCAAAAAGCATAATTCGCTGGATTTTTTAAATCCAGCGAATTATTGCGAAAGGGAATGGAGAACCCCCTCACACGTCGATCACTATTGTGTCGGCACCGGTGCGGATGGCGTAGAGGATGGTTTTCATAGTGCCGCCGGAGGTGCCGTTGAAGCAGCACAGCAGCAGGGAGGAACGATCCACCATATACTCATTGCGCTGTTGCATACACTCCGGCGTATATTCAATTTGCAGCACAGTCACCTTGTCGCAGCTATCCAGCAGATTGTTGTACCTTATCCTGTGCTGAACCGACCAACGCTCGGACTGTGTGCCGCAGGGGATCGCAGCCTCCAGCGTGACATCGGAGTGAATATTTCGCAGGGCGATAACTGCATCGGCAAAGTACATATCGCACCCCAGCGCCATACCGCATATGAAGTGGCGGTACCCCGCCTGATATATCCCCTCAAGCCGCGCGGCAAGCTCCGCTTTCAGGGCAATGCAGCGCGTATCCTGTTCGTTCTGCCGCCACGGCAGTTTGTTCGGCCTGTGACCGGAAAAACAGCAGGTCAGCTTTTTTTCATCCAATACGCGCACACCACCCTTGCATGGAAATTTACGTCCTATAAGCTGACAAAACACCAGCTCTAACCAATTTAGTATAAACCGACAAAAGGGTATTGTCAAAGGGAGAATGATGTGCTATGATAATAACATCTTCAGGGCAGGGTGAGCGCAGCAGCGCAATTCCCGATCGGCGGTAAAGTCCGCAAGCCGAGAGGCAAGATCCGGTGCAACTCCGGAACCGACAGTATAGTCTGGATGGAAGAAGATGCGTATAACACCTTTTTCGTATTATTCCGCCTGAAGATACAATATCTTTGGGCGCTTTTGTTTTAAAGCGGCAAAAGCGCACTTGAAAAGGAGAAGTATCTTATGGAAAACCTACGCTTTGTAATCGCCTGCGCCGTGGTGTTCGCGGCCATCCTACTCGTTGCGGGTCTCTCTGAAAAGCTTCTGAGCAAGGACAGAAAGAATTTTTCCAGCACGCACTATATCAGCTACACCGCGATTTTCGCGTGCATGGCCGGTGTGCTGATGCTGTTTGAGCTGCCGCTATTTTTCGCCCCCAACTTTTATAAGCTGGATATAAGCGAGATGCCGGTGCTTATCTGTACGTTCTACCTCGGCCCTGTTGCGGGCGTGATGACGGAGCTTGTAAAAATCATGGTCAAGCTGCTCATAAAGGGGACGACTACCGCATACGTTGGTGACTTTGCAAACTTCGTTGTCGGCTGCTCATTCGTGCTTCCGGCCAGCATCATTTACCATGCAAAGCCCGGGAAGAAAACCGCACTTATCGGAATGGCCGTCGGCACGCTCATCCTCACCATTTTCGGCAGTATCTTCAACGGTCTCTACCTCATTCCTAAGTTTGCCCAGCTCTACGGTATGCCGCTGGAGGCGATAGTCACCATGGGTACAAAGGTCAATGCGGCCATCACCAACGTCAGCACGCTGGTCGTGTTCGCGGTTGTGCCGTTCAATCTTTTGAAGGGGATTGTCGTTTCGGCGCTGACCTTCCTGCTGTATAAGCGCATTTCACCTATCCTGCATAAAAATGACGCAAAGCGCGCGGCACGCCATCAGGCGTAAAATTCCTACAGCGTGTGCATAACACGCCGCAACCGAACTATGCTGAGTATAAAATTCAATATCTCCGTGATGTATATAAGCGCGATATACCCGCCGAGGGCAAAGCGCGGCAGAAGCAGCCACACGAGCAGCAGCCCCATCAGGGAATCAACAACGTTTATCCCCATGCTCCACACCTGCTGACCCAACCCTTTCAGGCAACCGTCAACCGCCATATCTGTGTACATCACCGGAACAAGAGGCGCGAGAAGCCGGATGTAATGTCCGGCTTCTCCGCTTTTGTATATTACCATGCCCAGCATATCAGAGCATATCCACATGAAAAGCCCCACCAGCGCCGAAAATTGAACACTCAGCGTCAGCAGCTTTTTCGCAGCGGCGCGTATCTCGCCTTTACTGCCCTGCACCTGTGCCTCCGTCAGCTCCGGCACAATCAGCTCCGCCGCGGCAGACATTATGCACGAGGGGAAGAATATTATCGGCAGTACCATACCCTGTATTGTGCCGTAGCCGGACAGCGCGCCGTTGGCAGAGTACCCCGCGCTTTTCAGCCCACGCGGGACAAGCAGATTTTGCAGCGTTGTCAGCGCGGAGCGGGCATAGGCGGACACCGCAAGCGGAAGCGCAATTTTCAGCATACGCGCCGTGAGGCGGCAGCCCTTGCCGCACTCGCTGTAATGCCGCCGCCTGTCACCGAGGTATACAAGTGCCATCATCAGCAGGGAGGCAAAGTCAGCTATCACGCGTCCGGTTGTCACGGCGGCACAGCTCAGCTCAATGTCGGACAGTGGGACGCGCGACAGGCATAGCGCCACCATGATTATACCCAGCACCTGCTCTACAAGGTGGACAAGGCTGGGCTTCCACACGCGCCCACAGGCCGTGAAATACCCCGACAGTGACGCGCACAGCGATACGCACGGCATACTAAGCGCGCTTATCCGCAGTGAACGCACTGTGCGCGCATCGCCTATCCACAGAAAACCGATAGGTTCAGCCAACAGCCACAGCACTGTGCTTGCAAGCAGACCGAAAACCGCACCGTAACTGAGGCATCTCAGCATGGCGGCGCGTATACCGGTGCAGCTTTCGCCGCCAAGCTCCTCTGCAATCAGGCGTGTTGAGGCAAAGCGTATACCGGATATGGCAAACGTGGCCAACAGATTTGTGACCGATACCACAAGCTGATAAAGCCCAATCCCCGCAGAGCCGATGCGCCCCACCAGCCACACCTGAAACGCAATGCCGATGCAGCTCATCATTAGGGAAACCGCCGTGAGCAGGAAAGTGTTGTATATAAGTCGTCTTTTCTGAATCATATTCGCCCATCCTCTCGTGTATTAAGCTTATGCGCGGGGATGGCGCGACTTGTCCGCAAAATAGGGGGAATACTGTCACACAAAAACGCACAGAGATTGGAACATTTACCAACGTTTTTCGTCAAATCCATATTCTTGGACAAAATGCATTTTGTGAACGGAGGGATATAGATGAAACGCAGCAGAATTATATCGGCAGCGCTACTTTTGACAATGCTCTTTTCTTTATGCGCCTGCGGTGCGGATAGTACACCGCCTGCGACCGCTGTGCCGACATCCACGCAGCCCGCCGCGACAGCTGCACCCGCGCACACGCCGACCGAAAGACCGATGGTGACGGGATATATCGCCACGGAGCTCACCACGCCCGACTGGGTAAAAACGTGGGGGAGCTGTGACATTGCCAACGATACCTTCTATATCTGCACTGAAACGGCAGACGGCGGCGTTGCCGTGACAGCCTTTGACACTCTGTCGGAGTCTTTCCGCCGCTACGACATCGACACGGCGGGTCTCCACAATGCTCACTCGCTGTATATCTCGGCGGCAGATAACTCTGTATGGGCGTTTGTGTATGAAGCGCGTACGCTGGAGGAGATAAGTAACAATTCAAATGTAGGCGAAATGCGCGAGTTTATCGCGCACATTGACCTTGAGACCGGTGAGCATACTCTCAATGAAATAAGCTTCTGGGAGGAAAGCTTCAATATGCCGATGTACCTTATCGCCATGGATGATGAAAGAGCGCTTTTCGGCAACAGCAGCGTAACCGAGATAGAGGGCGTAAAGGGTTATAATAATTTCGTCATTGATAAAAACGCAAATGTTATTGCGCGGCCGGAGGTAGATATTCTGGGCGTGGCAAAGCGCGTCAGGGTAGATGGGACGCTGTATTTACCGACTGCGCAGGGGCTTGCACCGCTTGACACCGAAACGCTGCAATGCGGCGCGGCGATAGGTGCGATAATCAACCAGCCGGTGCTGTATTCCAGCTCGTGCGGCAATTTCCTCGTCACAAAGGACAACGCACTTTTCGCCATCGACCCGACAAGCGGAGCGGAGACGGAGATGTTCAAGTGGGCTGATGTTGCGCTCAGCTTCAGCCGCCTGTATGGGCAGAACGGTCTGGAAAACAAAAACGGCGATATCTATCATCTCACAGACCGCATAACAAAGATAACCACCGGCCAAATTCCGCTGAAAGATACGCTGACGCTTGCCTGCTTCGGTGATACCAATTCCTACGGTTATTCTGCAAACGGCGGTTTCTTTGGCTCATCCGACAAAAGCTATGTCTGCTCCGACAGCCTTTTGGACGCGATAATCCGCTTCAATAACTCTGACCCGGATTATAAAATCGAGATAAAGCCCCATATTTACAGCAGCGATGAGGAGCGCACACGCCTGCTAATTGACCTCGCTACGAGCGGCGGCGCGGATATTCTGGACACCAGCCTCCTACCTGACGGCGCG
>CAZBVU010000037.1:0-15822 GCA_964495355.1 uncultured Oscillospiraceae bacterium
CGCGCCGTGACCCAGTTCTCCTTGGCCTCGCGCACAGGGTCGCCGCCCTCGTGGAAGGTGTCGGGGAAAAAGTAGGGCAGGAAGCGCCCCTCGGTGTACTTCGCGCCGGGGATATCGGAGATAAGGCGCAGGGTAGAACCGTTGCCGACAGAGCCGACAACAGCATCCAGCCCAATGGACTTAAACTCCTCAAGGAACGGCTCAGTTCCGATCCAGTGGTCGCCAAGGAACATCATGGCTTCCTTGCCCAGCTCATGGGTTATATCTACCATTTCCTTGGCAAGCTTTGCAACCTCGCGGCGCTGGAACGCCTGAAAGTCTTTAAATTCCTTGCTGGGCACGCGGTACTGGTTGTTGTGGTAGCCCTGATCTACAATAAACTCAGGGCGGAAGGTGTAGCCCACTTCTTTTTCAAACTGCTCGAGAATATAGGGCGATACGGAGGCGGAGTAGCCGTACCAGTCAACAAACTTCTCGCGTTTCAGCTCATCGAAGATGAGCGTGAACTGGTGGAAGAACGTGGTGTAGCGGATAACGTTGACGTAGGGATGCTCGGCAATGAAATTGCGCAGGCGCGCCATGGTGAATTCATGCGTTTTGGGCTGGCGCACGTCAAAGGTTATCTGGTGCTCAAAGTTCTGCCAGTTGTTCGTGACGGCGTTGTACATATGCACAGGGTCCCATATGAGGTAGGCGAGGAACGCCACGGTGTATTCGTGGTACGCCTTGGGTGCAGGGATGACAACGCAGCCGCTCTCCTCGTCATAATTCCAGCTGGCGGCGGTGATTGGCTGACCGGTGGTGCGATCCATGACCTCCCACCAGCGCTTTATATCGTCACGCGTGTTGACCAGCATCAGCTCCGGCGAGATACCCTCCATAAGCTTTATCGACAGTGCGCCCTCACCTGCTGTGCGAAAGCCGGTCATGATATAGCACTGCTGCACTTCCTCGGGGTGTGCCTTCGCCCATGCGTTATCCTTGCGCGTGGTGTAGTAGGTGGAGTAGATCTTTGCGTTTTGACCCTGAAGCTCGGCGGGGAAATCCGTTCCGTCACAGTCGCGTATAGCGTCCGCACCCCAGCGCTTCATTATCTCCAGAGTTTCGGGGACAACGTCCAAATCGGTGGGGATTGTGACGCGGCCAAAGGTCTTGTCGTTCATAGTGGTTATTTTCTCCTTAGGACAGACAATATCAGTTTTTATACGATGCGTTGTAGACAAGAAGCGCGGTGAGAAGGCAGATTATGCCCACTATCATGATGCCAAGTCCGGCCAGCTTGCCGGTCATTTTCCATCCGGCAATGGTCAGCACCAGACCCAGTATGAAAAACACCGCAATAAGCACGGCGCGCAGCTTCTCGTGGTTTTTCCAGAAATTCATGCGTTCACCTTAACCTTTCAGGCCGCCGACGGTCATGCCCTTGGTCAGATTCTTCTGCACACAGCAGTAGAGGATCAGCGTGGGCAGCATGACCAGCACGAGACCGGCGTACATCGGCCCGTAGTTTGCCGCAGACTGCTGTGCCTGCATCAGGTTGAGAAGTCCGACAGGCAGCGTCTTTGTGCCGTTGGCCGAGGTCATAAGCGTCATAGAGATTATGTATTCGTTCCAGAACGAGAGGAAGTTGAAGAGAATGACCGTGATGATGGAGGGCTTGGCCATCGGGAAGATGACCTGTACCATAGTGCGGAAGTAGCCTGCACCGTCAATATATGCGGCCTCCTCATAGTCGTGCGCCAGTGTGGAGAAGTAGCTGCTCAGCAGATAGATGGTGAAGGGCAGTGCCGTTGCCGCATAGACCAGCGCCAGCACGAAAAGATTGTTCAGCAGAAAGCCCGAGCCGAAAACCTTTTTCAGCCACACATCCCCGTCACGCAGCATGAGGAAGATGGGTACGACGATGTAGTTGACGTTGATGAACAGACCGCCCATGAACGCCGCGCTGAAAAACTTCTGCCCGAAGAACTTGAAGCGGGACAGGCAGTATGCCGCGGGCAGAGCCACCACCAGCAGCAGCGCCAGCGCAACCGCCGTGACGATGACGGAGTTGAGCATATATTCGCCCATCTTCGCCGTCTCCCACGCCTCAACAAAGTTGTGGAAGTAAAAGCCTTTAGGCAGATTCCACGGGTTCGCGTAGAACTCCGCATTCTGCTTGATGGATGCCATGAACACCCACGCCACGGGCACAACGATGGTCACAGCAAGCGCGATGAGCACAAAGTAGATGAAAAATTTATAAACTCGCTCTCCTGAGGAGCCGATTCTTGTGTTGTTCATACAGTTCCTCCTCAGTTAAAATTCAAGCGTCTCGCGCTCAGTCACCTTGTTGACAAGTGCGCTGAGTGCAAACGAGAACAGGAAGATGACAACGCCTATCGCCATGCAATAACCGTACAGGCCGTTGTTCTTCTGGCTGTACATATATCCCAGCACGACCTCGCTGGCACCGTTCGGGCCGCCGCCGGTCATGGCCTTTACAAAGAGGAAGGCCATATTGATCGTGGAGATGATGAAGAAGGTCAGCGTGGTGCGAATGTTCGTCCAGATAAGGGGGATGGTTATCTTGAAAAACTGCGTGATGCGCCCTGCACCGTCAAGACCGGAGCTTTCATAAAGCGACTGGGGCACAGCGGCCATAGACGCCATGTACATTACCATGTAATAGCCGATCGCCTGCCAGACCATTGCAATGATGATGCTGACCATTACCATCTTTTCACCCTTCCAGAGTATCACATTTTCAGGGTGGGCGATAACATCGATGATGGAGTTGAGCATACCGTTCTCCGTCTGGTAGATGGCGGCGAATATGCCCGAAATGACAACAACGGACAGAATATTCGGAATATAGAACACAATGCGGAAGAAATTCTGCCCCTTGATTTTTTCACGAGTGAGGATTCCTGCAAAGATGAGTGCAAGACCCATTGTAATCACCGTCACTACAACGATGAGCAGGAGGGTGTTCTGCATGGAACGGATAAAGGCCGTGTCATTGACAAGGGTGGTGAAGTTTTTGAAGCCTACAAAAGTCTCTTTCGCGGAGAATGCACTGCGCTCATAAAGCGACATACGAAAGACATTGAGCGTCGGCACGATCATAAATATCGTGAAGAGTATAACTGCCGGCGCGATACAGGTGGCAAGGAAAGCGCTGCGGCGCTTATCACTTTTCATAGTCGGGATGCCACTCCTTTCTGATACACATAAGGAAAGATGGCAGCGGCGGCTGCCGCTGCCATCTCATTAAACATTTGCGATGGTTTTTGCTGAGCTATCAGCCCATCAGGTTTGCGCGCATCTGCTCGGAAGCAGAGATGATGTTGGCCTGGTAGTCCTCAATAGTGAGGGTGCCGGCAACGAGAGAGTTGATGGGATCGAAGAACACGGTGGTGGTGTCAACACCGGGGATTGCCTCGAATGCGGCGAAGTTGCCCATTGCAGCCTTTGCGCCGTTGTCGTAGATGGAGTAGAACATCACGTTGTCACCCTCGAGCATGGAGGCAACACCGTTGATGGGCTGGATTGCGCCGGCAGCTGCGAACAGCTCTGCGGCCTTGTCGGAGTACAGGAATGCGATGAACTGCTTTGCAGCGTCAACATTCTCAGCACCTGCGGGGATCCATGCCTGCTCGAACCAGCAGTAGGAGTAGCCAGCGCCGCCAGCTTCAACAGCGGGAAGTGCGGTCATGCCCCATGCGAAGTCGTTGGTCAGGGTTGCCTGAGCGTCAGCCATCTCACCGACGATCCAAGTGCCGTTGGGCATGAAGAGTGCATCATCGGTCATAACCATGAGCTGGTTCTTGGTGAAGTCCTGATTGTTGGCCTGTGCGGGGGTGGTGGGGTGCGTGTAGTCAGCAAGCTTGTCAAGGATTGCGAACAGGGTCTGGCCGTTCTCGCTCTCCCAAACGCCTTCCTCGTAGTGGGTGGCTGCCTCAAAGAACTCAGAGCCGCCGATGGAGTAGATCAGAGCGTACATGAATGCATCGTAGTAGCCTGCGGTGGGGTAGGTGAAGAGGTAAATGCCCTCTTCCTGAGCCTTGTCGCCAAGTGCCCACATCTCATCCCAAGTGGTGGGAACTTCCCAGCCCTTTGCCTCAAAGAGGGCGGCGTTGTAGAACAGGCCGCAGGGGGAGTAGAACATGGGGGCGAGGTAGGTCTTGCCGTCGTTGTACGGGTTGGTGAGAGAGGTCTCGGTGAAGCCGCCGGAGATCTTGTCGCCGACAAGTGCATCCTCACCGGGAACGGTCATGGACAGAACATCGGTGATCTCAACAATGGCTTTGTCCTTGATGAACTGCTCGGTCAGGCCGGCGGGACGGCCGGTAGCAAGGTGGATAACATCGGGGTACTCGCCGCCCTGCATGGAAGCGGAGATAACGTCCTCAAGGTTCTTATCGGTGATAAGCTCAACCTCGATGCCGGTGGTCTCGGTGAATGCAGCGGTGACGTTCTGCCAAATCTCAGAGCCGTAAGCGGTCTCAATGGCAGCAACCTGAATCTTCTGAGCCTCGGCAGCAGGTGCCTCAGCCTCGGCTGCGGGAGCTTCAGCAGCGGGAGCCTCAGCGGTGGTGCCGCAGGCTGCCATGCCGAGAAGCATGACCAGAGCCAGTGCAAGTGCAAGGAACTTTTTCATTAGGTATTCCTCCGTAATTAAATTTGTTTGAAAGACAACTTTCATCATCTCATAGTATACAAGAATTTGTCACTTTCTCAAGGCGATTATTGCGCGGTTTTTTATAAATATTGCTTTCACCGTTTTTTCGGCGTTTCGTTCAATTTATGGCCGTTTGTTTTGTGCACATTGCACTGCGCCGCACATTCTGAATTTAATTCGCTATTTTGGTAATGAAAAAATATCAATTATTTGTCCTTGCAAAAAGCAATATAATGAAATATAATGTCAATATACCTAAATCGGAAAGGCCGGAGGCGGAGATATGAGCAGCAATCATTACAGCATGAACAAGAACAAGCCATATACCATACGCGGCACGGCAAAGCTATTGAGCGCGGCAAGCGCAAAGTATGACGGTGACTGGCATTCAGTACCGCACACGCACAATCATGTTGAGATTTTCTACATTGTCGGCGGCAAGGGTCAGTTCCTGATAGAGGATAAGCTGTACCCTGTGGACACGAACAACCTTGTCATCATAAACCCCAACGTTGTGCACACCGAGGTCAGCCTGAACGCACAGCCGCTGGAATACATCGTGCTGGGCATTGAAGGGATAGAGCTGGGCATACCGAACAGCGCGGCCGACCAGTATTTCATTTTCAACCACCTTGACAGCGCCGAAATATCCTCGTGTATGCGCAACATCCTGTGGGAGATGCAGTCCAAGCAGACAGGGTATGAGGATATCTGCCAGGCGTTTATGGAGATATTGATCATCCGCCTTATGCGCTCTACCGGCCTGCCTGCACCGGCCGAGGCGCAGACGGTTTCGGACAATCGCCAGTGCGTCACTGTGCGGCGGTACATAGACAATAATTATAAATACCCCCTCACGCTGGAGCAGCTTGCGGCCGAGGCGCACATGAATAAATACTATCTCTCCCACGTCTTTAAGCGCGAGTACGGTGTTTCGCCCATAAACTATATGATAACCCGCCGCATAGACGAGAGCCGACATCTGCTGGAGGAAACGGACTTGTCCATATCGCAGGTGGCGCAGATGCTGGGCTTTTCCTCGGCAAGCTATTTTTCGCAGGCGTTCAGGCGGGTTCAGGGCGTCTCGCCGATGGAATACCGGCAGGGGAATAAGAAAGAGTCTCTGACCGGGAAAATCAACCGTGCGCCTTGACAAAGGGGGAATGTGTGTGCTATCTTATAATAAAAGTGTCACGTGTGACCAAAATGCGAGAAGCGAGAGTTTGATTGTGTCGGATTTGGTGTTTTGTTCTTTATTCAAACGCATCTGGGAGCGTGAGGAGAGATATGGCAATGCGAAGCTGAGTGATTTTGGCCTGACCTTCACGCAGTCCAACGCCCTGGAGTATATCGTCCGGCGCGGTGGAACGGCAACCCAGAAAGAGCTGGAGGAGCATATGGAAATCCAGCACTCCGCAGTGGTTGGCATAGTGTCCCGCTTGGAATCCAAGGGAATGATAATCTCAACACCGAGTGATAAGGATCGCAGGCAGAAGCTCCTGATTCCGACTGAATTGGGGTGCAAAACCCGTGAGGATATTGCGGAGGACAAGGATCGCGTTGAGCGCACATTGATTGCGGGTTTCTCTAATGAGGATGCTGCGCTTTTGGAAGAGATGCTTGTGCGCGTATACAAGAATTTGGCAGGCGAATAACCCCTGCCTGTTCTTTAACATACAACTGTCACTTGCGACAGAAAATGTTTTTATTTAGTCAAAAACCGTCACTTGTGACGGCAAAAAAATACATTTGAAAGGAAGAACCCATATGTTAAAGAGCCTATTCAGCACCTACACAATTAAGGGAAAAACCCTTAAAAACCGCACTGTTGTACCGGGCATGGTCATGAATCTGGCCACAACGGAAGGTATGTGCACCGAGCGCTACATCAGCTATTTTGAAGCCAAGGCGAAGGGTGGCTTTGCGCTGGTTATGCCCGGCAGCGTTGCTGTCCGTCCGGAGGGCAGGGCATTTGTCCAGATCCCCGGCTTGTGGAATGACGAACAGACAGAGAGCTGGAAAGCGTTCACCAAGCGCATCCATGATGCCGGTACGCTGACCTTTGCGCAGCTTTACCACTGCGGCAGACAGACCTCTCCTCAGGTCAACGGCGGTTACGAGACCTGCTCTGCATCCGCTGCCATAGATCCGGTTTATGGCTGCAAACCGCATCGTCTCACCGTGGATGAAATTCATGAGCTGGTAAAGGACTATGGTAAGGCCGCGCGCAGGGCACAGCAGGCCGGATTTGACGGCATTGAAATCCATGCATACGGCTATTTGCTGATGGAGTTCCTCTCTACAACAACAAACGACCGCACGGATGAATACGGCGGCGGGATTGAAAACCGTGTGCGCATCGTACAGGAGATCATCCGCGAATGTCGCAAGCAGACAGGTGATGATTACATCATCGGCGTGCGCATTGCAGCCCATGAAGGCATTGAGGGCGGGCGCAGCCTTGAGGAAACCAAGGTGCTCATTCCTTATCTGGAGGAGGCCGGAGTGGATTACTTCAATGTCTCTGCCGGATGTTCTTTTAATACTGACGGCTTGATGCCCACCATGCATACTGCACCCGGCTGGCTGAATAACGATGTTGAGGAAATAAAGAAAATAGCTAATGTGACGGTTATCGCATCTTCGCGCTATACGGATATGCGTATTGCAGATCAGGCAATTGGCGAGGGCAAGGCGGATCTCGTGGCATTTGGCCGCGCATCTATTGTTGACCCTGAAGCGCCCAACAAGGCTCAGGCCGGTGACTTTGAGGATATCCGTACCTGCCTTGGCTGTCTCAAGGGCTGTATGCTGCAAATATTCATGCAGAAACAGGGCGGCTGTGTGCTAAACCCGCGCACGGGCAACGAGGTTGATTACCCTGAGGTAGTAAAGGCTGAAGCTCCAAAGCACGTTATGGTCATTGGCGCAGGCCCTGCCGGTGCAGCTGCGGCAATTGAGGCGGCAAAGTCCGGCCATACCGTGGACGTGTACGAGAAGAGCTATTCTGCCGGAGGCGAGATGCTGCTGGCGTCCATTCCGCCTGCAAAATCTGCCATGCGCAATTTCATCCGTTGGCAGGTGCATCAGATGGAGAAGCTGGGTGTGAATATCCATTTTGAAACCGAAGTCACCGAGGATTTGGTGAAAGAAGTGAACCCCGATGTTGTCGTGTATGCAGCCGGTGCAAGCAACGCAACGCCTGAAATACCGGGTGCAGACAATGCTATCGTAGTATCTGCGTTTGATGTCCTTGCGGGCAGTGCAGCCCCGGGCATGAACAATGTTATAATTGGCGGCGGTGCAGTGGGTGCAGAGACAGCAAACTGGATCGGCCTGACCCGCAATGCACCCTGCACTGTGGTTGAGATGGGACCTGCAATTGCCCTTGATGAGGGACCCACCCTGCCCAATCTGCTAGGCGACCTTGCCAAGCGCGGCGTAAAGCTTTTGACCAACACTAAGGTCAAGGAAATACTCGACGATGGTGTTGTAGTGATAAATGCCGATGGCTCAGAACAGAAGCTCTTGGCTGATAAGGTTATCCTTGCTGCCGGTGTAAAGCAGAACCGTGCGTTGGCTGAAGTACTAAAGGCTGATGGCTTTGATGTACGTCTGGTCGGCGATTGCTCCGATGATCCCCACGGCTTTGTGGCCGATGCAGTGCGTGGAGGCTATCTGCTAGGACGCAGCCTTTAAAACAAAATAAAGTAACAATAGTAAAAGGAAGTCTGTAAAACAGGCTTCCTTTTACTATATATTATATATCATTCACCAAGTGCGGTGCGCTGAAATTCGTGCAGGGCGTCGAGATAGGCGGTTTTGTCCACCATGTAACTGAGACCGTGCCCCGCCCCGGGGACAACGAGCAGCCGCTTCCATTCAGCGGCGCAGGCGGCGTAATTTTCGCGCCCCATGTCACAGGGAACAAAGCGGTCATCCCCACCGTGAACCAGCAGCACCGGAATTTTGCAGTGCGTCAGCGCCTCGGCAGCATCGGCAGATTCCAGGTCAAACCCGCCGAAAAGCCGCCCGCATAAGCGCGCGAGCGGGTATATCGGGAATAACGGCAGCTGCATATCTGCGAGAACCTTTTTCACGATAGCCGCGGGCGAGGTGTATCCGCAGTCTGCCGCGATGCCGACGACGTTTTTGGGCAGGTCCAGTCCGGAGGCCATCAGCACGGTGGTGGCGCCCATCGACATACCGTACAGGAGGATTTTGCAGTCAGTGCCGAAACGCTCAACCGCATAATTGACCCACGAGAGGCAGTCATACCGCTCTTTTATGCCGAGGGTGAGGCACTTTCCGCCGCTTTTGCCGTGTGCGCGCTGGTCAATGAGAAGAACGTTGTATCCACCCTCACGCGCAAATTGAAGCCCGCCGCAGAAGTCGCGCTCAGCCGCGCTTTTGTAGCCGTGGAAGAGGATCTGCACGGGCGCGTCGGGGCTTGAACCGGCGTAAAACTTCGCATAAAGCTGCACGCCATCGTGCGCGGTTATGTATACGTCCTCATAGGGAATGGCGAGGGCGGCGTGCGTCATTTCCAGAAATTCTTCCTTGAAAGGCGCGTACTGCTCGGTCTTGGGCATATAAAAAAGCATCCGCTCTGTCTGCGTGGGCACAACCAGACCCTTCCTGTAGCAGATGTACGCGGAGATAAGAATAACCAGCGCCGCACCTACTAAAATGTATAGGATTATCATTCCATCAGCTCCCCAATTTCGCTTTTTAAAAAGATTACTGTCCCAAACGCAAATTGTCAACTGTCAAATCCGAAATTGTGTTGAGAGGGAGAGGGGTGATTATTCAACCTCTATTCCGGTGCTATCTACAAACCATGCAAACCGCCGTTCGGAGCCGGAGAAGAGGAGATCCAGCAGAGTTTCCTGCAATTCGCTCTTTTTCATTTTGTAGACATGTTGGATAACGCGGTCGGTTAATTCCTCTTGCCGCTCTTCCTCTTCTGCTTGATATGCCATCGCATCTGCGTAAAGCTGCTCGGCCTCAAGGGGAAACCGGGTAAAATACGCTGCTACAATATGCTTGCACATAATCCTTTTGCCGTTGGCGTGAGGGCAGTTGCATTTAGACTTCCTCGGATGGAGGACGTTCAGCACAACAGAATAGGGGTGCTCGGCGCTGCCGGCAACTTCCGCGGTGAAAACATTCGGCTCAATTTCCTCAAGAGAAAGAACCTTTTTGTCTTTGTGGTAATAATACCCTTTCCAAACGGACGCACTGCTTGCACAATCAAGAACTCCCATTTTATCACCTCTTGTATGTTTTCCCGGGAGAGAGCATTGTAAAATAACACTTATATTATAGAATGCCGTGTGTAAAAAGGCAAGTGATTGTGAGCATAGCCGCGCTGAATCAAAGCCCAGCGGAGCGGAAGCTGCTAAGAATATCTGCAACAATTAGCGTTCGGTGAAATATTTTGCCTTGCGGCAAAATGTGAAATAATCCACTCCGTGAATTGTGAAATTTCCCGCTGACGTGGAAAGTGAAAAGAAATAAATCCCTCCACGCCCGCAGGCATTTCACATTGCAAAGCAATATTTCACACGCGTAACGTATTTCACAAATTCCGCAGGGATTTATTTCGTTGAAAAAAGACACTTGCATAAGCAAGTGCCTTTTTTCTGGTGCCGGTGACCGGACTCGAACCGGTACGTTGTTGCCAACGAGGGATTTTAAGTCCCTTGTGTCTACCATTCCACCACACCGGCGCGTGGGGGATAGAGATATTAAAAACAGAATTATATTACCACTACACGCCCAATTAGTCAAGAATAGTTACACTTACGCGGCAAGTTCGCTGCGCTTGCCGATAAGCTCCGCTTCAAACACGGCGGCAAGCGCCTCGGCGCGGCCAGCGGCAAAGGGACTGGCAAGCCCCGCCGCGTTGAGCGTTTCAGGCAGGGTGTCATATTCGCGCGGCAGCATCTCCATATACTTATCCCAGCCCGCGCCGACCTGCTCACACTCAAGCTGATAAAGCTCCATGGCCGCGTCATTGGAGATAACATAGCTTATCACATAAAACGGAGACGTGAAAAAGTGCGTGATATCTATCCAGCTCATGGCGTAATATTCCGCATTCGCGTTGCCGCAGAGACCGTATTCCTCCATGAGCGACAGAAACAGCGCGTTGATGTTATCAGCGGTGAGTTCATCATCGTCCAGCGCGTAGACGCGGCTTTCAAACTCAGCATAGCATGACTGCGAGATGAAGGTGTCTATCGTGTCGAGAAGCTTTATCTGCCGCAGCGCAGAATACTCCCTGCTGTCCAGCACATTTTCCAGCTTCATCATCACAAAAAACTCCATCGCCTGCGAATAGCACTCGGCAAGGTCGAGAGAGCCTACACCGGAATGGTTGTGATAGCTATCTAAAAAGTGCCCAAATTCGTGCGAAAAAGTCACAATGTCCTCGGTATCGCTATACGGAGAGATGAAAAGATAAGGCACATCGTAGCTGTCAAGATAGGTGGTGAACGATATATCCGCTTTGACGCCGCTTTTTGAGAGATCGCAAAGCCCGCGGTCAAGCATGAAATCAAACGCTTCCTTGGCCTCACCGCCAAGAAGTGCGACCGCCTCACCCACGGTGTCGGTGAGGCGCTGCTTGCTCACGGCGCTGTACTGAATATAGTAGTAGGGGTTATCCGACATGATTTCCCTGTATACAGGCACGATGTACGCCTTAACTGCGGACATATAGTCTGCGGCGTCAGTGGGGGTGTAGCCGCGTACATAGTCGCTGTAGGTCAGCTCCTCATAGCCGGCAAAGCCCATCTCGGCGGCAAGCTCGCGCCGGACACGGATGAGCTGGATATAAATATCGGCAAAACGGGGGTTATACTGCTGGTAGTACTCATACAGTGCACGGGTGTAAGCTGTCCCCTCGGCCTCGGCAAGGTAGGCTTGCAGCTCCACCTGCTCACCGTCAATACTCACAGTCGGTGCGGCTGACAGCTCATAGTATTGAGAGACCAGCTCGCTCTCCTGCTGCATGAGCGCGACAACGCTGTCAGTGTATACACCGGCGCTGTCCCCAACGTATTCCTCCATAAAGCCTTCCCAGAAATACTCACCCTCCAGCTCCGCGCCAAGAGGGGAGCTGGCACAGACGGTATACAGCCGCTCAACAAGCTGCTGAAGCTCAGACGCGGCGGACGAACAGTACGCGTACTCCTCAGCGTAATATTCATCGGTCATATCGTGAAAATAGCGTATTTCGGCAAGCGTGTGCATGGTAACAGCGTCAAAATACGCGATAAAGCACTCATCCAAAAGCGAGATCACCTCGCGGAGCGCTGCGCCCTCTGTCAGCGCGCTTTCCACTGCCGTGACCGCCGCTTCAAGCGAGGCCGTGTCCGGACGAACGTATTCAATATCATCAAAATGCGGGCACTCCGCGCGCAGTGTGTCATCCGCGCCGCGCCAGAGAGCGCCGAATGAGCATGAGGCGAGAGTGAGCGCGCACAATATCACGGCGATGCACCCGCAAAGCTTCTTTGTCATAGCTGTCCCCCTTGTATGCAAATGGGCAAATAATTCCGTCCCTTTTTGGATGATTTTATCACATTATTATAATTCCGTAAAGAATGCATAATTACGCTTGAATTTGCGGCCGGTTTCAAGTATTATTTTAATACATATTGCACATTAAATACACCGCGTTGCGGGGGAGGTAAAGCAAATGAGTGAAATATACGTCTCGGGGCATAGAAATCCTGACACGGATTCAATAGTTGCGGCTATGGCGTATGCCAAGCTGCGCAATGCCCTTGGCGACAGGGAATATAAGGCGGTGCGCATTGGCGCATTGAACGATGAGACAAAGCATATGCTTGACCACTTCGGGTTTGAGCCGCCTGAGTATATAAAGAGTATGCGCACACAGGTGCGCGATCTTGACTTTGACCGCCCGCCGGAGCTGAACTGCTCGGTGACGATGGATCTTGCGTGGCGCACGATGCGCGATGGCGAGATCGCGACCATGCCCATCGTCAATGATGACGGCACACTGTACGGTATGCTGTCTGCCGGTGACATTGCATCGTATGACATGGAGACGATAAACCAGAACTATATTGATGAGCTGCCGGTGTTCAACCTGATAAGCGTGCTGGAAGGGCGGCTTGTCAATGAGTGCAGCAGCCTTGTCGATTCCGTGTCCGGTGATGTGATAATAGCGCTGCCGCAGTCGTACGATGATCTGGAGCTGATCAACAGTGATACTATCCTCATCTGCGGTGACCAGCCGGATGTTATCGACAACGCCCTGGCGCATGGGGTCAACTGCATTATCATCTGCCAGTCGGACATCAGCGCAAAGCTTGCCGACAGCCACTCACCGACCTGCATAATCTCTACGCCGCTGGATGCACGGCAGGTGTCGCGCCTGATCTATCAGGCGATACCCATTGAGCGCGTGTGCAAGACCACGACAAATGTGGTCAGCTTCCATCTGGACGATTTTCTTGATGATGTTAAGGAAGTCCTGCTGAAAAGCCGTTTCCGCTGCTATCCGGTGCTGGACGAGAATGAGCACGTTGTGGGTACGCTCTCGCGCTTCCATTTGCTGAATCCGCGCCGCAAACGCGTGGTGCTGGTGGATCATAATGAGGCGGCGCAGTCGGTCAGCGGGCTTGATCAGGTGGATATTCTGGAGATAATCGACCATCACCGCCTCGCAGATATACAGACCCGCCAGCCTATCTCCGTCAGGAATGAGCCTGTGGGCAGCACGAACACGATAATAACGGCCATGTATCAGGAGCACGGTGTAACGCCCACGCCGCGTATGGCGGGGCTGATGGCCGCGGCGATACTTTCCGACACGGTAATGTTCAAGTCGCCCACCTGCACGAAGCGCGATATCGCAATGGCGGAGCGCCTTGCGCGCATAGCGAGGATAGATCTGGAGAAGCTTGGGCATGAGCTGTATTCCGTGTCCGGTGCGGATGGAAAAACTGCGGAGGAGCTGTTCAAAACAGACTATAAGCAGTTTCACATTGCGGATAAGAACTTCGGTATCGGCCAGATAACCTGTGTGGACGCAACCCATCTGATAAACCGCAAGGACGAGTTTATTGATGTTATGACCAAGATGAGAAAAGAAAAAGAGTTTGACTGCGTGATACTGATGGTGACGGATGTTCTGCTGGAGGGGTCATACCTCATATATGTCGGCTCTGACGAGGAGATACAGCAGGCGTTCAACGTTGAGCCGAAGGACAACTGCGTGTTCCTCGACAGAGTGATGAGCCGCAAAAAGCAGATTGTTCCGATGCTGACGGCGGTCTGGGGCTGAACCTTATGCGCTTTACAAAAATGCACGGCGCGGGCAACGACTTTGTTATTATTAACAATATCGAGCAAAAGCTTACCCGCGAGGAGCTGTCCGCGTTGGCGGCGCGTGTGTGCAGACGCAGGGAGAGCGTTGGCGCTGACGGGCTGATGGCAGTCGTTGAGCCTGCGGGTGACGCGGACTACGGAATGTTGTTTTTCAACGCTGACGGCAGTGAGGGCGAGATGTGCGGCAACGGTGCGCGCTGTATTGCCCGCTATGGGTATGACCACGCGCTTGCAGGCGATGTGCAGCGGATAGAGACCGTTTCCGGTACAGTGCGCGGAGAGCGTATATCGGATACATATTACCGCGTGCGCTTAAATGACCCGTCTCTTATCGACCTGCACAGACCGGTAATGGTGGACGGAACGGTTTATGACTGCGCATATGTGGAGCTTGGCCGACCGGGGCTTCCTCACGCGGTCTGCGTTGTGGAAAACGAGCCGGAGCGGGAGACGCTGTATTCATTGGGCAAGGCACTGCGCTGGGCACCGGAATTTCCACGCGGGGCGAATGTCACATTTGCCTGTGTGCGTTCGGCAAATGAGCTTTGCGCGATCACCTTTGAACGTGGGGTGGAGGATTTCACCCTTGCGTGCGGCACGGGCTGTGGCGCGGCTGTCGCGGCGCTGACGCTGAGAGCGGTGCTGGACGCGGGTAAAGAGGTGAAGATCACCATGCCGGGCGGCACACTGTATGTCGCGCTTGATGTGTGCGGCGACACGGCGCAAAATGTCCTTCTCACCGGCCCTACAGCCACAGTGTACGAGGGCGAGCTTGTCGAACCTTGAGGGATATAGAATAGAGATATACAACCCCTGCATCCTTTGTACTAGTCCAAAGGATGCGGGGGTTCGTGCGTGTGTGTGGGATTTACTTGAGATAGGAGTCTGCGACAAATACATTTGCGTGGAAGGTTATATACCCCGCGGCAGCAGAGGACATTCCGATTGTCTGCCGAACACTAATATCTGCAGCGCTGTAGCTGATATTTTGAGGTGTGCGGTTTCCCTCACACTCGCCAGCCGACGGCGAGTTGTCTGGACTCTACAAAGCGGCGGTAGATACCGTCTTGCAGCATAAGCTGGTCATGTGTGCCGCTTTGGACGATACGGCCGTTGTCAATGACGAGGATATTGTCGGCGTGGCGCACGGTTTTCAGGCGGTGCGCTATCATGATGATGGTCTTTTCCTGCGTCAGGGCTTCGATGGCGGAGGTCAGCTCCTGCTCACTTTCGGGGTCTACGTTTGCAGTGGCCTCGTCGAGGATGATTATGGGCGCGTCCTTCATGATGGCTCTCGCAATGGAAATGCGCTGCTTTTCGCCGCCTGAGAGGTTAGCGCCGCCCTCGCCGATAAGCGTATCTTACCCCTCAGGAAGCGCCATTATAAAATCGTGACAGCAGGCTTTTTCACTGCCGCTATCACCTTTTCAACAGGTGCATCCGGCTGACCGAAGCGGATATTATTGGCTATGGTATCCTGAAAGAGGTAAACGTTCTGGAACACGAAGCTGAAATTCTTCATGAGGCTGTCCATACTATAATCCTTGACATCTACGCCGCCAAGCCTGATGCAGCCCTTGTCCACGTCCCAAAAGCGAGAGATAAGGTGGCACAGTGTGGTCTTGCCGCCACCGGACGGGCCGACGATGGCTGTGGTGGTTCGCTGCGGAATGTGCACGGAGATACCGTTGATGATCTTGCGCTTTTCGTATGAAAACTCAACATTTTCAACGTCAATATCATAGCTTGCGGGGGTGATGTCCTTGCCGTCAATATCCATGGTGGGCATA
>CAZBVU010000038.1:0-15572 GCA_964495355.1 uncultured Oscillospiraceae bacterium
CGTTATGGTCGTTGCTCTTGTCATGTCCATGTCACCGGCTGCATTTGCGGATGATGCTTCGACAGGTAGCAGTGATGATAATACCCAAAAAACTGTTACTATTAGTATGAAATTGACCGGTACTAAGCCCAAACCGGCTGAGGTTTATGATATAAAGATTGAGCCTATCAAAGTTGAATTATCGAGTGCAACTATTCCTTCGTCTACACCTGATTCCGTTCCTATCACCGGTGAAGGTGCTTTCACGCTCGGTCTCACCTCTGGTGATTCTACTTCTTTTCCCACAGTTCCTGGTGCTGTCATAAAGTTTGACACTGTTGGTAAATATACGTATCACATTTATCAGATTGTGGGCGATAATCCTAAGTGCCATTATGATAAAGACAGGTATGAATTAGAGGTGTACGTCACCAATAATGCTGACTATACTGGTCATGAAGTTAGTATTTGCATTTATCAATTGAAAGCAATTCTTAACTCCGATGGTACTGTGAAAGAGTATGAAAAGCAGCCCACTAAAGTTGATGATATCGTGTTCACGAACAAGTATTGGGTCGCCCCCGCGAATACCCCCAGCACCGGCGATGAGTCCAATGTTGTGCTCTATGCCCTCGTCTCCGTCCTCGCCCTCGCTACCCTCACCACCGGCGTCGTTGTCCTGAAACGCAAAAAACAGTGATTTGTTGATTAGCTATCGTATCTGAAAGTCCCCAAGCCTCCCTCTGACGAGGGAGGTGGCGAAATCCATGATTTCGCCGGAGGGAGAGACGCACACCAAGCCTCCACTTGGTGCTCAAGGGGAGGTGTCAGCCGAATGGCTGACGGAGGGGATCAGAGCTAGGTCAATTGCATAGGTGAAAAAACCCACTTCACATCCCCTCAGTCTTGCATCCGCAAGACAGCTCCCCTTTGTCTGCGACGCAAAGCTAGTTCTTTAGGGCAAGGGGAGCCTATGAAAGCGTACCATCGCAGTAATTGAATATCCATATTGCAGTTAAATCGCTCCCGCCATACTCCTTCTATGGCGATCGATTCAACATAGTATGTGTCGCAACTCATACCTCCCATTGTAACCCAATGTGAGGTATGAGTGCGTTTAAAGGGATTTTTGCGTAGGATAATAGCTGCCCCAAGCCTCCACTTGGTGCTCAAGGGGAGGTGTCAGCCGAATGGCTGACGGAGGGGATCAGAGCTAGGTCAATTGCTTAGGAGCAAAAATTCCAACTCACATCCCCATTGTCCTAAATGAGGCGGGATGTTGTCCCACTTCACATCCCCTCAGTCTTGCATCCGCAAGACAGCTCCCCTTGACCTCCAAGGGGAGCCTAAGAAAGTGTTGCCCCATGCCTCCCCTTGACCTACAACGCGAAGCTAGTCCTTTAGGGCAAGGGGAGCCTACGAAAGAGCTGCCCCAAGCCTTCACTTGGTCTGCGACGCGAAGCTAGTCCATCAGAGCATGGGGAGCCTATGAGCGCAAAATATTAACACACAACATATAAATCATTTTTACAGTTTTATTGACATTACCGGCTCAAAAATATATGATACATAAAACGTATGCCACGGGGTGTGCAACTATGCAGATAAAAAGTAACAGTAACCTAGTTCCCAATGCAAAAAAGCTAAGAAAAGAAATGACAAAAGAAGAACGACATTTGTGGTATGGTTATTTGCGTGAATATCCTGTGAAGTTTAACCGGCAAAAAATACTTGGAAAATATATTGTTGACTTCTATTGTGCAAAAGCAAAGCTGGTTGTTGAACTGGATGGTTCGCAGCATTTTGAACAAGATATGATAGAAAAGGATATAAATCGCACAACGTTTTTAGAAGAATATGGTTTGACCGTTCTGCGTGTACCTAATAATGAAGTAAATAATAATTTCCGAAATGTATGTGAGTATATTGACTATATAGTAACGCAGAAAACCAAAGAATGTGGTAATGAGTAGATTGAGTTAGTATTGAATTATTTAGCAAATCTTAGCCATGCTTGCGCAATTCTGCTTCTGCTATAACAACTAAAAAAATTCTCTGAACACAAATCCAGCCCTGAGAGTAATACACTCTCAGGGCTATGTTACACAGTTAATTTATCCCTAAACTCAGCAGCCGGGCTTGCCGAGCATACGGAACATATTCTTCTTATACGCCTCTACGCCGGGCTGGTTGAACGGGTTGACGCCGGACATATAGCCGGAGATTGCGCAGGCCATCTCGAAGAAGCAGACGAGAGAGGCAAAGCCCTCCTCATCGCGCTTTTCAACCTCAATGACCATGTTCGGCACGCCGCCGGAGATGTGCGCCTCCTTGACCGCCTCTGCGACAGTCTCGCAGATGTCGGTGAGGTCGCGACCGGCGATGTAGTTCAGACCGTCAGCATCGCTCTCATCAAAGGGAACAGTGAAGCTATTGTGGGATTTCTTGAAGCGCACAACAGTCTCCATCATGGCGCGCGGGCCGTCCTGAATATACTGACCCATGGAGTGCAGGTCGGCGGTGTACTCAACGGAGGCGGGGAAAATGCCTATGCCGTTTTTGCCCTCACTCTCGCCGAAGAGCTGCTTCCACCACTCGGCCATGAAGCGGAAGCTCGGCTCATAGCAGGCGAAAATCTCGATGTTGTGGCCGTTCTTGTAAAGACGCTGACGTGCGGCGGCATACTGCCATGCGGGGTTGTCGATCCCGCGGTCGTCCAGCTTGGAAAACTCAACGATTGCAGTGTCGATGATCTTGCGAACGTCAATACCGGCAACAGCCATCGGCAGCAGACCCACGGCAGAAAGCACGCTGTAGCGGCCGCCAACGTCATCGGGAACAACGAAAGTCTCCCAGCCGTACTCATCGCCAAGTTCCTTCAAAACGCCCTTGTGCGCGTCAGTGGTCTCAAATATATGCTCGTTGGCATTGTCACCGTACTTCTTCGTGAGAAGGTCACGGAAAATGCGGAACGCGATGGCCGGTTCAAGCGTTGTGCCGGACTTGGAAATGACGTTAACATCAAAATCCATGTCGCCAAGCTGCTCAATGATGCTGCAGAGGGCATCGGAGGAGATACCGTTGCCGACAAAGAAGACGCGGGGATCGTCCTTACCGGGCAGGGGCTTGAGCAGTTCGATCGCGCCGCGTGCGCCGAGGTAGGAGCCGCCAATGCCGATAACGACAAGTGCCTGAGAGCGTGCGCGGATCTTGTCGGCGGTCGCGATGATCTTGTTGAGCTCATAATCCTTTATGCGGCGGGGGAGGTCGAGCCAGCCGGTAAACTCACTGCCGGGGCCGGACTTGTTGAGCAGCATTTCATATGCTTTCTCAGCAGCTTCATAATCGGGGCCGTTGCCGAGGAAACCGGCTGCGCCTGATAAATCAACTTTAACCATGGTGTTACTCCTTTTATCGTTGTGAAAAATTGTATTTAAACCTAATCATATATTATTATATACGATTTTTGGCTTATTTCAACCGTAAAATGAGCACATTACAGTGTGCAATCTGCCGAATTTTATGTCATAGTCCCAGCATACGCCCGCCGAATAATGACAGCATTCCCCAATAGCCCAGCCGCTCTACATCCTCACCGGCGAGAACCGGCACGGAGGCCAGCACCATTCCACCGATACTGACGGTCAGCGTGCCAAGCCGGTCGCCCTTGTGCACCGGCGCAGGGACAGTGTGCAGCATATCAAGCGTGTACTCCGCCTCGCCGCCTGTGCGCTTAACGAGTGCGTATTCATGCCCGCCGAACACCGCCGACACAGATTCACGCCTGCCCAGCTCCACGCTGACATTATCCAAGGTCACGTCACCGCGCAGAGAACAGAGCGTGTAGTTGGCAAAGGCAAAGTCAAGCATTGCGGCAGCGTCCGCGTTGCGGGCATCGGCAGTGTCGGCGTGCATCACCACGGCGATATACTCCACGCTGTCGCGCTCCGCCGTGGCCGAGATACAGTATTTCGCCTCGGAGGTGTAGCCGGTTTTGAGCCCAGTGCAGCCGGAATAATAGTATACAAGGCGGTTTGTGCTGCTCAGGCCGAACTCACCGTTGCGTATGCTGTCCATCCAGATGGTGGTGTAGTCCTTGATAAAGTCGTGCTTTAGCAGCTCGCGGCTCATGAGCGCCACATCATATGCGCTGGTGTAGTGCAGGTCATCGTCAAACAGGCCGGTGCAGTTGGTGAAATGCGTGTCGGACAGGGAGAGCGCCTCGGCGCGTTCATTCATGCGCGCGACAAAGGCCTCCTCGCTGCCGCTGAGGTGCTCGGCCATGGCCACGGCGCAGTCGTTGGCAGATACGACCGCGATACACTTTATCATCTCGCTGACGGTCATTTTCTCGCCCTGCGCGAGGAAAACACAGCTCCCGCCAAAGCTGGCAGCGCGGGCACTGGCGGTAACGGTATCGTCCAGCGTGATGCGGCCGCTGTCAACATCCTCGGCAATGAGCAGCAGCGTCATTATCTTAGTGACGCTGGCCGGGGCACAGCGCTGATGCGCGGCCTTTTCATATATGACATCACCCGTCAGCTTTTCCATCAGCACGGCGCTGGGTGCACCAACGCTGGGGACAGCGCCGGAGGGAGTCGCGGACGCGGCCAATGCCGCAGGGGAAAGCGCGGAAAACACAACGGTCAGGGCGATAATGAACACAACAAAGCGCTTCAATTTGCAAATACCTCGCTTATGAATATACTTCGCTTTGAGGATATGAGGAAAAAGGTTACAATATGTTCAGGTTGACAAAATTCGATGCTGCGCGACAGACGCAATGAATATGTGAATATCGCGTGAACGCGCAAGTGTGGAGAAATCAGCGTTTCTCAACATTTCCAACAGAGTTTTCAACACGCAAATATGAATAAAACCCGTAAAAAACGCAAAATCAGTTTACATAACAACAATTATTTTTTGATTATATTTGCTTACGAACGTAATTCAATTGTTAACAAAAATGTTGGTTGACGGTTACAGCGGCTGATAGTAAAATAGACATATTGACATTCTGAGAGAATAGGGGTGTTCTGCGATGAAGCGCGGCTTCAACTGGGATAAGAAGTATCTTTACTGGGGGATAACGGCGTTTTGCGTGATTGCGTGCGCGATAGTGTTCTACATGGCGCTAAACTATATATCATTGCTTGGCAGTGGGCTGAAAACGCTTTTGAATATTTTAAGCCCGTTTTTGTGGGGGCTTGTGATAACCTACCTCATGCTGCCGTGTATGAGCGCACTGGAGAAGGGCGTATTTGTGCCGATGTGCAGTGCGCTGTTCAAAAACAGCAAGAAAACTGACGGCAAGAAGCTTGCGCGCGGCCTGTCCGTGCTGGCAACGGAGATAGTGCTGCTGATAATATTGGTGGCGTTGGTGTACCTCATCATCCCGCAGCTATATCAAAGCCTGGAAACGATTGCGAAAAACAGCAACACCTACATAAATAATGCCGGTGTATGGGTGGAGCGCCTTTTGCATGACTATCCGGAGATTGAGTACTACGCGATGAATGTGCTGGGCAGTGTGAATGACACGCTGGTAAACTGGGTGAAAACCACGCTTCTGCCGGAGCTGGGCAACCTCGTGTCCAACGTGACGACCGGCGTATACTATGCGGTGATGGCGGTTTATAACCTCATAATCGGCATAATCGTGTCGGTGTATATCCTTGCAAACCATGAGAATTTTTCCGCCAGTGCCAAGCGCTGGCTGTACAGTGTGTTCTCGGTGGAGCGCGCGCAGAAGATCCGCCGCGCAATCGCGTTCACGGATAAGACGTTCTCTGGCTTTATAAACGGCAAGCTGCTGGATTCTGCGATAATAGGCGTGATATGCTATATCGGCTGTGCGCTGCTGGATATGCCGTATGCGCTGCTGGTCAGCGTGATCGTCGCTGTGACGAATGTTATACCGTTTTTCGGCCCGTTTATAGGCGCGGTGCCGAGTGCGCTGATAATTCTGCTGGTTGACCCTGTGAAGTGCCTGATATTCGTGGTGTTTATAATCATTTTGCAGCAATTGGACGGCAATATTATAGGACCGAAAATACTGGGCAGCTCCATCGGCATAAACGGCTTCTGGGTTATGTTCTCCATCATCCTCGGCGGCGGACTGTTCGGCTTCTGGGGGATGCTGCTGGGCGTGCCGGTGTTTGTGGTGATTTACACCGCCATAAACGAGCATATCACCAAAAAGCTGAAAAAAAGCGATCTCCCGTGGGAGACCGCAGATTATATCGGGGTGGACTATATCGACCCGGTAACATATGAGCCTGTGATGAAAAAGACGGAGGAGGACGAGGGCGCGGAGGATTAACGCGTCATCTGTGCGCGAGGGTGTCGTGCGCTTCTTTCAGCGCACTGCACAGCGCGTCAACATCCACATCGTTTGTGAAGCGTGAAAGACCAATGCGCAGTGCGCCGTCAATCGTGCGCGCGGGCATACCGATAGCCTCCAGCACATGACTGCGCCCGCCCTTTTTACACGCGGAGCTTTTGGACACGTACACACCCTTGGCCTCCAGCGCGTTCATCAGCACCTCACTGCGCCAACCGGGGAGGGAAACGCTGAGAATGTGCGGGGCGGGGGTGTCGATATAGGTAAGCTCAGGGATGTCGGCTTGCAGGCGCTCAATGATTGCAAGCTTATAGCCCAGCATACGCGCGCGGTTCTCGTCAAGAGCCTTTTCCGCGACCTCGGAGGCCGCACCGAAGGCGGCAATTGCGGGGAGCGCCTCTGTTCCGGCGCGTCTGCCGTTTTCCTGTGAGCCGCCCATGATATACGGCTTTAGCCGCAGACCATCCTTTATGTACAACGCGCCGATACCCTTGGGCGCGTGTATTTTGTGCCCGCTGATGCTTATAAGGTCAGCGCCCAGTGTGCGCGGCGTGAACGGAAGCTTCATAAATGCCTGCACCGCGTCCGTGTGCAGCAGTGCCTTTGAACCGCTCGCCTTCAAAATGCGGGAAACGGCAGAAATATCTGTAACAGCGCCGGTTTCGTTGTTGACCAGCATCAAAGAAACGAGTATAGTATCATCACGCAGTGCGTTTTTAACGGCCTCCGGCGGTATCGCGCCGGTTTTGTCCGGAGTGAGCAGGGTGATGTCATACCCGCGATGGGCAAGCTCATCCAGCGTCTTGCGCACGGCATCATGCTCCACCGCGGAGGAGATAATGTGCTTGCCGTGGCGCTTCATGGCATCAGCCGCGCCAAGCAGCGCCCAGTTGTCACTTTCGGAGCCGCATGAGGTGAACACCAGCTCATTGGGTTTACAGCCGAGCGCGTGCGCGACCTGTGCGCGGGAAGCGTCCAGCAGCTTTTTCGCCTCGCGGCCCTTTGTGTGGGTGGAGCTGGGATTGCCGTAGCAATCGAGCATGGCGTGCATTGCGGCCTCAGCCGCCTCAGCGCATACGCGCGTGGTGGCCGAGTTATCAAAATAATGTTCCATCAGAATCATCTCATTTCATATATAATCAAGGAGCTATCTATGAAATATATTATAACCACTCTTGGCTGCAAGGTCAACCAATATGAGCAGCAGGCCATGGAAGCGCTGCTGCAGGAGCATGGCCACAGCCCCGCCGCAGAGGGGGAAATTGCTGACGCTGTGATAGTGAACACCTGCGCCGTGACAGCCGAGAGCGGGCGCAAGTCGCGCCAGCTTATAAGGCGGCTGCGCGACGAGAATCCGACGGCGGTGCTGGCCGTGTGCGGCTGCTACAGCCAGTTGGAGCCGGACGAGGCGGAGCGGTTGGGCGCGCGCGTGATATTCGGCGCGGCAGACAGGATAAAGCTTGTAGAGGCTGTGGAGCGCGCGGTGAGCGAGGGCGTGAGCGAGCGCGTGAGCGAGCGGAACATAGATGAGCCGTTCAAGCGCCGCAAGATAGAGCCGCTTCCGGCGGGGGCTGTCAGCGGGAGGACGCGTGCCATGCTGAAAATACAGGATGGCTGTGTCAACTTCTGCACCTACTGCATCATACCGTATACACGCGGCCGCCTGCGCAGTCTGCCGATAGAGGAGGCCGCGCGCGAGACGGCGAAGATAGACGGTGAAGGGTTTAAAGAGCTTGTGCTGACCGGTATAGAGGTTGCGTCCTACGGCGTGGATCTGCCGGAGAAGCCGCATCTTGCTGATGTGATAACGGCCTGCGCCGAGGCAGCGCCCGATATGCGCATCCGCCTTGGCTCACTGGAGCCGACAGTTATAACCGAGGAGTTCTGCCGCCACCTGGCGGAGACTAACAGACTGTGCCGTCACTTCCATCTATCGCTGCAATCCGGCTGTGACAAGACGCTCAAAGCGATGAACCGCAAGTATGACACTGCGCATTTTTACCGCGCGGTGGAGCTTCTGCGCGAATACTTCCCCGGCTGCGGTCTCACCTGCGACCTGATAACCGGCTTCCCCGGGGAGACGGAGGAGGATCACGCGGCGACGCTGGCCTTTATACGCAAGTGTGCGTTTTCGGATATGCACGTTTTCCCATACTCACGCCGCCCGGGAACGCCTGCCGATAAAATGAGCGGGCAGTGTCCGCGCAGTGTTAAGGAGCGCCGTGCGCGCGAGGCACGTGATGTTGCGCACGAGATGAAGCTGGCGTTTCTGGATGAGAGCGTTGGCAAAACACTGCCGGTGCTGTTTGAGACGCCGACTGACGGCGGCTTTGCCGGACACAGCGACACATATGTGCTTGTCCGCGCCGCAGGGAGTGAGCTTCGCGGAAAGACGCTGAACGTGCTGATAACTGCGCGCGACGGTGAGGAGCTTGTGGGTACGATAGTTAAGTGAAGCGGGGAGAAAGAGTATGAGCGAGAGAGTATATAATTTTTCCGCGGGGCCGTCCATCATGCCGGAAAGTGTGCTCAAGCGCGCGGGCGATGAGATAATGAACTACGGCATGAGCGGGATGTCCGTGATGGAGATGAGCCACCGCAGTGCGGTGTTTCAGGAGATATTTGATAAAACCAAGGCCGCGCTGAAAGCGGCGCTGAACGTGCCCGACACGCACGAGATCCTCTTTTTGCAGGGCGGGGCAACGCTGCAATTTGCCGCGATACCCATGAACCTCATGTGTGCGCGCTCTGCCGACTATGCCGTTACCGGCAATTTTTCCGGCAAGGCGGCGAAGGAGGCGGAAAAGTACGGCACGGTGAATATCGCCGCGGACACCACACCGACCGGTCACGACCGCATCCCGCAGCAGGCAGAGCTTAAACTAAGCGCTGATGCCGAATATTTTTATTACTGCGACAATAATACCATTTACGGTACCCAGTGGCACTATGTCCCGAAAACGGACGCGCCCCTCGTGTGCGATATGTCATCCGATATCCTGTCACAGCGCGTAGAGGTTGAAAAGTTCGGCCTTATATATGCCGGTGCGCAGAAGAATATGGCGCCCGCCGGTCTGACCGTGGTTATCATTGACAAGCGCCTTGCCGGACGTGAGCTGGCGTTTACGCCCGAGATCATGAGCTACCGCACGCTTATTGAGAAGGATTCCATGCTGAATACCCCGCCGTGCTGGTGCATATACATGCTCTCCCTCATGCTTGACTGGGTGCAGCAGCAGGGCGGCGTTATCGCGATGGAGCAGTTGAAGCGTGAGCGCGCAGGGCTTATCTATGATGTGCTGGACAACAGCCGCCTTTATATCGCCCACGCCCGGCCTGACTCGCGAAGCGACATGAACGTTACCTTCCGCACCCCCAGTGCGGAGCTGGATGCGCAGTTTATAAAGGGCGCGGCGGAGCGCGGCCTTGTGAACGTGAAAGGGCATAAGCTTTCTGGCGGTATGCGCGCGTCGCTTTATAACGCGATGCCGTTGGAGGGTGCGCAGAAGCTTGCTGAATATATGAAATATTTTGAGGTGCATAATGTTTAAGATAAAAACCATGAACGCTATTTCCCCTGTCGGCTTGGATACGCTGAAAAAATTCGGCTGTGAGGTCAGCGCAGAGGAGGAGCGCCCTGTCGGTATGCTTATCCGCTCGGCGGATCTGCACGGTATAGACTTTAATCCGGAGCTGCTTGCCATTGCGCGCGCGGGCGCGGGGTACAACAACATACCTGTAGATGAATGTGCAGAGCGGGGTATAGTTGTGTTCAACAGCCCCGGCGCAAATGCGGAGGCTGTTAAGGAGCAGGAGCTGTGCTCCCTCGTTATGGCGTCGCGTGATGTGCTGGGCGCGATAGAATGGGTGAAAACCATTGCCGACCGCGGCGAGGAGATCCCCACGCTTGTGGAAAAGGGCAAGTCCTCATTCTCAGGACCGGAGCTTCTGGGCAAGACGCTGGGCGTTGTCGGCCTTGGCGCGGTGGGGGCGCTGGTGGCGAATATGGCGCTGGAGCTGGGCATGACGGTGTACGGCTATGACCCGTTTATGTCTGTTGATGCCGCGTGGCAGCTCTCACGCGAGGTCATTCGCTGTGAGAATATAGAGGATATCTACGCTGTCAGCGATTACATAAGCATAAATGTGCCCCATACCGACAAAACACACCATATGTTCAACGCCGAGGCATTCAATAAAATGCGGCGCGGCGTGAGGATAGTGAATGAATCCCGCGCAGAGGTGGTGGACGATGTGGCTATGACCGCGGCGCTTGAAGAGGGGATAGTTGCCCGCTATGTCACGGACTTCCCCAATGAGACCATACTAAAGGCGAAAAACGTTATCGCCATGCCTCACCTTGGCGCTGTCACCCCTGAAAGCGAGGACAGATGCGCGGATATGGCCGCAAGAGAGCTGTATGACTACCTCCTCAACGGCAATATCAAAAACTCCGTCAATCTCCCCAACGCGTCCCTTTCGCGCATGGGCGTGTGCAGACTGTGCGTTATTCACCGCAATGTGCCGCGCATGATCACCAGAATACTGGACTTTATAAGCGACAGAAACATAAACGTTGAGCACATGATAAATAAGCCGCGCGGCGAATACGCCTACACGATAGTTGACCTTGGCGACAAGATAAATAACGAGGTCGCGGACGCGATACTGGCGATGGATAACGTCCTGCGCGTGCGCGTGCTGTACTGAGGATAGACTATGACAGAGAAGCTATATTATCTGGACAGTGAGCTGTATGAGTTTACTGCGCGTGTGCTGGATTGCCGTCAGGAAAAGGCAGGATGGGCGGTCATCCTGGATAAAACCGCGTTCTTCCCCGAGGGCGGTGGACAGCTTGCCGACACCGGCACGATAGGCGCGGTGCGCGTACTTGATGTGCAGACGCGCGGCGATGAGATACAGCACTATATTGACGCGCCCCTTGAGGTCGGCGCGGAATATCTGTGCAGGCTGGACGCTGCACAGCGCTTTCGCCGGATGCAGAATCATTCCGGTGAGCATATCCTCTCCGGCACTATCCACGCCATGAGTGGCGCGGACAATGTGGGCTTTCACATGGGTGCGGAGTTTATGACGATAGACTTCAATGTGGAGCTTTCTTGGGATGAGCTGATGCAGGCAGAGCGCACGGCAAACGCCGCTGTGACGGCTGACCTGCCCATAAAAACCGGCTTTCCCACCGAGGAGGAGCTGAAAACCCTCGACTATCGCAGCAAGCTGGAGCTCACGGAGAATGTGCGCATTGTGGAGATACCGGGCGTGGATGTGTGCGCGTGCTGTGCGCCGCATTTGCCCAGCACCGGCCGCATTGGGCTGATAAAGATACTCGATGCCGTGCGCCACAGGGGCGGCACGCGCCTTAGCGTTGTGTGCGGTGAGGACGCGCTGGAAAAGGTGCGCGAGATGCAAAAGGGTGTGACGGAGGTTTCGCGTCTGCTCAGTGCAAAGCGCAATGAGGTGGCCGCCGCAGTTGAGCGGGTGCTGGCACAGGAGCAGCGCCTTAAAGAGCGTGTGGCGGAGCTGAGCATGGCCAATGCGCGTATGCAGGCGGACAGACTATCCGGGTGTGAGGGGAATATCTGCGTTTTTGATTCACTGCTGGATGACATTGCCCTGCGTGAGCTTGTGAATATGCTGGTGGAAAAATGCACAGGCTATGCCGCTGTGTTCACAGGCAGCGACGAGGCGGGTTACCGCTATATAATCGGCTCGCGCCATGTTGACCTGCGCGCCATGTCGCGTGAGATCAATTCTGCCATAGGCGGCAAGGGTGGCGGGCGGCCGGAGATGATAGAGGGACGCGCCTCCAAAACAGCCGCTGAAATACGGAATTATGTCGAAAAATCAACTCGTCTAGACAAAAACGGTGAAATTGTATAACAATGTTAAGAAAAAAAGCCCCTAAATTAGGGGCTTTTGCTGAAAACACGATTGACAACATATTGACATTTTGTTAAAATATATGGGCAAGGGTGGGCGTAGCTACGCCCAAAAATGGAAACAAAATATGGAGGGTTATCTGTGAAAGATCTAAAGCATCTGATCTACTTTGAGAACCTACTTCAGGAAGCAAATAACGAGCTTGTCCAGAAAGCAAAGGCTGACGGGCAGCGCGCAATAGGTTACACCTGCTATTTCATGCCTGAAGTGCTTCTCGATTTGCCCGGCTGCTTCTCAGTTCGTCTGCGTGCGCCGCGCTGCACTTCCCCTGACATTGCGACATACTATATGTCCGCTCGTGTCTGCCACTATGCAAGAAGCCTTATGGAGCGCGCATTGGAAGGCGGCTTCAACTTCCTCGATGCTCAGATGGCAACCGAAACCTGCACGGCCACCTGCCGCTTCCAGGAGCATCTGGAGCAGAAGAATATTGACTCTGTCAAGGATATGCGCATCATCAACAATGATGACTTCTTCTGCACCTTCACTGACGTCCCGTTCAAAAACAACGAGATCGGCTATGAGCATTTCCGTGAGCAGCTTCAGGTTCATGTCCTTGATGAGCTTCATAACCGCTTCGGTATTGACACCTCTGATGAGGCTATCATGAAGACTATTGAGCGCCACAACGAGGTGTGCGCCCTCATCAATGAGATCGGTGATTACCGCAAGCTCGACAATCCCACCATCACCGGTTATGAGTTCCATGTCATTCAGCTTGTCAGCCAGGTCTGCCCGAAGGATCTCATCCTCCCGTACCTGAGAGAGACTGCCGAACAGCTCAAGACCCGTGAGCCGGATGAAAAGTGGCCGTTCCGCTGCAAGGTCGTTCTGGCCGGTTCTGAAAACGATGACCCCGACTTCACCAAGCTCATAGAGGGCTGCGGCGCAGAGGTCGTTGCTGACCGTTACTGCTACGGCGCTGTTGAAAGCCGTATCCCCATTGTCGTCAAAGAGGGGCAGTCCCCGCTTGACGCTATCGCAAGACATTATCTCGACACCTCCAACTGCCCGCGCTTCATGCCGCAGGATCTCATGCGCAACCGCAAAAAGCGCATTGCAGACCTCGCCAAGGAGTATAAGGCTGACGGCGTTATCGTGGCCTCCAATAAGTTCTGCGAGTACTGGAGCTATGAGCGTGTTATTGACACCATCATCCTCCCGCGCGACTTTGGTCTGCCTGTGTGCTCGATAGAAAAGGAATACATAAATTCCGCATCCGGCCAGCTCCGCACCCGCTTCCAGGCATTTGTGGAAAGCATTGAGATCAAGAAGATCCAGGAGGGCAAGTAAGATGGCTAAGAAAAACATTGATTACAAGAAAATGGCCAAGGACTTCTGGTACGGCAAGCCCCATGGTGAGCGCCGTCTGGGAGAGCTGTTTGAGGATAAAACCGGCCTTTACAAGCATCGTGAGTGGCGCGGCGTAAAGGACACCATGTACTACTTCTACATGATCTGGCTGTATAACTACATCCACATGGTCATGGACGTTGTGAAGTACGGCGGCCTTATCAACTTTGCCAAGGGCGTGTGGCGCTACCGCTGGGTCGGCCAGACCTATCTGCCGGTTCTGCACTGGTTTGACCGCGGCCTGCAGGGTCTGCGCGGCGAGGCAATGAAGGCCTCCGCATGGCACTATCGCGCAATGGTCAACGCCACCATCACCCAGTTCATGCGTATGTTCTCTGCCGACACTAAGATCCGCGGCGGCAAGAAGAACGACACTTATTACCACACCATGGCTCATAATGAGACCGTATGGGGCGGTATCTTCTACCCGTGGAGTGACAAGTTTGACAACGTACCTATGGAGATGATCCCGTACTTCGTCACCTGCCACGTCAACTCCCACACCGTTCTCAACTACATCGACGCGGTTCAGTCCATCGGTCTGCCCGGTGACCCCTGCCCGATGTGCCAGGCTGAGTCCGGCCTGTTCGTGCTGGATGATATGCCTGATTACGCACCCTTCACCATCACCTGCAATGAGGCCTGCGATGCTTCTGTTGCAACCTCCACTCTGCAGGACTGGTTCTTTGATAAGCCCCTGTTCTCCCTCCCGATGCCGATGCAGTTTGATGATCCTCTGGTCAAAAAGCACTGCATGGCCGAGATCGAGGAGTGCTGGAAGTTCATTGAGGAGCAGACCGGCGTTCCGTTCAATTGGGACGTGCTGGTTGAGCGCCTTGAATCCCAGAACAAGCTGCAGGAGTTTGAGTGGGAGAAGTGGGAAGTCGCTGCAAAGACCAACTACTACCCCATCAACGGTGTTGCACAGGCACTTTACCGTATCTACCAGACTCAGTACGGCGATCGTCCCATCTGGCATGAGGTTGACGCAAAGGTTCGCAAGATCCTCAACAAGTGCGTAGAGAAGAAAATCAACACCTTCCCCAACACCACCCACCGTGTTATCGCGTGGTCCTGCGCCCCGCTTTACTACTCCAACTGGTGCACCTGGGCATACAACTGCTGGGGTCTCAACGTCATCATCAACATGGACTCTCTCATGTTCGATATGACCATCCGCACCGACTCTTACGAGCACTGCCTTGAAGATATGGCACAGTATCATATGTGGGCTCCGATGCGCCGTATGGCCGTCGGCGGCATGAAGCACTTCTTCGAGCTGTGGGAGTATAAAGAGAAGTTCAACTGCGACATGGTTATGATGTATGACCAGCTTCAGTGCAAGGGTTCTCAGGGTCTGCACGGTCTGTTCGAGGATGAGTTCCGTGACAGGAACATCCCCGCGATCTGGATGCCCCATGCTCTGCCTGACAGCCGCACCGTCTCCAGAATGGAGATCCGCCGCATAATCAACGACTATATGACCACCGTTATGCATGAAGAGCCTCTGGATCCGTCTCTGCTTGACTTTGACGACTCCATGATTTGGTAATAGGAGGAATCAGACATGAAAAAATGCACCTGCAAGAAATCGGGCGGCTGCAAGCTCGGCAAGTTTATCGGCAAGCTTTTGGGCATAGTTGTCGTTGCGAATGTTGCGCTGTTCGCGGTGTTCTTCTTCGACCTTGACGGTAAACTGCTGTTCAACGTGGTTGAGCCGTTCCTGAAAAAGCACTATGATAATATGGAGCGCAAGGATATGCTCCAGACCCCGTATGACATTGACAAGTTCCCCAGATACGACCACTGATTTGTTTTAATTCATAACCCTCTCCCCGCCATCGGCAGGGGAGAGGGGGATACTGATTATCATCATTAAGTATTATTGGAGGCAATACATATGAAATACTTTGGCGGCTGTGACGTAGGCTCCACC
>CAZBVU010000039.1:0-15472 GCA_964495355.1 uncultured Oscillospiraceae bacterium
TCATCGTGTACGACACAGTGTCGCACAGCTTGGTCGATATTGTGAAGTTTGCAACCCTCAACGGCTGCGAACTCGTCCGCGTTGACGTGGAGTGAAAACTAAAAGATACAAAACCGTGGTGCTGAAGTCTGCATCACGGTTTTGTACATTTAAATTCTAGCTTGATTTTTACCTACATTCTGCATATAATACAGATATACGGCTCAAGGAGGTTTAATATGACTATTGATACAAACACTATTATATCCGTTTCAGAGGCAAATCAGAATTTTTCAAGAGTGACCAGAATAGTCGATGCAAATGGGCAAGCCATAATATTCAAAAATAATCGACCGAAATACATGATGATTGATCTGGAGAATTCCCCCATTGTCGATATGACCGATGACGAAAAAATAGACTTTGTTGCCGACAGAATACTGAGAAAACATAAAGCAGCATTTGTGGAGCTGGCGAAATGATAAAATTCAGCAAAGAAAAAGTGCTGCTTCTGCACAAGATGATCGCACAGGAAACTGGCGGCAGTATCGGCCTAAGGGATGAAGCCTTGCTGGATTCCGCTCTTGAAAATGCATTTTCCGGTTTTGGTGGAATTGAGTTTTACCCAAGTAAAGAAGAAAAAGCTGCAAGGCTTGCATATTCGCTAATTTCAAATCATGCTTTTGTGGATGGGAACAAGCGCATTGGCGTGTATATAATGTTGACTTTCCTAGAAGTGAACGGTATACGCATTGATTGTGCAGACGACGAAATTGTTGAACTCGGTCTGTCTGTTGCTTCCGGTAAAATGGACTATGAAGCAATACTCGCGTGGATATTGACGCACAAAATATGATACCAGCATACAAAAACCGTGGTGCAGAAGTCTGCACCACGGTTTTTTTGCTTATAATCTTTATTCAGTTCAGCAGAGCTGAGAGCCGGCAGGGACGGAGTCATCAAGCATTATAAGATTCAGCTCTTCCTTGCCGTCCACCTCGCGCACAGCGGAGAGGAGCATACCGTTGGACATCTGCCCCATCATCTTGCGCGGCGGGAGATTCAAAATTGCAACAACAGTCTTGCCGACAAGCTGCTCCGGCTCATAGAACTTGCGGATGCCGGAGAGAATGACACGGTCTGTGCCGGAGCCATCGTTGAGTGTGAACTTCAACAGCTTATCCGACTTCTTAACCGCCTCGCACGAAAGCACCTTGCACACGCGCATATCGCACTTTGCAAACTCATCAACCGTGACATCCGGCAGCACAGGAGGGACCTTGACCTGCGGCGCTGCGGCGGCCTTTTCAAGGCTTTCCAGCTCTGCAAGCATCTTGGGCGCATCAATGCGCGGGAAGAGTGTCTCACCCTTGTGCACTGACACCTCGGCAGGAAGAACACCATACTCCCCTGCATTGTCCCATGTGGTATGTTCTTTGCCTGCACCGATCTGTGCAAACGCCTTTTCGCAGCTTTCCGGCATAAAAGGCGTGAGCATGGTGAGCGACACGCGCAGTGCCTCAAGCAGATTATACATCACGCTCGCAAGGCGCGGCTTCTTCGCCTCGTCGCGGGCAAGCACCCAAGGTGCTGTCTCATCAATATACTTGTTGGCGCGCTGGATAAGCTTGAACACCTCTTCCAGTGCGAGGTGAAGCTGGAACTCGTCCATCTGGGCGGCATATGCAGCCTTAGTGGACTTTATGAGCGCAACCAGCTCATCATCCATTGCATCATACTCACGCTCGGCAATGAGTGCGCCGCCAAAGTATTTTTCCACCATGGCAGTCGTGCGGGAGACGAGGTTGCCAAGGTCATTGGCAAGGTCTGTGTTGATGGTGCTGATAAGCAGTTCATTGGAGAAATTACCGTCAGAGCCGAACGGGAAGGTGCGAAGGAGGAAGAAGCGCAGTGCATCCACACCGAACTTATCCGCCAGAAGGTATGGGTCAACAACATTGCCCTTGGACTTACTCATCTTGCCGCCGTCAATAACCAGCCAGCCGTGACCGTACACGCGCTTGGGCAGGGGTTCTTCCATGCTCATGAGCATTGCAGGCCAGATTATGGAGTGGAAGCGGACGATCTCCTTACCGACGATGTGGACATCTGCCGGCCAATACTTCGCGTAATCATTGTACTTATCGTTGCCATAGCCGAGGGCAGTGATGTAGTTGGAGAGGGCATCGACCCACACATAAACAACGTGACCCGGGTCAAAATCCACAGGGATGCCCCAGGAGAAGCTGGTTCTGGAAACGCAGAGATCTTCAAGACCCGGCTTGATGAAGTTATTTATCATCTCATTGACGCGGCTGGGCGGTGTGAGGAATGTGCCGGTTTCCAGCAGCTCCTGCACAGGCTTTGCGTACTTGGAGAGACGGAAGAAATACGCCTCCTCCTCTGCGTCATGCACGTCTCTGCCGCAGTCGGGGCACTTGCCGTTGACAAGCTGACTTTCCGTCCAGAAGCTTTCACAGGGGGTGCAGTATTTGCCCTTGTATGCGCCCTTATAGATGTCACCCTTGTCGTACATCTTCTTGAAAATGCGCTGTACAGCCTCGACATGGTAATCATCCGTGGTGCGGATGAAGCGGTCATTGGAGATATTCATCAGCTTCCAGAGGTCAAGAATACCGTTTTCGCCGGTAACTATCTTGTCCACAAACTCCTGCGGCGTGACGCCTGCGGCCTTTGCTTTCTCCTCTATCTTCTGGCCATGCTCATCCGTGCCGGTGAGGAACATCACATCATAGCCGCACAGTCGCTTGTAGCGCGCGATTGCGTCAGTTGCTACGGTGCAGTAGGTGTGGCCAATGTGAAGCTTATCGGAGGGATAGTATATTGGGGTGGTGATATAGAAGGTCTTGTTTTCCATTTTCCTTGTTCTCCCTTTCTCAAATACAGCAAATGCTATATATTTTTCTGATTTAACCTGCAAACGGCGCTTCGGCGGCCTGCGCCGCTGCTGCGGCATCAAGCGCCTTTATCTGCTCGGTTGCCTCGTGCGTGTGGTAAATGTCGTATACCTCGTCAATGCGGTCTATCTGGATGCCGTTGGCGTCAAACACGTTGCGGTGAACCTGCACGCCGTAGCCCTCCATTATCCAGGGGTATCTGTCATTCATATACGAATAGGTATCCTTGGTCAGCTCGATATACGTCCCGTCAAGGTTTGTGCCCCATATCTCAATGGTGAGACTGCGCTCTACCGCGTCGCAATGGGTGGCAATCTTTATCGGGTATTCGCGGTCATTCCTGAACTGAAAGTCAGGCTTCGGCCAGCTTACTGTTGCGTCATAGCCCTTTTCCATATAGTCAACGGGGAAATAGTGCGGCAGACGCATAACCGTTGTGACCTGATAAGAATACAGCACCGCGCTGTAAAGCGTTGACGACACCTGACATATACCGCCGCCCAGCTCCTCGACCACTTCGCCGTTTGAATAAGCACCGGCCATCTTGAAGCCGGCCTCCTCCGTTCGCTCACCAAGTGTATCATTATACGAAAATACATCGCCCGGGTAGAGGATCAGCCCATCTATCTTGCTGCACGCAAGCTGAATGTTGCTGATACGGTTATCGTTGCTGTTGGGGAAGTAGGTTGTCATTGAGCCAAGCTTATCCCTGTACAGCAGTGAGCGCAGATAATCCCCCGTCACCTCGGGGAAGGTCAGCTCAATGGGTATTTTGACTGTCTCGCCGGGTTCAGCCTCTTTCCAGATGCTCTCCGCCTCCTCCACGTCAAAATCACACCCCTCAATATCATCAACGACAGTAAAGGTGTTGTCATCCGTGAAGTATGCGTCAGCCGGTTCCGCTTTAAGCTGCTCATAAAGTTTTTCAAAGTCCGGCATTGTCGGGTCTGACGCAAGATAGGAGTAGCTCAGCTCTTTCTTACCGGCGGCAAGGGCAGCCGTGATGCTGTTCTCCATATCGGCAAGGTCGAATTTAAGCTGTCCCGCGCCCTTTTCAAGGCAGAGAAGCGACTTTTCCTTATCTATGGTATGGCTTCCGTCACCCAGCTCTTCATTCAGCTTATCTATACCGGTCTGGCACTGCGCCTGTATATACTCGCTATTATAAACGATGGTGGTCTCATTCACGTCCACCGGACGCAGAAAGCACTTGACATACTCAATCAGATTAACATACCAGTTGCCGGTATGACCATATGCACAGGCCAGTTTCACCGCTTCATCAACAGTGTGCATCGCACCGGACTCATACAGGTCAACATCAAAGTCTGTACGCCCCAGCAATGTCACCGTGAGAGGGACACTCGCCTTTTCATCCCAGCCGCTGTTTTCAATGGCAGCTCTAGTGGCGGCGGCATCCATCCCGCCGACCGTGACCCCGCCAACGCGGAGATTGGGGAAGTTCATGGTGCTGTTAGTGACCATGTACCCGCCCACAGTTACACCGGCGGCAAGTACGATCAGTATACAGGCCACAACGAGTGCTGCTATCTTTGCCTTGCGGCGGCTGTCGCGGCGCGCATCGTGAGCGGCTGTATCCTCGTCCTCGTCCGGCTCGGGATAATCCTCTTCGCCGTCGTCATAATAATCATCGTCCGGCTGTTCGTCTATTTCGTCGGGTTCATCCTGCTCATACGCCAAGTCCGGCTGTTCATCCGCGTAATCGTCATCATCATACAGCGGCTCAACGTCCTCCTGCTCCGGCTCATAGGGATCATATTCATCCTCGGCGTATTGGTTTTTCTTTTTTTCGGATGCGGTGTGTCTGCTAAAAATGCCACCTGTCTTTTTCTTTTTATTCTCTCTCACTGGCTACCCTCAGTCTCTCTTCTATTCTCTATTCTGCGCGATCTCGCTTTGAAGCTGGGCGAAGTAATCTTCTTCACTCATGGGCATATCAGGCATTTGCGCCTCGTGCGCCTTGGCATCATCGTCATCATCAAGCAGCCACGGCGTACCCTCAAGGCAGCCTGTGGCCTGCACCTCCAGCAGTATGCCGATAAGCTGGTTGGAAAGGAGGAAGCCCGGCACGGTGAAATGCCATCTATCGCCGTTGCGCTCCGTCCAGCCCTTTTTCTCAAAGGCAAGCAGGGCGCGTTCGATAGGCCGCCAGTCGCACTGACAGCGGACGCGGTAATCATACTCTGAAATGCCGCGCGCTGTGCGCATGGCCAGCATGACATACTCCACCGCACGTTCCAGCGGGTCGATGTTCTTATACTCGTCCACTATTACCTGATTTCTGAACACGCCCGCTATGTATTTCTTCAAATCGCGAACATAGCTGTAGCGCAGATTGCCAACGCAGGAATGTGCACCCGGGCCAAAGCCCATATAATCATCCAGATTCCAGTATTTCAGATTATGCTTTGACGGGAAGCCCGGTGCACAGAAGTTGGACACCTCATAGTGCATATAGCCATAGCGCTTTAGCATATCTGCGGCATAGGAATACATATCCGCCTGCTCATCGTCGCTGGGCATGATGGCAGAGCCGTTATACTCCCTGTACATCCGCGTGCCCTCTTCAAGCTTCAGTGCATAGCAGGATATATGCTCAGGGTGCAGCTCCATTACCTTGGCCAGCGTTTCTGCCCAGTCGCTTTTCGTCTGGCTGGGCAGACCATACATAAGGTCAAGACTGATATTATCAAATCCGGCGCGCCGCGCATCATGGACGGCGTTGACCACCTGCTGGTAATTATGGCGGCGGCCAATCATTTTCAGCAGGTCATTGTTCGTTGCCTGCACACCTATCGAAAGGCGGTTCACACCCTCCTGCCGCAAAAGCCTCAGTTCAGAATAGCTCATACTGTCGGGGTTGCACTCAACCGTGACCTCTGCATCAAGGCGGACATTGCCATTGAGCTTCAGCGTGTTGAATATTTCCGCAATGCGCTCCGCCCCGTAGAAGCTGGGCGTACCGCCGCCGAAATACACCGTGTCCACCTCATAGTTCTTTATCGCGGGGGACGATTCGTTGATATGCTCGATCAGTGCATCCTGATAGTCGGGTATAATATACTCGCAATTGGCGAGAGAGTAGAAATCGCAATATGCGCACTTGCTGGCGCAGAACGGTATGTGGATATATATTCCAAGCCGTTTATTCATAGATTAGTTTCTCCGAATTTGATTTGTCTATGCCAAAGGGGTAGAAAACGCGGGATTATCTGCTCAGAACAGGTCGCTGACAAGTTTAACAAAGTCTGCGGGGTCTTCGATTTCAACGCCCGCCATCAGCTCTGCGAGGGATTCGAGCACCTTGGCAAGGTGAGTTGCCTTTTCAGTGTCATTTTCATATGCAGATTTGAGCGCCTTTACCGCGTCATGCTCCGGATTCAGCTCCAGCACGCGGTTTGCACGCACCTTGCGCATCTCCTCACTGGGGCCGCGGCGGAAATACTTCTCCATTTCGAGGGTAATTCCGCCCTCGGTGGTGAGTGCACAGGGCATATCCGCAAGCTTGTTGGAGAGCTTTACGCGCGTGACATCATTGCCGACAGTGGTTTTGACGAACTCAAGGAAGTCCTTATTTTCAACATCCCGCTCCTCTGCGGCTTTCTTCTCCTCCTCAGTGTCAAAGCCGAGGTCATCGGTGACAACGTTGCAGAAGGTTTTACCGTCCTGCTCGCGCAGGGATTCCAGCACCATTTCATCCAGGGGGCTGGTGAGGTATATAAGCTCATACCCGCGATTTTTGACCTCTTTGCACTGGGGCAGGCTCATCGCGTGCTTGACAGAGTCAGATGAGGCAAAGTATATGACCTTCTGGCTCTCAGGCATATTTTCAACATACTCTTTCAGCGTGATCTGTCTGTCCTCAGAGGTGTAGAATATCAGCAGGTCGCGCAGGAAATCCTTATAGCGGCCATATTCATCGCACACGCCGCACTTGAGGTGGACGCCGAAGTTCCTGTAAAACTCCTCATACTTGGGCTTATCATCGCGCATGAGCTTTTCCAGCTCACCCTTGATGCGCTTTTCAAGGTTCTGGCCGATTACGCGAAGCTGGCGGTCATGCTGCAAAATCTCACGGGAGATGTTGAGCGAAAGATCGGGGGAATCGACAACACCCTTGACAAACTCGAAATAGTCATGCACAAGCTTGTCGCACTTCTCCATTATCATAACGCCGTTGGAATAGAGCGTGATGCCGCCCTTATTGTCACCGACAAAGGCGTTCTCGTTCTCCTCACCCGGGATGAACAGCAGCGCCTTATAGCTAACCGCGCCCTCGGCGTTTATTCTCACCAGTGCGCAGGGGTCCTTGCGCTCACGGTTTTTCTCTTTATAAAAGGCAATGCAGTCATCATCCGTGACCTCGCTCTTGCTGCGCTGCCAGATGGGGATCATGCTGTTTATGGTCTCATTCTCAGTGACCATCTTGTAATCGTACTTGGGTGTGCCATCGTCGTTGGTCTCGCCGGTTTCAAAGCGCTCCTGGTGGTCAATGTCCATCTTTATCGGCCAACGGACGTAATCGGAGTATTTCTTCACCAGCGCTTTGAGCTTCCATACCTCCATGAAGGAGCCGTAGATCTCCTCATCAGTGTCAGGCTTGATGTGCATGATAACGTCCGTGCCGATAGTGTCCTTATCGCACTCCGTCACGGTGTAGCCATCCGCGCCGCGGCTGACCCACTGCACGCCCTGCGCCTCGCCATACTTGCGGGTGATAACGGTAACCTCATCAGCCACCATGAACGCAGAGTAGAAGCCGACACCAAACTGCCCGATGATGGAGAGATCCTCTGCCTCGCCCTTTTCGCTGTCCATTTCGTCTTTAAACTTCAAAGACCCGCTCTTTGCAATGACGCCGAGGTTGCTCTCCGCTTCTTCCGCCGTCATGCCGATGCCGTTATCGCGCACGGTGATGGTGCGCGCGTCCTTATCCACGATGATGTCTATTTTGAAATCATCGCGGTTGAGGCCAACGTTCTCATCCGTCAGTGAAAGATAGCACAGCTTGTCTATAGCGTCAGATGCGTTTGATATAATCTCGCGGAGAAAAATCTCCTTATTCGTGTAGATGGAGTTGATCATCAAGTCCAACAGACGTTTCGACTCTGCCTTAAACTGTTTTTTTGCCATTATGCATACGCCTCCACAGTAATTATTTCATAATTGAGTATTATAACACATTTTGATATAATTTCAACATTTCTCGCGTACTCACAGAAACATTTCACAATTTTTTAATTTACAGTCCTGTCATTGGCAAGCCACACACGCTAAAATTACCGGCGCTCTCGCTTGAAGAGTGCCGGTAATCGTAATTTATTATTTGATTTTGCCCATTAGTGGCAGCTGCAACCACCGCCGCAGGAGCAATCCTCGCCGTCCTCATGACCGCCGCAGCCGCCACAGCCGCCGCAACCGCCGGAGCAGCCGCCTGCATCCTCGTATACGGGAAGCTGGCCTGTCACCAAGAGGTCTGCCGCTGTGTCCGCATCGCCGCAGTAACCCGCGACAGGCACGATGCCGTAGCTTAGAAGCTGGCTCTTCGCCTCAGCGCCCATGCTGCCGGAAATGACCGCAGCAACATCGTTATCGCGCATAAGGTCGGCCATCGCCTTATGGCCGTGTCTGTCAGAGCAGTCAACAAGGCGCTTTGTGCACGCGCCGAGGTCAGCCTCATCATAATCATACAGTGCGAACATCGTCGCGTGGCCAAAATGCTCGCCTATTTGTCCGTTATCATATGCAACTGCGATTACCATTTACTTTTCTCCCTTTTCTATAACATCCGCGATAGGCGCAATATGCTCACCGCTGACATACTCCACCTCGCCTGCATCGACCATAGTGGCGATAACAGGGTCAATGGGCAGGCGCGCATAATGCGCAATGCCAAACTCCTCTGCGACGGCGGCAACCTTGCTGTCACCAAAAATGGTGTGCTCCTTACCGCAGTCAGGGCACTTGAAGTAGGACATATTCTCAACAATGCCGATGACAGGCACGTTCATCATCTCTGCCATCTTCACGGCCTTGGCAACGATCATGCCGACAAGATCCTGCGGGGAGGTGACGATCACAATACCGTCAACCGGCAGGGACTGGAACACCGTGAGGGGAACATCGCCCGTTCCGGGAGGCATATCGACAAACATATAGTCAACATCTTCCCACATAACATCCGTCCAGAACTGGGTGACAGCGCCCGCAATGACAGGGCCGCGCCACACAACCGGCTCACGCTCATCCTGAAGAATGAGGTTGATGGACATTATCTGAAGGCCGGAATGGGTGGTGACTGGGATAAGATACTCGTCCGTACCCATGCAATGCTCCGTCACGCCGAAGGACTTCGGAATGGAAGGGCCGGTGATATCTGCATCGAGCACTGCGCAGTTATGGCCGCGGCGCTGCATTTCCGATGCCAGGAGGCTGGTCACCAGAGACTTGCCGACACCGCCCTTGCCGCTGACAACGGCTATGACCTTTTTTACGCTTGCACCATCGTGCAGCTCTTTTCTAAAGCTCTCCTGTTCACGGCTGGCGCAATCCTCGCCGCAGGTGGAGCAATCATGTGTACACTCGCTCATTTCTTTATCTACCTTTCGTTAGTATTATTTTATTTAATATGTCGTATATTATAACGCTTTTATTAAATTAGTCAAATCCAAGCTATTTTATATGTTTAAGTCTACAGCTTCATTTTTCGCACGGCGCGGACAAGGTACATCGCGCCAAAGCCGGTAAACACGCCCGTTATCACGCCCGAGATTATAAGCGCCGGCGCGTAAAGGAAAACGCCCGCCGTTTTCACCACCATCACACAGGCGGCAAGCTGACCCATATTATGCGCCACCGCCGACACTGCCGACAATGCCCACAGCCGCTTTTCATCCACGCGGCCTACCAACACACACATAACAGCATACGCCAGTGCCCCGCCTGCCGCACTGTACAGCAGCGTGGACGGCGAACCTGAGAACATAGCGCCCATGATAATGCGCACAGTGAGCACTGCACCCGCCTCTTTCTTGCCGAGGATGAGCATCGTTGTCAGTGTGATGATATTGGCAAGACCGAGCTTCACCCCGGGAATCGGAACCGGTGATGGTAACTGCGCCTCAATCATGAATATGGTGAGGGCGATCGCCGTAAGCACCGACATCAGCGCCAGTTTCTTTGTCTTAGGCATCAATGTCGCTCCCCTCTATGCGCACGGAGAGATGGTGCGGCATACACACAATCGGCACGCCGCTGCCGGTTATCGCGCCCTGCGCAACGCATATCCCGTCCGGACAGTCCGCCTCTGACACGGATATTGCATTGTGTGCGACATGAACAGTGTTGTGGCCGTACTGCGTGTCAAAGTCCACATCGTAGCTTTCGCGCACGGCAGAGAGATCGACCCTGTATACCTCCTCGCCATCCACACGCACGACAGCCACACAGCCCGCGCTGAGCGAGCCGATGAGCCACCATGACAGTATGCACACGGCGCACACACCTACCAGAACCGCCAGCCATATCTTCGTTTTTTTATCCGCATTGCGGAAAAAGCTTATCTTTTTCATGCCTTTATTCTAGTTTACCGCGCGGAAAAAGTCAATACATCTGCTTTGCATTAAGTACGCGTTCGGTCATCTCGGGATAGCCGCAAATATTCTCGCTTCGCGTATAACCTCTTTCCAGCCTTATCCCCACCTCCGGCTGTGCTGTACCCGCGTCAAAGGGCAGTGTTGAATAAAAGCTTCGGTGCAGCCATTCCAGCAGTATTGCACCGCTGTCAACATACCCCAGCGCTTCCCCGTCCGCATATACGCCGCAACCCTCACTGACACCTGAAGATGCCCGCAAAAGCGCATCGCTGACTGCTCTTACATCTCCCTGCGGGGCTGACGCAGAGAGCGTATATATGCTCGTACACTGCGCCGGAAATATATTGGCTGAGGTTATCTCCTCAGCCGCGCGCTGTGCGGTAATCTCCGCTACCGTCACAGTAAGGGGCGAATACAGTCCGTCAAGGCGCTCACCGCCCACAAGCACCGCACAGCACAGGCGCGTGTTTGCCGCCGCGAACAGCGTCAGCGCCAGCGCAAGCATCACCCAGCCATGCCATTTTATCCGCACCATGCCACCTCCCCCACCGGTACGATAATCCAAATGACGATGCCCGTCAATAGCTTCGACAAAGCGTATCAGGGTGCAGTGCAAGCTTGTAAATATCATCATTTCCCGATGGTCTACAGCTTCTCTATTTCCGTCACTGAAACCTCGTAGGCTGTTTTTTCAACCGCACCATCCTCACCCACCTTTATGTAGCGGCGGCTCTGTATGCGCCCATTCAGACTCAACTGCGTACCTATCCCCCACGCGGCGACCTCCCGCGCCGTTATGCCCCAGCATATGCACGGCAGATAGTCCGAACGGCCATAGTGCCGATTCACGGCCAGCATAAGGTCACAGATATCGCGCCCCATGGGTGTGCACCGCAGATTCGGTGCTTTGCAGAGTGTGCCGATAAGATGCACCTCGTTGCAGTCAGGTTCGTCCGTGAGATATATCTCGCGCGCAAACACGGTTATGACAAGCTTTGCGCCGCTTCCGTGCCGATTATTAAATGTGCGCACCTCGCCCTCAACGCATATCCGCTCACACTCGGTTATTTCTGCCGTGGCGAGCTGCTCCGGCCGGACAATAACGTTCAACACATCACTGTTGCCGGACAGCCGCGTGACCTCCAGCGGGAAGATGTAGAAATCCTGTCCGCGGCTGGAATGTGAATAACTTGGCTTTCCGGCCATCGTGCCGCAGAGCCTCGTAATATTGGTAGGGGTTGTCATATCCATTATGTAGCCGTCCTTTTCGTGTGATTTTAGATGTTAGAATCTATTCGCAATCCACTCTTGAATATGACAGCCAAAAAGGATATAATGAACACAATAATTAAAAAGGAGAAATTTTACCATGGATATAAAGGAAATACTCGAAAAATGCGACCATACCCTCCTGCGTGTTGACTGCACCTCCAGCGAGATCCGCGCGCTGTGCGATCAGGCAATAAAGTACAACTGCGCCAGTGTGTGCATCCCCCCCTGCCATGTTGCCGGTGCAAAGCGCTATGTCGGCGATAAGCTTGCAATATGCACGGTTATCGGTTTCCCCAACGGCTACATGAGCACCGCTGCAAAGGCATTTGAGGCCGAGGACGCTATCCGCAAGGGTGCGGACGAGATTGACATGGTCATCAACCTCTCCATGGTCAAGGACGGCAGTTGGGTCAGCGTGGAGCAGGATATTGCCGCTGTCCGCGCTGCAACACGCGGGCACATCCTCAAGGTTATCATTGAATGCTGCCTGCTCACTGAGGAAGAAAAGATAAAGCTGTGCAAGATAGTCTCTGACTGCGGCGCAGATTATATCAAGACCTCCACCGGCTTCTCCAAGGGCGGCGCAACGCGCGAGGATGTCAAGCTGATGCGTGATAATTGCCCGTCCAGCGTCAAGGTCAAGGCCGCCGGCGGTATATCCAGCCTTGCCGACGCCGAAGATTTCATCGCCCTCGGTGCCGACCGCCTTGGGACGAGCCGCATTGTAAAGCTGGCGATGGAGCAGGAAAAGGCCGAGGGTGCGCCTGACGAGAATTATTGATCGCCGCTTCCCTCTCCCAAGCGATTTGTAAATTTAGTTTTAGTAAAGCTTGTTGCAGCGTGCCTTAGTGCGCGGCACAGCCGCAGTCCCGGCACGCTCAGGCAAAGCCACATCAGCACAAACTGCGGGCATATCTGCCCCAGCAGGTCAAATGGCATGGTGGAATAATCCCATACGTTCATACCCAGCTTCAGGTTGACGATGCACCCTGTCAAGAATTCGACAGTGGTTATCGCGGCGGCGCACATAATACATTTGCGCGCATGGTCCAGCGGTGTTGTGTCGATGAGATACATCAGCGTAAAGCACACGCCGCCGCAGATAAGCATCGTCCAGTGCGTCCAGCCTCGCCACAGTATTTCCAACAGGCCGTATGCCGCGCCGCCAAGTGCAAAAACCGCAGGGTATTCCAGCATCTCACTCACTCCATTGCTTTAGATAGCTATAGCTTTTCCGGTAACAGGGAATTTTATTATTGAAAGCCTATTGAAAATAATCCACGGAGGAACAATGGAACAAAAATCTTCTCTCGACACGATAAATAAATATAGGAGTGCCGTCATGGGCTTTGCCGCTTTGTGGATTTTGTTTTTCCATATGTGGCAACCGCTTTTCTCAAAAGATGCCTCCGGAGCACTTTTTTATGTAGAAAATGTGGTCAAGCGTCTGGGCTTTGAGGGCGTAGACATTTTCTTCCTGCTTTCAGGTATGGGTATGACATACGCCATCGGCAAACACAGTTTGGGTGGCTTCTATTTCAGATGTTTCAAGCGGATTGCACTCCCATTCGTGCTTATCGCCGCGCTTCGCGCCGTAGTTGAACACTGGGGATTTGGCGGCTTTGTATCTGTAGTAACCGGCTTCAATTTTTTCACCGGTAATATGTACTTCTGCCTCTGGTTTGTGACAGCTATCGCCCTTATCTATCTTGTTTTCCCGTTATACTGGCGTGTTTTTGCGCAAAGCCGCTCAAAGCTTATATTTACTGCCGTTGCCATTGCAATATGGTATGCACTTTCTTTGCTACTAATAGGCGTGATGAAAGAAGATATGTACGGTTTTACCAATCGCATCCCTGTGTTTCTTACCGGCGTATATCTGGGATGGCGTGCGCAAAATGCGACTAAGCATCCTTCACGCTTCACCGTGCTGCTGCTTGCCTTTGTGAGCACAGCCGCCGGTCTTGTATTGAGCTTTCTGTGCAATTTCCGTTCCCTTGAATTTATCCTGCCGGAATCCAACTGCTGCTTACCGGACTATCTCACCGCCTTAGGTTTGGTTATAATGCTTTCTGAGTTTTTCGCATGGTTGGAATCTCTTTGTTCTGTGACCCGCGCACTTAACTGCGCGCTCAAATTTATCGGCGGGATAAGCTTGGAATTCTACTGTGTGCAGGAGTTCCTCGGTGGCAAAACCGTCAATGCATTGAGCGGAAAGGTGCCGGATATAGTTGTTAATGTTGCAGTACTGGCAGTTGTAACAGTGACAGCGTGGGTGATGCACTGGCTTAATAACATGCTGTGGAGTTATTTAGCGCGTGCAAAGGTAAATTCACAGGAAAAAGCGTAAAATCATTTAAAAAACCACTTGACAAGTGGTTGATGTTCGCTTATAATAGCATAGCTTAAACAAAGAAGGTATGGCATCCACCAACCTCACCCGGCGGTATATGGCTGTCCGTGGTCAATAGGGGCACTTCGATCATGAAGGTCGGATAATGTGTTTTTATGCGCGGATGCTATGCATCCGCGTTTTTTTGCAGTTTAGTATTTAACCAATGTGCTGTTTAACCGGAGGTGTTTTAAGATCGCAAACGCTGTTCATCAAATCAACGAGGAGATCATTGACAAGGAAGTTCGTCTCATAGGACCTGAGGGCGAGCAGTTGGGCATTATGTCCGCGCAGAAGGCTCTGGAGGTCGCAATTGAGCATGAGCTGGATCTGGTCAAGATCGCTCCGGGCTCAAATCCCCCTGTCTGCCGCATTATGGACTATGGTAAGTTCCGCTTTGAGCAGGCAAAGAAGGAGAAAGAGGCCAAGAAGAATCAGCGCGTCATTGAGATAAAGGAGATTCGTATGTCTCCCGGTATCGACACGAATGACTTCAACACCAAGCTCAAGAACGCCCAAAAGTTCCTTGCCGACGGCGACAGGGTCAAGGCGTCCGTTCGTTTCCGCGGCCGTGAGATGGCACATACGCAGATCGGTGAGCAGCTTCTGCGCGATTTCGCCGCAAAGTGCGCTGATGTAGCCAATCTCGACAAGCAGCCCAAGCTTGAGGGACGCAGTATGTCAATATTCCTCTCCCCCAAGCCCACCACCCCGCCGAAAAAACCGGCAAAGCCCAAAGCTCCCAAGACTGAGCAGGCCGCACAGCCCGCCTCCGCCGAGAGCGAGGACAAATAAATTCAGTATACAGCGGGAGTATTCCCTGTATTAACCCAGTTTACGGAAGGAGAAATTATCATGCCCAAACTGAAAACCCACAGCGGTGCAAAAAAGAGATTCAATCTCACCAAGTCCGGTAAAGTAAAGCGCGCACACGCGTTCAAGAGCCATATCCTCACCAAGAAGGACACCAAGCGCTGCCGCCGTCTGCGCTCCGAGGCTTATGCAGACGTTACCAACGAGGCCACCATCAAGAAAATGATCCCTTACAAATAAGGGCAGACGCTAATATAGGAGGATAAACACAAATGGCAAGAGTTAAAGGCGCAATGATGACCCGCAAGCACAGAAACAAGGTTCTCGGTCTTGCAAAGGGTTACTGGGGCAACAAGTCCCGTCACTATAAGATGGCTAACCAGCAGCTCATGAAGTCCGGCCGCTACGCTTACGTTGGCCGCAAGCAGAAGAAGAGAGACTTCCGCCAGCTCTGGATCACCCGTATCTCCGCAGGCTGCAAG
>CAZBVU010000040.1:0-13579 GCA_964495355.1 uncultured Oscillospiraceae bacterium
TGTATTTTCAAGGGTTTTCGGGACTCAAAAGACTAAATTATTTTATTCCCACTCATTGAAACGAGAGGGGAATGCGGGGTATAAAAACGCCGCCGGATTATTCCGGCGGCGTAAAAGCTTATAGATTTGTGCGTTTTGGGGTTGCTGTGTCAGAACTCAGCGGCGTCCATTGCAAATTCGTCCGTCACGACGTCTTCCTCAACAACCTCTTCCGGTGTGGTCGAGATAAACTCGGTCATATAAGCGTCCACCGGAAGACCGGCGCGGACACCCGGAATGTTGATGATAAGGCCATCCTTATCATAGGGAAGCTTAAAGGAATAGGTCTCAGTGACTTCGTCCCCACCCTTTTCTTCGATGATAACCAGCTCCATAGAGAAGTTTGCACCGATGCAGATGGAAGAGCCGCGCTCTTTATCATAGAGCTTTGCAACGCGCTCACCGTCAACATAAACCTCGACCTTATAGGGCGCTTCGTAGGTGGTGCCCTCATAGTCCAGCTTCTTATTGTCGATATACACGGTGTGGCCGCGGCCGAGGAAGTACATCAGCACGCCAAGTGCAACGAGGAAAAGCACGGCGGCAGCGCGGATGATGATGGTTTTGATTTTGTTGTTGGTCATCCTTACTCCTCCTGTTCCTGCGCCAGCTGCTGGCCAATCAAACTCTTCTGCTTGCGCTTCTTCGTCTCATACATGATGAGCGCGATGGTGATGACGGCGTAAGACACGAAAACGCGGAAGTATTCGCCGATCATCGAGTCACCCGTGATCTGCGCACCGGCAGAGGGGGCGACGATGAACATCGTGTGGAAAAGGATAACGCCGAGGAAAACGTTGCCTATAGAGGCCTTGTCTACGGATGCACCGCCGACCAGCAGCGCTGCAATGCAGAACATACCGATCTGGGAGTGAGAGGAGTAGGTTGCGATGTTGCCCATGTTCTGCAGGTAGATGATCATGCCGAAGCCGGAGAATACCGTGGACATAACGATGGAGATGATTCTGGTGCGCTCAACCTTGATACCGGCGTCACGCGCAACCTCCATATCCTGACCGACAGCGCGCATATCCTGACCAAGCTTGGTCTTTCTGAACCACACGATGAACAGGCAGAACACTGCGATGATGATGAAGGTGAGCACGGGGATCTTCACACCGCCGATGTTGACAGCGAGGAGGTTATCAATGCTCTGGCGCATATTGAGCAGGCTGACGGTGTTTCTGATGCCGTAGCCGCGCGGGAGCTTGAGAGAAAAGTGCTTGATGGGGATGATAGAGCCCATCATGTAAAGCACGATAAGCTGGTAGACACCGTTGATGAAGAAGCTGATGATGTAGCTGGTTATCATCTCGCGGCCGCGGGACATATTCAGCAGCTTGCCGCACAGCAGACCCAACAGAACGGAGAACGGAATGGAGAGTATCATTGCCAGCACGATGCCGGGGATACCCCAAACCTGCCAGTCCGCAACGAAGATGAGTGCGATCTCACCGGCCATTGCGCCCAGCGTCATACCGAAGTTAAGACCCATACCGGCCATTATCGGGAACAGCAGGCAGAGGATAAGGAAGATGTTTCTGCCCATACGGGTTACGATCTCATTGAGCAGGTAGCTGACAGAGAAGCCGGAGATAGGGATGCAGATTAAGCAAATGAGGACGAACATGAGAGGAACAGAGTTGTTCTGTAAAAGCTTCAGCAGCTTCTTGCCGAAGGAAACGCCCTCGTTCTTTTTCGTATTATTCATTACTTTGAACCCTCCGTCTTTCTGGTCAGTGCGTAGAGGATCATACCGTTGGAGATTATGATTCTTATGACCTCACTCATATCCATGTGGATCATGGAGTTCATGACCGTCGGCGTCATGGTGACGATGCCCTGGAACAGGAACGTGCCGACCACAACATTGGTGATGGATGCCTTATTGACGGATGCACCGCCTATGAGGATAGCGGACACGGCGGGCAGCGCCATATAGAACGGAGCATTGTATATCTGGATGAAGCCGAAGCCCTGCTCGTAAACGAGTATACCGACAGCGGCAAGCCAGGTGCTCATGATAACGGAGAGCAGACGCATCTTGTCCACATTGACGCCGGCAGCCTTTGCGAAGGTGGGGTTAGAGCCGACAGCGGTCATGGCAGTACCTGTCTTGGTGTGCAGGAACGCCCACATGAGGAACGCCAGGAACGCGAAGAACAGGATAGAGCCGGTGGGGATGGAGAGGTTGCCGATGTTGATTTGCAGGAAGTTGGCAAGCACCTTGTCATAGAAGCCCTCAAGGGAGATCGTGGTGCGCAGACCCTCGCCGGAGAAGCCCCAAACCATCGTCGGACTCTTATACGGGAGGAGCAGCCACATCATGCACATGAAGGACACGGAGGAAAAGCCAACGTAGGTGGCGATCATCATCTCGCCGCCCTTGATCTTGTTGAGCAGCCAGCCATAGCCTGCGCCGAGCACGAGTGCAAACGGAGTGGCAATGATGATGGCCATGAGGAAGCTCATAGGACCGGTGAAGCCAAACTCGATAGACAGCGTTGCGCCCAGAAGCCCCGCGATAATGCCAAGGGGCAGACCGAAGTTGAGGCCGCAGCCGGAGTGGATCATAGGCACCATTGCAAGCACCAATATGGCGTTCCAGCTAAAGCGGTTGAGTGTGTTTGTGATCTGCGTTGCAAGATCCGCGCCCACAAAAGGTGCGGCGATGAACAGCAGAAGCAGGAAAGCCGCAATTATAAGTCTGGGCAGGCCGAAAGAGTTAATGCCCGCTCTGACCTTTTCTGCGAAAGTGGCGTTTTCGCCGGATAACTGTGTGTTCATTCTTCCACCTCACTTTACCTGACTGACCATGAGCATACCGAATTCCTCGGAGCTCTCATTGGCCGGGAGTATGCCGGAGATCTTGCCGCCGGAGACGATGGCGATACGGTCGCACACCTGGCGCAGCTCTTCCAGCTCGGAGGAGATCATAACGACGGTGACGCCGCTTTCACGGTTGAACCGTTTGAGCGCGTCCAGCACGAGCGCCTTTGCACCAACGTCGATGCCGCGGGTCGGCTCAGAGACGAAGAGGAACTTCGGCTCCAGTGCGAACGCCTTGGCAAGGCAGACCTTCTGCTGGTTGCCGCCGGAAAGCTCCTTCGCTTTCTGCTTGGAGCCGGTGCACTTTATCTGAAGCTCGTCTATGTATTTCTCGGTGACGGCCTCAATCGCGCTGTCATCTCTCCACTTGACAAGGCCGCCAAGCAGGTTCTTGACGAACTTGTTCTGTACCTGCATTGCAGGGAAGGCCACGTTCCATTCCAGAGTCTCATCCAGCAGCAGACCCACACCGCGTCTGTCCTCAGACACGAACGCGAGGGAAGCGTCAAGGCACTTTCTCGGGCTGTTGAGCGGGATCTCCTTGCCGTCAAACTCGACTGTGCCGCCGGCCTCATAAAGACCCATAACGCCGTTGGGGATACCCAGCTTGCCCTGACCTGCCAGACCGCCTATGCCGAGAATCTCGCCGGCCTTGATGTCAAGGTTGACGTTGCGCACCAGCTCACCGGGCATATCGACCCACAGCTTGCGGATGCTCATAATAGTCTCTGCGTTGGAAAAATCTCTTATATCATTATTGGTGGAGGCGGTAACACTGCGGCCGACCATCCACTTTGTAATATCAGCAACATCAGTTTCTTTTGCGGGAACGTTCTTGACAACGTAACCATCGCGCATGACAACAACAGTGTCACATACGGAAAGGATCTCATGAAGTCTGTGCGTGATAAAAATGACCGCAATGCCCTTCTGGGACATTCCTCTTATGGAGTCGAGCAGAGCCTCCGCCTCTTTCTCGGTGAGAACAGCGGTAGGTTCATCAAGAATAAGAAGCTTAAGATTGTCCTTGGAAAGCTCACGGGCAATCTCAGTGAACTGTTTATGGCCGACGGGCATATCGTTGATGACCATGTTGCGGTCAATTGAGAAGCCCATCTTTTCTATAGCCGCCTCAGCGCGGCCGTTCATTTCATTGTAATTGAGGGTGTTGAGCCTCTCGCCGAAAACCTGTGAGATAACGTTAGATTTCTGAGGCTCTCTGTTGAGAAGAATATTCTCGGTTGCCGTGAAGCCGGGGATCAGTGAAAACTCCTGATGCACCATGCCAATACCGGCCTTGAGCGCGTCAAACGGCGTGTTAAACGTGACCTTTTCGCCATTAACAAGAATGTCACCGCTGTAGCCGCCGGTCTCTCTGATAACGTCCATACCGAAAAGTATCTTCATAAGGGTGCTCTTACCGGCGCCGTTCTCACCGCACAGACCCAACACTTCGCCCGGACGGAGCGTGATATTGATGTCGGTCAGAACCTGGTTGCCGAAAAAGTCCTTTTTGATGTTTTTCATCTCCAGCAATGGAGCTGTGGCATTTATCATATCTTTCAAATCCTAACTTAAACTAGAGCCCCGTGTGAGGACTCTGCCAGATTATACTTTAGGGCAGCAATTTAAATAGCTGAAATTTGCGCGCGTAAATGAAACATTGGGGGAGGAAAAACCTCCCCCATTATCAAATGCTGGTTTAGACGGATTACTTGATGGTGAAGTACTTCTCAGGAACTTCAACAGCGGTAGCACCGACATAGTGACCCGGATTGCCCATTACGTAGGTATCCTGGTAGACAAGGAAGGTGTTCTCTGCCTTGACGCCGGTCTCAGCATTGGTGTAGCTGGAGCCGTTCCATGCAGCGTCGGGGGAGAAGACTTCGTATGCCTTTGCAATGTCGTCCATATCGCAAAGCTCGCTCTCGCCGTTGATGACGTTCAGAGCATGCTGTGCAAGACCGGCAGAGGTGGTGTAGCCGTAGGAGTAGGCCCAGGTGCCGAAGTGATCAGCGCCGCCCTTTTCGCAGATAGCCTGCTCAACCTTGGCAAGGATCTTGGCGTAGTCGCCAGCTTCCTCGGTCAGGTCAAGGCCAAGTGCGCCGGGGTAACCCATGGTGGGAGAGGGCAGGTCAGCCTCGATGAAGTATCCGCCGTACTCGAGCAGCTGCTTGAGCAGAGGCTCAGTGTGAGCGTCGTTGGTGCAGAAGTAAGCAGCGTTCTGGCCGTACTTCTCAACCCACTCGGGAACCTTCTCAAGGACGTATGCCTGAGCACCGGCAGTGCCGACGTCAGAGGTGGGGTCGGGAGCAGTCTCAAGAACGAACTGCATACCGAACTCGTCGCAAGCAGCCTGCATGATAGCAACACGGCGGCTCATGGTCTCGTAAGACATGTGGCGGGGGAAGGAGATGTGAACGAAGGTGTCGCAGCCCAGCTCGTGAGCGGTCTTGATGATGAGGTAGCCGCGAGCAACGAAGTCGTTGTTGCAGACGAGGTCAGCAGCAGAGCCGATCTCGGGGAGGTCCTCGTGAGCCTCACCTGCGATGCAGATGATGTCAGGGCGGCTTTCCTTAATGCGGCGGAAAGCTTCGGTGGTGCCGGGAACAGCCTGGTTGACGATGATGGCCTTCATTGCAGGGTCGTCAGAAAGGTTGACGATGGTCTGAATGGTGGTCTCGAGCTCTTCAGTGAAGTTGTCGGGGTAGATGGCCAGCTTGACCATGTCCTCGCCATACATTGCCTGGAAAGCCTCGGCGCCGCGGCGGTCGTCCTCAGACTGAGAGACGGAACCGGTGACTATACCGATGTGGACTTCTTCCTCAGTGGCAGCATCAGCAGCAGTGTCGGCAGTGCTGGCAGCGGGAGCGGAGCTCTGGCCGCAGGCGCACAGCGCGAAAACCATGCACAGTGCCATGAGCAGTGCGATAAGTTTTTTCATGGATGTCCTCCTAAAAATATTTTATACCTGAGCGCACAGTACAGTTATTTCAAAGCCCCGCGCGGCGTGTTGCCGCGTGGGTCTGTAAAAAGCTATGTAAAGCACGGCCTTGGGTATAGACTAAAGTATTATAACCACTTTGCCCCGCGCTGTCAATACTTTAACCTGCTAAAAAAGCGGGAAAAATGAGGATGAAACAGCATTAACGCCAATTATGCACCGGTTTATGCAGTCAAAAACTGCACAGTCACAACAGTGCCGACATTCACGGCGCTTTCAAGGGCGATGGTGCCGCCCTGACAGGCCACAGCGTGCTTGACAATGGACAGGCCAAGCCCTGTGCCGCCGGTCTCGCGCGAATGGCTTTTATCCACGCGGTAAAAGCGCTCAAAAATGCGGGGCTGATGCTCCGGCGGGATGCCGATGCCGCTGTCACGGACGGTGAGGACAGCCCTGCCGCTCTCGCTTTTCACCGTGACCTCGACACTGCCGCCCGATTTGTTATAGCGTATGGCATTGTCACAGAGGTTATAAATTATCTCGTAGATATATCTGCGCACACCGCTCATCACGCACGGTGCGCCGGAGAGGGAGAGTGTCACCCCGTTGGCCTCTGCCGCAGGGGAGAGGGTGCGGATAACCTCCTGCGCTTCTATATAAATATCCACCGGCTCTTTCGGCAGCTCGGCTTCCTCGTCAAGCTGGGAAAGGCGGATGATATCGTTTATCAGCGCGACAAGGCGCAGTGCCTCAGACTTTATGTTGCCGATAAAGGTCGCTGTGTCCTCAGGCTTGACCAAGCCTGCCTCCAAAAGCTCTGCACTGCCGATGATGGTTTGCAGAGGTGTTTTCAGCTCGTGTGAGACATTCGCGGTGAACTCCTTGCGGTTGCGCTCGGCAAAGACCGTCTCCGTAACGTCTATGCAGAGAATCACCGCGCCGAGAATCTGCCCGTCCGACTCCGTGGGGGTCAGCATGAACTGATACTCTCTGCCGCCGCGCTCTTCGCGAAATTCGCAATGCTCACCGGACAGCGCCCTGTTCACGGCCTTGCACATGGCCGCACTGCGGTCAACCGTCAAAAAGGCGAGGCCTGCCGCACTGCTGTCTGCATTGAAAAGCTTTGCAGCGGCGGGGTTGATGCTGATAACGCACGCGCTTTTATCCAGCAGCACCATACCCTCATTCAGTGAGGCGGTGATCTGCGCAAACTCGTCTGCACGCTGCCTTAGCTCCAGCATCTGGCGATCGATCTGGCGGCGCTGCTTAGAGAGTGCGGACAATACCGGCGTCAGCTCCTCATAGGTGTCGTTTTGCTCCGGGTGCTCTAAGTCCAGCGCCTCAAGCGGGCGGACGATACTGCCGGACAACCGCTGCGACAATACAACGGAGATAATGACCGAAAAAAGAATAATGGCGCAGATAACGGGGGACATCCCCAATATCAGCGTGGCAATGGTGAGCTGTGTGGTGGATATGCGCAGAACACTGCCGTCACTCAGCCGGACGGCCTCATAAAAGGCGCGCTCCGTCAGGGTGGAGGAATAGCGGGCGCTGCTGCCGTGGCCGGTCTGCATGGCAGATTGTATCTCCTGCCGGTCGAGGTGGTTTTCCAGCTCGGTCTCATCCACCTCGGAATCATATATGGCGGTGCCGTCCGGCGAGATGAGTGTGAAGCGGAAAATGCCGGAGTGGTAGTTATCAAAATATCCGGTGCCCAACTGCTCCACGCCGATACCGGCAAGCGCCAATTCCTCCTTGAGGCGGTTTATCTGAAAGCGGTTATAGTAATCGTACAGAAAGCCGCTGATGAACACCAGACTTGCCAGCAGCACGACCATCGCCACCGCGAGGATGGAGCGGAAGATCTTCTTGCTCATTTATCCGCCTCCAGCTTGTAGCCGACGCCTATCACCGTCACGATGCAGTCAGCCGCTGCGCCCAGCTTCTGGCGCAGGGTCTTTATGTGCATATCCACGGTGCGCGTTTCGCCCAGATAGTCGATGCCCCACACCTCAGACAGCAGCCGCTCACGCGAGAATACCGTGCCGGGGTGCTGCATGAAAAGCTTCAGCATCTCAAACTCCTTAAAGGTCAGCAGTACCTTTTCGCCCGATACGTACACTGTGCGCTCACTATCATTCAGGGTGATGGCGTTTGCGGTGATGACAGCGCGGCTGTCCGGCGCGTCACAGCGGCGCAATACCGCCTTGATGCGCGAGACCATCTCCATAACACCGAACGGCTTTACCAGATAATCATCCGCACCGGTGTCCAGCCCCTTTATCTTGTCCGGCTCCGTACCCTTGGCAGTGGCCAGAATGACAGGGATTTTGCGCGTGGCGGGATTGCGCTTCAGCGCTTTTAAAACCTCCACGCCGTCCATCTCCGGCATCATGATATCAAGGACAATAAGCTGCGGCGTTTCGGTTTTCAGCGCGTTTAGCATGGAAACGCCATCGCTGAAGCCCTTTGCCTCAAAGCCAGTCTGTGTCAATGTATAAACTTCAATATCGCGGATCGCGCTGTCATCATCCACACACCATATCAAAGCCATTCTCCTCCTTTATGAACGCCTGTGACGGAAAACTCCACCCACTCGGCAATGTTTACGGCGTGGTCGCCTATGCGCTCAAAATACTTTGCAATCATCAGCAGGTCGAGGGCGTATTCGCCATCGGCGCTGTTTTCGGAGAGCATATTTATCAGCGTGCTTTTCACCTCGGCAAACTGCGCGTCAACAACGTCATCATATGCGGACACGGCACGCGCCAGCGCCAGATCCTGCTTGACGTAGGCATCAACGCTGTCCGTCACCATTTTTATCGTCGCCTCGGCCATGCAGCGTATGCCGTGGCACTCAGCCCCTGCGCGCCCGCCCAAGAAGCGGACGATCTCCGCAATGTCCTCGGCCTGATCGCCTATGCGCTCCATATCGGTTATCATTTTCAGCGCGGCGGAGACTGTGCGCAGATCCCTCGCGACAGGCTGCTGGTGCAGCAGGATTTTAAGGCAGATGCCCTCAATCTCCCGCTCCGACTGGTCGATGAAATGCCCCTGCTTTCGCACTGTGTCCGCTTTTTCCATGTCACCGTCCAGCAGTGCCTTGGCGGACAGCGCGATAATCTGCTCACACTGCGCGCCCATCTCTATCAGCTTTTTATTCAGCAGCACAAGCTGCTCATCAAAATGATTTCGCATAGCCGTTATCCGAACCTCCCTGTGATGTAATCCTCGGTGCGCTTATCCTGCGGGGTGGAGAACATCTTGTCCGTGTCCTCAAACTCCACCAGCTCACCCAGAAGGAAGAACGCGGTCTTATCTGATATTCGGACGGCTTGCTGCATATTATGCGTCACCATAATTATAGTGTAAGTTTCTTTTAAATTCAATGTCAGTTCTTCAATCTTTGAGGTGGAGATGGGGTCAAGTGCACTGGTCGGCTCGTCCATCAAAAGCACCTGCGGCTTCACCGCCAGCGCACGCGCGATGCACAGGCGCTGCTGTTGCCCGCCGGAGAGACTGAGCGCGTTTGTTTTCAGCCTGTCCTTCACCTCATCCCAGATGGCCGCGCGGCGCAATGCCTCCTCCACAATTTCGTTTAGCTGGACGCGGTTTTTGATGCCGTGCGTGCGCGGGCCGTAGGCGACGTTGTCATATATGCTCATGGGGAAAGGGTTCGGCTTTTGAAACACCATCCCGATATCGCGCCTAAGCTCGTTCACGTCAACACTCTTGGAGAAAATGTCCTCGCCGTTATACTTCACCTCGCCGGTGATTTTCACAGAGGGGATGAGGTCTGTCATGCGGTTTAGCGTCTTTAAGAATGTGGACTTACCGCAGCCAGAGGGACCGATCAGGGCGGTTATGCTCTGCGCGGGGATGTCCATGGTGATGCCTTTCAGCGCGTGAAAGTCACCGTACCAGAGTGAAAGCTCTCCGGCGGTTATGATATTTTCGCTTTTCATGCGTTCCTCCTTTTTGCAAAGTGCTTGCCGACAAGCACGGCAGATAGATTGATAAGCAGCGTCAGCAGCATCAAAATGGCGGCAATGGCGAACGCAACGCCAAATTCGCCCTCCTCCTTGGCGTAGACGTACAGCGCCACCGTCAGCGTTGCGCCGGGGCGGGAAAGCCCTGTAAAAAAGCCGTTGAGCGAGTGGGCAAACCCTGCGGTAAACAGCAGCGCGGCCGACTCACCCAAAATACGGCCAACGGACAAAATGCAGCCGGTGATAACGCCGTCTATACATCCCGGCAGCACCACCGTGCGGATGACGCGCCACTTTCCTGCGCCAAGGCCGAATGCGCCCTCCCTGTACGACTGCGGCACGGTTTTCAGGCTCTCCTGTGTGGTGCGCATCACGGTGGGCAGGTTCATGATAACCAGCGTCAGCGCACCCGCGCGCAGGCTTGTGCCGAAATTGTTGGAAAAGAGAAGCATACCGACAAGGCCGTAGATTATAGACGGTATACCCGACAGGGTTTCGGCTGCATACTCGATAGCGGCGACAATTTTTTTGTTGGCGGCGTATTCCGTGAGATAGACCGCCGCACCGGTGCCGAGAGGTAGGACGATGATAAGCGTGGCGAGGACGATATAAAGGGTGTTGAGAATGTCCGGCAGGATGCCAATCCTGTTGGCAAGATGGCTGGGCTTCGTGCTGAGAAATTCCCAGGTTATATGCGGCAGACCGCGAAAGAGAACATACGCAAGCAAAAACAGCACAAGCGCCGCCGTCAAAACGGCGGAAATGAGCATACCACCCTGCATGGCGCGGTTATAAATGGTGCGTTCTTTTCTCATATCATTCTGCCCTCTCCTGCTTCAAAAAGTAATTTAGCGTAACATTCACAAGCATGATGAATAGATACAGCACAAGCGCGATGGAAAACAGAGCATTTCGCTGCAAACTGCCGGGGCTGGAATAGGCCATCTCAGTTGCGACAGCCGTGGTCAAAAAGCGCACGCTTTCAAAGAGTGACGGCATATTTGCCACGTTCCCTGCCACCATCATCACCGCCATTGCCTCACCGATGGCGCGTCCCGCGCCCAGCACGACAGCCGCCGCAATACCGCTTTTCGCCGCGGGGACGGACACGCGGAAATAGGTCTCAGTCGCGGTTGCGCCCAGCGCCAGTGAAGCGTCCTCATATTCGCGCGGCACGCTGTCCAGCGCCGTGACCGACACCTTGATGATGTTCGGCAGTATCATGACCGCCAGCACAATGATGGCGGCAAGCAGGCTTGCGCCGTCCGGTACATGGAAAAGCTCACGGATAGCGGGAACGAGGATAAGCATACCCACGAGACCATACACAACAGACGGTATCCCTGCAAGGAGGTTGACAGCGTTCTCCATGACGGCTCTCACGCCACGCGGCGCGGCCTTTGCCAGATACACCGCCGTGAATATCCCGACAGGTACGCCCAGCAGCAGCGCACCGGCGATACCGTAGAAGCTGGTGAGGATGAAGGGCAGTATGCCGAATTTCGGCTGTGCGGCGGTCGATGCCCACTCACGGCCGAGGATAAAGTTGAAAAGGCCGATCTCCTTTATCGCGGGTATGCCCGACACAATAAGATACACGGTTATCACCAGCACACACCCGACAGTGACCAGACCGAGACTCAGGAAAACACCGTGGATAAGGTTTTCTATCAAACGTTTTTTCTTCATCAGCATTACCTCAAAGCCGGACGGCGACGGAATTATCCCGCCGCTGTCAACCATAGTTTCAGTTCGCAGGCACGGCACCGGCGTTCAGAATGATTTCACTTGCCGCACCGGACGTGATATAGTCAAAGAAAGCCTGCGCCGACTTTGAAAGCGCCGCGCCGCTGTTCGTCACGAGGATGAAGGGGCGCTGAAGCACATAACTGCCGTCCTTCACGGTGCTCTCATCCGGCATTACACCGCCGACAGACAGCGCCTTGACAGTGTCCTTTACGGACGCTATGGACGCGTACCCGATGCTGTTCGGATTGCCTGCAACCGTGGTGATAACATCGCCGGTAGAGGTCAGCTCCTGACGGTACTTGCAGGCGTCCTCCGTGCCGGTGACGGCTTCAAAGCCGTCTCTCGTACCGCTTCCGGCCTCTCTGCCGATAAGCACGATCTCGGCATCGCTGCCGCCCAGCTCGCTCCAGTTGGAGATTTCGCCTGTGTAGATTTTGGCGATGGTGTCAAGCGTAAGGTCGTTGATGGGGTTTGCGGGGTTTACTATCACGGCGATACCGTCATACGCCAGCACGGTCGCGGTCAGCTTTTCCTGCTCCTCGGCTTTCAGGTTGCGGCTGGACAGGCCGATATCACAGCGCTCCTCCAAAACCGCCTGAATCCCCGCGCCGGAGCCTGTGCCGTTATACGTCACGGTCACGCCGGTCTCGTTCTCGTATGCTTCGCTCAATGCACCTATGACCTTGCTCATGGAGGTTGAGCCGTCAGTGCTGACGCTGCTGCCGGAGGGCGTGCCGCATCCGGCAAGGATGGTGCACAGCATAAGTGTGATGACCAATATGCTTATAGCTTTCTTCATTTTTCTACTCTTTCTCCTTTTCATATTTGCAGATTATTCACTGCACTTTTATGATAAGTATTCGCAGTAAAATCCGTAAGCATACCGGTGTAAAATCGAAGTAAAATAAAAAATCCGAACCTGCGTTTCAATGAAACATAGGTTCGGATTATCCGGTTTCTATTCTGTCAGCTTATATGGTGTACCAGCGGATCTCGTTTGCATCGAGGTGGAGCGGGAAGCTGCTATTTTCCGTATACACAACAGTGTCCTGCGGGACGTAGGTGTTATTGACAACGCAATACTTGCCGTTTGCCACAAATGCGTGCACCTCAACGTTGAAGTTGGAGGAGAACCACTTGTGCAGCGCGTCCTCGCCGTGGGATGCCCACAGTATCGCGCGGTAGAGAATACGGCTGTTTTCAAATGAGTACGGCAGGCCGGAGATGTACACGCCGCGCCCTGCGCCAAACTCATTCACGGCCATCTGCACTTCCTTGTCGCGCTCAACCAGCACCTCAGTGTCCGCAAGGGCGTAGATGCTCTTTTTGCCCTCGCCGAAATCCACCTCGTCCTGCACGTCGGCAAGGATGAAATGGTCGCGGTGCTGCTGCCAGTTGTACTTATCGTAGTTGAGTGTGAAGCCGGTCTCCTTCTCAACGCCCAGCACACTTGCAAGCTGAATGTAGCGCCCCTGATACTGATGTCCGGCAGGCTCACCCACGCCGATTATGCCGCCACCCTTGGCCGCAAACGCGCGGATGGCGCAGGATATCGCGGGATCCTCCCATTCCTTGCCGCCGGTGTGCGCCGTGTCACCGTCACCAACGTTGATGATAACGTCCACATCGTCCAAAACGGCGGGGTTGTTGCGGATATCGTCAAAGGAGATGAAGCGCACGTCAAACGGTGCGCCGGACAGCGCCTCAATAACGCCGAAATAGGAGTAGTTCTGCTTCTGGTAGAGCGCGTGGTGCACCATGTGGCAGCCCCATGCACGCATCTTGCCCCAGCAGTTGAGCACGGCCACGGTCTTTACGCAGTAGGGGGTCGTACCCTTGATGTTATCATAAAGCTCGCGGAATTCACCGCACACGCTCTCAACGTAATCAACAAACTCCGGAAACTGTATGGCGAGCTTCAGGTAGCCGCCATAGCCTATGCGGTCGATGGGCTTGCGCAGTATGGCGCGCCGCGCCGTGACCCAGTTCTCCTTGGCCTCGCGCACAGGGTCGCCGCCCTCGTGGA
>CAZBVU010000041.1:0-13524 GCA_964495355.1 uncultured Oscillospiraceae bacterium
ATCATCGCTCCGGTCATAGCCGGGTATAGGCTGGTCAGATCGATGCCCGCCCGGTAGAGCTTATTCCTATGTCCACTCCTATTGCAATCTGGTGCATACTTTCTCCTTTCGCATTTATCTATATCCGTTTATACCGATAGAGATAATGCCCCGCACGAGGCGAGGCATTAGAGCTCTTCGGTGTACTACCTTATCATAGTAACCTGTTAGTCTTTGGTATGGTATAAAGACTAAATATAGTATATCATTGTTTTCCTGCTCTGTCAAACAGCGTCTTATTTTCCCCTCATTCCTGTTTATTGGAGGGGATTTCGATTCCAAGCTTTTTCAGGCGGGAGCGGATAGAGGCAACATTGCGCTTTAGCTGCAACGATATATCGTACAGCGGTTCTTTCTCATCCATCAGCCTCAGCAGCAACGCGTCATCCTCCGCTGTCCACGGCTGACCCTGCTTCTGAAAACGCAGATGCTCTGCATCAATTATCGCGTCAATGTTATCCAGAATAAAATGCTGCGCGTCCTCATCGTACACCACCACGTTGTACTTGCCGTTCGCGCCCTCGCGCTCCTGTACGGAGATGCCAACCGCCCTCCCGCGGTCAGTCGGTATTTTCACCTCTCTGCCGTCGGCGCGCTTTTCCACACGAAGCACATCCATCTCTATCAGCCAAAATGCGATACTGGAGTAACGGATCTGGCAGCAATCCCCGCGTTCGCCCGCCGCAGCGTTCAGTCTGCGCGCAACCTCGCTGATCGTTATCGGGGAGGTGGAAAACTCAAACTGCTCGCGCTGCTCAAAGCTGATTGAAAACGGTTTCTTTTTCCCTTTTTGGCTGCGCTCCAGCCCACCGTTATCAGCGACCTTTCCCAGCAGCTCTGCGACAAACATCAGGCAGCGGGATATATGCACATTGTTTATGAGCTCCTCATCGGCAATCGGCATATTGTCGAGCGGGTTTATGCCATATGAAAGCTTCTCGATATACGTCTTGGCCAGTTTGGTTTTCTCCAACTCCGTCACAGACACGATGATACTCCTTTCGCATTTATTACCGCTTTTCAGGACGGCGTGAGCTGTCCTAGAAAATGGAACGTGTTTTTTATGATAGCATAGCTCTTTCCTTATTTCAACATATTATATCAAACTTTTTGTAATTTTTGTTTTATAAGTGCATTTTCAGCTCGTTTAATGTCATAATTTGCGCGCCCACCCGCGCCATGTCCGCAAGATTTGCGTCCTGCACCTCCTGTGTGACGGATGATGTGCAGTCGGACAGCACAATAACGTTATAATCCAGCGACAGCGCATCGTAGCAGCTTGTGCGGATGCAATTGGGCGTTGTCGTACCGGCGAGGATAACCGTGTCAACCCCCAGGCGGCGCAGTATCATATCCAGTGAGGTGGCAAAGAACGCAGAAAAGCGCGGCTTTACAATGCAGTAATCACTCTCCGCGCGCTCAAACTCCTCGGGGAATGAATCGTCCAGCGCGGGTGCGCACTCCTCCGACAGCGGTTTGCCCCCTGCCAGCCACAAATCACGGCGGCACAGCTCAACATCACTGCCGTCTGCCCTGTAGTGACGCGTTGCAAACACGATGGTCTGCCCTGCCGCGCGGCAGTGGCGTATCGCCTCGGCGCAGCTCGGCACGGTTGCGGCCGCCATGGGTATGCACAGCGGTGACTCATCCGCGATGAAGCCCCGCTGCATATCTATCATAACAAGTGCGTACTTTTTCATATCTATTCTCCTGTTATTATATTGGCTTGACGCCAACTTGATTCACAAAAAAATTAACACGCGGAAAACATTTTGCCCGTATCCGCGGCATTTGACCCGCGAAAGATTGACACAAAACACGAAGTGTGGTAACGTAATAAAGATTTAGACAAACAATTCTTGGCGGTGAATATATGTTACCTTTGGAAAACCTGACTATAAGCGGCCTTTTGCACCGCACAGCCGAACGCTATCCTGACGGTAAGGCCATCTGGTTTGACGGCCACAGCATAAACTATACCGAGCTGGAGGCGCAGGTCATTGAGTGCGCCGGCCGACTTTTGACACTTGGCGTGAAGCGCGGGGACAGGGTCGCCCTCATATCCGACCCGCGGCCGCTGAGCATCATCACGATGTACGCCATACAGTACATAGGCGCAATGTCCGTGATGCTCAACACCAGCCTCAACCTGCCGGAGCTGCTGCCTCTTATTGAGCAGACGGGGGCGGAGTATCTTCTGCTGGGCCACTCTGACAAGGGCGACGATTACTTTGAAGCGCTGTTTTCATCAGCTTCTCTACCCGCGTGCGTGAAAACCACGGTGAACCTCTTCCGCGGCAATAAATACGCCTCCCTATCCGACACTGCACCGGCATCGGCTGACGCTGTGCGCACCGCGGCTGACGCTGTTCAGCCGCAGGACACTGCCACCATACTCTTTACCTCCGGCTCCACCTCGCGCCCAAAGGCCGTGTGCACCAGCCACTACTCCCGCGTAAACGGCGGCATACAGCAGTCAAACGACCTTGCAATGACACATGATGACATGGTGCTTGTCGCCATGCCTATTTTCCACTGCTTCTGCATATCTGTCAACCTCTTTTCGGCGCTGGCCGTTGGCGCGTGCATCTGCGTGCCGGAAAACCGGCGCACCGTAAACCTGATGACGGCCATTGAGCAGGCCGGATGCACCGTGGTAAACTGCGTGCCGACAATGTTCCTCGCGATGCTGTCTAAGGACAATTTCTCCCCCGCGCGGCTGAAAACCCTGCGCATCGGCATGATAGCCGGTGCAGGCTACACCGTTGATGACTTTGTGCGCATACAGCACACCATCGGCGATCACTTCACGCTGATGTCCAGCCTTGGGCAGACGGAGTGCACCGCCGGACTGACCGTGTGCCACATAGCAGACCCTCTTGACGTCAGAAGCACCACCGTCGGCCACTTCATGAACCACGTTGAGGGCAAAATCGCCGACATGAACACCGGCGCGGCACTGCCCGTGGGCGAAGTCGGTGAGATCTGCGTGCGCGGCTATCTAGCAATGCAGCGCTATTACGGCGACGAGAAGGAGACCGCCAAAACGCTGGACGCGGACGGCTGGATACACACCGGTGACCTCGGCGTGCTGGACACGGACGGCAACATCACGCTGAAAGGCCGCTGCAAGGAGCTTATAATTCGCGGCGGCGAAAATATAAGCCCGCTGGAAATCGAGCAGGCGCTTGTCGGCCATCCGGACGTTGCGGAATGCAAGGTCATCGGCGTGCCTGACAGTCACTTCGGTGAGGAGATATGCGCATTTATCATCCCCAAGGCCGGTGCACAGCCGACCGCAGAGGGCATACAGGATTATCTCCGACCGCTGATCGCGTACTTCAAGGTGCCGCGCTATGTGCTCATATACGACAACCTGCCCAGGACGCACAAGGGCGCAATAAGCGGCGCAGAGTGCAAAAAAATTGCCCTTAACGATCTGTTTGGCAAATAAGCGATATATTAAAAGCATAATACTCCCGTGCGGAACATTGTTCTGCGCGGGAGTATTTTTTTAGTTGGGATCAGCCCTTTACGCCGCCGGAGGTGAGGCCGGAGGTGAGGTGCTTTTCAATGCACATGAAGAGGATGACGACAGGTATCGTTGCCAGCAGGGACGCGGCGAACAGGTACTGCCACTCGATCATGTTGAAGGAGGAGAACTGCGTGATGCCGACGGTTATCGGGCGGTTGGTCATGGTGGAGATGAGCACCGTGGAGATGGTGTACTCATTCCACGCGTTGATGAACACGAAGATCAGCGTTGTCACAATGCCGGGCGCGGCCATCGGGATAAGCACATGGATAAGCGATCCGAGGGTCGTGCAGCCGTCAATCCTTGCGGCCTGCTCCATCTCAGGCGAGATGGACACAAACGTGCCGCGCAGCAGCCAGATCGCGAACGCCTGGTTGAACGCCGCATTGATAAGCATAAGGCCGAGGATAGAGTCGTTGAGGTTCAGCGTGCTCATAAGCTGGGCAATGCCGATAAGCAGAACGACAGGAGAAAACATCTGGCTCATGATAACAAAGCCAAGGAAAATGTTCTTGCCCTTGAAGCGCATACGCGCCATTGCGTACGCCGCCGGAATACCGCACAAAAGCGCAATCAGCGTGGCGCCGCCCGCAATCAGCAGGGAGTTTAGCAGATAACGCGGCACGCCGCGGCTCATAATATGCGTGAGGTTGCTGAACAGCCATTCCGTGGGGAAGATATGCTGGAAATACATATCATTGGTCTCGGCGCTGGATCTGAAGGCCGTGACAAGCATAACATAATAGGGGTAGAGAATAATAACGCACACCACAATAACGAACGTGTACAGCAGCCCGCGCATAAACGTCTCGCGTATTGCGCCGTGGCGAAGCTGCACCGCGCACAGCAGCATCACGAATGCGCACAGCATCGCAAGCCACAGTGTACCCGTACCGTCGAAGCTGAGGTTTTTCAGCGCCGCGTCTATATTCTCTGCCGCGGTCGAGTCGAAGAGGAAGCGGTCGAGCTTGGCGTACAGCACGTCCTTGCCCTCCTCCGTTATACCGCCGCTGTAGAGCGAAACGCGGCGGGAGAGGGTGTAGGTGTTCATCATGGCGAACACCGGCACCAGCAGCACTGACACCAGCGCCGACACCTCAGACGGTATGCGCAGCGCCCGCTCACGGCCATACAGCTCACGGTGGGGCGTGTCCATGCTCCATGCAGAGCCGAGAAGCGCACACGCGGCCGACACTGCAAGTCCAAGGCAGATTATGCTCATCACCCATGAGGAGTTTATACCCGCCTCAAGGAATGACAGCGCGCTTTTATCAAAGCTCTCTGTAAGGGAAAAGCTGACCATGCTGGTCGTCTTGCCCTTGGAGTTTGTCCTCTCAATAACGGATTCATCCAGCTTTACTTCCATTCCGGCGGCGCGGTATTCGTCCGCCACTGCGTTCACCTCTGCAAGCGCCTCGTTGTATTTCTCGTCACCCACGAAGGTGTTTGCAGATTTCTTGGTGTATACCGTGGAGGTAAAGTCATACGCAGGCAGGGCAAGCAGCACCAGCGTCATCACAAACGCCGCAATCAGCAACCACAGGGCAATGCGGTTTGCTTTCACATAGGAGGCTTTTTTCATTTATTCTTCCTCCTTTCGCATCACTGACACCATGTACAGACCCGCGCATACGCACAAAATCAAGAAGCCGATTACGCTCAGCGCGGTCGCAGGGCCTTTCTTCCTGTCATAGAAGTTCAGCATATAAAGGTACGTCACCAGCGTGTCCGTCTGGTTGGCAGGTGCGCCTTTGGTCATGGTGAATATAATCGGGAACGAGTTGAAAACGTAGATTATGTTCAGCACCGTGGACACCGTCAGTGACGGCTTTACAAGCGGGATGGTGATGTTGAAAAGCTTGCTCCAGAATCCTGCGCCGTCAATATCCGCGGCCTCATACAGCGATGTGTCTATCGACTGCAAGCCCGACAGCACGCAGAACGTGACAAAGGGTATCGTCACGAAGATACCGACCCAGCACTCCCACATAAACTCCACCTGGAATGAGGAGCGCCAGTTGATGGCCTGCTTTATAATGCCGAGATTCAAAAGAACGTTGTTGAGGTTGCCGTACTCATACTTGATTATGTAGTTCCACACGGAGGCCTGAATAACCAGAGACGTTGCCCACGGGAAAACAACTATCGCCCTTGCGATCTTGCGCCCCTTGAAGTTCTGGTTGAGCACCATTGCGAGGATAAAGCCAATCAGCGTGGAAAGCCCCACCACCGCGATGACCCACACCAAAGTGTTTTTCATAACGACCTTGAACGCGGGCAGAGACACAGCCTCCTTGAAGTTTTGCAGCCCGACAAAGCCGCCCACCACACCGGATTTTGATATCTCACTGAATGAAAGCTTGAATACTATGAGTATGGGGTAAACGAGGAATATCGCCATAAGCACGATACTCGGCAGAAGCCACACATACGGCTCCACCTTTTTCCCAAGTCTGTTGTTCACGCCTCAACCTTCTTTCCTTTAATTTATACCTATAAAAAGCAATTCGCTTTTCAAGGCCAGCTTCTAAAATGCAGTTGGCCTTGAAAAGAGAACAGAGGGTCGGGCCTGCGCCCGACCCTCTTTGAAAAATATTCAGTTCAAAACTGCGTTCTGCCTAAATCAGCCGACGAGACTGGTCTGGAGAGCGTCCAGCTCAGCGCGGACATCTGCACCGGTCAGAGCACTCTGCTCAGCGGCGATAACGCCCTGCTTGACCTGATCCCACTCGCCCTTTGCGGTCGGGTAGAACTGGCAGGAGTTGAGAACGTCAAGCCATGCGGAGAAGGAAGGATCGGACTCAACAAGTGCGCCGACAGCGGAGTTGACAGCGGGGAGGAAGCCTTCCATGCTGACCCAGCCGACGTAGTTCTCGGGATTATAGAAGAAGGTGAGGAACTTGCCGATGGCCTCATCACGTGCGGCCTGATCGGGTGCGGACTCATCCTTGAATGCCATAACGCGGTCCATAACGCCAACGGAGGAGCTGGTCTTGCCCTCGTTTGCGGGGATAGCAGCGGTGGCCATGTTCACAGTGCCGCCCTTGTCAGCGCAGTAGGTGGGCATGGAGTTGGGGGCGATGCACATTGCCAGCTTGCCGGCAGCGAACATATCCTGCAGGTCATAGCGGGTCTGAGTTTCGGGGTTGGGGTTGGTGTAGCCGTTCTCAACGAGGCTGATTGCAAACTCGATTGCCTCAACGTTCTCGTCAGAGTTGACAGCCCAGTTGCCGTCAGCATCGACAAAGCCGCCGTTGCCCCAGGTGTAGTATGCAAATGCAGCCTGGCCTTCGTCAGTGGTCATATCAATACCCCAGGGGTACACTTCGCCATCGTAGAAGTCGATGATGGTCTGGCAGGCATCCTCAAGCTCTGCCCAGGTGGTGGGAACGTCAATGCCCATCTCCTCGAACATATCAACGTTGTAGTACAGTGCGCGGGCGGAAGCGAGGTCGGGAACTGCCCAGCAGACACCGTCGATAACGGACTGGTCAATGAAGGAGGGGAAGAAATCAGCAAACAGCTCATCCGGGCAGTACTGGGAAACCGGCTCCAGCAGGCCTTCATTTGCGTAGTTTGCGAAAACGTCGATGTTCAGGATGTCAGGTGCCTGGCCGCTGGCGATGCGGGTATCGACAACGGTGTAAACATCGTTCCAGGAAACAACCTCAAGGTTCAGCTTGACGCCGGGGTTCTCAGCCTCGAACTTATCAACAAAGTTCGTGCCGTTCATGCCGGAGCCGAGGAACCACTCACGGGTGTTGGTGCCGTACTCGCAGATGATAACGTCCAGCGTGATCTCATCAGCGGCAACAGCCTCTTCTGCGGGTGCTGCCTCTTCAGCGGCAGGTGCCTCAGCCGGTGCTTCTGCCGGTGCCGCGGTCTGGCCGCAGGCGCACAGAGCAAACACCATGACGAGTGCGAGAAGCATTGCAAGAATCTTCTTCATTTCAGTTTCTCCTTTTTGAAATTTAGTTAAAGCATTTTCTGCTTTACTCACTTGGCAGAGCAACTTGACCAAATTGCGTATTATGCCCTGCTATTGGTATACATTACACTTGTTTGTTTTTGTAAAGTATATAAAAAATTATACCGAAATGCGTAAAATCTTTCACCAGTGTTTTGTTATTACTTTTTCCTACAGTTTTTTCGTTTCGCAAACGGTATAAATTTGTTTATAGTATTATGTTGTGTTTTTATTGTTTTTGTGTTATATTCATAATTGTAATAACATTCGCATTTTGCGACACATATATAAGACACAAGGAGCGTACACAAATGGCACATACTGCGGTAAGTTTACCTACAAAGAGAAAGATTTTGAGCGTTTGCGTAAAGCTTTTTCTAGAACAGGGTTACAAAAAATCCACCGTTGCGGAGATCGTGAATCTCGCGGATGTCTCTATCAGCAGCTTCCAGAATCTTTTCCGCGCCAAGGACGGCGTTTTGACCGAGCTTCTTCATTTCATGTACGGCAACCAGTTCCGTCACGCCAATCTCATCGTTGGCACAGAGCTTTCACCCATATTTATTTACGCGGTTGAAACTGCAATTCAACTCACCCTGACTGAACTGAACGAGAATCTGCGCGAGATATATGTTGAGGCATATTCCCACGAGGAGGCTCTCGGCTATATCCACCGCATGACCGCTGAGAACCTTGCAAAAATATTTGCCGCTTATAATCCGGATTTCACCGATGCTGACTTTTTCAACTGCGAAATCGGCACCGGCGGTTTGATGCGCGCATATATGCTGCACCCCTGCAATGACACCAGCTTCACCCTTAACACCAAGCTTGAGCGGTTTTTGACAGCCGCACTGCGCATATACAGGGTGCCCGAAAACGAGATAGCAGAGGTTATCGCATTTATCACCGGGCTTGATATGCGCAAGGTCGCGCAGGGTGTTATGAAAGATCTGTTTGAAAAGCTCGCCATGCACTACAACTTCTCTCTGGATGGTCTGCTTGTCCCTGAGGAGGCGTAATCTAACCCGTCAAGTATAATATCATATTAGAATCATATTATATTGCAGCCGCTGCCTGAACAGGCGGCGGCTGCGGTCTTAATGTATTGATATACAGCACAATTTAATCTTGCAAATTGCAAAAAAGTGTGCTATTCTATGGCACGTATTGTTAACACCTGCGTTGAACGGGAAAATAGCGTGATAACGCGCATCAGAGAATGGGGGTCACCGGCTGAAAGCCCCTTTGCGTGTTTGCGCTTAGTTCGCCCGGGAGCATCCGGCCAATCACCGGCGCGTGGATTGCGTTATCTATCCTCAAAAGTGCGGTGCATATTGCGCCGAATCCGGGTGGTACCGCGGAAGCTGTGCTTTCGTCCCTTTTATTTGGGGCGGAGGCTTATTTTTTTAGTTTTAGGAGTGAAACAAACATGAGAGAACTTATGCAGGGGCTGAGAGATGCCTCCATCAAGGCGATCGGTGAGTGCGACAATGTGGAGCTGCTGGAATCGCTGAGGGTTAAATATCTTGGCAAAAAGGGCGAGCTGACCGCCATACTGCGTCAGATGGGCAAGCTGTCCGCCGAGGAGCGCCCCGCAATGGGTCAGTTGGCCAACCAGCTTCGCGCTGACATTGAGGCCGCCCTTGACGAGCGCAAGAGCGAGCTGTCCGCAAAGCTGATGGAGCTGAAGCTGGAGAGCGAGGCGGTTGACGTCACACTGCCGAGTGTCAGCGTTAAAATGGGGCATAAGCACCCGATGTACAACGTGCTTGACCAGATAAAGGACATTTTTATCGGCATGGGCTTTGAAATTCTTGACGGCCCCGAGGTTGAGCGCGCAGATTATAACTTCACCAAGCTCAACATTGACGAGGGGCACCCCTCCCGCGAGTGGACGGACACCTTCTACTTCACGCCCGACAGTCAGATACTTCTGCGCACGCAGACCTCCAATATGCAGGTGCACGCAATGGAGACGCGCCCCCTGCCCATCCGCGTACTTGCCCCCGGCCGCGTCTACCGTAAGGACGAGGTGGACGCTACCCACTCCCCTATGTTCCACCAGATAGAGGGGCTTGTTGTGGATAAGGGCGTCACCATGTCCGACCTCAAGGCCACGCTCAACCTCGTTGTTGAGAAGATATACGGTGAGGGCACCGTCACGCGCTTCCGCCCGCATCACTTCCCGTTTACCGAGCCCAGTTGTGAGCTGGATATCCAGTGCCACAAGTGCGGCGGCAAGGGCTGCCCCACCTGCAAGGGTGAGGGCTGGATAGAGGTGCTGGGTGCAGGCATGGTGCATCCCAAGGTTCTGGCCGGCTGCGGCATAGATCCGGACGTGTACTCCGGCTGGGCATTCGGCATGGGTCTGGAGCGCCTTGCACTGGGCGAATATAAGATAAACGATATGCGTCTCATCTTCGAGAATGACACCCGCTTCCTCGAGCAGTTCTAATATAAAGGGAGGACAAGAATAATGCAGCTTTCAAGAAAATGGCTCAACGAGTTTGTTGAGCTTCCCATAGACCAGTACGATGACCGCAGCTTCGCTGAGGCAATGACCGTGTCCGGCTCAAAGGTGGAGGTCACAGAGGATCTCAGCACCAAGATCAAAAACGTCAAGGCCGGCAAGATACTCACCATCGCAAAGCACCCCAACTCTGACCATATGCTCGTCACCACCGTTGATGTCGGCGCGGAGGAGAGCGTGCAGATATGCACCGGCGCGTGGAACATCCACGTTGGCGACATTGTCCCCGTGGCACTGCACAACTCCATCCTGCCCAACGGTGCCAAGATCACCCGCGGCAAGCTGCGCGGTGTTGAGTCTGACGGTATGCTCTGCTCCCTTAAAGAGCTGGGACTCACCACGCACGATTACCCCTATGGTGAGATAAAGGCCGCCGCCATCCTCTCCGACTATCACGCCCTCAATCCCGAAAAGCCCTCTATCGCCGCTGACATTCACCCCGGCGACAAGATATTCGGCAGTATCGTCGCGGCTGAGGCCGTTGAGGTTGAAGCTTACGGTGTGAACCTGTGGAAGATAGAGATAGACAGCGGCAGCCGCCTGACCGACACCATATGTGACTGCCAGAACGTACACACCGGTGACCTTGTGGCGTACGATACGGTGCACTCCACCATCTGCTCACTCGCTGATCTGCGTGCACAGCAGGAGGAGTTCCCCCACTGCATCCCCGACGGTATCTTCGTGATGCACGAGAAGTGCAATGTGGGTGATGATATCGGTGCTATCATCGGCATGGATGATCATATTGTTGAGTTTGAGATAACCCCCAACCGCCCCGACTGCCTGTGCGTAATAGGTCTTGCGCGTGAGGCCGCAGCCACCTTCGGCAAAACGCTCAACCTGCACGAGCCGGTTGTTGCAGCCAAGGCCGGTGGCGATATAAACCAGCTTGCCAAGATATACATTGACGCGCCGGAGCTTTGCCCCCGCTACACCGCACGCATGGTGAAGAACGTGCGCATTGCCCCCAGCCCCACCTGGATGCGTGAGCGTATCCGCGCCGCCGGTATGCGCCCGATAAACAACATTGTTGACATCACAAACTATGTCATGCTGGAGTATGGCCAGCCCATGCACGCGTTTGACTTTGCCTGTGTCAACAACGGTGAAATCCACGTCCGTTGCGCCAGCAAGGGTGAGAGCATCCGCACGCTTGACGGAACCGAGCGCGCCCTGACCGAGAGTATGCTGTGCATCTGCGACACGGATAAGCCCGTGGCCGTGGCCGGTGTTATGGGCGGCGAAAACAGCGAAATAATCGGTGACACTGCCATGGTTCTCTTCGAGAGTGCAAACTTTAACGGCCCCTCCGTGCGCCGCACCGCAACTGCGCTGGGTATGCGCACTGACGCTTCCTCCCGCTTTGAAAAGGGTCTGGACGTGAAGAACACCTACGCCGCCGTGCAGCGTGCGTGTGAGCTGGTTGAGCTTCTGGGTGCGGGCGAGGTCGTTGAGGGTGTGATAGACGTTGTGCCCAACGAGCTGACCACGACCACTGTGAAGCTTGAGCCGGAGAAGATAAACGCACTTCTCGGCACGGACATTGCAGAGGATGAAATGCGCCGCATACTGGAGACTCTCGGCTTCGCCCTTGACGGTGACACGATATACGTCCCCTCCTGGCGCGGCGATGTTGAGCATTATTCCGACATTGCAGAGGAAGTTGCGCGCTTCTTCGGCTATAACGAGATACCCACACGCTTCACCGGCGCGATAAGCACCTGCGGCGGCTTCAACGAGGTTCAGCTTGCAGAGCGCACTGTCGGTCAGGCGCTGAGATCCATGGGTATGGATGAGATAATCACCTACTCCTTCATCAGCCCCAACTACTACGACAAGATCCGTATGCCCGCAGACTCTCCCCTGCGCGACAGTCTGCGCATCCTCAACCCGCTTGGAGAGGACACTTCCATCATGCGCACCACCGTTCTCCCCTCCATGCTGGAAATACTCACCCGCAACTATAACTTCCGCAACAAGTCCGCCGCTCTGTATGAACTGGGCAAGATATACCTCAAGCGTGAGGACGGTCTCGCGGACGAGCCGAAGATAGTCTCCATGGGCGCATACGGCGCAGACGTCAGCTTCTTCACCATAAAGGGCTGGGTCGAGGGTCTGCTTGCCGCGCTCAACGCACCGGCGGCGCGCTTTGTCGCCGTGCGTGACAATGCCTCTTACCACCCCGGCCGCTGCGCGGATGTGTACGTCGGTGAGCAGCGCATAGGCGTGTTCGGTCAGATTCATCCCGAAGTCGCCAAGAACTACGGTGTGGATGCAGAGCTTTACTGTGCTGAGCTCAGCTTTGACGCGCTGTTGCAGGTAAAGGGCGGCATCCCCGTGTACAAGCCGCTGCCGAAATTCCCGTCCGTCACGCGTGACATCGCCGTTGTGTGCGACGCCGCCATCCCCGTCGGCGAGCTGACAGAGTGCATCATGGCAAACGGCGGCCAGTATCTCAAGGGCTGCACCCTCTTTGACGTGTACACCGGCCACCACATCGCCGAGGGCATGAAGTCTGTCGCGTTCTCACTGACCATGCGCGCTGACGACCAGACGCTGACCGATGAACACGCAGAGGAGACCGTCCGCCGCGTGCTGTCCGCTCTCAAGGAGCAGCACGGTGCTGTCATCCGCTGATCCGCTGCTGAATGTTAATAAAAATTTAAGCAGATTTTTCCCTTTTTCGACTTTACTTGCGGATTTATTCTGATATAATATGAGAGAAAGAAGAAAGAGGAGGGGACATTATGGCAGATGAAACAAGAAAATATCAGGCACTCGACAGCAAGACCGCTATGAAAGAGGTTCTTTTGTCTGTGTATAACTCCCTCATGGTCAAGGGCTACAACCCGATTAACCAGATAGTGGGCTATATACTTTCCGAAGACCCGACCTACATCACAAACTATAATAACGCCCGCACACTCATAACGCGCATTGACCGTGATGAGCTGATGGGTGAGCTTGTCAAGAATTATCTGGACAAGTAAGTGCGCGATAAAGCGTCAACGCGGCTGTAATAGAACGCCTAACAAAAAAATCGAAAGCCCTTGAAACTGCAAGCACAGTTTCAAGGGTTTTTTCTTGCATTAAGGGTCGATATTTGTACTTTTCCGTCAGCCAACGGAGTGATTTGTGCCGACAGTGAAGTATACGCCGTATGGGTGGCCGTAGGAGCTCAGCTCAATATACATCGGCACACCCGCCTGATCGCCGTCAAAAAACACCGTGAGGTATGGCGCGTTTGCATAAGCCGTTAAAAGCTCGTCCGCGCGCGGCACTTCGGTGGCATAGTGGTAGAATTCATCCTCCACCGTGCTTGCCAGCGTGTACCCGTCAAAGCCCCAGTATTCGTTCAGCAGCGCGCAGAAGCTGCCCAGCGTAATGTCTTTGGGCACAATGTCATAGTAGTTCATGCTCAATTCGCCGTCCGTCTCATCATCCTCG
>CAZBVU010000042.1:0-13229 GCA_964495355.1 uncultured Oscillospiraceae bacterium
TTCCTCCGTACCGATATCCGTCAGCAAGCCCTTTAGCTCAGGGTACGGCATGGAGTAGCGCTGGCTTAAATACCTTAGCGAAGCGCCCAACTCACCGTGCGGCCCGCCGTACTGCGAGATGATGAACTTTGCAAGCGCAGGATTTGTATTTTTTATCTTAACCGGATATTGCAGCTTCTTTTCATAAACAAACACGGCCTATTCCTCCGTTCCACGCTGATAATCCCAAGGCCATGGGTCATCCAGCCATACATACGACTCCAGCCCAAGCATATCATCATGTGTTATTGGTCCGCAAAGCTTAGTGTACCTTTCATGCGCCTCTTTTTTCAGGGCAAGAAACGTCTGGTACATTTGAAAAGCTTCTGCATCATCGCGGTGCGTATCAAGATAAAGCGCCAGCTCGTGCGTGACAAAGCATATGCTTTGCAGCTCCGTCAGCGGCGTTCTTATTACTGCATTATTGACTATATTCATAAACGGCAGATCAAGGCCGGGAAAAAGAGTGCCGCGTGACAGAGCCTCGCCGGACTCATACGCGGGAACGGCCGCACGCTGCATCGGGACATACGCCGCCGCAAGGGGTGCATTCTCCGGCAGTGCGCCATATCTATAAGCGTCATCTGGATTTTTTCTGTTCAAAGCCATTCCTCCTAAGGGCAAAAAACTGCCCTCGGCACATTATATTCACCATACATTAAAAATGCCAACCACCGCGCGCCGCGATGGTTGGCAAGTTTTGTATTGAATTACTGTATCATGGCTAAAAATTCCTGCTCAGTGATTATCTTTACACCGAGGCTTTCAGCCTTGGTGAGCTTACTTCCGGCATTTTCACCGGCGAGGACATAGCTTGTTTTCTTTGACACCGAGCCGGACGATTTTCCGCCGTAGCTTTCGATGATTGCGCCGGCCTCATCCCTTGTAAAGCTCTCAAGCGTACCTGTAAGCACAAATGTCATGCCGGCAAAGCGGTTATCTTTCTTTTCTTCCTTGCTTTCAAAGCTGACACCTGCATCACGCAAGCGCCCTATAAGGTGCATTGACTGCGGATTGCTGAACCAATCTATAATAAACGAGGCAGTTATTGCACCTATATCCGGTATGGCTGTAAGTGCAGCCTCATCCGCCGCAATAAGATTATCCAGGGTTCCGAAATTTGCGGCCAGCACCTTTGCGGCTTTCTGCCCTACCTGACGGATTCCGAGACCGCACAAAAGACGCGCAAGCCCGGCCTCCTTGCTTTTTTCGATCGCATTTATCAGATTTTCGGCAGATTTCTTACCCATTCTGTCCAGCGCCGCAATCGACTGCGGTTCAAGATAGTATAGGTCTGCCGCTGAATTGACAAGACCTTTATTTATAAGAGTCTCGCACACCGAGATGCCAAGTCCCTCAATATCCATTGCTTCACGCGAGGCAAAGTGCGCTATATTGCGCAGTCTCTGCGCAGGACACTCCGGACTTGTACAGCGGAGAGCCGCGCCATCCTCATCCCTAACAACAGGTGAGCCACATTCCGGGCAAACCGTGGGCATAACAAACGGCTTTGTCCCCTCAGGTCGGAGAGCTTTGTTCACCGAAAGAACCTCCGGTATTATCTCACCTGCCTTTTGCAAAAGCACCGTGTCACCAATGCGCAGGTCAAGCCTATCTATATTATCCTGATTGTGGAGTGTGGCCGCAGAAACCGTTGTCCCTGCAAGGCGAACCGGCTCTACAATCACTTTGGGCGTCAAGACGCCTGTGCGTCCAACCTGAACGACAACATCCAGCACGCGGCTTTCCTTTTTCTCCGGCGGGTATTTGAACGCGACCGCCCAGCGCGGCGCTTTTGCCGTGCTGCCAAGCGCTTCTCTCTGCGCAAGTGAGTTAATTTTTATAACAGCGCCGTCCATATCATAGGGCAGTGTTCCCCTGTTCTCGCCCAGCCACTCTATGCGCTTAACGCAGTCCTGTATGTTATCAAAGCGCTCATAGGGTATGACGGGGAAACCCATCTTACGCATTGCATCCAGCGTTTCAGCGTGTGTTGTATAGCCACCATCGGAGGAATACTGCATATTAAAGCAGATGATATCCAGCTTACGTGATGCTGCAACCTTAGGGTCAAGCTGACGCATAGAGCCTGCCGCGGCATTTCTGGGATTTGCAAGAAGCTGCTCTCCGTTTATTTCGCGCTGCTCGTTCAGCTCCTGAAACACAGCCTTTGACATATACACCTCGCCGCGAACGACAAGCCGCTCCGGTGCGTTCTCGATTCTCAGCGGCAGAGAGCGGACAGTGCGTAAGTTTTCCGTGACATTTTCACCGGTCACGCCATCACCGCGCGTTGCGCCGCGAACAAACACACCGTTTTCATATTCCAGCGACATGGACAAGCCGTCAACCTTAGGTTCAACCGTATAGTCATGTTCACCGGCTACCAGCGTGTCCATCCTCTCGCCGAAAGAAAACAGCTCATCATAAGAGAACACGTCCGTCAGGCTTTCAAGCGGTACTTGATGTGTAACCGGCTCAAACTGGCTGAGCGCCTCTCCGCCTACACGCTGTGTGGGTGAATCGGGCGTAATTAGCTGGGGATTCTGCTCCTCCAAAGCTTTAAGGCGCTGCATAAGCTGGTCGTATTCATAGTCTGATATTGCCGGTGAATCGTACACATAATAAAGCCTTGCATAATGCTCTATCTCGCGGCGAAGCTTTGTTATTTCCTTTTGTGCATCCATATTTATCTGCCTTTCCTTTACTGCATATTGAGATATGTATCAGGCACTTTACCGACGATGACAGTATCTGCAATAAGTATCTCCGTGCTGACAGTGTCGCTCTCGCTCCCCCAAGGAAGCATAAGACGCATATCCACCGCGACGCACAGATCTATCTGATGCTTTGTCTGGTTTATTCCAGCAGCGACAACGCTGTTTGCAAACTCTGCCCTGGATGACGACAGCACCGTTATCTTCACCGGCAGCTTAACGCCCCGCCCCATCAGAAACGGTATACCGGTCAGGTTCCCAACGGGGATGCCTATCGTAATGGTATTTTCCTGCGTTTTGCCGATAACCTTTTCCAAGACGCGCGAGGTGAGCATATTTATATGCGCCATATTGCAGCTCACTGCGGTGATGGCATCGTCCTCATCTTTCTGGAAGGTGACGAAATAATCACCGTCATACTCACCCTCGCTGAGTGTTTGCAGCACAGCATCATTTACCTTGGCCGTTATAACATCCCTTGCATCCGACAATGCAATCTGCGTTGAAACGCGCTTCACATATATTGACGCCCCAATAAGCGCCAATATGAATATGCCGATGCCGACAAACAGTGTGACGCGCGTGGTGTTATTCATTCCGTCAGGCACACACACTGCACTGCGCAGTCTTGGGCGGATGCGCCGTATTCTACGGCGCGCAAAATTTCTTGAATGCATGGAGCACCTCCCCACACATTCACTATATGCTCTTTACTCGCCCAACATGGCACTGACAGCCATCATAATTCCAAGCTTACCGGATTCATAGGTCAAACCGCCCTGCATATACACAGTGTACGGCGGGCGCATCGGCCCATCTGCAGAAAGCTCTATAGATGCGCCCTGAATGAACGCACCGGCAGCCATAATGACAGGGCAATCATATCCCGGCATTGGCCACGGCTCAGGTGTGACAAAGGAATCGACCGGTGCGCCGGCCTGAATACCAAGGCAGAAGCGCTTCATAGCCTCCGGCGAACCGAGATGAACCATCTGGATTATATCAGAACGCTTTTCGTCAATCGCCGGTGAGCTGGGTATGCCAAGCTCATCCATCATCGCCGCGCAGAACACCGCAGTTTTAAGCGCCTGCGCAACAGTGTGCGGTGCCATAAACAGCCCCTGATACAAAAGTCTGTTGTTACCGAGGGTAGAGCCACATTCCCCGCCGATTCCCGGGGTGGTCAGGCGCATTGCCGCGCGCTCAACAAGCTCGGCTTTACCTGCGACATAACCGCCTGTCGGCGCAATCCCACCGCCCGGGTTTTTGATGAGAGAGCCTGCAATTATATCTGCGCCAACGTGGGTCGGCTCTTTTATATCCGTAAACTCGCCATAGCAGTTATCAACCATTATATTCGCCGTGGGATTTACACCGCGCACGGTTTTTATTATCTTTTCAATCTCATCAACCGTCAGTGCCTTGCGGTCTGCGTAGCCGCGTGAGCGCTGAACCATGACGCCCGTGACCTTCTTATCTGCTGCTGCACGCGCAATACCGTCATAATCCGGCTCACCCTCCGGTGTCATATCCACCTGCGCATAGTCGATGCCGTAAAACTTCAAAGAGCCATGGCAGTCGCCCGCAATGCCGATAGCATTGCGCAGTGTGTCATAGGGCAGACCGGTCGCGGCAAGCACGGTTTCACCAGGTGCTGCAAGTGCAAACATTGCCGCCGTGAGCGCGTGCGTACCGTTGACAAAGCCAAGGCGCACAAGCGCGGCCTCAGTGCCGAAAAGCTGTGCATATATCTTGTCCAGCGTATCACGGCCAAGGTCATCATAGCCATAACCGGTAGTACCGGCAAAGCAGCTTTCAGACACGCGGTTATCCTGAAACGCCTCCATCACGCGGCGGGTGTTATACTCTGCAACCGCATCTATCTTTTCAAACTGTGCTTTTGCCTTTGCCGTGGCTCTTTCAGCCATAGCAAATACTTCCGGTTTAATATCGCCAATTTTCATATTATTCAAGCTCCATGATCAATTTCTTAAAGTGTTTTCCGCGTTCTGCGAAGTTTTTGAATTTGTCAAACGCTGCACACGCCGGAGACAGCAGCACAATATCACCGCTCACAGCGTGACTGTGCGCGGTCATAACCGCTGTATCGAAATCTGCTTCTTTGCTCAGTCTCAGTCCGCTATTCGGATAGTATTTTGAATTTACCACAGCGTCATATATCTTATCGGCTGTGTCACCGGTAAATATAACTTCCTTTGCAAGCTGGCACAGATCATCGCCAAGGCCATCGAACGGAATATGCTTATCATAGCCGCCAACGATAACAATCGGCTTAACCTGCATTGCGTGAAGCCCCGCCGCAGTTCGCGTCGGACTTGTGCCGATAGAGTCGTTAATATAGGTCACGCCGTTTAGAACGCGCACCTGCTCCAAGCGGTGCTCAACGCCCGCAAAGTGCACTGCAACCTCGCGGCAATCCTCATCCGTGACAAGACCATCGACCGCCGCAAACGCTGCGAGATAATTCAAAAGGTTATGCTCGCCCGGCAGTTTTATTTCATCTGCCGACATGATGTGCACGCTTTCACCTTTGTGCACACGGCAAATGTCACCATCAACGCAGGAAACGCCGTTTTCCACGTTGGATTTATCTGAAAAGTAGCTTATTTTTGATTTTGCACTGTCGCGGTAATAAGGCGTGTGCTCATCGTCAAAGTTCAGTATCAGGCGCTCAGCCTCAGTCTGGGATGAATAAATTGCACGCTTTGCGTCGATATAATCCTGATAATCCTTGTGCTTATCAAGGTGATTTGGTGAAATATTTGTGATCACTGCAACATCCGGACAGCATTTCATTGAGTGAAGCTGGAACGAGCTAAGCTCCAGCACAGCAAAATCGTCCGCGCTCATCATCGGTATATCGCACAGCAGCGGGTGGCCGATATTGCCGCCGAGATGCACGGTATAGCCCGCGTGCTTCAAAAGCTCTGATATTATGGTGCTGGTGGTGGTCTTTCCGTCACTGCCTGTTATGGCAATTGTGCGGCACGGGCAAAGCGAGAAGAACACCTCCATTTCAGAGGTTATCACGCTTCCTTTCGCTTTTGCCGCCTCCAAATGCGCGTCAAATGGCATAAGCCCGGGCGTGCGGAATATCACATCATGGTCAAGTCCATCAAGATAGCTTTCCCCAAGCTTCAGCTTCGCACCCATATTGATAAGCTCAATAGCTTCCATGCCCATTTCGGCAAATGTACGTCTATCACAGGCGGTAACATCACACCCGCCGCTCAAAAGCAGACGGATGAGCGGCGTGTTGCTTACGCCGATGCCGATGACCGCAATACGTTTATCACTCAAGTCTTTTATGTAATCATTCAGAATCAAGGTATCGCCTCCATGTCAGAGAGAAAAGTCGTTTAAAATATCCATAGTATTATACGTCTTTTTCGTGTTGTTTACAAGAATTATTATTGACTTGTCAGGCAAAATTGATTAGAATAGCAAATGTTGAGCAGGCCGAACGACCGCGGGCGCAAGGCGAAAGCCTGTGCATGAGGAAAGTCCGGGCTCCACAGGGCAAGAATAACGGGTAACGCCCGCCAGGGGTGACCCTCGGACAAGTGCAACAGAAATATACCGCTTCGGCTCGCCGGAGTAAGGGTGGAAAAGTGAGGTAAGAGCTCACTCGTCGTATGGAGACATATTGACGCTGTAAACTCTATTCGGAGCAACACCGTGGGAGAACACATAGACCGGCCCGGTCGTTCTCAGGAGGTGGCTTGAGGCTGTCGGCAACGGCAGTCCTAGATAGATGGTCGTTTAAGACAGAACCCGGCTTACAGACCTGCTCAACCTATATCAACAGCAAGGCAACACCATTGCATTTTGCATCGGTGCTGCCTGAAATATTATTATGAGGGTTAAGCTGATGGACATTCAAGAGGTGTTGGTTTTTATCATGGAGCTTGTGGGCACGGTTGCATTCTCTGCTTCAGGCGCCATGGTCGGCATAGAGCAGAACATGGATATTTTCGGCGTAAGCGTTCTCGGCATATTCACCGCTGTCGGCGGCGGCATGGTGCGCGACATTATTATCGACACTGTTCCCAGCGCGCTTATAAATCCCGTTTATCTCATTGTGGCCGCCTTGACCGCGCTGACTGTTTTTCTCGTGCTGTATTTCAGAAAAAAGCATTTTTACGGCAAGTTCCGCGCCGCATATGACACTATCATGCTGATAATGGACGCAATCGGCCTTGGTGTATTTACGGCGGTCGGCGTACGCACAGGTATACGCGCCGGTTATCCTGACAACACTTTTCTGCTGGTCTTTCTCGGCACGCTTACCGGTGTTGGCGGTGGGCTTATGCGCGACACGATGGCTGGTGTCCCACCGTACATATTTGTAAAGCACATATATGCGCTGGCCTCAATTGCGGGTGCATGTGTGTTTGTGTTTATATATAAATATATCGGCGAGGTCGCCGCGCTCATCATTTCGTCTGCTTTGGTTGTGATCATACGGCTGCTTGCCGCGCACTATCACTGGAACCTTCCCAGACTAAAAATCACCAAGTGAGGCATTGATAATGGAGGAAATATACTTACGTATTGCAAAGCCGTCTGACGCACACGAGCTTTTGGGCATCTATGCGCCATATGTTGAAAACACGTCCATCACATATGAATACACTGTCCCCACGGTGGATGAATTTCGCGCGCGCATTGAAAACACACTGCAAAAGTACCCATACGTTGTTGCCGTAAAAGATGATGAGATCATAGGTTACGCTTATACCGGCACATTTCATAAGCGCGCAGCATACGCGTGGGATGCAGAGACCTCCATATATGTGCGCCGCGACTGTCACGGTCTCGGTCTGGGACGCAGGCTGTATGATGCGCTGGAAAAGCTGTCCCACGCACAGAACATTATAAACCTCTACGCGTGCATTGCCTACCCTGAGGTTGATGACGAATATCTGACGCGGAACAGCATGAATTTTCACGCCCATCTCGGATTTGAGCTTGTCGGCACATTCAAACGCTGCTCATATAAATTTGATCGCTGGTACGGCATGGTCTGGATGCAAAAATGTGTCGGACGCCACATTTTGAATCCGCCTCCGGTCATTCCATTCCCTGAACTTGATAATGAGACGCTGATAGAAGCAGGTATTACTGTATGATACCTGCTTCTTTCTTCACTTTGGGCATTGTTTTCCCGTGTGGTCAATTATATAATCCCCGCTTAAAAGTATCTGCGATATCGGCACTATGGTATACCCATCCGCAAGCAGCGATTCAATTATGCCCGGAAGCGCCTGCGGCGTGTTTTCCGCCGCGTTATGGAACAGCACAATACTGCCTGGGGTGACATTTTTCAGTACCCGCCCCTTGATTTCATCGGCAGAAATGCCTTTCCAGTCCAGACTATCCACATTCCACTGCACCGCTGTCATACCCATGCCGTTAATCGCGCTTATAACATGGTCATCATACTCACCATACGGACAGCGGAAAAGCGTAGGCGACACACCGGTCACAGCCGCAACTTTCTCATTGCTTGCAGTAATATCGGCCACTATCTGTTCATCACTCAACTGCGAAAAGTGCGCGTGTGTGGACGAGTGATTCATCACCTCGTGCCCTGCGTCGCTAAGCGCCTTTACCGACTCCGGATATTTGTCCACCCAATCCCCAACGACAAAAAACGTGGTTTTTACAGCGTATTTATCAAGGATATCTATAAGGGTCTGCGTGTCCTCATTGCCCCATGCAGCGTCAAAAGAGAGCGCAACTACCTTATCATCGCGCGCCACACAATACACCGGCAGCTGCCGCGTTGTGGCAGAAACACCAACAACAGCGGGACTGCTGACAACGTAAAAAATAAGAACCACAGCCAAAACAAAGCCTATCCCCGACAACACCGGTCGATTCCTTTGTAGAAAACGTTTAATATCAATCAAGCATATCACTCCCCTTGCCTTATCCTATGACAAGCCTGATTGTCGATATGCAAAAGCAGACGAGAGGTTGCTTTTCTCTCGTCTGCTATAAATCTTTTAATTATTCAGCTCCATGAGCTGTACCAGCTGCTGTAGTCTGCGCCCTGACTCGATGCCTCATAGGTGCCTTTCAGCTTGCTCATAACGCGCTCATACTGCTCACTACCCTCTTCATACGGTGTCGGGCAGTAGGTGTTGTAGTTATCCGCCATGCGGGAAGCCTTGTCAAGGTCACTGCTGACACAGCAGGGTATAATGTCAAACCCATCGGTGGTAACAGTGCCGTCAACATCACGCTTTAACGTGATCTGCACGATTGCAGTATCAGGGTCGGACGGGCGTGTACTGCCGCCGAACACCCAGTTACCAAGGCTGTAGAGTATCACAGTACCGTTATACTCCTCAATCGGCTGCAAGCAGTGCGGATGGGATGCGTATACAAGGTCTGCACCGGCATCAGCGACAGCGTGTGCCAGACTTGTCTGATTCTCATTGGGCGTATAATAAAGCTCCAGCCCCCAATGAAACATACAAATGACATAGTCTGCGCCCTGCTCTTTAAGGGACTTTACAGCCGCCACAGCCTCATCGGTTTTCCAGTCAGGCCGCATATCATTGCCCGCCGTGTATATACCCAGCTTCAGACCGTTTTTCGTGGTGATGATCTGCGCCTGCCGCTCAGTACCATAAGGGAGACCGGCCGCTTCAAGTGCTGCCACGGTATTTTGCAGCCCTTCCTCGCCAAAGTCCAGACTGTGATTGTTCGCCGTGGTGACAAAGTCCACGCCGCCCTCAGTCATTATGTTGGCGTAGCTTGTCGGCGCGCGGAAATAGAACATCTGGCTGGAATAAAGCTTCGTGTCAGAAAGCGTACACTCAAAATTTGCAAGAGTATACTCATCGTTTTCAAAATACTGCACGGTATTGGAGAACGGATACGCGTAATTATCCCCCACCGTTTTGGGCAGACCAACATCGCTGTTTTCAAACTGAACGGATGACCAAAGCGTGCAGTCACCAATGCAGGAAATCGTGAAATACTCAGGTGTCGGCTCCGGTGTAGGTTCGGGCGTAGGCTCCGGCGTGGCTGTGGGTGTTGGGGTGGGCTCTGCCGCCATAGTGGAGGCCGCCGCCTGCTGTTCAAGCTCAACCTGTTCTGCGGCAAGCACATCACCGCGAATCTTGAATATCCACACCATTGCGGCGAACAGCGCCACAACTATAATTCCCTCAAGCACCAGCTTTACTGCTTTTTTCATCTAAATATATCCTCTGTTGCCAAAAAGTCTAATGGACTCATATTATACAGACCCTGACGATTTCCGTCAAGGGTCTGTGTTATTATGACGTGCAAAACAGTGCAAAGTTCCGCAATTATATGATTACGCTTCGTCCGCCGCGGTGAGATGCTGTGTCTGCTCAATCTCCATTATCATATCCACACGCGTCTGATGGCGGCCGCCCTGAAACTCCGCGTGCACCCACTCGTCAACGATCATTTTCGCCATCTCAATGCCGACAACACGCGCACCAAAGCAGATGATGTTGGTGTTATTGTGCTGCTTGGAAAGACGCGCAGAATACGGTTCACTGCACACACACGCGCGTATACCCTCCACCTTGTTCGCAGCAAGAGAGATGCCGACACCGGTGCCGCATATCAGCACACCACCGTCAACCTCACCGGCTGCAACAAGCTTTGCAACTTTGTAGCCGCTTATAGGGTAGCTGAAGCTGGATGTGTCATTCGTGCCAAGGTCGATGACCTCAATCCCCTGCTGCTGCAAATACAGCATTATCTGCTTTTTCATTTCAACGGCGGTATGGTCATTGCCGATTGCCAGTTTCATCTGTCTGTCTCCTTATATCTTTACAGTTAATTAAGCTAACACAAAGCTATCAAAACTCAACAAGATTATACTCACGCTGGCCAAAGCCATGCTCTGCCGCACACGCGATAGTGTATATACCGTTGCGAGTCTCAACGCGCTCAATGAAATGGTCTTTGCCTGGGTCATCGCTGGAATAAACCAGGTCGATGCAGGCCTGATCAATTGCGATTGGGTCAAGCGAGGCAAGCATACCGATATCCGCAATGCAGGGGTCCTCAGCCTCAGCACAGCAGTCACAGTCAACCGACATATTCTTCATAACACTGATGTATGCAATATTTCCGTGGAAATACTCAACAATGCTTTTTGCCGCATCAGCCATGGATTCCAGGAAAGCATCATGTTCCTGATTCATATGATCCTCAACAATACCGCCGCCGTGGATGTTCTTTTTGCCGAAGCTGGACGCACAGCCAATAGAAAGCTGTTTAAGTGCACCGCCAAATCCGCCCATCGGGTGACCTTTGAAGTGTGCAAGCACCAGCATGGAATCGTAATTGGCAATATCCTTGCCAACATAATTTTTCTTTATTCTCTTCCCGTCAGGGATATCAAGAACAAGATCAGGTCCCTCAGCATCGAGAAGATCCACATCAAAATATCTGTTCCAGCCATGCTCCTCGATAGTTCTGCGATGATCCTCGGTGGTATCACGCATACCGCCATAGGCAGTGTTGCACTCAACTATCGTTCCGTTGACATACTCCACCATCGGCTTCCAGAAATCAGGTCTCAAGAAGTTCTGGTTTCCTTTTTCGCCGGAATGTACCTTTACTGCAACCTTACCGCCAAGCTCAACACCGAGCTTGCGATAAAGCTCAACCACCTTCTCAGGGGTTATTTCTCTGGTAAAATAGACTGTTGGCTTCATTGATATCCCTCCTAAAAATCGGTTTTTACAAAAACGCTATGCAGGCTTCACCTGCATAGCGTTTAGAATTACAATATGCGTTATCAGCCCTTGATAGCTGCCTGTGCAGCAGCAAGGCGTGCGATGGGAACGCGGAACGGGCTGCAGGACACATAGTCCAGACCAACTCTGTGGCAGAACTCAACAGAGCTGGGATCGCCGCCGTGCTCACCGCAGATGCCGAGGTGAAGCTCAGGACGAGTTGCGCGGCCAAGCTTTGCTGCCATTTCAACAAGCTTGCCAACGCCGGTCTGGTCGAGACGTGCAAACGGATCGCTCTCATAAATCTTGGTGTCGTAGTAAGCACCGAGGAACTTACCGGCATCGTCACGGCTGAAGCCGAAGGTCATCTGGGTGAGGTCGTTGGTACCGAAGGAGAAGAACTCTGCCTCAGTTGCGATCTGGTCAGCGGTAAGAGCAGCTCTGGGGATCTCGATCATGGTGCCGACGAGATACTTCATGTCAGAACCGGCCTCAGCGATAAGCTGATCTGCAACACCGGTGACAACGTCCTTGACGTACTTGAGCTCCTTGACCTCGCCAACCAGCGGGATCATGATCTCGGGAACCATAGTCCAGTCGGGGTGACGTGCCTGAACTGCGAGAGCAGCCTTAATGACGGCGCGGGTCTGCATTGCGGCTATTTCGGGGAAGGTGACAGCCAGACGGCAGCCACGGTGACCCATCATGGGGTTGAACTCATGCAGAGAGTCGATAATGGCCTTGATATCTGCAACGCTCTTGCCCTGTGCCTGTGCGAGAGCCTCGATGTCAGCCTCTTCAGTGGGAACGAACTCGTGGAGAGGAGGATCCAGGAAGCGGATGGTTACGGGATAGCCGGCCATAGCCTCGTAGATGCCCTCAAAGTCGCTCTGCTGCATCGGCTCAAGCTTTGCAAGTGCGGCAACACGCTCTTCCTTAGTGTCGGAGCAGATCATTTCGCGGAATGCAGCGATACGATCGCTGTTGAAGAACATATGCTCAGTACGGGTAAGGCCAATGCCCTGTGCGCCAAGCTCACGTGCCTTCTGTGCGTCGTACGGAGTGTCGGCATTGGTGCGAACCTTGAGACGGCGATACTTGTCAGCCCAGGACATGATGCGGCCGAACTCACCTGCGATGGTTGCATCAACAGTGGGGATGATACCGTCATAGATCTTACCGGTGGAACCATCGATGGAGATGAAGTCACCTTCGTGATAGATCTTGCCGCCAAGCTCAAACTGCTTGTTGGCCTCATCCATCTTGATCTCGCCGCAGCCGGAGACGCAGCACTTACCCATGCCGCGTGCAACAACAGCAGCGTGGCTGGTCATACCGCCGCGAACGGTGAGTATGCCCTGTGCAGCCTTCATGCCCTCGATATCCTCGGGGCTGGTCTCGAGACGGACGAGAACGACCTTCTCCTTGCGCTCGTCCCATGCCTTGGCGTCTTCAGCGGTGAAAACGACCTTACCGCAAGCAGCGCCGGGGGAAGCACCAAGACCCTTGCCAATCGGGGTAGCAGCCTTGAGAATAGCAGTGTCAAACTGGGGGTGGAGGAGAGTGTCGAGGTTTCTCGGGTCGATCATGAGAACGGCCTGCTTTTCATCGATCATGCCCTCATCAACGAGGTCGCAAGCAATCTTGAGTGCAGCCTGAGCAGTACGCTTGCCGCTGCGGCACTGGAGCATATAGAGCTTGCCGTTTTCAACGG
>CAZBVU010000043.1:0-12764 GCA_964495355.1 uncultured Oscillospiraceae bacterium
GAGCGGCGGTCTCCAAAACCGTAGGCCGAGGGTTCGAAGCCTTCTTCCCCTGCCACGTCAGAGCTAATTGCGCTCTGCTCAAAAAGCGACAACTCGTTAGAGCTGTCGCTTTTTTCGTATGGGCTTCATTGATCTTCCTTTTCCGAATCAAACCCACTTCGTCGGGCTTTGATTCGGTTTTTACTCATTATAAAAATTGGTCGGGTGTTCCATGAAACACCTTGAAATTGTTTGATTTCAAGGTGTTTTTGCATATCTATGTCAATCTGCCGCTTTTCATCCCTTCCTTCTTGACAAATGTTAAAAAACCGAATATGATGGAACTACCACATTTCGGAGGAGACACATGATACCGGCGGATAAGAAGATAGAGCGACTGTTGCAGGCCGCGCGAATGTATTATGAGCAGGGCAAGACGCAAAGTGAAATAGCGTCGGCGCTGGGTGTGTCACGCCCGCTTGTCAGCGTTATGCTGAACGAGGCGCGCGCTTGCGGCATAGTTACGATCACGGTAAACGATATCCGCGTTACTGAGGATGTGCTGACGCAGAAGCTGACACAGGGCTTTGGCGTGGCGCGCGTGATTATTGTGCCGGATGAGGATATAGGTGACAACACAAACAAGGCCCTTGCGGAAAGGGCGTATCAGGAGCTGTTCACCCGCGAAAATGAAGCATCGGCTCTTGGCGTAGGCTGGGGGTCGATGATGGATAATATAGTAGGCTACGCTGAGACCCGGCCCGACGTGAAGAAAGGTGAGGGGCGGATTTTCCCACTTGTCGGCGGTATAAACTCCGTCATCAGAAGCTATCACACAAATGAGCTTGTCCGTGTGCTGGCGCTGAAGTCCGGCAAGAGGCCGACGTTTCTGTATATCCCCGCGCTGCTGGACTCTAATTCCGACCTTGAGCTGACAAAGCGCACGGAGCCGTACACCCTGATTGAACGGGAGTGGGCTGCGATGCAGGAGGCGGTTGTTTCTCTCTCTAACTTTCCCTCGTACCCCGACCTCGGCGTGAAATCTTTCTACGGTAACCGCCTTACTGAGCAGCGCGCGGTGGGGCGTATTCTGGCCTATTACTTTGACGTCCATGGGAGAATAATAAACCCTGTTGAGGAAACAGCGTTGCAAATCCCGCTGGAGCTGCTGCGTAGGACAAAGCTGACCGTGCTCTGTTCCGGTCATGTCAAACCGGAAGCTGTTGCCGGTTGCCTGAGGTTGGGCATCGCAGATACAGTGATGCTGCCGTTCTCCCTGGCCGCGCGTACGGCGGAGATGATATAATATAAGCGATTGGTTATTCTACACAAAATTACCTGCTTGGTTTTTGTGCCGAATAACCAATATTTTTTTAGCCCTCTAACAAATTGTTGACAGTATATTGCACATATGTTAGCATAAATTTATTAGAATGCAAATAATTTTTGACATTTGTTAAAAAGGAGGATGCACAAATGACAGGGTCAGAATTGGCGGCGCGGTTGAAAAACGCGTGCGCGGAAGTTAAAAGTGCAGAGGCGGAGCTGACGGAGATAGATTCGCGCTTCGGAGATGCGGATCACGGGCTTACCATGCACAAAATATGCGCGGCAATTGAAGGCGCGGTGGATGAGACCGCAGGCGAGAGCGTACACGCAATGCTTGAAGCGGCGGCGGACGCTGTGATGTGTCTCAACGGAGGTAGCGCGGTGCCGCTGTGGAACACATGGCTGGACGGTATGGCGGAGGCCGCACCCGAAAAAGGTGAGGTTGACGCAGCAGAGCTGAAAGAGATATTTGCCCACGCGCTGGATGAGCTGAACGATATGTCCGGCGCAAAGGTTGGTGACAAGACGATGATGGATGCGCTCATCCCCGCGAGTGACGCTATTGCCGCCTATGAGGGGGACGATGTGGGCGCGCTGTTCACGCTTGCGGCAGAGGCTGCTGTACAGGGTGCGGAAAACAGCCGCAACTTCGTGTCCAAATTCGGTCGTGCAAAGAGCTACGGCACAAAGACGATCGGCACACCTGATGCCGGCGCCGTGTCCATGTCAAAATTCTTTGTGGGGCTGGCAAAATAGTGGTGTAAATCCCGCTGTCGGCACTTGCCGAAAAGCGAACAACATAATCAAAACGGAGGTATAAAACATGAAGAAATTTATCAACGCACCGGAAACCATCACAGATGAAGAGCTTATAGGCATGGGTCTTGCCTACGGTGACATTCTTGACGTTGACGGCCATCTTGTGATCAGCAAGGATCTTGCTGACGCTGACCGTGTTACCATCGTGACCTATGGAGGCTCCGGCCATGAGCCTGCACAGGCGGGCTATGTCGGCAAGGGCGCACTTGACATTCAGGCAGTGGGCGATATATTTGCAGCACCGTCCGGTCAGCTTGTTTTTGAGGCATTGCAGAAGGCCGATAAGGGTCATGGCGTGCTGCTGCTGACCCTCAACTACGCGGGCGACCAGCTTGCAGGCAAGCAGGCAATGAAGCTGGCGAAAAAGGCTGGCATGAACGTGCGCCAGGTCATCACCGGTGAGGAGATACAGTATGACCCCAACGGCGAAGATAACCAGCGCGGTCTTGCAGGTGCAGTGGCGATGTACCATGTCGCGGCAGCGGCTGCACGCGCAGGAAAGACGCTGGACGAGGTTGCCGACATTGCACAGAAGTACGCTGACAATATGGCCTCCGTCACGGTCAAGGTTACTGACGCGACCCATCCGCAGAACGGGATGTCCTTCGGTGACCTGGGTGAGACTGATCTCATGGAGATCGGCGCCGGTCAGCACGGCGAGGGCGGCGGTGTGCGCGTGCCGATGCTCTCCTCCAAGGATACTGTGGCCACTGTTGCGGGCGCACTGTCTGCAAAGCTGGGTCTCAAGAGCGGTGACAAGGCATTCGTCATGATAAACGGCTGCGGTGCAACCACGATGATGGAGATGCTGGTGCTGTATAAGGACACTGTTGAGTATCTCAACGGCATGGGCGTTGAAGTTGTGGCGAACATGGTGGGCGAGATATTGACCGTTCAGGAGGCCGGCGGCTTCCAGATGAACCTTGCCAAGTGGGATGATGAGACGCTGGCACTGTGGAACACGCCTGTTCACACACCGGTGTTCTTCAAGGAGTAAGAAGCTATGGCAGACGGAATAGGAAACAAGGCTGCGCATAATTATTATCTCGATACGCCGCCGCTGGACACGGGCTTTTTCGCAAAGGGGCTGGGCAATACCGACTGGGGTATGAAAAACCGCCTTTCCAGAATATTCGACCCGAAGTCCGGCAACACTGTGATGCTGGCGTTCGACCATGGCTACATCATGGGCGCGACCGCGGGGCTGGAGCGGCTGGATGTCACAATCGCGCCGCTGTGTGAACACGCGGACGTGCTGATGGGTACGCGCGGTGCGATAAGAAGCTGCATTCCGCCCACACTGAACAAGGCGGTGTGCCTGCGCGCCACACATGATACCTCTGTCCTCTTTGAGGATATGAGCGTAGGCTCCGGTCTTGCGTTCGACATGGAGGAGGCACTGCGCATGAACGTCACGGCACTTGCGATACAGTGCTTTGTCGGCGGCGCGGGTGAGCGCGATTCGCTGGAGGCGCTGTGCCGCGCGGCAGATGCCGGATATAAGTACGGCGTGCCCATCCTGGGCGTTACGGCGGTCGGCAAGGAGATGGAGCGCACGCCCAAGTATTTCTCACTGGCCACGCGTATCCTGGCGGAGTTGGGTGCAAGCTTCGTAAAGACCTACTACTGTGACGATTTTGAAAACGTTGTTGCGGCGTGTCCGGTGCCTATCGTTATCGCGGGCGGCAAGAAGCTGCCGGAGCAGGATGCACTTGAAATGGCGTATCAGGCCATTGCACGCGGTGCGCACGGCGTGGACATGGGCAGAAACGTGTTCCAGAGTGAGCATCCGGTGGAGATGATGAACGCGATACGCAAGGTGGTGCATGAGCGCTTTACCGGTAAGGAAGCGTACGAATACTATCTGGATGAAACAAAAAGTGCGAATAGTTAAGGAGGAAAAATAATGTCAGCAGAGTATATGCACATTGGTATTCCCGTTTTGAACAAAAAGCCGGGGATGGTATTCAATGAGTGGGGCAAATTCTGGGTAAACGAAAGTGTGGATGCTTACGACTATAAGATAGAGTACCTCAAGTTTGAAGAGGGGACGAGATTCCCCGAGCTTCTCTCCAAGCAGCCGCACGTTGCCTATAAGGTGGACGATATGACCCCGTATATCGCACAGGCAGAGCGCGTGATTTTCGGGCCGGAGGCGCTGGGCGATAATGTGCGCCTTGCGTTTGTGGTGATGGATGACGCGATAATCGAGCTGTACGAAGAAAAATAAAAAAGTAAAAGAAAATGTCCCCCTGCTTTTGCAGGGGGACAAGTTTGTTTTGTGAAATACACAGGGGCAAAGCCGTCAACCTTGATGAACATTATTTTTCGTCTCATGCGCCGTCCCGCTTTTTATACCACACTGTCGCAAGATACCACGACAGCGCATAGAACGCCGCGCCCGCCAGACAGCACATTGCAAAAAGATTAACGTTGACAGTGACAAAGACGCGTCCGCTTTCAACAAGGTCTGAAATGAGCACGCTGGCTGCACAGCCCACACCGAGGACAACGTAATATACTATGCGACCCTTTTCAACGCCGCATTTATACATAAACGGCAGACTGGCACCGGTGGAGAAAAAGCCCATAAGCACGAGCATACCCGTGACCGCCGAAAAGCTGAGCCCCTCAAGAGCACCATAGCGGCTGAACCTGATCCACTGCGCCAGCGCGCATATCAGCACCACCGCAAGCTCAATTGCAAGACCCAATATGTACTTGCACGAGACGAGCTGCGCCTTGGTGTAGGGCAGGGTGCCGCTATACTCGACCCAACCGCTGCGCTCATCATAGCTTAAAAGCGACACCGGTATCATGCCGGAGAAGAGCGCGGGGTAGAGCGCGATGAACAGTGACGTATCCTCAAGCGCGGACAGCACCGAAAACAGCACAACTATAAGCAAAAACGCACGGCAGTGTCTGCACATCTGATAAAAATCTTTGATAAGCAGCCCTTTCATTTCACTCGGCCTCCTTTGCCATGAAAATAAACAGCTCCTCTATGCTCACGGGGCTTTGCGCCAGACCAGCGGGTACGGCATCGCGCGCAGCTATCAGCTCCACCCCATAGGGGGACGTTTTTTTATACCTCACGCTGTCGGCGGCAAACAGCGCCAGCTCCTCATGTGAGCAGCGCACAATGCAGTATTCATCCAGCAGCCTGTCTTTTTCTTCGCACAGCATTAGCCGCCCCTTGTGCAGAAATGCGATATAATCGCACAGCTTTTCCAGATCGCTTACAATGTGGGAGGAGATGAGGATGGAATGATCCTCCGCACGGGTGAAATCGTACAGCATATCTACAACCTCATCACGCACAACAGGATCAAGGCCGCTGGTGGCCTCGTCCAGTATCAGCAGCTTGCTGTGATGCGACAGGGCGATTGCAATGCCCAGCTTCATCTTCATCCCGCGTGAAAAATCCTTGAAGGCTTTATTTTGCGGGATGGACAGCTTCTCAACAAGGCGCGTATATTCACCATCATCCCAATATTTGAAGGTGTGGCGCATCACCGTGCCTACCTGACGGACGTTCAGACAGTCGGGTATGCCCACCTCGTCCAGCACAACGCCGACCTCTTCCTTTGTCAGGCGTATATCGTCCTGATTATCGCGGCCGAGGATGGTTATAGTGCCGCTGTCCTTGTGCAGCATATCAAGTATCAATTTTATCGTGGTGCTCTTTCCGGCGCCGTTTTCACCGACCAGCCCCATTATGCAACCGCTGGGCAGGGTGAGCGTAAGGTTCTCCAGCGTGAAGCCGCCAAAGTTTTTTGTAAGGCCGCGTATTTCCAGTGCGTTCATTTATCTCCCTCCGTGCCAAAGCTGACCATCTCTATAATATCCTCACGGCTGAGATTGCATGAGGCGGCAAGCTTTGCTATTTCATCAATATATTGCTCTATCTTTTTCAGGTTTTCCTCGCGTATAAGCTCCACATTCTTCGGTGCGACATAGCAGCCCTTGGCCGGAAGCGTGTATATAAATCCGTCCTTCTCCAGCTCCTCATAGGCGCGCTTTGTCGTGATGAAGCTGATGCGCAGATCCTTCGCCAGCGCGCGGATAGATGGCAGCAGCTCATTCTCCGCCAGTGCGCCGCTGATTATCTGCGCCTTTATCTGCTCGTATATCTGGCTGTATATCGGGGCGCCGCTCTTGTTGTCTATCAATATGTTCACGCCATCACCTCTGCTAAAACTGTGTATACGCATTATATACAGTTTATATACACCTGTCAAGAGGAATATTTGATTTGTTTATACGCAGTTTACTTTTTCAGTATATAATCGGATACAGGAGGGGAGAGTATGTTCAAAATTCTTGTTGCGGATGATGATAAGAACACGCGGCGGCTGTTCACGGCGCTATTGCAGGCGCAGGGCTACAGTGTGGTCACGGCGGAAAACGGCGAGGAGGCACTCGCCATGATGGATAAAGAGCATATCGACCTTGTGGTGCTGGACATCATGATGCCGAAGATGGACGGGTACGAGCTGACACAGGCACTGCGCGAGGGCAACAGCAGCCTGCCGATTTTGATGGTGTCGGCAAAGCAGCTTCCGGCGGATAAGCAGCGCGGCTTCCTTGTGGGCACGGATGATTACATGACCAAGCCCGTGGACGAGACGGAGCTGCTGCTGAGGATAAGGGCGCTGCTGCGGCGGGCGCGGATAGTGAGTGAGCGGAGAATAGTGATAGGTGATGTTGTGCTGGACTATGACAGTCTCACGGTGTCACGCGCGGGCGAGGTGCAGGAGCTGCCGCAGAAGGAGTTTATGCTGCTGTATAAGCTGCTGTCCTACCCCGGAAAGATATTCACGCGCATACAGTTGATGGATGAGATATGGGGCGCGGACAGCGACAGCGGCTGGGAGACTGTGACCGTGCACATCGGGCGCCTGCGCAAGCGCTTTGAGGGATGGAGCGAATTTGAGATAGTGTCCGTGCGCGGGCTGGGCTATAAGGCGGTGAAGCACGAATGAAGCAGGCGAAGAATAAGCGCCGCAAGCGCAAGGGGCTGCTGCGGCTTTTTGTGATGGTGCTGTTTGTGTCGGGTGTGATGATCTCCGGCGTGTCGGCGCTGGCGCTTTATATACTGGTACACATCGGTGCGCTGGAGGTGACACCGGCGGTCTTACACGGTATGGGGCGGATAATGTCATTCTTCATGGCGCTTAGCTTACTGGTTAGTATAGTTGTAGCCGCGGTGAACGGCAAATTCGCGCTAAAACCGGTGCATGATCTTATTGACGGTATGAACGCGCTGGCTTCCGGCGATTATAAGACGCGCGTAAATGTCAGCCGGATAATGCGCCGGCATCCCCCATTTGTGGAGCTGGCGGAGAGCTTCAACCTCATGGCAGAGGAGCTGGACAGCACGGAGATGCTGCGCAGTGACTTTATCAACAACTTCTCGCACGAGTTTAAAACGCCGATAGTATCTATCGCGGGCTTTGCCCAGCTTCTGCGCCACGGAAACCTGCCCAAGGAGCAGCAGGACGAGTATCTTGCAATAATAGAGGAGGAATCCCTGCGGTTAAGCAGCATGGCCACAAACGTGCTTGACCTGACGCGTGTGGAAAACCAGAGCATACTGACCGACGTGACGGAGTATAACCTATCAGAGCAGCTTCGCGCCTGCATACTGCTGCTGGAAAACAAGTGGAGCAAGAAGAATATCGACTTGCAGCTTGATTTCGGTGAGCATAACATATGCGCCAATGAGGAGCTTTTAAAGCAGGTGTGGATAAACCTGCTGGACAATGCTGTGAAGTTCACGCCGGATGGACACATCATACAGGTCACGATTCAGCCGCGTGAGGGTGAGCTTGCCGTCACCATACGCAACACCGGCAGCGAGATACCGCCGGACAGCCGTGAGCTTATCTTCAACAAGTTCTATCAGGCGGACAAATCACACTCCACACAGGGTAACGGCGTGGGGCTTGCGATCGTGAAGCGCGTTGTGGCGCTGCACGGCGGCACGGTAACTGTTGAAAGCGCGGATATGGAGACAAGCTTCACCGTGACAATACCCCAGTGAAGAATATATAATCATCCGACAGCGCGTGACGAAGCGGCAACATCAAGCTTTCGTTACGCGCTGTCCATATTTCGCTAACATTTAGTTTCGTTTCGGTTTAGGATTGGAGTGTATGCTAACACCAACCCGAAAAGAGGAGGTAATAATTCTGTATGCTTAAAATACTAAGATATTTCACGAAAAAGGAATGGACGCTGTCAGGCTGTGCGGTGCTGTTTGTGGTGATGCAGGTCTGGTTGGAGCTTGCCATGCCGGACTATATGTCCGCAATAACCGTGCTGGTGCAGACACCCGGCAGCGCAATGAGCGATATCCTGCGCAGCGGCGGCATGATGCTGCTGTGCGCATTGGGCAGTCTGGTTGCGTCAGTGCTGACGGCGCTGTGCGCGGCGCGTATAGGCTCAAACTTCGCGGCGATAATGAGAAAGAAGCTTTTTGACAAGGTGCAGTCCTTCTCCATGGAGGAGATAAGCCGCTTTTCTACAGCCAGTCTCATCACCCGCTCCACCAATGACACCACGCAGGTGCTCATGCTGATAGTTATGGGCTTGCAGGTGCTGGTCAAGGCGCCTATAACCGCGGCGTGGGCGATCGCAAAGATCGTGGGCAAGAGCTGGCAATGGAGCGCATCCACTGCCGCGGCGGTGGTGCTGCTGCTGGCCACGGTGGGCGTATGTATAGCCGTTGCCATGCCGAAGTTTAAGAAAATGCAGATACTCACCGATAACCTCAACCGCGTCACGCGCGAGAATCTGAACGGTCTGCGCGTAATACGCGCTTATAACGCCGAAGAGTATCAGGAAGAGAAATTCGACAGAGCCAATGAAGAACTGACCTCTACTCAGCTGTTCACCCAACACACTATGGCACGCCTTATGCCCAGCATCCAGATGATAATGAACGGCCTGTCCCTTGCGATATACTGGATAGGCGCAATCATCATCAACAATGCGGCCATGGCTGATAAGTTGACGCTGTTTTCAGAGATGGTGGTGTTCTCAACCTACGCAATGCAGGTTGTAATGTCGTTCATGTCGCTGGTGATGATATTCATCCTCCTGCCGAGAGCGTCCGTGTCCGCTGCACGTATCAATGAGGTGCTGGACACAAAGCCCGCTATCATCGACGGCGCGGGTGCAGAGGGCTTGCCGGAGAAGCGCGGCGAGGTGGAATTTCGCAATGTGAGTTTTCACTATCCCGATGCTGAGGAACATGTGCTGGAAAACATATCGTTCACCGCGCATAAGGGCGAGACGGTGGCCTTTATTGGCTCTACCGGCAGCGGCAAGAGCACGCTTATCAACATGGTGCCGCGCTTTTATGATGCAAGCGAGGGGCAGGTGCTTGTTGACGGCGTGGATGTGAGAGAGTATACGCAGTATCAGCTGCACAATAAAATCGGCTATGTGGCGCAGAAAGCAACGCTTTTCAAGGGCACTGTCCGCTCCAATGTCGCCTTTGGCGATAACGGTGAGACCGACGAAAAGATGGCGGAGAGCGTAGAAAGAGCCGTCGGTATCGCACAGAGCGCAGACTTTGTAGAGGCGCTGGACGATGGCTATGACGGCTATGTGGCACAGGGCGGCACCAACCTCTCCGGCGGGCAGAAGCAGCGTCTTTCGATCGCCCGCGCGATATGCCGCGACCCTGAGATATTTATATTTGACGATTCGTTCTCCGCTCTTGACTATAAGACGGACAAGGTGCTGCGCCGCGCGCTGGATGAGCATTGCGGCGATGCAACGCGCCTCATCGTGGCGCAGCGCATCGGCACTATCCGCGATGCCGACAGAATAATCGTTCTCGACGACGGCAGGATAGTCGGCAACGGCACACATGATGAGCTGATGGCAGGCTGTGAGGTGTATCGCCAGATCGCGCTGTCCCAGCTCAGTGAGGAGGAGTTGGCATAATGGAAAATAAAAATACAATGAGACGCCCCGGGGGAATGAGGGGCGGCCGCGTGGTGGAAAAGCCGAAGGATCTTGTCGGAACGTGGAAAAAGCTGCTGGTATATTGCAGCAAGCATATATGGCTTATCCTGGCGGCGGTCGTGTGCGCTGTGGGCGGCACGATATTGAACCTGCTCGGCCCCGATAAAATATCCGAGATAACCACGCTTATCTCCAACGGCCTTATGACGGGCATAGATATGACTGCTGTCGGCAAGATTTGCGTGACGCTGGTGGCTTTCTATGTGGCAAGCTTCGCTTTGTCGTTCACGCAGAACTATGTGATGGCGTCCGTGTCGCAGAACGTGTCAAAGCGCATGAGGGGCGATATATCCAGAAAGATAAACAGACTGCCCATAAGCTTTTATAACAACACCACGACCGGTGATGTGCTCTCCCGCGTGACAAACGATGTAGACACTATCGGCCAGTCGCTCAACCAGTGCATTGCAAACCTTGTCCACGCGATAGTTATGTTCTTGGGGTCACTGTTCATGATGCTGAAAACCAACGGCACAATGACGCTGACCGCAGTGCTGGCAACGCTTATCGGCTTTGCGGCGATGGGGACTATAATGCGCCACTCGCAGAAATACTTCATTGCCCAGCAGCGTCAGCTAGGCGTGATCAACGGGCATATTGAGGAGGCATATACCGGCCAGACCATCATAAAGGCATATAATGCCGAGGCGCAGAGCACGGCGGTTTTTGACGATATGAACGAAAAAATGCGCGCGGCCGGCTTCAAGGCGCAGTGCCTTTCCGGTCTGATGCAGCCGCTGATGGGCTTTGTGGGCAATTTGGGCTATGTGGCGGTGTGCGTTGTGGGCGCGGCGCTTGCAATGAACGGTCGGATAGAATTCGGCGTTATCGTGGCGTTTATCATGTATGTGCGCTACTTCACCCAGCCGCTAAATCAGATAGCACAGGCGATGCAAACGCTTCAGTCGGCCGCAGCCGCCGGTGAGCGCGTGTTTGAGTTCCTTGAAGCGGAGGAAATGCCCGATGAGACGGGCAAGGTGCACACGATGAACGATGTAAAGGGCTATGTTGATTTCAGCCACGTCAAATTCGCCTACGAGGGGACTGAGCGCACCATCATCCACGATTTCTCTGCCAGCGCAAAGCCCGGGCAGAAGATAGCCATTGTCGGCCCTACCGGTGCGGGTAAGACCACGCTTGTCAACCTCCTCATGCGCTTTCATGAGCCGGTCAGCGGCGAGATATGCATAGACGGTGTGCCGACAAGTGAGATGACGCGCGAGAACGTGCATGAGCAGTTTTGCATGGTGTTGCAGGACACTTGGCTCTTTGAGGGGACTGTGCGCGAAAACCTCATCTACTGCACCAAGGATGTGAGCGATGAAAAGATGAAAAAAGCCTGCAAAGCCGTGGGCGTGGATCATTTTATCCGCACATTGCCGCAGGGCTATGACACGGTGCTGAATGACCGTGTGAATCTGTCTCAGGGGCAAAAGCAGCAGCTTACAATTGCCCGCGCCATGATCGCCGACCGGCCTATGCTGATACTGGACGAGGCGACCTCCTCCGTTGACACGCGCACCGAGAGGAAGATACAGCAGGCTATGGATAAGCTGATGGAGAACCGCACCTCCTTTGTCATTGCGCACCGCCTCTCCACCATAAAGAATTCCGACCTCATCCTCGTGTTGAGGGACGGTGACATTGTGGAAAGCGGCACGCACGAGCAGCTTCTCGCCAAGGGCGGCTTTTATGCAGAGCTTTATAACAGCCAGTTTGAGGAGAATGAAGCTGGCGCGTGATATAGATAATGTGTACCCGACATCTGCGCACACGACCCACCGCCGGATAAGCATAGAAAAGAAGAAAGGAGCTGCATTATGAAAGTAAGCACCAACAACATCCCGCAGATAAGTGGCCGTCTGCGGACACACATCCTGACGATGCCGGAAGCCATCTATAAGGCAAGCGGAATTATCGTCAATGGGCGCAGGCTGAAAAGCTTCGTGTTTACAACGGATCTCGCCATTATCCGCAACTGTGATGCGGATGCCGTTTTTGCAGTCTACCCTTTTACACCGCAGCAGGCGATAAGTGATGCGATAATCAAAGCGTCGTATATTCCGGTTTTCTGCGGTGTGGGCGGCGGCACCACAAAGGGGATAAGAACCATCTCCCTTGCCAAGGACGTGGAGGCGCAGGGCGCAATGGGCGTTGTGCTGAACGCGCCCATATCCAACCTCAATCTTTACGCTGTCGTCAATTCGGTTGATATTCCGGTGATAATCACCGTTGCCAACGCCAACACCGACATTGCCGCCCGCATTGAGTACGGCGCGTCCATTCTCAATGTTGCGTGCGGGGCAAGCACGCCGGACGTTGTCCGCAACATCCGCGCGCAGTACCCCGATGTGCCGATAATCGCATCAGGCGGAAAGACGAACGAGAGCATCATGAAAACCATCGATGCCGGTGCAAACGCGATAACCTATACCCCTCCCTCCACGCAGGAGCTTTTCAGCGAGCTTATGGATACATATCGCGAGCAGGAGTGAGTGGATACACAAGTTTGAATAGCGTGAGGTGAAGCCGACTCATAAATGGGTCGGCTTCACTTATTGCACCAAACTAAAATGCCGGTATCGGCAAAAAAGAGA
>CAZBVU010000044.1:0-12433 GCA_964495355.1 uncultured Oscillospiraceae bacterium
TCCTTGTTTTTCTTTTTAACGCACATTTTCCTTGGCTCCCTCTGACGAGGGAGCTAGCGCGGCTTGTCCGCGACTGAGGGAGAGAATACTATAATTATGCTTCTCAACTTCTAATATTCACCTCAAAAGTCTCTCCCTCCGGCAAAATCGCGGATTTTGCCACCTCCCTCGTCAGAGGGAGGCAAGGAGTGCGGTTCCCTCTCCGGCCCGGCTTATGCCGTGACACCTCTCCCTGAGTGAGAGGCAAGTGGGGCTGGGTAATAGTCGCGCCGCTCTGCTCTTGGCTCTCCCTTTGGGAGAGCTGTCAGCCGCGAGGCTGACTGAGAGGGTCGCTCGCGTCCTAGTCCTTTAGGGAGAGGGTTTTCCTTGGCTCCCTCTGACGAGGGAGCTGGCGCGGCTTGTCCGCGACTGAGGGAGAGAATTTCAAACCTTGTACTTCAAACACCGCTTTCCCCTCGTATTACACGTTCTCTCCCTCCGGCAAAATCACGGATTTTGCCACCTCCCTCGTCAGAGGGAGGCTGGGGTGTGGCAACAATTTCGCGTCAGAGGGAGGCATGAGACGGCATGACTCTCCCCTCTCCACCCCCCTCTATCGCGCCCATCATCATACAGCCCAAAAATGGATGCCTTGCGGGGATGTTATTCCTGCATAATCTGTGGGAATTGTCAATTGCTTTTTTTAGCAAAATATACGATAATAAGATGACCCGTTTGGTCATTTGGAGGTAAAACACATGAAAAGAATGACGCGTGTCGCCATTGTCACCAGCGGCGGCGACTGTCAGGGTCTCAACGCGGCTATACGCGGCGTGGGCAAGGCCCTGTTTGAAAAGCTGGGCAACAATGTTGAGATATTCGGTATGTACGCGGGCTATCGCGGCTTTGCGGACGGTGACTATAAATTCATGGAGCCGAAGGATTTCTCCGGCATACTCACGGAGGGCGGCACTATCCTTGGCACATCCCGCCAGAAGTACATCCCCGGCAAAGATATCCTAGACGAAAACGGCGAGAGCATGATCCCCGCCATGCGCGACACATACAACCGCCTCAATCTGGACTGTCTGGTTATCATGGGCGGCAACGGCACGCAGAAAAGCGCCAAGCTCATCTCTGACGCGGGTATGAACGTGGTCACCCTGCCCAAGACCATTGACAACGATATTTTCGGCACTGACACTACATTCGGCTTCCAAAGCGCGGTGGACATTGCCACCAACGTTATCGACTATATCCACTCCACCGCCTCATCCCACGGGCGCATTTTCGTGGTGGAGCTTATGGGGCGTGACGCCGGATGGCTGACGCTGCACGCCGGTATCGCCAGCGGCGCGGACGTTATCCTCATCCCCGAGATTCCCTATGACATCAACCGCATAGCCGAGCTTATCGACCGCCGCAACAAGGCCGGCCGCACCTTCTCCATCATCGCCTGCGCGGAGGGCGCAGTCAGCATTGACGACACGCGCCTTGACGAGGAGGCCAGCCGCCGCAAAAAGGAGAGCAGCCTCTACCCCACCGTGTCCTACGCCCTCGCCGCGGAGCTGGAAGCCCTCACCGGACAGGAAACGCGCGTAACCGTGCCCGGCCACTATCAGAGGGGCGGCCCTCCCTGCCCGTATGACAGGGTTCTTGCCACGCAGTTCGGCACTGCCGCGGCGGAGCTTATCGTCAACAAGCAGTACGGCCGCATGGTCGCAATACAGGACGGCAACATCTGCTCCATCCCGCTGGACGATGCCGCCAGCAAAACCAAGTTCCTGCCCGTTGACCACCCCATCATTCAGGTCGCGCGCGACATTGGCATATGCATGGGTGACTAGGCGTTAATTTTTCGTAACGCATACCAAATTTTCTCTTGCATATTTGACAAATATGGTGTATATTATGTTTACCACCTGTACCAAAATCGGCGCGGGGTAAAAAGATAAACTTTGTTTAATTAAGGAGGATGGTTATATGAAACGCTCATTCAAGGCCATAATCACACTCGTTCTTGCGCTTACGATGATAATGTCGTTCAGCGTGGCCGCATATGCGGATGGTGCTCTGCCTACGGAGACAGTTAGGTACGGATACAATCTCCCGGATGCCATTGCTGTCCCTATGCATGGTCTCGCGGCGGAGAATATCACCATTGACGGTATTGATATTGAGCTTTATTCCGCTGACGGGTACGTGTATGTTCGCTTGGTTGATCTCGCGGCGGCAAAGCTTCTGCGCGAAAGCGCGGATAAGCTGGCTGAGCTGGGGCTGACGTTGGATCAGCTTTATATTAAAGACGGGCTTATCCTTGTCAAGGCTGATGGTCTGACGGAGGACGAGGTTGCCGCGCTGACGGCCAAGGTCGCCGCACTTACCGCTGAGGTGCAGATTGCAGTCTCCGTTGGTGATAAGTTCACCCTTGGCAACGCCGGTGTCACCGTGCTGCAGGTGGAGATAGGCGGTTTTTCCATGCCCCCTGTTGAGGCACCCGCACCCTCTGAGCCGGACGAATCATCCATCGTAACAAAACTGAATGTTGATGCCGGCACAAAGAAAACACCTAGTACTGGAAGCCCAACGGTAACAGTACCTGAGGAGCGCCCCGAAGTAACAACGCTCTATATAACTTATGGTGTAAATGAGCCTAATCCCTCTCTGCAGGGTGACCTCTATGGCACATATAAAATAATGACAACCGATAAATGGGATAATACTGAACAAGATGTCGACTATGATTTAACCAGCTTTGGCAAGGCCGTCAATGAAAGCGTTATCTATCTTGTCAAGGCAGAAGATGACGAAACCGACTATTATTACAGCACTGACGGCATATCCTACACAAAATTAAATGATAGCAAAGATAATAAGGAGCAAATGGCGGTAATACTTTCCAAAAATGATACAAATACCCAACCCACGGCAGAAGAAAATGAAGAAAGTAGCAACACGCTGAACAACACCGTGATTTACATTTCAACCACTCCCGATAGCTCAAATGTAATAAAGACTATCAAGTATAACGATGTCACGCCAACATTTGATCCTGAAAAACCTACTGATCTGCCGTCAGACGAAGAATATAATAAATCCACAAACAAAGTATCGACCGATTATATACCGGAAGAGAGCATTAGTATTGACTCTGGCTCTGCCGGCACACCCATTGATGAAGCTAAAACCGTGACAGTGAATGTAAATAACGGCATTTCTGTTAATAACGAATTTCTAGAACAGGAAACAGATAATAATACTGCGCCGCAGAACGCTGACGCTTCGGCTGATGCAGCGCAGGCTGGCAACGAAAACGGCAACGCCGCGGCTGACACCGAGAACACTGCCGGCGCGGCTGACACCGCGGTTACCGGCGACGAGAACGCATAAGCCGTGAGCGGCATCGCCGCGAACGAAAAAAAATCGCCAAAAGGTGAATAACCTGTATAGCGAGACATATTGACAATAATAATGGAGCTGTAGCGAGAAATTGCTACAGCTCCAACTTTTTTGCGGGCGGTATGGTCTCTCCCTCCGGCAAAATCGCAGATTTTGCCACCTCCCTCGTCAGAGGGAGGCTGGGGATGGGCGGTAGTGGTTCCAACTTAGCTCCCTCTGACGAGGGAGCTGGCAGCCGTAAGGCTGACTGAGGGAGAGATTGCTGGCTCCCCTTGCAGACCAAGGGGAGCTGTCTTGCGGATGCAAGACTGAGGGGATGTGAAGTAAGACTTTTGCCATGGGCAATTATTTCAGTTCTGATCCCCTCCTGCCCGCTATGCGGGCTGTCCGCCCCTTGTGCACCAAGGGGAGGCTAGTCCTTAGGGCAAGGGGAGGCATGAGGCGGTGCAAAATGTTTATTTAAAAGGAAAAAGCAAGGAAAACATTTCATGTTTTTCCTTGCATAATGTCATACTGTATGATATCCTGTAATTGGTACACAGTACCCTTAGAGCACTGCACAACGGCAGGCGGTTAGCTACACCACCGCAAAGGGGGTGGAGCGTATGCCCATTACGATTACGTTTCATGTGTTTACATACACGATTACGATAACCGTAAAGCAAAACCGCCACTCGGCCAAGTGACGGTTTCATAGCTTCGGCTATAGACTTTTCATTTGCATGAGCTAACCGCTTGTCGCAGTGCTCTTTGCATTTTTATTATACTGCCCGCTCTGTGCTTTTGTCAAGTATGGTATGCGGGGTTTTCTATTTTTAAGCCATACAACAGTGCTAAGGAAATATGGTTATTGCGGCGTAGATGACTTTAAGCTTTCTCTCCCTCCGGCAAAATCACGGATTTTGCCACCTCCCTCGTCAGAGGGAGGCTGGGGTGGGCGGTAGCACGCGCACCTCTGGTCACTGCTCACTTCTCATGCTCGCCGGTATAGTTATGCTTCTTTTCCCAGCGGCGGCGGGCGCGTACGCGGACAACCTCCTCCGCGCCATCCTTCCAGCGCGGGAGGACATCTTCTTCAAGCTTCTGCTTGCCGACAACGGCATAGCGAACGATGCACACAATCAGCGCAACTGCGGGGACGATAAGCAGCACTATTCCCAGCAGCATCAGGAGCGCCGCGCGATCCTCAACGCCGCGCGCCGCATTCTCCCAATAGGGATAGATGATGCCGCGCGTCTGCATAGAGCGCGTGTCGAAGCCTTTCAGCAGCGCCCAAAGAGTGGAGAACTTGAAGCGGGAAGTATTATCCACTATCTCTCCCCTGCCGATCGGGAAATTTTCTTTTGCAAGGCTGAGGGCAAAATTCTTTACAGGGTCTGCCATGACAAACTCATAGCACTGGATACCCGCTTCACCGCCGGACACTGCGGCAGTGCCTGTATTGGATGTATCTGCCGCGGCTGTTGCGGCGGCAGACGCGGACAGCAGACCATAGGCGTCATAGGAGATGAATATGCCCATGCCGTCAGTATACGCTTTCTGTGTGGCGTAATCGTCCTCCCGCTCAATGACACCGGCCACGATGAACGGCACACCGTTAATCTTCATGCTGAGTCCCTGTATATCCGTGCCGCCGAATAGCAGCCACGCGGTATCCTCGTCCAGCAACACTCTATCCTGCATGAGGTCGGACGAGGTGATATAGTTGCCGCTGATGAGCCGGATGGGATGGAAGGTGAAAAACTCGCCCCCCACTGCCGTGGCATAGACATCACCCTTACCGAGGGCGCTGGACACGCTGACCTTATAAGAGCAGCTCCACGCATCGGTCATGAGAATTTCATCGGATGCAATGTCAACCGCCGCCTCGTGCAGCTTGGTCGCCGCCGCTTCGCGGAATGTGGCGATTGAACTGAGCGTGACCGACTCATCCACGGGGATAAAGCAGCTTATCTGGGTATAGCTCTGCTCACTGTCCCCCTGCCAACGCTCCGCCGCAAGCTGACTGGGCAAAAGGCACGAGAGTGAGTGAACGCCGACAAAGCACGCCCCGCCCGCAAGCGCCAAAACCAGCAGCAGCGATATGATTATTAATTTTTTTCTGCCTATGGCGTGAAAAAACTTCTTCATGTGCACAATCATCCATTAACAGGTCAAAGGGCGAACGCATAATCCGCCCCTATGACCAAATCGGTATTATAAACTGTCAGTTTTCCTCATTTGCAAGGCGCACCATATCGCCGTTTGCAATGGGTGCAGAGGAAGTCGTGATGACGTAATCGCCGTTATTCAGCTCAGACGTGACGGCTGAATTGGTGTCATCCGCGGCAATGACCTCAATGGCAACGCGCTTTGCGATATATCTGTTGCCAAGGGGCGAGTTCTTTGCCATGACTGCAAGGACAAAGCTGCCGTTAGAGTCAGTGCGGATGGCGGAATTGGGGATTATAATGTCATAGCTTGCGCTCTTCTGGCCGACTGAGATCGTCAGCTCCGAACCGGAGGTAACGTCCCCCTCCAAATCGAAGGTGAGCAGCTTGTTGCTGGTCGGGTTTTTCTTATCTGTCTGTATGCTGGCGAGCGTGGCCACGACCTTATTGCCCCAGTAGTAGTTGCTGATTGTGGCGCTGTCACCGACACGCAGGCGCTTCGCCTGATCATTCGTGACGGAGAAGCTGACGGTATAGCCCTGATCCGCAACCTCTATCACGGCGAGGATATCGTCCTTTATAACGCTGTCCCCCGCCGAGACGTTGACCTCGGTTATAGTGCCGCCGACATTGGCGGTGATGGTGTTGGAATCGCCCTCACCGGAGAGCTTTTTAATCTTCTCCTGCTGGCGCTTTATCTGGTTGGATATAGCGGTAAGGCCAGTCGATGCGGACGCGATTGAGCGATCCTGCTGTGCCGCCGCGCGGTAGAGCGCGTCAACCTTGGCGTTATAGTCTGCCTCCGCTTGCAGGTAATCCTCCCACAGGGCGTCAACACCGGTGGAATCAAGGCCGTAGGTTTTAAGCTGCGCCTCAATCGCTTTCTGCTTGGCGGTCAGAGTATTGACGGTGTACTGCAACGAGGTGATATAGCTGAGGCGGTTATCCTCCTTTTGCAGAACAGTACCGTCCACGCCCATGAGGGCGGGGACTTTCTCTGTCTTTTTCTCGTTCTCTTTATTAACAAGGGTCTGCCACGCCACATACGCGTCCTTGACCTCCTGCGGGGCATCGTTCAGCTCTGCGGGAAGCGTGATCATCGTGGTCAATGCGCCAACGCGCGCAAACGGGCGGCAAAGCACATTTTCCGCCGCTGCAAGCAGCGGATTATCCGTCGCGACAGGCTCACTCGCGGGCGTGGGGTCGGCAGGGATAGTGCCCTTTTCGCCCTCGCCACCGGTCGGTGTCTCTGTCGGCTTGGCTACCACGCTTTCAGTCGGCTCGGGCGCGGGCGTGATTGCAACCTCGCTCTTCCACTGGGCGTAGAGCCTGTTATACTCATTCTGCGCGGCAACAACTTCACCATTCACGGCAGACAGCACAAGCTGCTGCGCGGTAAGCTGCTGGTTTGCAATGTAGATATTCTCTTCTACAGTCTGCTTTTCATCCAAAAGCTTTTGAACCTTTTCGGATGAACCGGCCTGGGTATACTCCGCTTTGGCATCCTCCCACGCCTGTTTTGCCTTGTTTCGCGTGCGTTCAGCCTGCTCCACGGCGTTCTTCTCACTGACGAACGCATCTGCCAGCGGCACGCTGAGCGCCGCCTGTGCGTACTGCACCTGCAGATCCTCAAGCGTGTTCATGGCTTCCTCCAGCTCCGTGCTGTCAGCCGCGCCGAGGACGAACAGCACGTCCCCCGCGTTGACCTCCTGTCCGGACTTCACCATGACCTTGCCGATGGAGAAGCTGGAGCTGGCCTTGACCTTATGGCTGCCGTTGGCCGTGACAGTGCCTGTACCGCGCACCTTGGCGGTTATTGACCCGCTGGAGACCATGGTGGTGGCAACCTCCAGCAGGGAATGGTTCATGATGGTGTTGGAGAAGAACGTCAGCAGCAACAGCACGATCAAAAATACTATCGCCGCATCTTTTACCCATGCTCTGTTTTTAGGTTTCGTTTCCATATCAATACCTCATAGTTAACCCTTGACACTGCCGGAATTGGCGATACCCTCAACAAGGTACTCCTCACCATGCAGGAACAGCAGCAGCGTTGGGATCATATATACAGTGGCCATTGCAAATGCAAGGCCGATCTCACCGGAGTTTATAGACGACAAAAACACGGACAGCGGCTGCTTGTCCGCCTCGTCAAGGAGGATGAGCGGCTGCTCGACCATATTCCAATAGTCAATGAAAACCAGGATGGCGATGGAATACAGCGCCGAGCGGCATTGCGGCAGGCAGATCTTCGTGAATATCTCCCACTCGCCCGCGCCGTCAACCTTTGCCGCCTCGATGAGCGAATACGGTATGCGCCGCATGAACTTTGTCAGCAAAAACACTGAGAACGGCGCGAACACGCCGGGCAGAATTATCGACCAGCGGGTGTTGAGTATGCCCAGCCAATCGCTGACGAGGTAGTTCGGCACGAGTGTGACCTGATACGGCATCAGCATGAGAATGACATAGAAGAAGAATATGCCGCTTCTTATCCTGCCGCGCCAGCGCGTGAACGAGTACGCCGCGACAGAGGCGATGCCGACCTGCAAAATAACGATGGGAACAACGAGAATAATGCTGTTCCAGAACTTCAACAGATACTCCGGCGATTTGATAAGGCCGGTGATATACTGGGAAAATGTGACCTCGTCAGGAATGAACTTTAAATTGACCGTCTTGGACACATAGCCGCCGGTAGTGGTGGAGAATATCATGCCGTAGTTTGAGCGGATCTCCGATTCCGACATGAAGGAGTTTGTGATGGTGAGCACCGTTGGCAAAAGGAACAGCACCGCGAACACAAGGCACAGCACGAACATCACACCGCGGGAAAAATAGCGTTTTTTCTTCATCCCTCCACGTCCTTTCCAAACCAGTCCTCCGCCTTGAACAGCAGCGCGATAAGCACCACCATCACAAGCGCCATGACCACGGCCGCGGCGGACAGCTTTTGATAGTCGAGGGACTTGAAGGTGTTATTCATGAAATGCTGCAGCATATACAGCGTTTCATACGGGTAATCGCCCGTGAGCAGATACACCTCGCGGAACACCTTGAACGAGTTGATAAGCGAGAGTATCGTGACAAACAGCACCGTGGGAGAGAGATAGCGCAGCTTGATGGCGTAGAATTTATACCACTCACTCGCGCCCTCAACGTCCGCCACCTCCAAAAGCTCCTTAGGGATGTTGGCAAGGGCGGCCATGAAAAGTATCATGAAGTAGCCAAGGTTCTTCCACAAAAAGAGGATGATGACCACGGCCTGACTGTGCTGTGATTGCAGCCAGTCGATTTTATCCGCACCGAAAAGCAGCAAAAACTCGTTTATAGTGCCGTTATAGTTGAAAAGCACCTGCCAAATGAGCACCACCGACGCGACCGGCACCATCATCGGGCTGAGGAAAAAGGTTCTGAACTGGCTTTTCAGCGGTATTCGCGCCTCCAACATCAACGCAAGCGCCATCGACAGCACCACCGCAAGCGGCACCGCCCACGCGGAGAATGTAAGCGTATTTTTTGCCGCGAGGAGGAACGCCGAATTATCAAAAAGCTTGATAAAGTTATCCAGAAACACAAAGTTCCTCGACCCTACGCCGTCTATCACGGAATAGTACACCACCACGCCGAAGGGCACAATGAAAAACACGCCCACGCCCAGCAGACTCGGCGAGAGAAAACAGAGACTTTGAAGAAAGTCCTTTCTCTTTTCATTCAGTTGTATTTTATGACTATTCATTGCAGTCGATTCCAAAGGTTACACACCAAATATTGTTTCAATTGGGTAATGCTTCACGATATATTGTACAACACACTGCGCAATATTTCAATACAGCTAAGGATTAAATTCTTATTAAATAGTGCGAGAGTGCGCAGGATGATGCGCACTCTCATTGCATACAGGCGCAGTTATCAGCGCTGCTCGTTGACGTAGATGTTTGCCTTGCTCTGCACAAGCTTGGCCACGTCCTCGGCGCTCTTCTGACCGGCAAAGAATGCCTGTGCCTGCTCCATTACGATGTCGAAAATACTGTCAGATTCGTATTGGCGAAGTGCCGTGGTAGAGGTGATAGCCTGATAGAGCTTATCCGCCTGTTCCTGTGTGAGCGCGTAGAAATCAATCACGCCGTTTTCAGTGCCGTAGCTCATCATGGGAACGGGGATCTTGTTGCCGTCAGCGTCAAGCTTATAGTTGCCGTCAGCGTCCTTTTCATATTTGGGGGTCATATAATACTCAATTCTCTTGTTATACGCGTTGATATTGCAGGGAATGTTGTATACGTTGCTCTCATCGGACTGATAGTCCTCGGTGAAGAACTCACGCAGGAAGTTCCATGCTGCTTCTTTATTCGCGCTCTTTGCGGAGATGGCATAGCCGCCGTACACGCCCAGAAGATTGCCGCTGGTGCCGTCAAGCGTCGGGAAGCCGACAAATACAGACTCACCGCCGAAATAGGTGTCGTTATACATCACGCTTTCAACAGAGTATATAGAGTTCTGCACCAGCATCTGCCGTCCGGATGCAATGCGGTTTTCGGTTATATCCTCCTCGCTGTACTCATAGTTATCGTAGTCGAAGGTCTCGGGGAAGTTCGCCGCGAAGTTGAGCAGACCGATGAAGGAATCGTTATCGAAATTGACCTCGCCTGTTGCCCAGTTGACGTAGTTGTTCATGTCGAGGGCAAGGCAGGTTTGCAGGATGTCCGCACGGGTGGTGTAAATGTCAAAGGGTTCGCACTCGGGATTATACTCGCGCATTGTTGCAAGCGCCGCATTGAACTCATCATACGTCCAGCCGGGTTCATCGCCCACGACGGAGGCCGCGCCGATAACCGTTGCCAGAGAGAAGCCGGAGACCGTGGAGTAAAGGCCACCGTCAACTTCCAGCGCTTTCAGCACGTTGGGGAAGAAATCATCACGGTTGAGCTCGCTGTCCGCGTCAATAAGCTCGTAGAGGTCTGCAAGCAGTCCCTTTGCGGCAAGCTGCTCATACGGCAGGCCGGAAAGGTCTATTATATCGGGGACGTTGCCCGCCAGCAGCTCGGTGGTGAGCTTGGTAAGGCCGGCGGAGTAGTCATCCTCGGTGTTAAACTCGGAATAATCCTTGACAACAATACGGTACTGGTCATTCTGGCGGTTGAATTTAACGACCTTGCTGCGCATCTCCCACTGAATGTACTGTGCGGCAAGGGTGATCTCCTGCTTATGCGGCACAGAATCGTAAGGAACGAGGCTGATCGTGGCAAGGGTGATATCATAGTTCTCGTCACTGCTGTCATACTCGTTTATAACTACAACAACACTTTCATCCTCGCGCACAAGGACAGAGCTGATGTCATTACTGTCAACATCGCAGTTGATCCAGTTGAAAAGCTTGACGTTTTCGCACGTCTGCTCATCCTCGCTGTACTTTATGCCGTAGAAATATGAGCCGCTGGTGTAGTAGAGGTCATACTCACCGTTGCCGGTCATGGGGCTCATGGGGTTATAGCACTCAGATGGCAGGGGCAGGGTTTCGCCAAATGTGGCGTTGGCCGTGTCAATAACGCGCAGCTCCATCCCCTCGCCACCAAAGACTGCACCACAGATGCGGCCATCCTCCAGCTTCACCACGGTGTCAACATACAAGCCCTCTTCAGAGGTGATGGTGCTGACAATGCTGCCGTCCAGACCGATAATCATTGCGCCGCCATCATTGCCGCATACAACGTTGCCATCATCGGTAACGCACATATTGTACGCATTGACGTACTGCTCCTCGGGGAGCTCTATCTTCGCACTGGTGAGGATGTTGCCGTTCTGGTCTATTGAGCGGATGAAGTACGCGCTATTATACTGGGAGTAGTTATAGTATTCATCGCTGTACTTCTCCAAATTTTCAGGGGCAGTATTGTAGGATAGATACGCGCTTTCAATGATAATCAGCTTGCCATCCTCGGTGGATGTGATGCCGTAGATATCCGAACCGCTGTACAGATCACGCACACTGGCGAGGTCTATCGGTTCATCACCAAACGTACCGTCAGTCATCAAAGTATCAACGTCAATCGGTGCATAGCTTGTCAGCTTGCTGACTGCGCCGGAGAAATCGACAAAGTACAGCACCGTGGAATAGACATCAAACTGGCCTTCATACTCGGCAACCTCGCCCTCGTAAGGCTCACGCTCGCCGACCTTCTCATAGCTGGTGGCATAAAAACCGTTCGCATTGTACACGCGCGGGTTCAAATAGTGATCATAATCGGTGAGCAGATCCTGAAAATCAGTGTGATAGACGTATTCAGGGGTCTCCTCCTTTGCGGCAGTATTGCCGCTGCTGCCGCTGTCACCACAGGCGCAAAGCGAAAGCACCATAGCAAGTGCAAGCACAAGTGCGGCAAGCTTCTTGATGTTATTTTTCATATTACCCTCCTTGAAAAAGTCAGCACAGCAAAGCAGAAATTATTGTATATCGTGTGATTGCTTCTGACTTAATTATTTGTAATTAAATTGGGTTTTATCTCTGCCTGAATAATAGACGAACACAATGGAAAAAAGTTCTCGACTTTTGCAGAAATTCTAAAGAAATTTTTTGTCCACTGTATTGCGTGGCTTAGTACAGTCGAGTATACACGTTGATATGATGTATGTCAAGTAAAATATAGTACGTGAGTGGCGTGGTGAAATGTGGATGGGGAAAAAAGTTTAATATTCACGCCAATACCAGAACTTATCTCCGGCAAAAAGTCTCTCCCTCCGGCAAAATCGTGGATTTTGCCACCTCCCTCATCAGAGGGAGGCAAGGGGTGGGCAACACGCTCTCCCCCGCAAATCAGAAAAACTCCGTATGGCCAAGGCCATACGGAGTTTCCAGTCTGTCAAAGAACCCCATGCTTACGTTAGGCGGAAGCAGGGGGTATTGCATA
>CAZBVU010000045.1:0-11569 GCA_964495355.1 uncultured Oscillospiraceae bacterium
ACAGCTATTGTTGCCCCATCCGCACATAGTTAATTTCCTTTCTCCGCGCTAAAAGATAATCGTTTTCTGCCCGCACGGCGCGGCGGCGGACAATAGTATTTAACCCTAAGTATTTATATGAGCTTTATCCGCTCGTGCTATAATATGCAGTGCGTTTCGGAGATGACACCGCTTGCAAATAAGCTAAGCTTTTTTCAAAGCGTGCTTTTGGCTGAGTCAGGAGGTAAAAATGACTGACGAATTTAATAAAATGAATGAAAAGTCTCGTTCACGCGTGATGCCTGAAAACGAGGCCGCTACAGGTAAAAATAAAAGCGACCGCGCGGCATCCAGACCGATAAAGGCCGTGGACAAGCTTCTTATAGATGATTCAGGGAACGCCCATTCCAATTACACAGGTGATGAACAGTCTGAGCGCGATTATCACCCTGTGCGTCAAAGTCACGAGTATCGCTCGGGCTGCTTGGGTGGTGTAATGTATTTTGTGTTCATCGTGTGCATCAGCGTTGTGCTGGCGTGTCTTGCATGGATGGCTGTCAGTGATGCACTTGCGCTGAATAAAGATAGCTTCACTGCTGTCGTGTCCCTGCCGATGAACATTTTCGATTCTGAAACGGTGGACACCTATGATGAATCAGGTGTGAAAACCGGCACGAAGCGCGTCACCTCTGCTGATATCAGCTATGTTGCGGACGAGTTGAAAGCTGCCGGACTTGTTGAGTATAAATGGCTGTTTGAGTTCTTCTGCAAAATCTCTCATGCAGACACAAAGGTTGATCCGGGTGAATATGAGCTGTCATCCTCCTTTGACTATCGCGCGCTGATAAAAAATATGCAGGTTGGTTCCGGCGCGACAGTCACGGTCAGCGTCACCATTCCTGAGGGCTTCACCATGCACCAGATATTCAAGCGCCTTGAAGAAAACAAGGTATGCTCTTACGAGGATCTGATGGATGCCGCCGCCAATTACAGCTATAATTATGAGTTCCTCGCAAATATTCCGGAGGGAGATGCCACACGGCTGGAAGGTTTCCTGTTCCCGGATACCTATGAATTTTATGTAGGTATGCAGGCATCCAGCGCAATAAACAAGCTGCTGGAAAACTTCCACTACAAGATCTCGGACGAGATGATCGCGCAGATGAATGTAATGGGGCTGGATATCCGCACGGTTGTGAATATGGCCTCGCTTATTGAGCGCGAGGCGGCCAATGATAACGAGCGCGGCTTTATCGCATCTGTCATCTATAATCGTTTGGCAATTTCTATGCCGCTTGGTATTGATGCATCTATTCTCTACACGCATCAGGATCATGAGGGGTCACCGACCGGCGAGATGCTTGCGGAGGAAAGCCCTTATAACACCAGACTAAATGTCGGCCTTCCGCCGACGCCTATTGCAAACCCCGGCCTTGCCTCCATTCAGGCGGTTCTTGCGCCGGAAACGACCGGATATTACTATTACGCACTCGATACCGCGACCGGACAGCACAGATTCTTCACCAATTCCGGCGAGTTCGACGCGTTTGTTGCAACACAGAACTATGAATAAACAATTTGAACTTCTTTCTCCGGCAGGAGATCTTGAACGCTTGATGATGTGCATCAACTATGGTGCTGATGCTGTCTATCTTGCAGGGCGGCGCTTTGGAATGAGAGCCGCGGCGACAAATTTTTCCGATGATGAGCTTGTGCGTGCTGTGCAGCTTGCGCATGAGAGGGGAGTGCAGGTATATGTCACCTGCAACACCCTCCCGCGTGAGGGTGAGCTGGATGAGCTGAAAGCGTATCTGCCGTTTCTACAGGAAACGGGTGTGGATGCCCTCATCATTGCGGATCTTGGTGTGTTGGAGCTTGCCAAGAAATATGCGCCCAACGTGAAAAAGCACGTCAGCACGCAGCTTGGCGTTTTGAACAGTGCCACGGCAAATGCCCTTTATTCTCTGGGGGCTGACACTGTTGTGCTTGCGCGCGAAACACCGCTGGAAGATATAAAAAAGCTCCGGGCGAGCACGCCGGTGGATCTGCGCATAGAGACGTTTGTACACGGCGCTATGTGTGTTTCGTTTTCAGGGCGCTGTTTGCTGTCCAACTATCTCACGGGGCGCGATGCGAACCGCGGCCAATGCGCCCAGCCGTGCCGATGGAAATATCATCTGGTTGAGGAAAAGCGGCCTAATGAGTATTTTGAGATAACAGAGGACGGCGGAACGTTTATCCTCAATTCGCGCGATATGTGCATGATTGAGCATCTGCGTGAGCTTATAGATGCCGGCGTATCAAGCTTTAAGATAGAGGGGCGTATGAAGTCTGCTTACTACGCCGCAGTCGTCACGAATGCCTATCGCCACGCCTTGGACGCGGCAATCGAGGGACGGCCGCCGGATAAGCTGTGGGTGAGTGAGACGGATATGGTCAGCCATCGCCCATACACCACGGGCTTTTATTTCGGTGAGCCTGGGCAGCATTATGCCGAGGCCAGTTATTACACAGGGGCGGACGTTGTCGCAGTTGTGGAAAAGTGTGATAGTGACGGCAATGCAGTCCTTACACAGCGCAACAAGTTCTCCCTTGGGGACGAATTGGAGCTGCTGTCACCGCAAGGCGTGCCGCAAAGCTTTACTGTTGAGCATATGCTTGATGCCAATGACGAGGCAATATTGGATACGCGCCATGCGATGATGGAGATACATATGCACCTGCCCTGCTATGCCCCACCTTATTCAATTGTGAGAAAGAGGAGATAAAGATATGAAGTGCCTTAGATGTAATGTTCCTATGCAGGATGGCGGAGAAATTGAGCTGCAGCTTGGCCGCCACAGCTTTTTGTTTGGTGACTTGGATAATCTACTGTCCGGCTCTTTATCCGCACAGCTTTATATATGCCCGCAGTGCGGCAAAATGGAGCTTTTTAACCCTAATAACAGCGACACACTTTCTTTTTCGGAGAGATTAAAAAGAGATAACAATTTGGAGGACAAATAAAATGGAAAAGTACGGTGTAAACCAGCTTAGAGAAATGTTTCTCAGCTTTTTTGAGACAAAGGGTCATCTCAGACTGCCCAGCTTTTCACTGATCCCGCAGAATGATGCCAGCTTGCTGCTTATAAACTCCGGTATGGCACCGATGAAGCCCTATTTTAAAGGCGAGCAGGAGCCGCCGCGTCACCGCGTCTGCACCTGCCAGAAGTGCATCCGCACCGGTGATATTGAAAACATTGGCAAGACCGCGCGCCACGGCACATATTTTGAGATGCTTGGCAACTTCTCTTTCGGTGATTATTTCAAGCATGAAGCGATTGCGTGGAGCTGGGAATTCCTCACATCTCCCGATTGGGTCGGCATAGATCCGGACAGGCTGTACCCCTCTATATACGTTGAGGACGATGAGGCTTTTGAGATTTGGAATAAAGAGATCGGTATTCCGGCTGAGCGTATTTTCCGTTTTGGTAAGGAAGACAACTTCTGGGAGCATGGCGCAGGTCCCTGCGGCCCCTGCTCAGAGATATATTTTGACCGCGGCGAAAAGTACGGCTGCGGCAAGCCTGATTGCACCGTTGGCTGTGATTGCGACAGATATATGGAAGTCTGGAACAATGTTTTCTCACAGTTTGATAATGACGGTGAGAACCATTACACCGAGCTCAAGCAGAAGAATATTGACACCGGTATGGGGTTGGAGCGTCTTGCAGTTGTGTGTCAGGGCGTTGACTCCCTCTTTGATGTTGACACCGTGATGAACATCACGCACAAGGTCAGCGAGCTCACCGGCGCATATTACGGTAAGAGCCACAAGATGGACGTTTCTCTGCGTGTTATCACCGACCATATCAGATCTTCGACTTTCATGATATGCGATGGCGTTCTGCCCTCCAATGAGGGGCGCGGCTACGTCCTGCGCCGCCTGCTCAGACGTGCTGCACGTCATGGTAAGCTCCTTGGCGTGAATGAACCGTTCCTCTATAAGGTTATCGACACTGTTATCCACGAAAACGAGTGCCAGTACCCCGAGCTTCGCGAGAAACAGAGCTACATCACCAAGGTCGTAAAGACTGAGGAAGAGAACTTTGCCAAGACGATTGACGCCGGCATGAAGATTTTCGCGGATCTTCTGGCAGAGCATAAGAAAAAAGGGGAGAGTGTATTCTCCGGCGCTGACGCGTTCAAGCTGTATGATACCTACGGCTTCCCGATAGACCTGACGATCGAAATGTGCGAGGATGACGGAATGACCGTTGATGAGGACGGTTTCCGCGCACTGATGGAGGAGCAGCGTGTCCGCGCGCGCAAGGCGCGTGAGGCGCTTGGTGACCTTGGCTGGGCAGGTCAGGAGTTTGGTAAGGATGTACCCGAGACGGAGTTCATCGGCTATGATAACGATGAGTGCACAGCAAAGGTTGTTGCAATAGTGGCTGACGGTGAACTGCGTGATGCGATAGTCGCGGGTGCTGAGGCAACTGTTGTCCTTGACCGCACGGTTATGTATGCGGAAATGGGCGGTCAGGTGGCCGATAACGGCGTTATGAGCGCAGACGGTGTTGAATTTGTAGTCAACAACGTTGTCAAGAACAAGGGCGGTAAGTTTATGCATTCCGGTAAGCTTCTCTCCGGCGAGATAAAGCTGGGTGATGAGCTGACGGTTACCTTTGATAAAGAGCGCCGCAAGGCCATTTCCCGCGCACACAGTGCAACGCATATGCTGCAAAGCGCCCTGAGAACCGTTCTCGGTGACCATGTGCATCAGGCAGGCTCTCTCGTTGAGCCGGATAGACTGCGCTTTGACTTTACCCATTTCTCCGCACTGACAACTGAAGAGCTGAACAAGGTCAACGCGCTTATGGCTGATATGGTGCTGTCCGGCGCAGATATCAACACTAAAGAGATGGCGTATGACGAGGCGAAAGACCTCGGCGCAACTGCCCTGTTTGGCGAAAAGTACGGTGATACTGTCAGAGTAGTCACAATGGGCGACTTCTCCATGGAGTTCTGCGGCGGCACACACCTTGATAACACCGCAAAGGTCGGTATGTTTGCTGTTATGTCCGAGGGTTCTGTTGCATCCGGCGTGCGCCGCATTGAGGCGATAACCGGCCGCGAGGTTATAAATAGATTTGTCTCAATGTCCAGCACACTTTCAAAAGTTGCTGAGAAACTGAAAAGCAGACCTGTTGATATCATGTCCAGGGTTGAAAGCAATCTGACAGAGATACACGACCTCAAGCAGAATATTGACAAGCTGAAAGAGCAGCTTATGTCCGGTCAAGTTGAGAGAATGTTGTACGGCGCAAAGGATATCAAGGGCTTGAAGGTCATCACCATCACGAACGGCCCTGTAAATGCCGCTGATATCCGCAAGATGGGCGACCAGCTTAAAGACCGTTACCCCAACATAGTTGCGGTTCTCGCGGCCACAGCAGAGGGTAAGGCGACCATGCTTGCAATTTGCGGCAAGAACGCTGTTGCAAGAGGTGTCCGCGCCGGTGACCTGATAAAGACAATCACGAAGATTTGTGAGGGTTCCGGCGGCGGCAAGCCTGATTCAGCAATGGGCGGCTGCAAAAATGTTCTCAAGCTTGATGATGCATTGGCCGCAGTTGATGATTTTGTATTCGCAAATGCCAAGGATGAATAATAAAAAGGAGAAATTATTATGAATGACTGCCTTTTCTGCAAAATCATAGCAGGGGAGATCCCCTCCAACAAAGTCTACGAGGATGAAAATGTCTTTGCTTTCAGGGACATTAACCCGCAGGCACCAGTGCATATCCTCGTTGTACCCAAGACGCATATCGCCTGTGCGGACGATATCAACGAGTCTAACTCCGTAATTGTTGCTCATGTTTTTGAGAGCATAGCGAAAATTGCAAAGGCCGAGGGGCTGACCACCGGCTACCGCGTTATAAATAACTGCGGCGCTGATGGCGGACAGACTGTGATGCACCTGCATTTCCACATCATCGGCGGCGAAAAGCTGAGCGAGAAAATAGTGTAATAGATTAAAATTGACGCGCTGCCGTAGTCGGCAGCGCGTCAAAGCGTATGAAGCTATATATAGTAAAAACCCCGCTGATTTCAAAGAATCAGCGGGGTTTTTGATTAAGCTTAGATCAGGTTGAGTACCAGCGTAAGAACAACAAACGCAAGTGCAAACCATTTGGTCATCTTTGCAAGCTTGGCATCGAGAGTCTTTGCCTTGCCCTTGGAGAAGAAGGTCTCAGCGCCGCCGGAGATAGAACCGGACAGACCTGCGCTCTTACCGCTCTGCATAAGCACGATAACGGTGACAGCAAGACCGGAGATGACCTGAAGAATGGTGAAGATAATGGTGAGCGTAGACATTTATTTCAATCCTTTCGATTTTATACAATTTTACAGCCTGTAAAGTATATCATACCTCTTCGCACAATTCAAGCATTTTTTTCGATATATTTAACATTTCTACGCGGAGCGCAATTCGGGCTTCTTTTTACGCCCAAGTACGAACGGGAAGAAGCGGTTTATAATATATGCCGGTATTATCAACAGAAGGGACAGCAGCACAGTGAACACAACAGCGAATATGTTGGATAGCAGTGCGCTGCTGAGAATAGTTGAATATATCGGCGCGGCGAAGCGGCTCAGCATCCCCTCAATGAAAGAAAATATCTTCCCGTGCAGGGCAAAGTATATCAGCGTGTTTTGCCCGATGTAGCACATATATCGGTTTGCAGGTATCATCTTGCTGACGGCAAACACCAATACGATGCCGACCAGCGGCGTGATATAAATGGCGAACAGGCCGAAAATAAATTCCGGTACAGGGATAAAATACGGCGCATAGATGATAAGCGAGTATACAAGGAACACAGCTACGCAAAATGCAGCACCGTTAATCTTGTCAAATTTCGCCTCCCACTGCTCGCGGAACATATAACCAAGCGTCATATAAAACATTCCCTGGAATAGATACTCAATATGCCAGGGGAGTGCGGGAGTGCCCCAAGGAAGCAGTGCGCCGTCCATGTGACTGGAATAATAATTATCCGCGTAGAAGAGCGCCAAGGCAATAAGGATAAACACAAATCTGCGCTTAGGCGATGATGGCTTGCGGGAATACCATTCTATAAACACCCAGAACGGGAAAAATGCCATAAACAACGCGGCAACAAACCATATCTGATCACCGCGCCCGCGAATCTGTAAGAAGTTCCAACCCAATTCAGTAATGAAGCTTTCATGTGCACTGAACGATACAAGCTGAGAAACCGCGATATCGAACACGCTGAAAATAAGCCAAGGGACAAACAGTGTTTTTATCTTCTTTATTGCGAACGCGCCAAACGGTTGACCCGCTCTGTGCGTGTAACCGGCAACTGCAAAAAAGCAAAGCACAAAAAACGGTGAGAAAAAGCAGCCAAGAATGTCCGTTGTGCTTTCCAGATGTTCAAGCATTACCGCCATTATACATATGTATTTTGCGATATCCAGCCATGCAAGTCTTTTCATTAACAATAAAGGTCTCCTGAGTAAGATTTCTCGCTTATTATAACCTAAGAACGGTGACTTTTCAACCTGCATTAACAAAACTAAAACATATTGAAAAATATTCGCAAACATAAAGCGTGTATATTTCAGCCATAACGTGAAGAAAGGAACACAGTAATGATGAAAATTGCCAATGCGGTCGATGTAATCGGCGAAAAAGCATACCGCGCGTATTACACGATAGAAAGGGCTGTTGTGCTGAACTATTATAAGATTGAAAATGGTACAGTGAACGGCTTTACTAACATCAGCGATAAATGCGTGATGGCGCTGTTCGCAAAGGATGGGGAAACTGCCGGCGAAGCCAAAGCACGTCTGAAAGAATTAAAAAACATAAAGAGGTAAAAGAATATGGATAAGAGAAATCAAGAATATCTGGTAGAGAAAATCAAAAGCCAGTACACAGAAAAAGAATACACCGAGCTTGACGAGTTGAAAGCGCTGGACAAAAAGGTAAAAACGCCTGCGACCTTATTTGCGTATGTGTTCGGCTCACTCGCGGCAATGATTATGGGCGCGGGGATGAGCCTTATTATGACGGATGTAGGCGCTACCGTCGGTGTGTCAAAAGCAAACCTTGTCGGGCTGATAGTCGGAATTCAGGGATTGATGATGGTTATTGCGGACTATCCTATATATAAGCGTATGCTTAATAAGCGCCGCAAGGAATATGCCGATGAAATAATAAAGCTTAGTGACAAGCTTATTAAATAACAGCGTTCTTCTTATGTGCCGCCTCAAAGCGGCACTATTTATATATTCGCAAACAAATCATTAACATCTGTATGCTATAATAAGAAAAATTTTTTACGAGGTGTATCATGGTTAGGATTTTAGTTGTAGAAGATGATGTTGATCAGAACAGAACGGTATGCTCATTTCTCGGTAATAACGGTTATGAGGTGTGCGGCTGTATTAGCGCAAATGAAGCGTATGATGCGCTGTATGAATCCAGCTATGATATGATAATTACGGACATTATGATGCCGCACGTGGATGGGTTTGAGTTTGCCCAATCAGTACGCGTTATAAACAAAACTATACCTATACTGTTCATTACAGCGCGGGACGATATTTCCGCGAAACAGCGCGGCTATCGCAGTGGGGCGGATGATTATATGGTGAAACCCATTGACCTTGACGAGCTTATACTCCGCATTGGTGCGCTGCTGCGCCGCGCAAAGATATCAGCTGAACAAAAGATTGAAATAGGCGCTTTTATGATGGATGCGGATGAGCACACAGCATATCTTAATGATGAGGAGATCAGTCTGACGAGCCGCGAGTTTTCTATACTTTTTAAGCTTTTGAGTTATCCTAAGAAAACATTTACCCGCACGCAGTTAATGGATGAGTTCTGGGATGTTGACACGGAAACCGCACCGCGGGCAGTTGATGTGTATATGACCAAACTGCGCGCAAAGCTGGCAGACTGTGATGATTTTGAGATAAAAACGGTGCATGGTCTCGGCTATAAGGTGGTGATTAAATGACAGACATAGGTGTTTTCGCGAAGATAGCCAAAGCCGCGTATCATTATTTCGTGTTCTTTGCGCTGGTTGCGTTTGTCACATCATGCTGCATTATGCTGTTTCTATCAACCTTTGCGACTGGCCTCAATTTAAATCTTACGGCAGACAATTTGAACACCGCCGCGAAAATGACATTTGGCAATGTGCTGTTGATCAGTTTTCTGTTCACAGTTTTGGACGTCATACGCCGTAAGCTGACCGTTGAAAAGCCGGTGCGCGTTATAGTCGATGGGGCAGAGAAAATAATGCAGGGCGATTTCAACGTGCAGATTAAAAAGCCGGTAACGCTGGTTGGTGATGAGACCTTTGATGAGATTATTGCCTGCTTCAACCGCATGGCCAAGGAATTGCAGGGCGTGGAAACGCTGAGAACGGACTTTATCGCAAATGTGTCGCACGAAATGAAAACACCCTTGTCGGTGATGCAAAATTATGCCGTTCTTTTGCGTGCAGAGAATTTGCCGCACGACACACGCGCACTGTACGCTGACAAAATCATTGACACGGCACAGGCTATGGCAAGCATGATGACAAATATATTGAAGCTGAATCAGCTTGAAAACCAGACCATTTTCCCTAAGGTGGCGGAGTTTGACCTCGGTGAGCAGCTTTGCGAGTGCCTGCTGCAATATGAAAGCGTCTGGGAAGAGAAAAACATTGAAATCATAAACAAAATAGCCGATGGAGTAATTGTAAGACAGGATAAAGAGCTGCTGCGGCTAGTGTGGAATAATTTGCTGTCAAATGCCTTTAAATTTACACCGGCGGGCGGTAGCGTCTTGGTGAGTATGACAGCGGATGAAAACTGCATTGCCGTAAAAATCAGTGATACAGGATGCGGCATGAGCGCAGGGGTCGGTTCACACATTTTTGAAAAGTTTTATCAAGGGGACAATTCACATAAAGAGCAGGGGAATGGTCTGGGGCTTGCCTTGGTGAAGAGGGTGATTGACATCCTCCACGGTGAGATCTCCGTTGAAAGTGCAGTCGGCATGGGTACAAGCTTTGTTGTGACGATATGGAGAAGTTGAGATGAAGTGGAAGAAAATCAGCAGAGCAGTTCTGTTTCCGCACTTTTCACTGCTGATAATATTACTGCTTGCCGGGACAACACTGCTCGTATATTCAATGCTGATATTGCCGGAGACTGCACCGATCAGAATCGCGTCGTATGTGCTGGCGTTCTATACGCTGACGGTATGGTGCGTTCGCGTTCCGTCAATTATCCGGTATTTTCATAAACTCAAAACCGAAAATAAGCTTGTTAAAACTTGGCTGGATGACGCGAGCCTGCGCACCAACGTGTCGCTGATGGGGAGCGTAATATGGAACGGCGCTTACGCCGCGCTGCTGCTTGCGCTTGGCGTTTATCACGGTTCAGCGTGGTTTTATTCCCTTGCGGTGTATTATGCTTTTCTGGCCGTTATGCGCTTTTTCCTTGTGCGGCACACGCTGCATCATGCGGCAGGTGAAAACATGAAGCTGGAATTATTGCACTATCGCGCCTGCGGGTGGGTATTCCTGCTGGTTAATATCGCGTTGTCCACAATGATGTTTTATATGATACATCAGCATCGCGCTGTCCGGCATAGTGAAATAACCACGATTGCAATGGCGGCATACACCTTTACAGCGCTTACAGTGGCAATTATAAATGTGGTTCGTTACAGACGCTATAACAGCCCTGCAATGTCTGCTGCGAAAGCGATATCTTTGGCTGCGGCGTGCGTGTCGATGCTGACGCTGGAAAACACAATGCTGGCGACATTCAGCACAGCGGAAATGACGCCGCTGAAACAGCGTGTTTTCCAGGCTGTCAGCGGCGGGGCAATTTCCGTGTTTGTTATTGTGATGGCGATATATATGATCATGCAGGCGAACAGAAAAATAAAACAATTAGGAGATTAAGATGGATAATAACGACGCTTTTAAAATGACTTATTCAGCACAGCAGCAGGAGGAAATTGACCAGATACGCAAAAAATATGTCCCGCAGGAGCAGGACAAAATGCAGAAGCTTCGCACCTTGGATGCGGGCGCTGAAAAAAAGGCGATGTGCATCGCAATTACTGTCGGCGTTGTCGGCACGTTAATTATGGGCGCCGGGATGAGCATTGTGATGACTGACCTTGGCGATTTGTTTGGCAGTATCGCGATGATATTAGGAATCGTTCTGGGGCTTTTCGGCATTGCGGTGCTTGCATATGCGTACCCGCTCTATATACGTATACTGAAAAAAGAACGTGACAAAATAGCGCCAGAGGTACTGCGTATTATAGATGAGATACAGAATATAAAATGATAAACAGGCAGTGATTTGCAAAATCGCTGCCCTGTTTATTGATTTGTCTAACAGCCAACCCAAAAGGACAGCGATTGTAGTATTGAAGTGAACCCCAAAGTTTAGACAAAATATAATATTAACATGCTTGTGAATGAGTTCGGTACTGCACCGGAATCATTCCTTTTAATTTTAACGATATTCGTTCATTGTTATAATAATAGATATAATC
>CAZBVU010000046.1:0-11480 GCA_964495355.1 uncultured Oscillospiraceae bacterium
GCGAAGCCTTCGGCATGACCCACCTGTGGGTATTCGGTGAATGAAAATTGAATAATTATAGTATAACGCTCCTTTCGGCATAGTCCGAAAGGAGCGTTGATTCATTTTCTATTATTTTATTTTACAGCAGGGCTTTTACTTTTGCGGCGATGTTTTCTGCCGTGAGGCCGTACTCCTCATAGAGTGCGGCGGGAGAGCCGGACTGACCAAAGCGGTCATTCACGCCAACACGGTCAAACTTTGCACCGGCCTTACCTGCAATGACCTCTGCTACTGCAGAGCCAAGACCACCGGTGATGAAGTGATCCTCAGCCGTGACTATGGCGCGGACGGAGGAATTATAGTGCAGCACACATTCCTCATCCAGCGGCTTTATCGTGTGGAAATCCACAACAGCGGCGCTGATACCCTCAGCGGCGAGAAGCTCCGCCGCATTCAGGGCACGCGTTACCATCAAGCCGGTGGCGAATATTGCAGCGTCCGTCCCCTCGCGCAGTACAACAGCCTTGCCCGGGACGAAGGGAGTGCTGTCATCGGTGACATCGTCTGTCCCCGGGCGGGTCAGGCGGATGTACACAGGTCCGTCAATCTCTATCGCCGCTTTGACTGCCTTAAAGGTCTCCGCCGCATCACAGGGGGAGAACACGGTCATACCGGGCAGCTCACGCATGAGGGCGACATCCTCCAGCGACTGGTGAGAGCCGCCGTCCTCACCGACGCTAAGACCGGCGTGGGTGAAGGCCAGCTTCACATTTGCACCGGGGTACGCCACAGAGTTGCGGATCTGCTCAAACGCCCTGCCTGCGCCGAACATTGCAAAGGTACTTGCAAACGGCACATAGCCGGAGAATGCGAAGCCGGCAGCAGCGCATATCATGTCAGCCTCGGCAATGCCGAAGTCGAAAAATCTTTCAGGGAACGCCTTTTTGAAGGTACTGGTCTTGGTTGCACCGGCGAGGTCAGCATCCATCACGACCAGCTTATCATTGTCCTTGCCCAGCAGAGCCAAAGCCTCACCGTAAGCTTCTCTTGTTGATTTACCCATTACTGCACCTCCAGTTCCTTTATTGCGGCCTCATAGTCCGCAGTCTTGATAGCGGCACCGTGCCAGGAGGCCTTACCCTCCATAAACGACACGCCCTTGCCCTTCACCGTCTCACAGCAGACGAATTTGGGCTTGCCGGCGGTATGCTCAGCCTTGAGCGCAGCAGTAACAGCGTCAATATCATGACCGTCAACGGTAAATACGTCAAACCCGAATGCAGCAAACTTCGCGCAGACATCGCCAAGGGACATTACATCGTCATTCGCGCCGTCTATCTGAAGTCCGTTATGATCGAGAATGACCGTAAAGTTATCAAGGCCGTAATGTGCGGCGGCCATAGCAGCCTCCCACACAAGCCCCTCCTGACACTCACCGTCACCGACCATGGTGAACACGCGATAGTCCTTCTTGCCGTACTTGGCCGCCAGCGCCATACCCATTGCAATGGGCATACCCTGACCGAGAGAACCGGTGTTCGCGTCCACGCCGGGGGTCTTGCGCATATCAGGATGACCCTGCAAATGGCTGCCCAGCTTGCGCAGGGTTGCCAGCTCTGCCTTGTCATAATAGCCCTTATCAGCCAGAACCGCGTACAGTGCGGGGGCGCAGTGTCCCTTGCTCAACACGAATCTGTCGCGCTCCTCCCAGTGCGGATCCTCCGGACGGATGTTCATCACGTTATAGTACAGGGCAACAAGTGTGTCCAGGCAGGAAAGAGAACCGCCCGGATGCCCCGAACCGGCCTCGTACAGCTCATTTATAATGTCCAGCCGGAGCTGATGTGCTTTTTCCTGAAGCGTCATTGCGTCAGCCTCCTTATTTTTGATTTTGTGTATTAAGTTCGACTCAATGCTGTGCCCTATTATACACTCTGCCGCGCGCCGGTGCAAGAGCGAATATGTAGGACGTTCACGGCAAAGCACGCTCTTCGCGCCAATTACTGTATGCGGCGCCATGTTTATGTTGAAAAATCGCGCTCGGTGCTGTATAATAAAATGATTTATTATGTGCTGGGAGCGTGGACATGGAAAACAAATGCAAGGTATCCGTACTGTGTACGGCGTTTAATCACGAGAAATATATCCGCGACACGCTTGATGGCTTTGTCAGTCAGAAAACGGATTTCCCATTCGAGGTGCTTGTCAATGATGACTGCTCATCTGACGGCACGGCAGGTATAATTCGCGAGTATGCCGCGCGCTATCCGGATATCATACGCCCATTCTATCAGGAGAAGAATCTCTACACACAGGGCGGTATGCCGCATCTTTTCGCAACGGTGTTCTACCCGAACGCGCAGGGCGAATACTTCACGCTGTGTGAGGGCGATGACTACTGGTCAGACCCCGAGAAGCTACAGCGTCAGGCAGATTATCTGGATGCTCATGCGGATTACAGCGCCTGCGTGCACAACACGCTCGTCCACTACTGTGACGGTTCCATGCCGGATGCCCCGCTGAGAAGCGCGGGTGAGGGCGACCGTGACGTTGATTTCTTCACGGTTATACGCGGCTCGTCTCATTCTTTCCACACAAGCTCTATCATGGCACGGCGTGAATACATCGTCTCCCCGCCCGACTTTCACTATGCCGCCGCAAAGCACGGCTTCACCGATTACGCAATCGCGCTGTGGCTGGTGCTGAACGGGAAGATACGCTTTCTCGACCGCGTGATGAGCGTGTACCGTATCGGTTCAAACCCCGCTGCGTGGAGCGCAAAGCTGGACGCGCACTATGCGCGATTGAAAGAGTTTATCACAGGTGAGCTTGCAATGATGGAGCTGCTTATCCCCCATCTCACAGATGAGGCGCAGATTGATGCCACGCGCCGTGTGATGCTGGAGCGCCGGTATGAGCTATATTACATTGAGGGCAAGGTTGATGAGCTGGTAAAGCCCGAGTTTGCAGAAATACACAGCGCAAAGCCGCTGAAATTCCGCGTGGTGACGCAGATAAAGCGTATGTTCCCAAGGCTGCACGCTGCATATCGCCGCCATTGCGGTTATGAGGATTACTGATTTCTATGGATAATAAGCAAAAAGTCGTTTCCAACCTGATATGGCGGTTTATGGAGCGGTTCGGCTCACAGCTTGTGACCGTGGTAGTGCAGATCGTGCTGGCGCGTATGCTCGACCCCGAGGTGTTCGGCACGGTGGCAAAGGTCACGATAATCACCAGTATACTGCTGGTGTTTGTCGATAGCGGCATGGCCAACTCGCTCATTCAGAAAAAAGATCCGGATGATCTGGATTATTCATCCGTGTTTTATTTCAACATCGTGTTCTGCCTTGTGCTGTACACGGGTCTGTTCTTCTGCGCGCCGCTTATCGCCCGCTTTTACGATGATGCCCAGTTGACGGCCATTGTGCGCGTGCTGGGGCTGACAGTTGTTGTGGCCGGTGTGAAGAATGTACAGCAGGCGTATGTGTCCAAAACGCTGCAATTCAAGCGCTTCTTCTTCGCCACTCTCGGCGGCACGCTGCTGTCGGCAGCGGTGGGCATTGCAATGGTATTCATGGGCTTTGGCGTGTGGTCTATCGTGGCGCAGCAGCTTGTGAACGTCACGGTAAACACAGCGATACTGTGGTTGACAGTCGGCTGGCGGCCAAAGTGGATGTTCTCATTCGCGCGGCTAAAGGGTCTTTTAAACTACGGATGGAAGCTGCTCGCCTCCGGTCTGCTGGACACGGTGTATAACAAGCTGCGCGAGATAATGATAGCTGTGTTCTACACGGACGCGGATCTTGCCTACTACAACCGCGGCAGCACCTATCCCTATCTCATTGTTGAAAACATCAACGCCTCCATTGACAGCGTGCTTTTGCCGGTGCTGTCTGCGGAGCAGGATCATACAGAGCAGGTCAGGAACATGACGCGCCGTGCCATACGCATAAGCACCTATGTCATGATGCCGCTGATGATGGGGCTTGCCGTATGTGCAGAGCCGCTTATAAGGCTGCTGTTGACCGAAAAGTGGCTGACGTGCGTGCCGTATCTGCGCATTTTCTGCTTCAGCTACGCATTTTACCCCCTGCACACGGCAAACCTCAACGCCATAAAGGCGATGGGGCGCAGTGATCTGTTCTTGAAGCTGGAGATAATAAAAAAGGTTTTCGGCGTTATCATTCTCCTGATAACACTCCCCTTCGGCGTGTACGTTATGGCGCTGAGCCTGCTTTTCACCAGCGTGATGAGCCAGCTTATAAACTCATGGCCGAATGCAAAGCTGCTCGACTACGCATATGTCCACCAGCTAAAGGATATGCTGCCGGCAATGGCGCTGTCCTGCGTGATGGGCGCGGCCGTTTACCCGATATCCCTGCTCGGCTGGAGCGACTGGTTGACGCTGCCGGTGCAGGTGCTTGTGGGTGCGGCGATATACGTTGCAGGCTCTATAATATTCAAGCTTGACAGCTTCAGCTACCTCCTATCCATTTTGAAGAAGCTCATGCGGAGAGAAAAGGCGGGTACGGAAAACAATGAGTGATGTTAAAAATATTCTGGTGTTTCCGGCGGGGACTGAGATCGCGCTGGAAATACACGACGCGCTGAAATACAGCAAGTTTGTAAAGCTTTTTGGCGCGACAAGCGTGGCGTGTCACGCGGAGTTTGTATACGAGGAATGTATAGAGGGTGTGCCGTTTGTGGATGACCCGGCACTTATTGACGCGCTCAACGACATAACTGACAGGTACGCCATCGACTATATCTACCCCGCGCATGACAGCGCCCTGCTGACACTGACGCGGGAAAAGGCGCGCTTACACGCGCAGGTCGTCACCTCCGCATTGGAGACGGTGGAGATCTGCCGTTCAAAAAACAAGACATATGAATATCTCGCCGGTGTGCCATATCTGCCTGTGAGCTATCCGGACGCTGACAGCGTGGATAGCTTCCCTGTGTTTATCAAGCCCTCTGTGGGTCAGGGCGCAGTGGGTGCGCGGCGCATTGATGACCGCGCCCACCTTGACGAGGCACTGGCCGACGGTGTGGAATATGCCATATGCGAGTATTTGCCGGGGGATGAGTTCACAGTGGACTGCTTCACCGACAGGCACGGTGCGCTGCGCTTTGTGTCGCCGCGCATCCGCGCGCGTATACGCGCCGGTATATCTGTGCGCTCGAGCGTGTTTAAGCCTGACGCGGAGATAATAGGCATTGCTGAGGATATTAACCGCCGATTCAGCTTCAACGGCGCATGGTTTTTCCAACTTAAAAAGAATGTTGCCGGTGAATACAGGCTGATGGAGATCGCCCCGCGCATTGCCGGCACCATGTGCACAGCGCGAAACCTCGGCGTAAATATGCCGCTTCTGACGCTGTACAATATGTGGGGCTTTGACGTTGGGATAATAAACAACGGTAATGGGGAGCTTGTTGACCGCGCCTTTATAAACAGATTCCAAACCAGTGTCAGCTACAAGCGCGTGTATGTGGATTTTGATGACACTATCACCGTGCGCGGCAAGGTAAACGATATGCTGATGATGTTCCTTTATCAGGCGCGCAACGCCGGTAAGGAGCTTGTGCTTTTGACAAAGCACGCCAACGATATATACGACAGTCTTGCAAAATACGCCATTTCTCCGGCGCTTTTTGCTGAGATAATACACATTGAGCAAAGCGGAGATAAGGCAAAATACATAAAGCCCGATTCCATACTCATTGATGACTCCTATGCCGAACGCAGGCGGGTACATGATGAGTGCGGTATACCGGTTTTTGATCTGGACATGGTAGAAAGTCTGCTGGATTGGCGCAGATAAATGCGAAAGGGGAAACAAAGATGAGCGAAAAAATAAACGTAACGCGTTCGTCAATGCCTGAGTTTGATGAATACTGTGAGGAAATACGCGAGCTGTGGGACACCCACTGGCTGACGAATATGGGTGTAAAGCATCAACAGCTTCAAGCTGAGCTGGAAAAGTACCTTGGTGTTGAGCACGTCACCCTTTTCACCAACGGCCACCTCGCGCTGGAAAACGTTATCGAGGCGTTTGAGCTGAAAGGCGAGATAATAACCTCTCCGTTCACCTTTGCCTCCACCACCCACGCAATAGTGCGCTGCGGGTGCACGCCGGTGTTCTGTGATATCCGTCCGGATGATTACACACTCGATGCCGACAAGCTGGAAGCGCTCATCACGGACAAGACCGTGGCCATCCTCCCCATACACGTTTACGGCAATCTCTGTGACACGGACAAGATAGGCGCGATTGCCGAAAAGCACGGGCTAAAGGTGATATATGACGCGGCGCACACCTTCGGCGTGAAGAAAAACGGTGTCAGCCCCGCCTGCTTTGGCGATGCGGCGATGTTCTCCTTCCACGCGACAAAGGTTTTCAACACCATTGAGGGCGGCGCGATAACCTGCGCAGATGCCGCTCTTGTTCAGCGGCTCAACGACCTGAAAAACTTCGGCATCCACGGACCGGAGTCCACACCTTTCATCGGCGGCAACGCAAAGATGAATGAGTTTTGCGCTGCAATGGGCATATGCAATCTCCGCCATCTTGACGCGGAGATAGAAAAGCGCAAAAAGGTCGCCGCGCGGTATGATGCGCTGCTGTCCGGCGTTTCGGGCATACAGCTTAACGCAAAGCAGCCCGGGGTCGAGCCGAACTACGCCTACTACCCCGTCGTGTTTGACGGATATAAGTACATCCGCGATGAGGTGTTTGCGCGCCTTGCAGAGAATAACATCGTCGCGCGCAAGTATTTCTACCCGATCACCAACGCATTTGAGTGCTATGCTGGTATGCCCGGCTATGACACTGCTGACACCCCCATTGCAAAGCACGTTGCCGACTGTGTGCTGACGCTCCCCTTGTACGCTGACCTGAGCCTCGAGGACGTAGACCGCATCTGCGCAATAATTCTAGGGTGATGTCAGAATAAAAGTCTGATAACAGCAAAGAATCTGTCAAAAAAATTATCTTGTGCTTTTAGTTTTGTTGTATTATAATAAATAATCGGCCTTATTGTGTGTTTGTGTGCAGATATCACCATTGCGCATTGAGGTCAATCTGACGAAAGGAGCAAGGCATACATGGTAAATATAATTAACAGCAGCGGAAGAATCAGCATTACCGAAGATGTTTTTGCAAATCTTGCGGGAGACGCAGCAACTAGCTGCTTTGGCGTTAAGGGCATGGTGACGTGCAGCAAGGAAGGCGGCCCCTGGCAGCTTCTCCGGCGCGAGTCCATGTCAAAGGGCGTTGTCGCACACAACAATGATGATGGCACTGTCTCTCTTGAGCTGCATATCGGCGTGGATCACGGCGTTAATATAAGCGCAGTTTCCCGCAGCATCATGAAAGAGGTCAAATATAAACTCACCAAATCCACCGGCATCCCTATAAAGAGCGTGGATGTATATATAGATACGATTATCGGATAAGCTCCGGAGGTACTTTAACTTGAAAGATTACATTGATGCAGCCGCGTTCAAAGAGATGATCCTCTGCGCGGACGCGGCATTGCACAACAATATACAGCATATCAATGAGCTCAACGTATTCCCCGTGCCTGACGGTGATACCGGCACAAATATGTGTCTTACGCTCAACAACGCCGCAAACGAGCTTCGCAAGCGGAGCTTCGTTTCAATAGACAAGGTCGCTGACTGCGTGTCCTCCGCGCTTCTGCGCGGCGCAAGAGGCAACTCCGGCGTTATCCTTTCGCTGCTCTTCCGCGGCATTGCAAAGCGTCTCAAAGGCATGGAGACCGCCGGTGCAATTGAATTTGCCGGCGCAATGGCTGACGGTGTTGACGCAGCCTACAAAGCCGTTATGAAGCCCGCCGAGGGCACAATACTCACGGTTTCCCGCCTTGCATCCGAGGCCGCTGTGCAGGCTTCCACCGCAGGTGCAAGCCTTGAAAAGGTGTTTGAATGTGCGATATCCGCCGGTAACGACGCGCTGGAGGACACGATAAATCTCAACCCCGTGCTGAAAAAGGCCGGTGTTGTGGATGCGGGCGGCAAGGGCTACATGGTGATTCTCGGCGCGATGCTGGCATCCCTGCGCGGCGAGGTCGTTTCTCCTGACAACGCAGTTGAGGTCAAGGACGATGGCGAAAGCCCGTTTGACGTGTTCGACACGGAGGAGATAACCTTTGCATTTGACACGGTGTTCATCGTGCGCAAGACCAACCCCGATGTTGACCTCACCCCCTACCGCGCCTACCTCAACAGCATTGGCGACAGCCTTGTTATAGGCGAGGATGATGAGGCGTTCAAGGTTCACGTGCACACCAACACCCCCGGTGACGCGCTGAACGAGGCGCAGAAATACGGCACGCTGGAGCTTGCCAAGATTGAGAATATGCGCACCCAGCATGATGACATAGTGGCCGGCCGCAAGGCACAGTCCACTGATGATCTGGACGCTATAGAGCAGGAGCTGGAAAATGGCGCAATCGCCGCACCTGAAAAGGAATTTGGCATTGTGACCGTATGCGCGGGTGACGGTATGGCGCGTCTCTTCCGTGAGCTGGGTGCTGACGGTATTGTAACCGGCGGCCAGACGATGAACCCCTCTACCGATGACATTCTGCGTGAGATCAACCGCACACCTGCCTCCACCGTTTTTGTGTTCCCCAATAACAAAAACATCATCATGGCGGCAGAGCAGTGCATCCCCCTGACTGAGAAGCGCGTTGTGGTCATCCCCACAAAGACCGTGCCGCAGGGCGTTGCCGCGCTGCTGAACTTCAATCCCGATGCTGCCGAGGCTGAGCTTACCGAAACCATGCTGGAAGCGATGAAGAATGTGCACACCGCGATGGTGACCTACGCCGCGCGTGACTCTGACTTTGACGGACATACGATACACGCAGGCGAATATCTTGCCCTGCTGGATGGTGCATTGCTGGGCAGCTACACCAACATCAAAACCCTTTTCAAAGAACTGAGCTGGGCATTTGATGAATTTTCACCCGAGTTTATCACCGTGTATTACGGCGATAACGTGCAGATGTCGGACGCTGAGGAGGCGGCTGACATGATAAGAGACTGCTTTGCCGATGCAGAAGTGGACGTGGTGAACGGCGGTCAGCCGGTATACTACTACATGATAAGCGTCGAATAAATATTGCGACACTGCAAAGCGACACTACTACCAAGGCACACCGCAAGCTAAAACGCGGTGTGCCTTGTGTATACTAACTAATTATTAACTTTTTGGCGTTTGGGCAAAAGAAGCCGCTAATAGATTGACGTAAGTGGTATTTAAATGCTATAATATCCTGTGTAATGGACAATTATGTCGAAGCACAAACCCAAAACCCATTATAGGAAAGACAGGTGTTATTATGATTTGCAGTAATTGCGGCAACGTTATTGACGATAATGCGGCGAGCTGCCCCTACTGCGGTGCATCCTTGGCAGGTTATCCGGCCGAAGAATATGATGACAACAGCAGCTATTCCAACAGCTATGATTCCGTTGACTACAGCGACGGCAATTATGCCGACAACTATACCGACAATGACGAGCCGGAGGAAGTCTACGCTCCTGAGAAGAAAAAGCTGAATGTAAAGTTACCTAATCTGCCCTTGTCTACGATAATCTCTATCGCAAGCGCAATATTCAGTTTTATCTGCCTTATGACTGTCAGCTCACTTAAGGCTGACATCAGCGACAGCACAAACAAGGTGCTCACCGGTGTTGCACAGCTTCAGGTTGCAGTGTCTGATATTGAGGACAAGCTTGGCGGTCTCGACACCACGGTTGCAAACGTGCAGCAGCAGGCATACAACCAGCTTGCCAGCCAGACCATCACCATTGATAAGGACATCACCAGCCTGACAGGACCTGTGGCGCTGAACAGGTACAACCAGATGTTCATTGTCAAGGCAAAGGGTTCGCTCAACCTCAGCTCATCCTTCGTCTGGCAGAAGTACAATCAGGCCACCGGCGGATGGACGGACATCGTGTTCACAGGTAATGCGACCACGAACGATGAGTACGGTCTGCGTCTTGAGAACAAGATGGAGGACGGTGCATATGTCTCAGTTCTGTGGGCAAACGGCATCACCAAGGCCGCAGAGGGTACATACCGCTGTGTTATAAAGGACACGAACGGCATAACCAAAACCAGTGCAGAGGCCACGGTTCAGGTATCTGATCAGGCCGCATAAGCTTAAAATGCGTGCCGGAAAATGAAAAATTGAGTTTTTATGGCATAGTGGGCTTGTCTCACTATGCCGTATATTCGACAGGAGGACGCGGCATGGCGCTTGACAAAGAATATTTTGACGCGATAAGCATTGATGTTGTGAAGAAAAAATATTATAACGCCAACAAGGTCAACGCCGTGCTTGATGACATACGCGAAAAGGCTCTTGCGCTGACTGAGGAGAACATCACACTGCGCACACAGCTTGACGCGCTGAACGGACAAAAGGCCGAAATTGGTGAGGCTGTGATGTCCGCCCAGCAGATATACCGCGAGATAATCGACAAGGCCAACCGCCGCGCAGAGGAGATCGTTGCCGAGGCAGAAAGCCGGCGGGATGAGCTTGTGCGCGACAATGAGCGGCTTGAAGAATACGCCGTGAAGCGCGTGGAAAGCTGCTTTGCAATGGCGCGTGAGCAGCATATTGCCGCAATTGAGGCCATCAACAACGAGTGGCAGCAATTTCTGTGCGGGCTTGAGCTTTCTGAGGATGAAGAAGATAACCCTGCACCTGTCAGCAAGACCGCTGTCCCCTATGATATTGACGCACGCCTTGCTGAAATTGCAAGATGCATCCGCGAAACGGATAATTGAGCTAAAGAGAATAAACATTAACAGCTTTCACAATAATGTGAAAGCTGTTTTATATCCAATTCTTTTTTCGTTGTAAATGCAGATAAAAACGTCCATATGCAAAAAATCCACCCTTAGTAGGGTGGATTTTTTATAGGTGAGTTAGGAATTACTCGTTGATCTCGACAACAACGCCGGAACCGACAGTACGGCCGCCCTCACGGATAGCGAAACGCAGACCAGCCTCGATAGCGATCGGGGTGATGAGCTCAACGTTCATGTCAACGTTGTCGCCGGGCATGCACATCTCAACGCCTTCGGGCAGGGAGATGACGCCGGTAACGTCAGTGGTGCGGAAGTAGAACTGGGGACGGTAGTTGTTGAAGAACGGGGTGTGACGGCCGCCCTCGTCCTTGGACAGGACGTAGACCTGACCCTTGAACTTGGTGTGGGGGTGGATGGACTTGGGTGCAGCAAGAACCTGGCCACGCTCAACGGACTTCTTGTCGATACCACGGAGCAGGCAGCCGACGTTATCGCCAGCCTCAGCGTACTCGAGGGTCTTGTGGAACATCTCGGTACCGGTAACGGTGGTCTCAGTGCTCTCTTCCTTCAGGCCAACGATCTCGACCTTGTCGCCGATCTTGACGCGGCCACGCTCAACACGACCGGTAACAACAGTGC
>CAZBVU010000047.1:0-11268 GCA_964495355.1 uncultured Oscillospiraceae bacterium
CGAACCCACGTATCCAGCTTGGAAGGCTGGTGTTCTACCATTGAACTACACCCGCGCATGGAGTCGCTTCCTCATTCGGCCAAAAGATAATACCACACTTTAAGGCCGCCTGTCAACATCTTTTCGCGAAAAAGTTTGCTGCAAGCTAAAAAATAGTTTGCAGCAAACAAATTAACATCAATAATCAGGTACAAAACGCGTGCATCCGCGTATCAGCGCCGATTTCCAAACCGGTTTTTAAGCTTATACAGCCTGTATTCCATCTGCGCGCGGAACTTATCCCAGCCTCCTGCATTCATCACCAGCATATAGCAGCCGAGCGCCAGCAGTGCAATCAGCGCCACCAGCATTATCACAACCAGCACGCCATTCATTGAACGGCTGTTGTGGCCGGAGGTAGTCGGCTTTGCCGAGGGGCTTGGCGCGGCTGTGGCGGACGGGTCAACCGTGGCAGTCGGCGCGGCGGTCGGGCTGACACTGGGTGAGGGGCTGGCCACAGCATTTACCGTCACCGTGAAGGTCGCAACCTGATCTCCGTAGGTCACACGGATGGCCTGAGAACCGGCAGTGTTGAGCACCGTGGGCTGACAGGTGAAGCCGGAGTTTATGATCTGTGTGCCGTTGGCATTGGTCAGCTTCAAAACAAGGCCGGAAGAGTCCAACGTGTCACCGACGTTATATACAAGCTTCCCGGGTGAGGAGGCGATCTCCAGCGTGGTAACGGTCTGCTTTGCCTCAACAGAGACGGTGAAGGAGCAGGTCTTGTTCTTATAGTTTATTGTGACATCCTGATTGCCGGAGTTTTTGAAAACCTTGGGCGCGTAGGTGTAGCCGGAGTTTATGTCCTTATACGTTCCATCGGCGTAATACACGCGGAATACAAGCCCTGTCGGGTCGAACGTGTCCCCCTGCCTATACACGGTCTGGTCAGGGAGAACGACCATGCCGATGCCCTGTATGCTCTCCTCCTCGCTCATCACGGTGACAGGGAATGAGCAGCTTTTGCCGCTGTAGGTGAGCGTGATGGAGACCTGCCCCGCTGTGCTCATCACATTGGGGTAGAGCTGGAACCCGTCATACACCACCTGCTGGCTGCCGTTGCTGTAGTGGACGAGCACGGAAGCGCCGGTGGAATCAATCGTCTCGCCGAGGGCGTAGCGGGTCTTTGTGGGCATGGTGTTTATCATCACGCTGTCCACAACCGCCTCCGTAACGTTCACGACGAACGGCGCGGACACGGCGCTTGCCGTCTGCCCTGCGCTGGAATTGGTCACATTACAGTAATAGTACGCCACGCCAACGCGCGAGGTGTCCGCCAGATAGTTGGGGCCGGTCGCACCGGGGATAGCCGCGCCGCCGTAGTTTGTGCCGTTTGCGCTCTGATACCACTGATAGCTGAGCTGTCCGCCATCGGCAACGGAGGCCGCCGCAGTCAGCCGCGCCTCACCGCCGACATAGCAGTTGACACTGCCGGAGGTCGTGATTGTCGGGGTGGCAGGGAGAACGCTTATCGTGCAGGTGATAGTGTCCGCCGTGCCGGAGAGGGCGCTCATCGTGGCTATGTTAAAGGTGTAGGTTCCGGGGGTGGTCGGTATACCGCTGAGCGTGACCGCGCCGGTCATCGCATCCGTCAGCACCTCGCATCCGGGAGGCACACTGTCACAGCCGGTTATATAGTCACCGGCAGGCAGCGTGGTTATCGTGCGGTTTATGGCGGCACCGGCCTCTACATTCGCAAGCGACATTATCTGCGCGGCCCACGCGCTTTGCGGCAGGGCGCAGAAAACAATCAGCACCGCAAGGGCCAAGGATATAATACGCTTTTTCATTTCAACTGTCCTTTCATAACAGCGCTTGGTCATAGTTGGAATTGACCATCGCCAAAATCATATAATGGCACAAACACAGGCGGTTTGTCAACTGAATTGTGTGAATTTGATATATTTTTGGCAGAAAGCAGAAAAACTTTCTCTGCGCAGTTGAGATAATGGGGGCACTGTGTTACAATATACAATAGTAACGTTCGCAAAGAGGGAGGGACGCGCAATGGCAAAAGGGCAATGGTACAAAGAAATGGTGGTATACCAGATCTGGCCGCGCAGCTTCTGCGACGGGAACGGTGACGGCATTGGGGATCTGTGGGGCGTTCTGGCCAAGCTGGACTATATAAAAAGTCTGGGCGTGAACGCGATATGGTTCTCCCCGCTCTACCCCTCGCCCAATGCGGACTACGGCTATGACATCTCCGACTACATGAACATCCATCCGGACTTCGGCGATCTGGATATATTCAAGACCGTGCTGGATGAGGCGCACAAGCGCGGCATACGCGTTTTTATGGACCTGGTCGTGAACCACACCTCGGATGAGCACCCCTGGTTTAAAGAGAGCCGCAAAAGCCGCATGAACCCCTACCATGATTATTATTACTGGCGTCCTGCGCGCTATGTTGGCGGCAAGCGCCTGCCGCCAAACAACTGGACAAGTCAGTTCGAGGGTGGCGCGTGGGAGTACGATGCTGATTTAGACGAATATTATTTGCATTTGTTCGCCAAAAAACAGCCGGATTTAAATATGTCCAACCCAAAAGTGCGCGAGGAGGTCAAAAAGATCCTGCGCTTCTGGCTGGACATGGGCGTTGACGGCTTCCGCGAGGATGTTATCACCTACATCTCCAAAACGCCCGGCCTGCCCAGCGTCTATCCCAAGCTGCCCGCCGCAAACGGGATGCAGCACTATTCCAACCGGCCAGAGGTGCACAAGTACCTTGCGGAGTTTAAGCGGGATGTGCTGGATAAGTATGACTGCTTTGTTGTCGGCGAAAGCCCGCTGACGGATATCAAGGTCGCGCTGAAATACGTCACCGAGGGTAAGGACAAGGTGCTGGATGAGATGATCGGCTTTACCCACATGGAGGCCGACTGCATCATGACCGACTATGTGGCGCGCCCGTTTGACCTGAAAAAGATGAAAAAGGCGTTCACCTCTTGGCAGAAAGGCTTAGAGGGCAAGGGCTGGAACGCGCTGTACATAGAAAACCACGACCACCCGCGCATCATAAACCGCTACGGCAGTGAGGAATACTGGAAAGAGAGCGGGAAAATGCTGGCCGCAATGTATATGCTTCAGCGCGGCACACCGTTCATATATCAGGGGCAGGAGATCGGTATGCTGAACATCACCCTGCCGCGTCTGGATATGTACAAGGACGTTATGACGCACAACGCCGCGCGCATCGCCTCCGGCATCATGCCCAAGGGCGCGGTGCTGAAGCTGATAAACGCCCGCTCACGCGAAAACGCAAGAACGCCCATGCAGTGGAGCGGCGCGGCCAACGCCGGATTCAGCACTGCGGTGCCGTGGTTCTACGTCAACAGCAACTACCACAGCATAAACGTAGCTGATGAAAATAAAGACCCCGATTCTATTCTTAACTTCTACCGCAGACTTATCCGCTTCAAGCGCGAAAACCCCGTCGCGATCTACGGCACATACCGCGAGCTTATGCCCAACAGCCGTGAGCTTTATGTGTATGAGCGGGAATATGAGGGGCGCAGACTGCTGGTGGTGTGTTCATTCACAAATGAGCTGGTGCGCTTTGAGTTGCCGGAGAGCTACGGAATAGAAAAGGGTGAACTTGTACTGGCAAATTACGAGCATAACTTTGTCATCGCAAACGGATTCACAACACGCCCCTACGAGCTGAGGGTATATCTCTTTTAGGAGACAGGTATGAAAACAACAACACAAAAGGCTTATGCAAAGCTTAATATATCTCTGGACGTGACCGACAAGCGGCCTGACGGCTTTCACAACATGGTAATGGTGATGCAGAGCATATCCCTTGCGGATGATATAAGCATCACGCTCAATGACAGCGGCATAGTACGCGCCAGAACCAGTCTGCACTTTATTCCAAATGATGAGCGCAATCTTGCGGTCAGGGCGGCAGTGCGCTATCTCAAAGAGATAGGCGACAGTGAGCACGGCGCGGAGATAGAGATAAAAAAACGCGTTCCGGTCGGCGCTGGTATGGGCGGCGGCTCATCGGACGCGGCGGCAGTGCTGCGCGGTATGAACGCGCTGTTTGAACATCGGGTGAGCGGAGAGCGGCTGGTGGAGATTTCGGGCGATATCGGGTCTGACGTACCGTTTTGCGTTGTGGGCGGCACGGCGCTGGCCGAGGGGCGCGGCGAGATACTGACACCGCTGCCGGATTTCCCCGCGTGCGCGTTTGTCGTGTGCAAGCCGGAGTTTTCAATATCCACGCCGGAGCTATTTAAAAAACTTGATATGCAGAAAACGCATCATCATCCGGACACCGCCGGTATAATAGAAGCGCTGCACGCCGGGGCGCTGCAGCCCCTGTGCCGCAGAATGTTCAACGTGTTTGAAAGCGTGGACGATCGCCGTATGCGCGATGTGGCGCGGATAAAGAGTGCGCTTTTGGATAACGGCGCACTGGGTGCGGTGATGACCGGCACAGGCTCTGCCGTGTTTGGGATTTTTGCGGACGTGGACAGCGCCTCCCGCGCGTGTGAAGCTCTCAAAAAAGATATCCCATTCTGCTGCACCGCCGTTCCGACAGGCAGAGAAACAGTGTGAGTGTGTATAAAAGCAAAAATATCCGTCTATGCTACAGTGAGGCTTAAATCACGGTGCATGGGCGGATTTTTCCATGCCGACACAAGGGGGACACGGCATTATGGTAGGGTACATACAGGCGAAAAAGGTGAAGCTGTGCGAGGCGGCGCTGCTTATCGCGCTGTGCGCGTCACTGTGCGTAGGGACATGGGCACAAGCACGGCAGGAGGCGCTGAGCGCGGCACTGGTGCGGCTGCACGTTGTGGCGGTGTCCGATGGCGAAGCTGAGCAGGCGCTGAAGCTGGTGGTGCGTGATTCCGTGCTGGAATACCTCACCCCGAAGCTGGACGGGGTACAGACCGCAGCGCAGGCGCGCGGGATAATAGCGGATGAGCTTCACTCCATTGCGGAGGTGGCCGCCGCAAACGCACAGGGGCGGGGCGTGACCGTCACCCTCGGGCAGGAGCGGTATCCCACGCGCCGGTATACCAATTTTGCACTACCGGCGGGAGAGTATGAGTCACTGCGAATAGTGCTGGGCGAGGGCGCAGGTCGAAACTGGTGGTGCGTGGTGTTTCCGCCGCTGTGCACAGGCGGGGTCGAGGCCGACACAGTGCGCGCCGCCATGAAAACAGACGACTACGCCCTCATAAGCGGCAGCGGAGAATACGAGCTGAAATTCCGCACCCTCGAGCTTTGGGGTGAACTGACGGAGCTGTTCGGGCGGTGAAGGCGTAATAATCCCCTTGCGTCCGCTCTTATAACGTTATATAATTACAGCACCAACAACATTCTTTAACTATAAACAGGAGTATAGACATGAGGATTTGCAGCATAAAGGTCGGTGGGGAGGCGCATCTCGGCATTGTCGGGGCGCGCGGCGTGATTGACGCGACAGCGGCGGGCTATCCCCACAGCATAGATGAGGTTATCGCAGGTGCGGACAGGTCTGCCCTTGCCGCGCTGGAGCGGGACGACAGCGCCCCAATAGTTGCCGCGCCGGAATATCTCAACATTGTCAGCCATCCGGGGAAGCTGGTGTGCGTTGGGCTGAACTACCGCTCACACGCGGCGAACGTTGCCCTGAAAACGGCAGAGGTACCTATACTGTTCTCCAAATTCGCCGATTCCCTCGCCCCCTCGGGTGCGGACATCAGCCTGCCTGCATGGGAAGAAAGCTACGACTATGAGGCGGAGCTGGTGATAGTGATAGGCAAGCGCGCGTGGAACGTTGCCGCCGAAAATGCGGCCGACTACATATTCGGCTACACCTGCGGCAATGACCTGAGCTGCCGCGGTGCGCAGCAGCGAACCAGCCAATGGCTTATCGGCAAGGCACTGCCGGGCTTTGGCCCATGCGGGCCGTATATTGCCACGGCTGACAGCTTTGACCCCACGCAGGGCAAGCAGATAAGAAGCTGGGTCAATGGCGAACTGCGCCAAGACGGTCGCACGGACGATATGATACACCTCTGCGCCGCGATAGTCAGCTACGCGTCAAAATATATCGCGCTGGAGGCGGGCGACCTCATCTTCACCGGCACACCCAGCGGGGTGGAACTGGAAAAGCGCGAGGGCGAGCAGCGCTGGCTGCGCGCGGGTGACACGGTGGAGGTCGAGATTGAGGGCATAGGTCGCCTCGTCAACCACATGGTGAAGTGAACAGAACGCATATATAGCACAAGCTGCCGGTCAAAACGACCGGCAGCTTGATTGATATAAGGGGGATAAACGCGTTTGCACATAAATATGTTCTGCCAACGTCAACACAACAATGTTGCCCGTGCTACAAAGGCAATAAAATGTTTTCTGATTATCTTGCAAATTGGCAAACCCTGTGTTATTCTGCCGGTGGTACATAGTACCCTTAGAGTACTGCACAACGGCAGGCGGTTAGCTACATCTCCGAAAGGGGGTGAAGCGTATGCCTATTACGATTACGTTTCATGTATTTACATACACGATTACGATATGCGTAAAAAGCAATAGCCGCCACTCCGGCAAGTGACGACTATTCTTAATTAGTTGGTTTTGTCAGAGCTAACCGCTTGTCGCGGTACTCTTTGTATATTCATTATACAGCCCAATCTTCGCTTTTGTCAAGTGTGAGAATGGATATAGCGCTATATTAAAAGATCTTAGCGCATATATAGCACAAGGGGCTGACCAGAACGGTCAGCCCCTTGATTCGTTTGTTAGTTGTGTTTATTACTCTGCGGTGAACTCGTCCTTGCCGACGCCGCACAGCTCACAGGTGAAATCTTCGGGGAGGTCTTCCCACTTCACGCCGGTCTCGTCCTCGTCATAGACCCAGCCGCATACATTGCAGACATATTTCATATCATTATACCTCGCAATTCAAATCTATCAGCCAAATCAGAAGTATCTCTTCAGCAGGCCGGCGAATGCCTTGCCGTGGCGTGCCTCGTCACGTGCCATCTCGTGGATGGTATCATGGAGAGCGTCAAGGTTGTACTTCTTGCACAGCTTTGCCAGATCGGTCTTGCCGAGGGTTGCGCCGTTCTCGGCCTCAACGCGCAGCTCAAGGTTCTTCTTGGTGCTGTCGGTAACGACCTCGCCCAGCAGCTCTGCAAACTTTGCAGCGTGCTCAGCCTCCTCAAGGCCAGCCTTCTCCCAGTACATACCGATCTCGGGATAACCCTCGCGGTGGGCAACGCGTGCCATCGCCAGATACATACCGACTTCAGTGCACTCACCCATGAAGTTTGCGCGCAGACCCTCAATGATCTCGTTCTGAACTTCCTCAGGAACGTCTGCGCCAAACTGCTTGCCAACGCCGACAACATGCTCAGATGCCCAGGTCAGCTCACCCTTCTGCTCGGTGAACTTGGAGCCGGGAACCTTGCACTGGGGGCAAAACTCAGGGGGAGTGTCTCCCTCGTGAACATAACCGCAAACCGGGCAAACCCATTTCTTCATAATAATTTCCTCCTTAAAGTAGATTGTTTTTATATCTCAATTCCATATATCTTTATCGCGCAAGCGCAATAAACAACTTTTTTATACCGCCGATTCAACCGACCGGCACTCGCGGCACAGACCGTGCAGCGTCAGTGTGTATCCCTCTGCCTGCAGGCCAAAACGCTCATCTATCTCAGCGTACAGCCCGCTCACAACGTCCGGCAGGAACACATCCAGCACCTGCCGACACTCACGGCACACAAAGTGCGCATGGGGCGCTGTGCGGGCATCATATCTCTCCTGCCCATCGACCTTGCCCACCGTGATTATCAGCCCCTCCTCCAGCAGCACCGCGAGATTGCGATACACCGTGCCAAGACTGAGCTGAGGAATGTCCGGCTTCAGCGCGGAGTATATCATCTCCGCCGTGGGATGCTCCGTAACAGAGCAGAGATAATCATATATGGCTTGACGCTTTTTGCTGTTGTTGCGTTTAGTTTCCATAGCTGCTCCGTTAAAATTAATAATGATTCTTATTACTGAAATAAATATAGCATATACTTTTCAGTTTGTAAAGAGTTTTTTTGAAATTTTTCAAAAAATTTTTTCACCCCGCCGCACTACTCCTGCACGGCGGTCTCACCTGATGAAATCAGCGCAGAAAGTGCCGGCGCGGCGGCGGTGCCGAATAGACGCACGGCGGCCAGCGCCTCTTGCAGGGTATTGCCGCTGCTGCCGACCTCCAGTATCATCGACCCCGGGGCAAGGTGCTGGTTGTACCTTTGCGGCACAAGCTGCACCGGGCGCATAAGCGTGGGGTGAACGGCGCCGACCGCCTGCTGCAAATATACTGCCAACGCGAGATTACCGCGCCACTGACTGTGCGCAAGGCCGCTTTCATCCGTGCCTATCAGCATCATCACCTGACTTGCGCACACGCCGTCCTCCTCGGCCATGGTTTTGTATATGGTGCCGTTTTCGCCCAAGGCGTCACGGTGCACGTCAATTACCACGCTGATGCCGGGGTACTCCGCCAGCCAATCCGCAATCGCCTGACCGGAACGCGTGTATGAGCCGGTGTAGCTGGGGTAGTCGTATATGCCGCGGTCATGGATGACGTGAAGTCCGGCCTGCTCAAATATGGCGGTCAGCTCATCCCCGACGCGGATGATGTTAAAGTTGGTGTCCTCCGTGCGGGCGGTGTCGCTGGGTTCGTACTTGTCCAGTCCGGACGGGGTGTACGCCTCGCTGGAGTGCGTGTGGATAATGAGTATCTGCGGCCCATCCGCGCTCAGTGTGACGCTCGGCCCGCTGACAAGGAGCTGACCTATATCCGCCTTGTAGCCGGTCTGGTTTTTGATGGACAGGCCGCCCTCTATCGTTGTCTCTATTATCTGCTCCTCTCCCTCCTCGTTATGCGTGACGGCGAAAGCGTCAATACGCGCCCCGCCCACACTTTCATCCGGCGTATATAGTGCAGGCTCGCTGCTGCCAACTGTGGGCGCGGAGATGGTGACAGCCTCGCTCTTGGGTTCGGGTTGGACGGTCGGTGTAGGCTCTTTCTGTGTGTCGGGGTCATGGCTTGTAAGTATGGTGACGTTTTTCATGCGGCCGCTGTCGATGCTGCACTGCGCCGCGCGGCGTATATACGCGTACAACGGGGAGGAGGAATATATATACATAGTCAGCACCAGCACGAGCGCGGTCAGAACATTTTTTGAACTGCGCACAATATCACCACCCTTTGTCAAGCGTATGCGGCAAAGCTTTGCAATATGCTTGAAAAAAGGCGCGGCGCATGGTAGACTGTGCATATCGTATATTATTATAGAAGAGGTAGAGATAAAATGAAATTTACATACAGACCGAAAGGCGTATGCTCTCAGCAAATGGATATTGACGTTGAGGACGGTAAGCTTGTCTCCCTGAAAGTCATGGGCGGATGCAGCGGCAATCTGCAAGGCATTGCAAAGCTTGTCGTAGGTATGGACGTTGACGAGGTTATCGCCCGTCTGGACGGTATACGCTGCGGCTTCAAAAAAACCTCCTGCCCCGATCAGCTTGCACAGGCCTTGAAGCAGTACAAGGAGGAAGTGTGACCTCTCCCGTGAGGCGAGCGGCCGCAATTGTGCTGTGCGCGGCGCTGTTGGCTGCGCTTCCGTGCTACGCCGCGGCTGACGATACACAGGTGACGGTTTCCGCAGAATCGACTGAGGCGGCGCGGGTACGGCCTGCGCTGGATTGCGTGCGCGTGTATGTCGGCGGGCTGCTTCGTGCCCGGGCGTATATGAAAAACGGCACGCCGTATATGTCCCTTGCGGATGTAGGCACGATTTACGGCATAGATATCACACCTGACGTTACGGAAGACGCGTTTTCCGTGTCCGCTGTCGGGTTGGAGCTGTCCGCTGCGGCAGAGAGCGGATACGTTGAGGTGAACCACCGCTATATGTACCTGCCGGACGGGTATATCAACTGCGATGGTGATATTTACCTCCCGCTGGACGTGATATGCCGCATCTTCACCCTCAACGCTGAGGTGACAGACAGCGGCGTGGAGATATCCACGCTGAAAGCGCGGATGATAAGCGGAAGCGAGAATTATTACGACACGCATTATGACGCGGATAAGCTGTATTGGCTGCCGCACATTGCGTATGTGGAGGCGCTCGATCAGCCTCTGGCGGGGATAATGGGCGTGGTGTCGGTGGTGCTCAACCGCGTGGAGGACGAGGACTTCCCCAACAGCATCTTTGAGGTGATATATGACACGCGCCACACGGTGCAGTTCACCCCGGCGGCGACAGGGTCACTCCACGGAAAGCCGACAGAGCTTTATTATATTGCGACCTACCTCGTGCTGGAGGGGTATAATACGGTGGGAGACAGCCTGTACTTTGTCAACCCCGAAAACAACGGCAACTATTGGTTCAGGGAAAACCTTACCCTTGTCGCAACATATGACGACCATGAATTTTACAGATAGGGCAGGAAAATATGCTGGAAGAAATACTGCAAAGCGGCTTTGAGGCGCTTGAGCTTACACCAGACAGCGCCGCTATAGGGCGCTACAGAGAATATTATGAGCGGCTGGACGAAGTGAACCGCGTGATGAATCTCACGGCTATCAGCGGCGAGGAGGACACGGCGCGACTGCACTTTCTCGACTGCGCGGCGATACTTGCCCACGTGGATATGCATGGGGCGCGCGTCATAGACGTGGGTACCGGCGCCGGGTTCCCGGGGCTTGCGCTGAAGATTGCGCAGCCGGATATATCGCTTACGCTGCTGGACAGTCTTGATAAGCGCATTGGTTTTCTGCGTGACACGGTGGAGACGCTTGAATTGGACGATGTTGAGTGCGTCCATGCCCGCGCAGAGGAAGCCGCGCAGGAGCGGCGTGAGAGCTATGACTTTGCCACGGCGCGCGCCGTAGCGCGGTTGGAGGTGCTGTGTGAGCTGTGCCTGCCGTTTGTGCGCGTTGGTGGATGCTTTGTGGCGATGAAAGGGCCGGATGTTGCAGAGGAGCTTAATTCGGCGGCGCGCGCTATATCCATCCTCGGCGGCCGCATGGAAAAGCCCGTAAGCTACACCATCCCCGGCACAGGCATCACGCATACACTGGTCGTGATAAAAAAAGAGCGCCCCTCACCGGCGAAATATCCCCGCCGCTGGGCACAGATAAAGAAACAAGCACTGTGATATAGTGTAGCCCCCCTCTGCAGTCGTCATGATTGCAGAGGGGGTTTATCGTTATATTGG
>CAZBVU010000048.1:0-11134 GCA_964495355.1 uncultured Oscillospiraceae bacterium
GAAGAAGAGAGACTTCCGCCAGCTCTGGATCACCCGTATCTCCGCAGGCTGCAAGATGAATGGCATGAACTATTCCACCTTCATGCACGGTCTGAAGCTCGCCGGTATCGACATGAACCGCAAGATGCTCTCCGAGACTGCAATTCACGATCCCGCTGCTTTCACCGCTCTGTGCGATATGGCAAAGGCCGCTCTCAACAAGTAATATAGCTTATATGATAACCCTCCGTTGGCATTTGCCAACGGAGGGTTTATTTATTTTATCTTCCCCTATTCAATTAGAAAACATCGGGGTGGAGAGGTATCTGTCACCGGTGTCGGGCAGGAGGACAACGATGGTTTTGCCCGCGTTTTCCTCGCGCTTTGCAAGCTCTACAGCCGCCCACAGCGCCGCGCCGGATGAAATACCAACCAGAACACCTTCACTGCGCCCCATAAGTCTGCCCATTTCATATGCCGCGTCATTTGTCACCTGTATGATTTCGTCATACACCTTGGTGTCCAGCACCTCGGGCACGAATCCCGCGCCGATGCCCTGCAGCCCATGCGCACCGGCCTTGCCGCCGGAGAGCACCGGAGAACCGGCAGGCTCAACCGCGACAATCTTTATATTCTCGTTCTTCCCCTTCAAATAGTGACCCACACCGGTAATTGTGCCGCCTGTACCGACACCGGCAACGAAAATATCCACCTGACCGTCAGTGTCCTCATAGATTTCAGGGCCGGTCGTCTCAAAATGTGCAGTGGGATTTGCGGGATTTACAAACTGCCCCGCAACAAAGGCGTTCGGCATTTCGGCGGCCAGCTCATCCGCCTTTGCAATTGCACCGGCCATGCCCTTTGCGCCATCGGTCAGCACAAGCTGTGCGCCGTATGCGCCCATAAGCAGCCGCCGCTCGACCGACATCGTTTCCGGCATGACGACTATCATCTTGTACCCTCTCGCCGCCGCAACGCTGGCAAGACCAATGCCTGTATTGCCGGAGGTGGGTTCAATAATCACCGAATCCTTATTAAGCACACCGCGACGCTCTGCATCATCAAGCATGGCCTTGGCCACCCTGTCCTTTGCAGATCCGGCCGGATTTAAATATTCAAGCTTTGCAAGCACACGCGCTTTCAGGCCATAGGCTTTTTCAATATTGGTCAGCTCCAGCAAGGGTGTATGCCCAATTAGCTGATCGGCAGATGTATATATTTTTGACATGACTAACGCCCCTTTACAGTTTTTCCTACCGTTCTTGTAGGATTTATTATTTTATACTGCAACACGACGCATTTGTCAAGTAGATATTGCTTCAAGCATCACTTTTTTCAGATGCGGCGAGGGTGAGCAGGGTATGTGTAAAGCCGTATTTTTCCGCGAGTGCGCGTGCGTTCTCTATTCTGCCCGCCGGACGCCTTGCAGACCTGACAGCACGCAGCATGATATTCTTCGGAGAGTGCTCAAAATCTATGAACTCTATTACGTCAACGTTATAGCCCATATCCTCCATCACATCGGCGCGTATGGCATCCGTTAAAAGGGCGCTCATGCGTTCTTTTATTATCCCATGCGACATGAACACGTCCAGTTCCCCACCTTTTTTGATGGTTTTGTTCACCTCATGCTGGCAGCAGGGGACGGAGAAAATATACTTTACGCGGCGGCTGAGCGCGTACCACAGGGCGTAATCCGTGGCGGTATCGCAGGCGTGCAGGGTGACAATCATATCAATATGCTCATCATACAGCACATCGCGCGTCACATCCGCATGTACAAAGCGCAGATCACTGTAGCCGTACTTCTCTGCAATAGCGTTGCAGCGCTGCACCACGTCCTCCTTGAGGTCATAGCCGATTATCGTAGCCTTGATGCCGCGCTTGACAGTGAAGTAGTAATACAGTATAAACGTGAGATACGACTTACCGCAGCCGAAATCCAGAATGGTTATCTCGCGGCGGTCAGTTTTGGAAAACTCATCGTCCACCAGCTCAATAAAGCGGTTTATCTGCTTATACTTATCATATTTCGTGCGCACAATGCGGAAATCCTGTGTGAACACGCCGAGATCAACCAGTGCCGGTATATTCTCACCCTCCGCAAGGATATAGCTTTTGCCCCTATTATGCGCAGTAGCTGCGCCGCCGGCGGGACGTGGAACGGCGGCTTGCAGCTTGCGCTTATATGTGCCGTTTGTTTTCAGCGAGTATTGCGCGGAAAGCTCATCCGATATGATAAGCACCTGCCTATACCGCCCGTCCAACTCGTCAGCAAAGACGCGCATAAGCGCCTCCGCCGTGAGGTTTTGGTGAAACGCCTTATTGTCGCGAAAGCGCTCAAGCTGATAAAGCCGCTCCCCTTTCAATACGACCGGCCGAATTATCACCTTGGTATCGGCCAGCGCATCTATACTCTGGCTGACAACCGCCTTTGACAGTGTGGGCAAAGCCTGCTCAAAATCGGCGCACAATCTGGAAGCTTCATTCTTCATCGTGCGCTCCTCACTCCGCAAACATTTTTTTTAGTCTCAGTGCGGCGGCTTTCAGCTCATTCTTGCTGTAGGAATTGTTCTCATCTGCAAGGACGGCGGCAACAGCCTCTTTCGGCGTTATATTTCCCGCGACCATTGCATCGACAAGCATCGCCTCGGCAGACACAGTATGCTCCGTTTTATTGAAAATATAGTCCTCATCAATCTCGATGACAACGGCATACTCGCCCTTATCGTAATTGCCCTTGGCAAGAAGCTGCTCTTTCACCTCCTGCGGCGTACCGCGGAAGCTCATTTCGTGCAGCTTGGTGAGGTCATTGCACAAACACATACGGCAGTGTGCACCCTCATTGATGAAAAAGTCCACCAGCTCCATAATGCGCTTGGGCGATTCATACAGGGCATAGGTGCGCGTGTCACCATGGCGCAGTTTCTCCAAAAGGCGGCGGCGCTCAACATTTTCGCGGGGGAAAAAACCATAAAACAGGAAGCTGGACAGGTCAAAGCCGGACACGGAAAGCGCTGTAACTGCCGCGCAACAGCCCGGCACACCTACGACCCTTATTCCCGCCTCAACCGCGGCGCGGATAAGCTCGTTCCCGGGGTCTGAAATGCAGGGCGTACCGGCATCGGTGATAACGGCGACAGACTTGCCGCCCAGCATTTCATTGATGAAATACTTGGCCTTGCCGTACTCATTGAATTTATGGTTTGAAACAAGCTTATTTTTTATTTCCAGCTTGTTGAGCAGAACCATCGACCGGCGGGTATCCTCTGCCGCGATGATATCCACCTCTGAAAGTATCTTCTTCCCGCGCGGGGACATATCCTGTGAATTGCCGATAGGCGTGGCAACTATGTACAAAACGCCAACATTTTTCTCGTCCATTTGCTTCTCCAATATACATTATAGTTAGTTAATTATATATTAATTTTCGCATCATTGCAACAAATAACCCCCATTCTTTTTACTGCATATTTAAAGTGCATCGAGGGAGACCAAAGAATCTCGGTCTCCCTCGGGATGTTTATGTTTACGAAAACAGTACACTGATATAATCTGTGCGCCCATCCAACACACGAATTATTTCTATTGTGTCGTTGAGCACTTCATAGAATATTATCTGCTTATTGACAATGATATATCTGTAGTGAATATCGTCATCAAGCTCAAATTTAGCTTTCAGTGAAGCACCCATGTATGGATTCTCGGTTAAAAGCGCAACACTGTTGAAAATCCTGTCCCTCAGTGTTTTGGCCGCAGACGGATTTTTCAAATTATATTTTATATATTTCAGTGTGCTTTGCATATCCTCGATAGCCGCTGGTCTCCACAGGATTTTCATAGTCTGTCTATATCCAGCATCTCAGCCGCCGCATCATTGCTGATACATACACCGGATTCCTTCCCCAACTCCAACTCTGCCATAAGTTTTTTGAGCGCGGCAGCCTTTAGAAGCTCAGCATTATCAGAGGAAACGAGAAACGGAAAGCCGCCGGCATTAAGTGACTGCTGGATAAACACATTTATAGCCTGTGTAAATGTTATGCCGTTTTTTGCATAAACATCTTCAACCTGCTTTTTAACGTCAGGATTTATGCGAAAATGATATATCTCAGTCTTAGGTGCGGATGATACGTTAGACATTGCAATCCCTCCTCACCCATATTATACGATTTAAGCCGAGAAAAATCAAGCAAATGTAGCACAAACAGTGTACAACATTCAAAAGAATTCTTGCAGCGCAGAATACCAGTCGGTTGCCCGACTGGTATTCAATATTAGTTATATATCATTTTATGCGGCATAGCGGCGCTTAATCGTCCATCCCGTCATCACAGATAAGGCCGTAGCCGCCCTGTTTGCGCTTATAGACGACTGATATTGCGTCGTCCGCGTCCATATTCTTGAACACAAAGAACTCATGCCCCAGCAGCTCCATCTGCAAAATGGCCTCCTCCGCAGACATAGGCTTGATGGAGAAACGCTTGGAGCGAACGATTTTAAACTCCTTCTCCTCGTCCTCCACCGGTAAATAGGCAGGTACGGCGTCACGCTCCAAAGCCCCCTCGCGCAAGCGCTTTTCAAGGCGGGTCTTGTTTCTGCGGATCTGGCGCTCAATCGCAGCCACGCCGGAGTCCACAGAGGCGTACATATCGTTTGTAAGTTCGCTAGCCCTGTAATACAGGCCGTTGTTGTGGATGGTGATTTCTGCAAGGAAGCGGCCGCGGCTGATACTGAACGTTACAAACGCCTCAGCATCTGTTTTGAAAAAACGGTCAAGCTTGCTGATTTTGCGGATTGAATACTCGCGCAGTTCCTCGGAGGAATCCATCTTTTTCTCAGTGAAAGTGAACTTCATACTGCCAACTCCTTTCATATGCCGGTTAACTATTCAACAGCACTCTTTGCTGTTGTGGTTATTATAGCATATCTCGTCTGCAAAATGAAGTCTTTTTTGTGAATAACGCCGGATTTAGCGAAAGCTACAGACTTTGCCCTGCATTTTCGTGGAATATGCCAAAAATTTCAGCCTTGCATAGGCAAGGCTGAAATAAATATAGTGCGAATTACGCTCACCACGTCAAAAATCGTAGTCAGATATTATGGTGCAGCTTGTCAGCGTCTGGCGCAGGGTCGTCACCTGTTGGGGTGAAAGCAGCGTACCTGTGACATTCAGCGTGCGCAGATTACTAAGCCCCATGAACGGCAGCTCGGATGAGATCATGTTATACGACACGTCCAGCGTCTCTAATCCGTACATCATCCCCAGAGGGGTAGCGTCCATGATGGAGTTATACGACAGGTCGAGGTGGCGTATCATCATGCGGTTGCCGGCATCCTGCAAGGGGTAGAGGTTGGATATATTATTGCGCGAGAGGTTCAGCGTCTCCGGATTTACAAACTTGGAGACATTGGATATATCGCTTATGTTCAGTGCGCTGAGGTCAATAACCGTGAGGTCATTGGCAATGGAGAAGCCATCAATCTCCACAAGGTAGGTCAGCTCGGAGTGGCGTATCTCGCACATGAGAAGATTCAACGCCAGTGCATCCACACCCTCACCGGTGAGTGCGATGTTATTTTCAATTTGCAGAGAGCGCAGCCCCGTCAGCGTATATAGGCTAAAGAGTGCATCATTGGTAAGTCCGCAATTATTAAGGCCGAGAGTATGCAGATTTTTCAGCTTTTTCAGCCCTGAAAAGTCGCTGATATTCGTGTCTGACAAGTGCAGTTCCGTCAGCCCTGTCATATTGCCAAGGGGGACAGTGCTGGTGAAATAGTTGCCGGACGCGTTGAGAAAGCGCAGGCTGGTTATACCCATCAGCGGGCGCAGGTCGGAAACGTAGTTATTTGATATATCCAGCCATTGCAGCGTCGGGATATCCATCAGCGGGCTGAGGTCGGAAATGTAGTTGCCGCTGAGGTTCAGCTTTTGCAGGTTGGTGCAGTTTGCAAGTGCGGAGATGTTTTGCAGTCCCATCCCGCTCAAATCCAGCTCCGCCACATCGGTTTTGAAAGTCATGCCGCCAAAGCTGATGTCCTGCAGCTCCTCCTCGGTGGTCTCGCTGTGGATGGCGCAGTTGGGCAGGGTTTCCGCGAGGTTCTGAAGCTGTCCTTCGGTCAGCGTGATGCCCTTTATGCTGAGCGTTGTCAGGTTTGTAAGCTGTGCAAGCGGGCTGAGGTCAAGAACAGGATTATTGTCAAGATACAGCGTTCTGAGATTGGTCAGCCGCGTGAGAGCAGACACGTCCGAAATCATGTTCCCGCTCAAATTCAGCGTGATCAGGCCGCCAAGGTTGGCAAGGGCTGAAATGTCGCTGATATTATTGCCGGCCAGTGAGAGATTATCCAGCGCGTAAAGCTGCAAAATCTCGTCCATAACGTTATTGCCAAGCCCCATATTGTCCAGCGCAAGGCCGGTTGTATCGCCCTTATACTGCTTGCCCGCGACAGTTACCATGTTCGACTCGCGTATAACATCGCGCCTGCCCTCCAGCTCCTCTATCCACGAGGACACCTGCGGGTCTGACGTGTTCATCTTGCGCAGGGTCTCCAGTGCCTTGTCGTAATTACCCTGCGACTCATAACACTGGGCGGTCATGGCCATACATTCGCTTGTAGCGTCAATCGCCGCCGCCTTGCGCAGGACGGTGAGGGCGCTGTCAAAATCGCCGGAGTAGTAGCTTGTACGCGCCTGCTCCATGTAGTTATTAAATGCCCGCGTGTCGGACGCATTGCGAAGCACGATTGCCAGCAAAATGATAAACAGCGCCGACAGCGCCGTGAAAACCGCGTAAAATGTGCGCTTCTGCTTTGCCTTGCGCTCACGCTCCTGTGCTGACTGTGCGGGGCGGCCGCGCTTCATGTCCGCTCCTGGGCGCGGATTTTGTGGTGGCTCCCGTCTGCGGGCTGTCGTGTCGGGGTCTCTTTTCCCCGCGGCGGCAGAGCGCGCGGTGGATGTATTTTCATGCCGACCGGTCTGCGCGGCGAACGTATCTGTCCCGTCCGCCGTGCCGGTTGGCTTTTTTTGTATTAGGCTCATATATGTACTTCTCCTGACGGCTCGCTCTGCTTTTCCTCTGTGGGTGAATTGGCGGTTTCCGCGCCTGTGCAGTTTTCGCCCGTGGCATCAACCGTGGCCGCGGCCTCTGTCTTTTTCCCGGGTATGATGACCTTGGGCGCTTTTATCTTCGGCAGATCAAGCTCTTCTATATTCTTATGCTTCTTCATGGCAAGCGCCGTGAGGAACAGCGCCAGCATAATGCACAGCACGGATATCTCCTGCAACGCCGCAGAAAGCGTGACTGTGTTGGCCGCGTCACGCAGGGCACGCGCGTCCTCAATAACGATATGGTAGATAAACGGCAAACCAAACAACGGCACAAGTAGCCACTTTGTGCGGATAAAGCCGAACGCCGTTGAGGTGTACAGCGCCGCGACCAGCAGGTACAGCAGGATGCACAGCACGGTGTGCAGTGCGCTGTCAAAGGTGAAGGACTTTATGATGAAGAACACCACGCCGAAAATCACCGGAATACTTGTCGTCCAGAATGCGCGCGCACCCAGCAGCAAAACGCACAGGATAAAAAGCATATTGCAGATGAGCGGCAATGCTATCTGTGTGGCAGCGAAAAAATCATCCCCCCACATTCCCCAGCAGCCTGCCAGTCTGAACACAGCCGACAGCGCCATGAATACCACAGCGGTGTGCACGAGTGCGCTGTCCTTATTCACATAGAATTTTGCTCTTTTTTTCTCGCCCTGCTTCATAAGGTTTTATCCCCTTTCAAGCTTAGATCTGCGTCATTCACGCGTCAGCCCACGCACCGTTTATAAATATCGGCACCTCGCGGCCATCCGCCGTTATGCCGGTTATGCACAGGTCACTCGCGCCTATCATGAAATCCTCATGTATCATCGACTCATTCACGCCGAGTGCGCGCGCCTCGTCAAGGGTATAGCTTTCAAAATTCTCAAGGCAGCTTGAATACCCCTCGCCAAGGGCAAGATGACACGAGGCGTTTTCATCCAGGAGCGTGGAATAGAACAATATGCCGCTGTTGCGGATTGGGCTGTCATACGGTACAAGCGCGCACTCGCCCAGCATTGCCGCGCCCTCATCCATGCCGACCATCAGCTTCAGCGCCTCTTCATTCTTCTCCGCGTGAACCTCTGCAACGCGGCCATTCTCAAAGCGCACGGAGAAATTCTCAATCAGCACACCGCGATAGGACAACGGCCTAGTCGCAACAGCCAGCCCCTCAACGTCACCGCGACGCGGGGTGGTGTAAACCTCCTCAGAGGGGATGTTCGCGTCAAAGCAGACGTCGGAGTTTGGCAACTCGTCTGCCCCGCCCATGAAGCGCATTTCCGGGATAAGCCCCACCGACAGATCCGTGCCGGTGCTGTCACTTTTATATATGAGGCGGCGCAGAGACAGCGAATTCAGCCAATCACAGCGGCGCTTCAACGCGGCGTTATGCACCTGCCATGCGGCGATCGGGTCATCCCCATCCGCGCGGGCGCATTTCAATATCGTCTCCCACAGCTTCTCCACAGCGGCCTCATCGTCCAGCCCTGGGAACACCTTCCGCGCCCACATAAGGCCGGGCACAGCCGCCACGCACCACTGATATTTATTCTCCATCGCGTCACTGTAGGGGCGGGTTATCTTAAACCGTCGCTGCTTTGCGCGCGCCCATTTATCCTGATCTACACTGCCAAGCCCATCCGGATCATCAGAATCCAGATAGATACTTGCAGGAAGCTTCTCCACCTTCTCTTTAAGGCGCTGCTCCTCCCACGGTTCAACGCGGCCAAGTGTATCATCGCTTTGATACTTGATGTCCAGCCGCTGGGCAGGCACAAAGCGCCATTCAATGCTCACCTTTGACGCGCCTGCGAGATAACACTCGTCAACCAGCATTTCCAGAAATTCAAGCTGCTGCGGCTCAGTCCGGACAATGACCTCCTGCCCCGCCTGGATATTGACACCCATGCGCGCAATCAGCCTTGCATATGCACGAAGCTTCTTTTCTTCCATATACCTCTGCCCCTCCTGAGTTGAAACGCACATTAAAAGCGAACATAAATATAGATAGTATCATTATACCACAGCTTTTTCTGTATATCAAGGCTTGGTAACGCTTGCAAAATGCCGTACTATACGCTAAGATAAGAATATTAAAAGCACTACAAAATGAACGGAGCATGGTTATGAAGATAGAAGAAATACTTGCAAAACAGCGTGCATATTTCAACACCGGCGCGACTCTGCCTGTAAGCTTCCGCGTGGAGCAGCTAAAAAAGCTGAGCGCCGCCGTGAAGCGGCACGAGCGCGACATTGCCAACGCACTGAAAGCCGACCTCGGCAAGAGCGACTATGAGAGCTTTATATGTGAATCCGGCCTTGCCTGCACGGAGATAAGCCACATGATACGCAACACCGCCCGCTATGCGCGGGAAAAAACGGTGCACACGCCCCTCGCGCAGTTCGCCGCGCGCTGCTATCAAAAGCCGTGCCCCTACGGAAATGTGCTGATTATGAGCCCGTGGAACTATCCGTTCCTGCTCAGCATTGACCCGCTGGCAGACGCGATAGCTGCCGGCAATACCGCCATCATAAAGCCCAGCGCCTACTCCCCCGCCATGGCCGCACTTGTGAAGCAGATAATTGAGGAATGCTTTGACGAGGAATATGTCGCGGTCATCACCGGCGGCAGACAGGAAAACGCAGAGCTGTTGAACCAGAAGTTTGACTTCGTGTTCTTCACCGGCTCGCAGAACGTTGGAAAAGAGGTTCTGCGCCACACTGCCGAGACGCTGACGCCCGCCGTGCTGGAGCTGGGCGGGAAAAGCCCCTGTATCGTGGACAGCACGGCAAAACTTAGCCTTGCAGCAAAGCGTATAGTGTTCGGAAAGCTTGTAAACTGCGGGCAGACCTGCGTTGCGCCTGACTATATCCTCTGCCATGAAAGCGTGAAAGATGCTCTGATCGAGGAGTTGAAAAAGCAGATAACACAGCAGTACGGTGAGCACGTGCTTGATAACTCTGATTACGGCAGGATAGTAAACCGCAAGCACTTTGACCGTATTTGCGGCCTCATCGCCCCTGACAAGGTTGTGTTCGGCGGCAAAATCAATGCAGATACGCTGCAAATAGAGCCGACAATAATGGACAATGTGACACTTGCCGATGCGGTGATGCAGCAGGAGATCTTCGGCCCGATAATACCGGTGCTGACATATAGGGAGCTTGACGAAGTTTACATAATGCTGCAAGACCGTGCAAAACCGCTTGCGCTGTACATCTTTTCCGAGGACAAGCACGTTATCGATGAGATAACCGCGCGCTGCCGCTACGGCGGCGGGTGCGTGAACGATGTGGTGGTGCATTTATCCACGACCAGCATGGGCTTTGGCGGCGTTGGCGAGAGCGGCATGGGTGCATACCACGGCAAAATCGGCTTTGACACATTCAGCCACACAAAAAGTATCATGGACAAAAAAACATGGTTCGACCTGCCTATGCGCTATCAGCCGTACCGCAGAGAGCTGTACTACAAAATGCTGCATTGGGTGCTGAAATAAGTGAGATGAGCGTTTGCAGCAAAGAGAGGCATGAGACGGTGCGTGTCTCATGGCAGAGGTAAGCGTGGTACGCAGTAGGTGCTAATGAGTACGACAGATAATAATTTTGCATATGTAAAAAGCCCGCTCTCACACTTGACAAAAGCACGGAGCGGGCGGTATAATGAAAATAACAAAGAGCATTGCGACAAGCGGTTAGCTCTTGACTGTGAAAACTAAAACATGATAGCCGTCACTTGCCAGAGTGGCGGCTATTGCTCTTTACGCATATCGTAATCGTGTACGTAAATACATGAAACGTAATCGTAATGGGCATACGCTTCACCCCCTTTCGGGTGGTGTAGCTAACCGCCGCCAAGCGGTATAAGCGCGCGTGAACCTTGCGCGCTTACACCTGCCGTTGTGCAATGCTCTAAGGGTACTATGTACCAATCACAGAATATCACAGATAATGACAATAAGCAAGGAAAAACACGAAATGTCTTTCCTTGTTTTTCTTTTTAACGCACATTTTCCTTGGCTCCCTCTGACGAGGGAGCTGGCGCGGCTTGTCCGCGACTGAGGG
>CAZBVU010000049.1:0-11084 GCA_964495355.1 uncultured Oscillospiraceae bacterium
AGTAGGAAGGCATATTGTAGTGGTGCATGAAGCGCTTCTCTTCCTCTTCCCAAATGGTGTCCAGCTTCTGGCACTCACTGAGCGGGGCGAGGGTGGCAATGGACAGCACCTGCGTCTGGCCGCGGGTGAACAGACCGGAGCCGTGAACAACGGGGATAACGCCAACCTCTGCGCCGAGGGGGCGGATCTCGTTCATCTGGCGGCCGTCAACGCGCTTGCCTGCAAGCAGCCACTTCTTAACGACCTTCTTCTGAATCTTATAGAGGATCTCATCCATATACTGCATCATGTCGGGATGCTCGTCAGAGTACTTCTCCTCGACCATGCTGACCCACTCGTTAACGCGCGCTTCGCGAACGTTCTTGTCGTCAGTGTCCATGCAGTGCTCCATGGCTTCAAACTCGTTTGCAACCAGCTTCTCGAACAGCTCTTCATCAAATGCGGCGTGCTCATACTCAAACTTCGGCTTGCCGACTTCCTCAACCATCTTGTCGATGAGGTCAAGCACGGGCTGCAGATGCTCGTGTGCCTGGACAATACCCTCGTACATGACATCGTCCGGAACCTGATCTGCCTCAGACTCGATCATGACGATCTTCTTGTGGGTGGCGGCGATGGTGGTTATCATGCGGTTGCCGTTGTGGCGCTCTTCCTGTGTGGGGTTGAAGAGGTACTTCTCACCGTCCCAGCCGAGGACGATGCCGGCGATAGGTCCGTTGAACGGAACGTCAGAGATGGAAACGGCAGCGGAAGCGCCGATCATTGCGGTGATCTCGGGAGAGCAGTCGCGGTCAACGCTCAGCACCTCGCAGGCGATGACAACGTCATTGCGCAGGTCGGAGGGGAAAAGCGGACGCATGGGACGGTCGATAAGGCGGGATGCCAGAACTGCGGGCAGGCTGGGCTTACCCTCACGGCGCATGAAGCTGCCGGGGATGCGGCCAACAGCGTACAGCTTCTCATTGAAATCAACTGAGAGCGGGAAGTAATCAATCCCATCCTTGGGGCGGGCAGAGGCGGTGCAGGTGACGAGCACGGTGGTCTCGCCGTACTTTACCAGCACGGAGGCGTTGCAAAGCTCAGCCAGCTTGCCGACCTCCATAGAGAGGGGGCGGCCTTCAAACATCATTTCATACTTTTTATGGTTGGGGAACTGCTTCTGGGTGATTATCATATGAATTCTCCTTTTATATTTTGGCGCTCCCCGATGCTTAGCACTTGAAAAAGCACCTGTCAGGCACTGAGGCTTCAACACCCGTTGCCCTTTGCGCAGATGCTTTTCCAAATACTAAGGCCATCGGAAAAACGCATTGCCTACATACTTCTGTGAAAAATGAGGACTGCATCCATAAAAAGACATGGAGACAATATTAAATTGTCTCCATGCGTAAAACCTTCATAGTCCTCAGAATTGCCAAGGAATACGCAATTACTTGCGGATGTTGAGCTTGGCAATGATAGCGCGGTAGCGCTCAATGTCTTTCTTTGCAAGGTAGTCGAGCAGGCGGCGGCGCTTACCGACCATCTTGTACATACCCAGACGGCTGTGGTCGTCATTGGGGTGCTTCTTGAGGTGCTCAGTCAGCTCACGGATGCGCTGAGAAAGAATAGCGATCTGAACTTCGGGAGAACCGGTGTCGCCCTCATGGGTGGCGTTGTCAGCAATGACCTGAGTTTTAACTTCTTTGGTAATCATGGTTGTTATACCCCTTTCAAAATGATACTATACCCTGCGGCCAGGCGATGGGCGGAAAGGCAACCGCAACGGCGGCATGACCCCGAGGCCGAGCACGCGGGCGCATACCGTAGTATAATATCATCCGCATATTGATATGTCAAGTTTTTTTGATAATATTTTTCTGTGATAATGCTTGAAATGTTAATATGTTAAGGGATATAATAGCCTCAGTATAAATGAAGTATGGAGGAGTAGAGTATGCAGGGCTGCTTTTCAAAAAAAGTTGATGTAATGCCTGATCTTTGCGATGCATCCGGTAAGATATCACCCTTGGGGGTGTTCACCATTTTTCAGGGGCTTGCCGCGCAGCACGCGGAGCTGATAGGCGTCGGCAATGAGGCGATGGCCGCACGGGGTGAGTTTTGGCTGACTGTCCACTGTCGGGTGGACTTCTTCAACAGCGCAAAGCTTCTTGATGAGCTGACAGCCACCACCTGGCCGGAAAAATGCGATGGCCGCGCATACCGTACATTCCGCAGCGGCTCACTTTATAACGGGGACACGCTGATCGCATTAGGGCGCACACAGTGGGCGATACTAGGCACCGGCGGCAGGCTTATGCAGTTTGCGCAGTCCGGCTTTCCGGCGGATTTTCAGTTTGCGGATAAAACCGGCATAACCGCCACGCCAGCGCGCTTTGTTGATGACTTTACGCCGGATGATTACTCCCACAGCTATACCGTGCGCTCAACGGATATTGACCTTGGCCATCACATGAACAATGTGGCCTATGTCCGCGCTATTTTGGACTGCTTCCCGGCAGCAGTGATTGCCGAGGGGAAGATAAGCTCAATGGAGGTGCATTATTCCGCACAGTGCATGGAAAATGAGACGCTGTCCGTTTTCATCAAGGATGAGGGTAGTACCCGCCGCATTGCCCTGAAAAAGGCCGATGGCAAGCCTGCAATATTGTGCGCTGTCCGCTTCGCGGAATAAAGGGGAATAGCATATATAAAAAGTCGGGCTTGCACCAATAGCAAGCACCCGACTTTTTTACACAGGTATGCGCCTGTGACGGATAAAATGTTCTTGCTAAAAGGATAGCGGTAATATATAATAAATGTATAGGAATTGCATAATCAATGCGTATGCAGTAAAAATCAATCGGAGGTGAAGTGACAGTGCTTTTTACGTTGGATATGCCGATAGTATGGCTGGTGGCAATGGTAGTGCTGTTGATTGTTGAGGCGATCGTACCGGGGCTGGTGTCCATCTGGTTTGCGATAGGGGCGCTTGCGGCACTGGTGTCGGCGCTGCTCGGCGCACCGCTGTGGCTGCAGATGGTGTGGTTTCTTGTGGTGTCGGTGGTTGCACTGGCGCTTACACGTCCGCTGGTGAAAAAGTATGTCAATGGCCGCGTCCAGCCCACCAATGCGGATGCGCTTATCGGGCGTGACTGCGTTGTGACGGAGGACATTGATAACATCGCCGGTGTAGGCGCTGTGAAGGTGGACGGCAAGGTGTGGACGGCGCGTTCCATTGATGATAATTTGCGCTTTCAGGCAGGCAGCATCGTCACGGCTGTGAGAATAGAGGGCGTAAAGCTCATTGTGACGGAGAGAGAATAAAAATAACAGCAAAGCTGTAAAAAGTATTAAATAGCCGCAAATTGCGGCAGAATGGAGGAAATAATGATAGTTGTTATTCTGTTGCTTCTGGCGCTTGCACTGCTTATCAGCAATATCCGCATTGTGCAGCAGGCAAAGGCATATGTGGTGGAGAGCCTTGGCGCGTATAAGACCACATGGAATGTCGGTATCCATGTGAAGATACCGTTTATTGAGCGTGTTGTTAAGGTCGTGTCGCTGAAAGAGCAGGTTGCGGACTTCCCGCCGCAGCCGGTCATCACCAAGGACAATGTCACTATGCAGATAGACGCGGTGGTGTATTTCCAGATAACAGACCCGAAGCTTTATACCTACGGCATTGAGCAGCCCATGTTCGCCATTGAGACCCTCTCTGCGACCACGCTGAGAAACATCATCGGTGACCTTGACCTTGACCAGTGCCTGACCAGCCGCGACATTATCAACGCCAAGATGCGCACCATCCTTGATGAGGCGACCGACCCCTGGGGCATCAAGGTCAATCGCGTCGAGCTGAAAAACATCCTGCCGCCCAAAGAGATCCAGAACGCGATGGAAAAGCAGATGAAGGCAGAGCGTGAGCGCCGCGAGGCCATACTGCGCGCCGAGGGTGAAAAACGCGCGGCAATACTGGAGGCTGAGGGCGAAAAGGAATCCGCCATACTGCGCGCCGACGCGAAAAAGCAGCAGCAGATACTTGAAGCCGAGGGCGAAGCAGAAGCTATACTCACCGTACAGCGTGCCACAGCCGAGGGTATCAGACTGATAAACGAGGCCGCCCCCACGGAGGCTGTACTGCGCATAAAGGCTCTGGAGGCGTTCACCGCCGCGGCTGACGGCAAGGCCACCAAGATAATCATCCCCAGCGAGATACAGGGGATCGCCGGCCTTGCAGAGGGCGTTGTGGAGACGATAAAGGACGCTGCAAAATAAAAACCTGCTAAAGATATCAAGTACCGGCGGCGTAGTCCGCCGGTATTATTAAGGGAGAATATAAAAATGAGCGAGAAAACAGCACTTGATTTCATGCGCAGACACGGCATGACGGCGGACGTTGACCCTATACATTATGCAAAGCTTATGGCAGAGGATATGGAGCGCGGCCTTGCCGGTGGGAAAAGCGCCATGCCCATGATCCCCACCTACATAAAGTTTAACGGTGATATACCCAAGAATAAGCCCGCCGTCGTCATTGACGCGGGCGGCACAAATTTCCGCTGCGGCCTGGTCACCTTTACCGATAGTGGTTATGAGCTGTCAGACGTGACAAAGCATAAAATGCCCGGCATAGATAAACCGGCCACATGGGATGAGTTTATTGCCTATGTCGCTGATAATATCCAGCCCCTGCTGGACAGGGCGGAGCTTATCGGCTTCTGCTTTTCATATAATGCCGACATTACGCCGGAGATAGACGGTCTGGTTAAGCGCATTGATAAGGAGGTCGTGATAACCGGCTCCTCCGGTAAGCTGGTCGGCGCCTCCCTCACGGCAGAGCTTGAGCGGCGCGGCGTGTACGGCAAGCGCGTTTTCATCCTCAATGACACTGTGGCGGCGCTGCTTGGCTCCTCCTGCACGATGGACAAAAGCGCCTATAGCGGCTTTGTCGGCCAGATCAGCGGCACAGGCACGAACACCTGCTGTGTCTTGCCGTATTCACGCATAGGCAAGCTGAATAACGCCTCTGACGAGAGCATACTTGTCAATCTGGAATCAGGATTGTATGACGGTATACCGCAGGGCGATTTTGACGTGATACTCGACAAAAACAGCAATAACCCCGATGAAAAGATCATGGAGAAGCTGACAGCCGGTGTGTATCTGGGTGAGCTTGGCCGCCTGATGCTGAACGCGGCGGCAGATGAGGGCATACTCAGCGCCGAATCCAGCGCGCGCGTCCGCGCCCTTGGCAAGATAGATGCCTCGTATATTGACGCGTGGGCGAGCGGGGAGCAGTTGGATCTTGTCTCCGACAATGCTGACGATGCCGCCTTTGCCCGGACGATGAGCGTGGAGCTGTTCCACCGTTCGGCAGAGTGTATGTGCGCAAACCTCACCGCCATCATGCTGGTGACAGGCACGGGGGATAGCGCGGATAAGCCAGTGTGCGTGTGTGCGGAGGGGTCGCTTGTGGATAGAAGCAGGTATTTCCGCCCCATGCTGGAAAAGTTGCTTGAAGAGCAGAGCGCGGCAAAGCTCGGCAAGCACGCTGTGCTGAAGGTCAGCCGTGAGACTACCTTGCCCGGGTCTGCGGCGGCGGCACTGCTAAATGCGTGAGGCATAGCATATATGAAAATATGCGTTTCCAATGACAGCTTTTTCAACTTCGGCGATCTGACCTGGGATGCACTCAAGCCCTACGGCGAGGTGCGCGTATATCATGACCATCTTACGGAGCTTACCGCGCTTGCAGAGCGTGTGCACGATGCTGATATACTCATTACCGATCTGCCGGATCTGCCCAAGGGACTTATTGCCCGCTGTCCTGCGCTGAAATACATCACGCTTACATCCACAGGCTATGACGGGGTGGAGCTGGAACTGGCGCGTGAGCGCGGCATACTGATATCCAACGTGCCCAGCTATGGTACAAGCTCCGTGGCGCAGTACGCTGTCGCCCTGTTGTTGGAGGTGTGCAGTCACGCCGCGTATTATTCACAGCGTGTGCGAGATGGCCATTGGCATGACTGCGGCGCGGAGACGGTTGGCGAACACCGGCTTATTGAGCTTGCAGGAAAGACGATAGGTATAATCGGCTTTGGCCGCATTGGGCGCACAGTCGGCGCTGTTGCCAAGGCCATGGGTATGAACGTGATTGCGTATAACCGCAGCCGCTGTGCCGAGGGTGAGGCGATAGGGGAGTATGTTTCCCTTGATGAGCTGTATGCCCGCGCAGATGTTATCAGCCTGCACTGCCCTGCAACCGAGGCAACGCGCGGCATGATAAATGCCGCCAGCATCGCCGGAATGAAAGACGGCGTAATAATAGTGAATAACGCCCGCGGCGTGCTTATCAACTCCGTTGATCTCGCCTCTGCGCTGAAAAGCGGCAAGGTTTGGGCTGCCGGACTGGACGTTGTGGATAATGAGCCGATTTTGCCCGATAACCCGCTGCTGACTGCGCCGCGCTGTGTTATCACCCCGCATATAAGCTGGCTGCCCAAGGAGAGCCGCCAGCGCATAATCGACTGTACGATTGATAATGTCCGCGCATATCTGAATAATACCCCACAGAACGTGGTTAATTGAAAATAAACAAAGATTTCCCCCTGTCGGCAGGATATCCTGCCGACAGGGGGAACAGTTTTTGCATACATATATGTAAGCGCCGCACGGCGTTGCTGCTGGTCTGCCTCTTTCAAGCGTGTTGCGGTGGACAGTTTACCGTGACTTGACACGTGCGGGATCCTTGTTTGCGTGTCTGTAGTCTATACTCATATGATATGCGCCAAAGCTGAATTTGAGATTAAAAAAGTTTTATTTTTCTGTTAACTCTCATTCCTCACCCGAACCGAGGATGATGGCGTTAACAGCCTCTATCATATCAACTACCTCTGCGCGGGCAACCAGTGCGGCAACCTCCCCATTAATAACGGCGGTGCAGGTCTGTCCGTCGCGGCGGTAAAGGCAAATGTCAAACTGGGGATGAGTATCACTATCCATGAGTATCTTTATCCCAAGTTCAAGCTTATCCGTGTCCCCAACAGTGGTGAAGCTTTTAGCCGTGAGGGAGGCGAGGGCATCCTCAATGCTGTCAATGTCGATCTCAGCGCCGTTATACTGCCAGATAAGCTCCGGCGAGGAAAGAAGCTTGCCGTCATCCACTTCAGTTAGCTCAAATACCTGCGTTTCACCGTCCAGCGTGAATTCAAGGCCGGTCACGGTGTCAAAATCACCGGTAAACAGCGCACTGTGGCGCAGATCATCAAATCCGGCCTTGCACAGCGCTTGAAAGCTGTCCGCGTCCAGCTCGTATATGATGCTGGAATCACCCACGCGGGCATACGCCTGCACACTGCTCTCATCCTCTTTGTTCTTTCTGGCGACCTCCAGCTCACTTTGGTTCTGCCCTATGCTGAGCGTGAAGCTCTCCTCACTGCAATCATCATTGGCGTATTGGAGGCTGAACGTCAGCGTGGGTTCGGCCAGACCGTAAAAGTCAAGGTCGCTGTCAGTCGCGGTGTAGGTGGCATAATTGCTGAGTGCGAGTGAGGATATAGTGCGCAGATAGCGGTTTACCTTGTCAGTGTCCAGCGGCTTACCGTCCGCAAAGTACACATCGTCCGCACATATGCTGTCGCCATCCTCGCTGTAGGTGATATTATAGCGCTCATTGCCGTAGAATCTTATGGAATCGACTTTAGTTAGGTTCGGCGTGCTGTCGTTTTTTATCATGCGCGACAGCTCTGTTGAGAACATATCGGTTGGGTCACTTGCGGCGAGATAGATGTTGCCATCACCAAAGGAAATGTAGCGCTGTGCGTCCATTTTGCTGTAATCGCCGAGGGTGATGGTGTATTCTTTCGCGCTAGTGGTTATGCTTATGGTACATTCGGGCGTGTCCAGTCCGTACAGGCTTATATCGTCCGCATTTTCTATGGTGAACGCCGCGTTGAAGTCCTTAAACAGCGCGAGGCGTTCATTTATTTTGTCCTCATCGACTGGAAATTCTTCGTCGCCGTCATATTTCCATGTCTCCTCGCGGTGGAATGAGAGCGCACCGGAATCAGTCTCCCACGATATCGCCGTTACAGTGTCCGGGTCTATGGACAGCACCGTTTCACCGGACACGCGTATATCCTCTTTCTTTTCCTCGTACCGGCTCACGGCGAAGGTGATTACACACACCGCGACAAAAACGCCCAGCAGTACACCCAGCTTTTTACCTTTATTCATCTCTCCGTCTCCTCCTCTCAACTGTGACATATATGCCTGCTGCCAGCACAAAACCCGGGATAATGCCTATCATAACCGCCTTTAATGTAGCGGCGGAGGCATCACTTATGGTCAGGTAATCATAGCTGAGTGACTTTGTGCGGATGGCAACGGCCTCGCTTTCGCCCACGAGGGTGGACAGCGCGTTCATGGTCAGGTCAAGGTTTGCACCCGATGAGAAAGCGTTATAAAGCGGGTCCAGCATATTGGCCGAGGCGAACCACACGATCTCGCCGCCGTCCGGAACATTTATGTCCACAGCTACGGCAAATGCGCCGTCAATATCGCCGTCCTGCTTGTCGTAGCTATCCATGGTCATGTAATCGCGCTTGCTGTAGGCCGTGTCAGAGGTGGTGAGCAGGGTGGTGACATCGGCGTTTGCAGTGCTTTCAACGCTCAGCCCCTGCGCCACCGGCATAATGATATAGTGGTTTGAATCTATAGTGGGGTCGGTGATATCCGCGCTCTGCACGTCCGGCAGTAAAATTGCGGGCGTGGAGAAGGCATAATGCGCCCTGTCGCTTTCAACCACCATGCCCTCAACGCTGTTCACGCCGTAGTCGGCAATGAGCGCGCACAGATTGGTGAGGGGATTATCACCGGTTGGCCCAGCCATTACCATCAGCTTGCCGCCGCTCTGAACATAGTCGGCAAGAATGTTTTTCTCATAGGCGGAGATGTCACTTGTCGGGGCATAGATGAATATGGCGGCTGCGTCCTCGGGGATAGCGTCCTCCTTTAGGAGAGAGAACTGCGCCAGCTCCATATTCTCGCGTTCGGTCTGCTGGGTGAACTCCGTGGGTAACTCGGCCTCACCGTGGCCGGACAGATAGTATACACGCGGCAGAATATCGCTGACAACGTAATCTATCGCGGAGGTCAGTGCACCCTCACCGTCAAAGGAATTTACGGCGGAGTAAGTCGATAGACCAATGTCGGAGAGGTAAATGTCAGTGTAGGGGATATAGCGGAATTTGCTGTCACACTCGACAATTAGACTGTTGTTAGCAACGCTTTCATCGGTGTACTGCGCGGTGAAGGTGGGGTGTACATCGGGGTTCTTTTTTGTGATGTGGATACAGTCGGAGAGGCTGGCGTACTTATCCAGCAGATTAGAGATTATCTCGTCCTCTTCGCCCGACTGCACGACCCAGTATACATTCACGTCCTTTTCAAGGGCGTTTACAACGGATTTGGTGTTGCTTGTGATGGAATAGAGCTTGCTTGCGCTGATATCGTACTTTGTCAGGCTTGTCGGCAGGACGGAGGCAAGGATGTTCACAACTATCAGGATCGCCAGCGTCAGCGCGATAAGCGCGATAGAGTATGTGCCGCCGCGCGCGGCAATGCGGCTTTGTGCGCCATTGCCCGTCAGCTTTTTGAGAAAGTCAGATTTTTTCATCAGTTATACCTCCTCTTTTCAAGTGACTGCACGGTTAAAAGCAGGAAAAATACAATGACCGACAGGTAGAACACAACTGAAGTCATGTCGAATATGCCGTTTACAAACACATAGAAGCGCGAAAACAGCGACAGTGTTTTCATCAATGACGGCAGAAGCTCAGCGAGACTGGACGGGTCAATGTAGATGGCAACGCAGGCCGATGCGAGAATAGCGATGCCCACGGCGTAGGCCATGGCCACACTGCGCGTCAGGTGGTACACAATCACGCCCAGCACCAGCGCCAGAAGCCCAACGGCAATAGCTGCGCCGAACGAGGTGGACGAGACGTTCTCCGCCAGCGCCACGCTGAAATAGTTGAATAAGAACAGCGCAATGGATATACCGGCGGCAAAGCCCTGATTGTCGGTGAGCGAGGATATGAACATCCCCACCGCAATAAGCGCCGCCCCCAGCATGAAAAACGCAAAGAGAGACCCGTAAGCCGTGAGGAGGTACACCTCACCGTACTGCGCGAAGATCAGCGGATATATCGCCACGATCAGCAGCGGCACGAGGTACATCACCAGCATGGCAAGATACTTGCCCATGACAATATCGACCGCTGTGAGCGGGAGAGAGTATAAAAGCTGATCGGTTTTCTGCCGCTTCTCCTCTGCGATAGAGCGCATTGTAAGCACCGGAATGATAACCGTCAGCCCAATGCAGACAAATTCCAGTACGTATTCAAAGTTCGCAACTGCGGACTGAATGTTATACATCATAGCGCCGATACCCACGAACACCAGCAAAAACGCGCAGAATAGATACGCGCTTATTGAATGACTGTGCGCACGTATTTCATGCTTCAAAACAGCCGTCATTTGCCGCTCACCTCACTTTCACCGGTAAGCTCACCGCGGGCAAGCTCCACAAACACTTCTTCAAGATTCTCGCCCTGTGCGTTCATGTTCGCCACAAGCCGCCCCCTGGATATTATCAGCACACTTTCGCATATCGCCTGCACCTCGGAGAGAATGTGCGAGGAGAAGATGACGGAGTGGGTTTTGCCCAGCTCCTTGATGAGGTCGCGTATCTCGATTATCTGTATCGGGTCAAGGCCGACAGTGGGCTCATCGAGGATGATGGTTTTCGGATTGCCAAGCAGCGCCTGTGCAATGCCAACGCGCTGCTTATAGCCCTTGGAAAGTGTGGAAATCAGGCGGTTTTGCACACCTTCAAGCCCTGTGCGCGCGATCACCTGCTCTATTTCATATTGCAGTCCGGCGCCGCGCAGACCCTTTGCCTCGCCCACAAATTTCAGGTATTCGCGCGGCGTCTCGCTGACATACAGCGGCGGCTGCTCCGGCAGATAGCCGATAAGCTGCTTTGCATCCAGCGGCTCTTGCAAAATGTCGTGTCCGTCAATGGTCACACTGCCCGC
>CAZBVU010000050.1:0-10955 GCA_964495355.1 uncultured Oscillospiraceae bacterium
GTGCAGTGCCTGAACAGCCGCCGCTGGGCGATGGTCGGCTCCTTCGTGTGGGGTCTGATGGTGCTGGTGCTTATAATCGAGCTTATTTCAACAAGAATCCGCCGCAAGCTTGCACACGGCGCATAAAGAGTTTCAAAATGAATTTCAAGGGCGTGTATATCACGCCCTTGAAAACTAAACAGAGGAGAAAAATGCAGCAAAATCTGACTATATATTTCACCAGTGACGTGCACGGGTGCTATACAGCAGCAAAGGACGGCACCGGCCTTGCAAACTGCATGAGCGGCTTTGCCCGCGGCGAAAACACGCTGATAATTGACGGCGGCGATACTTTGCAGGGCAGTCCGCTGACATACTATCTCTACTCACAGCGCCGAAGCGGGGAATGTGTGCCCGCGAAGCTGATGAACATCGGTGGGTATGATTTCGTCACGCTGGGCAACCACGATTTCGATTACGGCAAGGCGGAGATAGAGCGCTATCTGAATGAGCTGGACGCGGTGTGCCTGTGCGCGAACATATCCGGCATCGCGGGTGTTGAGAAAACCGCAATGGTCACGCTGGCAAACGGTCTGCGCGTCGGTCTGACCGGTGTTACCACGCAATTTGTCACCCGCTGGCAAAACAGCGAAACCATGAGCGGCATCACGGTAGGTGATGCGTTCGAGGCGGCGTGCGAGGCGCTGAATGAATTAAAGGCCAACGGCGCGGAGCTGACCGTGTGCATATATCACGGTGGGTTTGAGAATGATGTGAACACGGGCGCAGTCATGTCCGACACGGGTGAAAATCAGGGCTGGCGCATTTGCAATGAGCTGGGCTATGACATTCTCCTCACCAGCCACCAGCATATGGCGGCGGAGAACCTCTGCATAGGTGGGACGTATACCTGTCAGCCGCCCGACAAGGGGCAGGCGTACATCCGCATGGATGTTGCCGTGGAGGATGGCCGTGTTACGGCAGAGTCTAAGCTGTGCGCCCCGAGCGGGACAGCGTACAGTGCCGCGGCGGAGTATCTTGCGCCGATAGAGCGGGAGAATGTGAGCTGGCTGGACAGCGTGCTGGGGCGGCTGGACACGCCCCTGACAGCGGAAGAGCCGCTGTATATGGCCGAGCACGGCTCATACATCGCAAACTTTTTCAATCAGGTGCAGTTAGAGGCAAGCGGCGCGGACATATCAATGACCTCACTTGACGGCGCGGTAAAGGGCTTTGCGCAGGAGGTCACTGTGCGGGATGTTGTGTCCAGCTACGTGTTCAAGAACACGCTGAAAACCCTGTGTATCAACGGCACACAGCTAAAGCGGGCGCTGGAACGCAGTGCGGAATATTTCGCGCTGGATGATGGCGGTAAGCTTCGCGTCAGCGACAGCTTCTTGAAGCCGATTGTGCAGCATTTCAACTTCGACTATGTTTCCGGCCTTAATGTGACGGTGGACGTTCGCCGTCCGGCGGGGGATAGAGTGGTGGATATGCTGTATAAGGGCGAGGCGCTTTCAGCGGAGACTGAGCTGACAGTGTGCCTCAACAGCTACCGCGCAAGCGGCGCGGGCGGCTACGGCGTATATAATGAGTGCGCGTGCGTCGGCGAGGTAAAAACAGAGGTGGTGGAGCTGATAATCGACTATATCTCCCGCCACAGGAACGTGACAGTGGATAAAACCAAATGGTTGAGCGTAATATACTGAAAATAAAGGAGAAAAACATGGAAAACAAGGTATTTAAGGTCGTTTTGCTGCAGGCGCTTCCCGCGTCCGGCAAGTCTGAGGTGCGCAACTTCATGGCGAATGTTGAGCCGCAACGCCTACAGGATGAGTTCCACATAGGCGAGAATTTGCAGCTTGACGATTTCCCCTATGTGCACATGATGCGCCGCATTGACAATGAGCTGGAGGCGCTGGGACAGCCACGCATATTCTACCCGGGTGAGGAACCGTTCATTGACGGGCGCGACTGGGGCACGCTGTGCTGCCTGCTCAATGAGGATTATCATGACCTCATGAACCGCAGTGTTGTGAAGCCCGATTCCGCCGCACAGCTTCTTTTTGACCGCTTCGATGCCGCCGCACAGCAGGCCGGTCTGCCGCCGCGCATGGGTCTGCTGGATGAGAAGCTGCGCGCAAAGCTGGCAGAGAAACTGGAGGATGAGGCGCGCGCAATGCTGGATGCAAAGCATGACGCATATCCCGACAGCTTCGATAACAAGACCATAATCATTGAGTGCGCCCGCGGCGGACCGGACGGTGCGTCCATGCCGCTGACAGGCACGTTTGGATATCAGTACTCCCTGCCGATGTTCTGTCCGGAGATACTTGAAAATGCGGTGCTGCTGTACATCTGGGTCACGCCGGAGGAATCACGCCGCAAAAACGCTGATCGCGCCGACCCGAATGACCCCGGCTCCAACCTGCACCACGGTGTGCCGATGGCCGTTATGTTGGGCGATTATGGCTGTGATGATATGGAGTATCTCATCAACAACACCGAGGTCAAGGACACTATCACCGTCAATGCGCACGGCAAGACCTATCACCTGCCTGTCGGTATATTCGATAACCGCGTTGACAAGACCTCTTTCCTGCGCGCAGAACCGGCCGAGTGGGATGCAGACAAGGTGGCTGACGTTACCGCCGCCATCCGCGCCGCAACCGACACCATGTACAAAAATTACTCCGCGAAATAAGATAATATAAAATGCAGGGACTGCAGCGAAATGTAAAATGCTGCAGCCCCGTCAATTTCTGAATAAAAAAGAGCAGACTGAAGCCATACGGCTGTCAGCCTGCAAAAACAGGGTTGTGGGATAAAGATATGAGCCTGATCCCTCCCAAGGAGGAACCAATTGGATAAGCTGTGCTTAGAGAATAATACTTTTTCGCCCCTTTGTAAAGAGCGAACGGACACTAGTTTTGTCGAACGCGAATTTTTTGCATAAAGTATGAGTAAGCGGGGCAGAATAGACAGCATACAGCGCACACAGCAGCAATTTAACTGTGCGCCAATGAGAGGAGTATTATTACATGATTATGGATCGCATAGCCCTGATACTGACAATAATCGGCGGTATCAACTGGGGAAGCGTTGGCCTTTTCCGCTTTGACATAGTGGCGTGGCTTTTCGGCGGCCAGACCGCAACAGTCAGTCGCGTGGTGTACACACTGGTGGGACTTTCCGCGCTGTGGTGTGTGTCACTGCTGTTCCGCACGGATTCCGTGACGGATGACGGTATCTGAAAAGAATATGATAAAAATAGCCGCGCCCCGGTTGTCAGGACGCGGCTATAATTTGGTTCAGTGTCCGTGCGGTTTTGTCTCAAAGCTGCCGTGCTCCACTTTCAGGTCAGCATAGAGAAAGTCTGCCAGCACGATGCACAGGGGGATAAGCGCAAACAGCAGCGCGCGCCCCCAAAACACGCGGCTGAGCAATGTGGCAGAGAGAACGCCGAGTGAGAACAGCCCGATCATCCTCAGGTGGAAGAACATCCGCTCCAAATACGCATCGCCGCCGTGATGCCGCATCAGCTTGCTTGCGGCAATGCCGATCTGACGGATGTGGTTTGTGCAAAAGGTCGTGGCCATGGGGATGCCCTCGGCCTGACGGAATGTGTTAAACTGCATGGCGCAGATGAAGTTTATCGTCACCTGCGTTATCTGATAGGGCGCAGTCTCCGGTAAAAGAGCGAGGATAATCACGGCTATCATCTCAAGTAAGATAAAGAGCGTATCCCAGCGAATAAGATGCAGCCTTTTTATATAGTAGGCCGCACTTTCAGAGAGGATAACGCCGATGAGGTACGCGCTGATAGGGATGAGATAGTACAGCGCCTTTGACCAGTTGCCGTTGCCGACAGCGAGGGAGAGCAGCACAATGTTCGCCGTCTGCGCGTTGCAGAATACGCCGCCGCGTATTGAGTAGGTGAAGCCGCCAAAGTAGCCGCCAACCATCATCAGCAGGGCGAAAACCCAGCGCTTCTCACACTCAAGATACACCTCGTGCTGTTCAATCGGATCAGATCCGTTAGACATCAAATTAACCTCCATACATACAATGCGCCTGCGAGCTGCGCAAGACTGAGCAGAGGGAAGCCAAGGCGAAAGTACCAATGCCGCGTCTTGTGGCGGAAAATGTGCATACCCAGCCAGCCGCCGACCGCGCCGCCTGTTGCCGCGAAGACGAAAAGCCGCTTTTCCGGTATGCGCCGCTTGCCTTGACGCGCAGAATGTTTATCCATGCCCATCATGCCGAAGAGTATCACCGACATAAGGGCAAGCCACGCCATAAGCGCGGTATGTATAATCTCAGCGGACATAGCCCAGCTCCCCATAATACCAGCCTGACCAGCCGCCGTGCTTGACAAAGTATCCGCGCGAGGTAGTCTCCACCACGCGCACAATATCACCGACCTCCAGCGGAAGGACGTAATCTGTGCAGTCGTTGCAGTCGGTGTACTCACTGTCGCTGAAAAGGTACTTTGTGAGGATATCCATCTCATAGCCGGTGCGCACATGGCGGCAGCGGGAAAACTCCTCGCCGCGCTGCAGCACGCGCACCTGACTGTCACCCCAGCGGATGTAATAGGAATGGTCGCCCTCGGCCTGCGCACTAAGCACAACGCGCTCCGGAAAGGCATCATACCCGACAAAGCGGAAATCCTCGCTGTATTTATGGGGGATTATAAAGGCATTGAGCTGGCCGTCATCCTTCAGGACGCACGCACCGTCAATGCTGACAATCTTGTGCTCAGGATCAATAACGGGATTAGCGCAAACCTTGTCCGTGCCGTATAGCTGCACGGGGTAATGCCCCACGACCAGCCACTTATTAAAGCGGCGGCCAAGCGAGAGAAAGCGGTCACAGCGGATTAGATCCTCCACCGTGTGCTCGCTCAGGGGCTTATCAGGGTCAGCGGCGGCGTGAGCGAAGATGAATTTCTCCGTCTCAATGGCGTGCGGAAGCTCTGTGAGGAAGCGCCACTCGTCAGGGTACAGCCGCGCAAGCTCTGCCTTGCACTGCGTGAATGAGCCGGACTCAAAAAGGTCAATGCCCGCCTCGTTCAGCATATCCCACAGTATGCCGCTTTTCTTGTACAGCACATACTGCATAATGCGCTCATCCATAAGCGCGTCCGCGTGGAAGATGGTGCACCAGTCGTCACAGTTGCCGCAGACGGCGTGGGTGTGCCCGCTTTCGGCCAGCTTCATGATATAGCGCAGTGTGCCCAGACTGTCCGGACCTTTTTCGAGAAAGTCGCCGTTGATTATCAGTTCGTCGCGCGGGGTAAAATTGGCCTTTTTCAGCACGCCCTTGAGGAAGTCAAGGTTGCCGTGAATATCCGACACGACAAGGATGCGCCGCCCCTCGTCTATGTTGAGCTGCTTTATAACGGCGCGTCTGCTGTTATCAAAGGCGCGTTCAATTTCCGTCATGATGTTTGCCTCCAAGCTTGCGCGCCATCATCAGCAGCTCACCCGACTCACCATGCTCTACAGAGCGCAGGGTAAAACCGCAGCTTTCGTAAAACCGCACAGCGCTGACGTTGTCGCGCGCAACACATAGCCCCAGTTCCTGTCTGCCCAGTGACTTATAAAGCTTGATCGCGCGGCCAAGAAGCTGTATGCCGTAGCCCTGTCCGCGGTAATCCTCGCGCAGCCAGATAAGGCTTATCCAGCCTATACCCTCTACCTCGCCGCGGCGCGTGTCCATATCCACGATGCCGACCGGCTCATCCCCGTCGAATATTTTCAGCACGGCGTTGGTGTTATATGTGTGGTGCAGCACCGCATGGCGCAAATACATACCCTCGTCATAGCCGAGGAGAGATCCGTGCGCCGTGCGCCACGCGTCACGATAGGCCGCGCAGTAAAAATCCTTCTCCGCTATAGGGTCAATAGGCTCATCACGCAGGGCGGACACCTTGCGCCACAACGGTTTGTTCAGCGCGTCCAGGTGGGCGCAGTCGTTCAGCTCTTTCACGGTGAAGCGGCCATCGGCGTATTCTATCGTGGAGATGGCAGTGTTGAAAACTATGGGAAGCTGCTCTACAGCGTCAAGCGGCGTGTCAGTCAGCTTTGCCAAAAGACAGCGTATCGTGACCCCGTGGCTGACAACGGCCACACGCCTGCCGTCATTTTCGCGGGCAATGTCGCAGAGGGCGGCGTATGCGCGGCTTTGAACCTGCTCATAGGTCTCCGCCCCGTCTATGCACCACTGGCCGGGGTGCTCAAGAAACAGCTCAGCCTCCTGCGGCTGGTTGTGGATGATATTGCCGAAAAAACCAGCCTCCCACGGCCCCATGTCCAGCTCGCGCAGGCGCACATCAATGTTCAGCGTGAGCGGGTGGTATTTCGTCACTGCGCCTGCGGTCATACGCGCACGGTACAGGTCGCTGGAATATACAGCGTCTATCTTGACCTCGCGCAGCCGCTGTGCCAGCGCGTCAATCTGCACCCAGCCGTGCTCGGTAACGTCACCATCCCAATGCCCCTGCATCATGCGGTAGAGGTTGCCCTCGGCCTGAGTGTGGCGAATCAATAAAATTTCTGTCATAAACTTGTGCCTCCATACCTTGACCTTGTGCGAGGAATACAGTATAATAAGTTAATATAAAGAAAAATGGTGTAATAGCTGTTAACCCAGTTATTATACCTAAAAAACCCGCGTTGCACAAGACCTGACTTTCACCTGGCGGACGGCGTGCGCGGCGCGGACAGGCGGGGCAGGGAGATACCCGCGGGGGTATAAGAGTATGGTTAGAGCGGCTGCATTGGTGTCCGGTGATGGGGCGAAGCTTCAGGCAATATTGGATGCCATGTATTTTAAGGAAATTGAAAATTTTGAACTGGTGGCGGTGATCTCACCGGAAAAGGACGTGTACGCGATGAAGCGGGCGCTGAATGCGAACGTACCGGCGTACGTTGTGGATCCGGAGCTATTCCCAAATATGACGAGCCACAGCATGGCGATCGCAAACAAACTGCGCGATATGGACATTGAGCTGGTTATACTGGCGGGGTACAATCTCCCCCTCGGTGTGGTGCCGTATCAGTTCAAAAACCGCATGATAGGCACTTATCCGGCCATCTATCCCGCGTTTGAGGATGTGGAGGGTGATGTGTGCCGCGCCGCATTGGAGCGTGGTGTAAAGATGACCGGCGCAACGGCATATTTTGCCGACGGTGATGGGCGCGTGGGCAGCATAATACTGCAAAAGGCTGTGCCTGTCCTGCCCAACGACACGCCGGACAGTCTGCGCCAGCGCGTGATGGAGGAGGGCGAGTGGAAGATACTCACCCAGGCCGTGTCGCTTTACTGCGCGGGGAAGCTGTCCATTCACGGCAACCGTGTTGTGATTGCAAAGTAAAACATAATAGAAGAATATTTACCGGATGCGTTAAAATACGCATCCGGTTTTGCTAGTTTTGCTATAGGATATGTTTTCACGCGGTAATGCTCACTCAAACATATACCGGTGCAGCACGGTGAGAGCGAATATGACCTGCGCCTCATCCACACGCACCGAGGCGTATCCCGCGCCCATGCGCCCGCCGCGAACTCTCACGCCTGCCTCCGACAGTACGGAGGCCAGCTCCGGCAGGGTGTGTGAGCGGCAATCGCGCCCGACGAGGGTAACGAGCGCGGCATCAGCATCACGCGTGACCCCGGCATACGGCGGGCGCTGTGCATCGGTGAGTGTATGCACAACTGTGCAGCCCGAGGCGGAGGCGGCGGACATGACGTGCAGCGCCATGCCGTGCTCCAGCGCCAGCTCCACGCTGTGTGCGTCCAGTACCTGTGAGCCGCGCTGTGCAAGGCATAGCATATCGCGTGCGTCTATCTCATCCAGCCGCCGCGCGGCGGGGACAAGGCGCGGGTCAGCGGTGTATATTCCGGCCACATCAGTGTATATCTCGCATCTGTCAGCGCCCAGTGCCGCAGCAAGCGCAACGGCGCTGGTGTCCGACCCACCGCGGCCAAGTGTGGTGATGTCGCCGTGCATATCTATCCCCTGAAAGCCGGTGACCACCGGTATTTTGCCCTCGTGCAGCGCCATTGCGACGCGGCTGGGAAACGTGAGGGCGAGTCGGGCAGAGCCGTGCTGCGCGTCAGTGTACATTCCGCTCTGCCAACCGGACAGTGACACGGCCGGAGCACCCATGCGCTGCAGCATGATGGCGAGCAGGGTGGATGCGCGCATTTCGCCAGTACTCATAAGGGCATCCAGCTCACGCGCGGAGGCGCCGGGGTCTATCGCGTGGGCAAGCTGAAGCAGCGTGTCGGTCTCGTCACCCATGGCGGAAACGACCACGGCGACTTTGTTCTCCCTATCCTGCGCGGCTATGGCGATCTCAGCCGCGCGGCGAAGCTTTTCAATATCGGCGAGGGAGCTGCCGCCGAATTTCTGGACTATTAGCATAGGCCTCCCTCCTGCACCATTATACGCAGGGCGCGGTATATTAGTGCCGGTTTAAGTGTGCAAAACTCGGGCTATACTACAATGTAGACTTTTTTTACATATGAGGAGGATGGCGCGGTGCAGCAGAAAACGGCAAGGTGGCTACAGGCGGTCGCGTGCTTTGCAGCGGCAGTCGGCGGGGTGTGGCTGACGGTGCGGTTCATACTGCCGTGGATGGCACCGTTCATCCTCGCGTTCTCCGCGTCAGCGCTGTTGGAAAGACCGGTGAAGTGGCTGATAAAGCACGGCTGGCGGCGCAGTGCGGCATCGGGGGTGCTCACGCTGGCGCTGCTGGGGGCGCTGGCGTATTTCACCGTGATGCTTACCCTGTACGGTGTGGGGGCTGTGACGCGCTTTGCCGGTGAGGTTCCGGCACTGGTTCAGTCGCTGGGCGCGGCGGTGGACACATTGGAGGCGGCGGCACTCGGTTACGCCGCCTCAGCGCCGGAGGGGGTAGCAGAGTATATAAAGGCGGCGCTGGACGCAGTGTCGCAGACATTCTATGGCCTGCCCGGAATGCTTTCGCAATGGGCGCTGGACGCTGTCGGTCGTGCGGCGCAGGCAACTCCGGATACGCTTCTGTTCATCGTGACCGCCGGAATCGGAAGCTATTTCATCTCGTCATCATTCCCGCGTGTGACGGCATTTTTAGCGCGTCAACTGCCGGACGGACTGCACCGCCGTATGGACGGTGTGGGGCAGAATCTGCGTGCAAGCTTCGGCGGCTTCTTCCGCGCACAGCTTATCTTGATGTTGATGACATTTTTTGAGCTGCTGCTGGGCTTTGCCGCGCTTGGCATCAAGAGTGCGGTAGGGATGGCGGCGATAACGGCGCTTATAGATGCGCTGCCGGTGTTCGGGACGGGGCTGGTGCTGGTTCCATGGGCGGTGTATTCGTGGCTTGGCGGCAGGGTGCGGCGGGCGCTGGGGCTTTTAATATGCTGGGGCGTTGTGAACCTGGTTAGAAGCTGTGCGCAGGCAAAGCTTCTGGGGGATCAGATAGGGCTTGACCCTGTGGCATCACTTGCGGCGATATATGTGGGCTGGCAGGTGTGGGGCGTGTGGGGAATGCTGCTGTTCCCCATTTTGCTTGTGACATTGCGCCAGCTGAACGACCGCGGCGTGATACGCTTGTGGAAAACAGGATAGAAAAACAGGGCTGCGGCATCGCCGCAGCCCTGTAATTGGGTTTTGGTTTATTGCTTTTGAAAAGCGGAGGATTACTCGTACATTGCTTTGAGCTTCATCAGATGCTCGTAGCGCTCCTTGGCGTTCTCCTCGGACTTTGCAAAGAGGGTGGTTGCTCTCTCGGGGAACTCGCGGGTCAGGCGGCTGTAGCGTGCCTCGTTCATCAGGAACTCCTGATATCCGCCGGCAGGCTCCTTGCTGTCGAGAGTGAAGTGTGCCTCTGCATCCGGGTTGAAGCGGAAGAGGTTCCAGTAACCGCACTTGACAGCCTTCTCCATCTCCTTCTGGCAGTTCTCCATGCCGCCCTTGATGCTGTGCATCTCGCAGGGAGCATAGCCGATGATGAGGGACGGGCCGTGGTAAGCCTCAGCCTCAGCGATAGCCTTGAGGGTCTGAACCTTGTTTGCGCCCATTGCGACCTGTGCAACGTAAACGTAGCCGTAGGTCATTGCGATCTCAGCAAGGGACTTAGACTTGATTTCCTTACCGGCAGATGCAAACTGTGCAACCTGACCGATGTTGGAAGCCTTGGAAGCCTGTCCACCAGTGTTGGAGTAAACCTCAGTGTTGAACACGAAGATGTTGACATCTTCACCGGAGGCGAGAACATGGTCAACACCGCCGAAGCCGATGTCGAATGCCCAACCGTCACCACCGAAGATCCACATGGACTTCTTGTTGAGGTATGCCTTGTTGTCAAGAACCTTCTGGCAATGCTCGCAATGAGTGTCCTTCGCCTCAAGCAGGGCGATCAGGCGCTTTGCCGGCTCCTGGTTGGCGTTGCCGTCATCGTAGGTGGCAAGGTAATCCTTGGCAGCCTGCTTAACAGCTTCGTCCTCTGCGTTCTCTGCCATGTACTCGATCTCGACCTTGACATCGTCGCGGATCTTCTTCTGGCCGAGGTACATACCGAGACCGTGCTCTGCGTTATCTTCAAAGAGGCTGTTTGCCCATGCGGGGCCGTGGCCTTCCTTGTTGACGGTGTAGGGGGAGGTAGCAGCCGGGCCGCCCCAGATGGAGGAACAACCGGTCGCGTTGGAGATGAGCATATGATCGCCGAACAGCTGGGTTACGAGGCGAGCATAGCTGGTCTCTGCACAGCCTGCGCAGGAGCCGGAGAATTCGAGGTACGGCTGAGCGAACTGGCTGAACTTGACGTTGTCGGCAACAAACATATCCTTCTTCTCGGATACCTTTGCGACCATGTAATCGAAGACTTCCTGCTCTGCAAGCTGGCTCTCCATGGGAACCATCTCGATAGCGTGGACACCGCACTGGCCAACGCAGACACCGCAGCCCATGCAGTCGAGCGGGG
>CAZBVU010000051.1:0-10059 GCA_964495355.1 uncultured Oscillospiraceae bacterium
ATTCTGCGAATTTCATAAGCAGGCTTTTCATGCTGCCGTCCATTATCATGCAGTACTTATCAAGCTGGATGCGGTATTCATCCGGCAAACCTACCTCTATCCACTTGATGAAAAAGCCGCCCAGCCCCATCGTGTAAAACGATGCAGTCTGTCAAAGAACCCCATGTTTTTGTTAGGCAAAAACATGGGGTTCTTTGACAGACTGAAACGAAAGAGAACGGTATGCACCGTTCCCTTTCGTTTATATGGTTGAGGACAAAATGAAAAAGATGAAAAACTGTTACTTGCGAGTATTAATATACCCGAAAGATGTTTCGTAATAAATATAGATTATGTTACAGAAATGTAAAATGGCGAAAAAGTTTACATAAATTTATTGGTATCTGCATTATGTTTATTGTTTTGGGTGAAAACCACGTTTTCTGTCAGTCAAAGCCGATATTCCAAACACAACCGTCCGGCAGCTTCCGGTCTGACAAAATATAGCTCTCCCCCGTGTCGGACGGCAGAAACAGCGTCACCTTATCCGTGCCCAGATACCGCCCAACCGCGCACGCGGCAGAGAGTGAATTCTGCTGTGCATCTGCGCAGATAAGCTCGCGCACGATGGTACAGCCGTCCTCTATATACGCCGCAGCAATTGCACTGCCGACGCGGTACAGTCCGCCGCCGTACTCACGCAAAAGCGCCGTCTCAAATTCCATCGACGCCGCGTCCGGACGCAGGTGCGGCACGCCTTGCAGCATATTTTTTCGTGCAGACAGGTATTCGCGTACACTGACGGCGGACACCGCGTCTGTCTGCGTCTGCGCGCTATACAGCACATACTTTTTCCTGTACATCCTAAAGCGTGCGTCAAGTATCTCCTCATACCAAGCATAAAGGCCATCCTCAGCGGGTAGCGTGGCGATAATGACCGCGCCCAAGTCACGCGCAAGCTCCGCCGCCGCAAGCGTGACAGCACGTCCCACACCATGTGAGCGGTATTCGCGATGCACACCCACACCGTAGATATAACCCACGCGCTGCGATGCACCGTCTCTGTCCACAAGCTCCAGCGCCGTCAGCGCATAGGCCGCGCCCACAACGTGCCCGTCAAGCTCCGCCGCGATGCCGCCGCCAAGAGACTCCAGCGTCTCAAAGAACTGCCGAATAAAGGCGTCGGTATCATCAAAGCACGCTTTCCACAGTGCGCTGAGTGCTGCATAGTCACGCCGCTGCACACGGCGCAGTATAAGCTCACTCATATCTTGCCTCCGACCCAGAGCGCCGTGTACTTTTTCAGGAGATACTCCGGCTTATATGACTGCTTGGAAAAGCGCAGTGGCGCAAGCCCCATGTCATCTTCCCTGTTGATATATTTAAGTGCGGGATGCTTTGCAAGCATCATGCGCGTAAGCTCACGGCAGACCATCGGGTATGCCCCGTTTATGCTGCCCTCCGCCTTTTCAAAGTGCACGTCAAACGTGTCCTCATTTATCATCTCGCCCACTGTGAAGCCGACTATCTTCCCGCCGGACAGCAGCACTCCCCCTTCGAGGCTCAGCCGTTCAAAGGCGGCAAACGCGCGGATTATCGCGTCATGCTCCGCACTGATGCTGTCGGCAAGGCGCGATGAATTATCCTCTGTCCACACGTCCAGCATATCCAGACAGCCCGGGATATATTCGCGGGTAAGCTCCACAAAGCGCCAGTCATTCTCCGCCTCAAAGCGGTTGCAGTGATTTTTCTTGCCGTGCAGCGCCTTGCCCGAATAGGTTGCCAGCTTCTCTGCGGCATAGACATAGTCAAAGCAGTCTGTGTCCTCCTCATAGGAAAAGCCGCCCGGATATTCTGCCTCCAGCATGGCCTTGTGCCCCTCGGTCACGCCGTGCAGTCTGAAAGGATAGCCTTTGACCGCGGCATATTCGCGCAGAGCTTCAATTGCGGGGCGCAGCGCCCCTGTGCCTATCGGAAACGCAAAGCTGGGGTGCCCCTCATAGCGCAGCTTGGTCAGCATACGGTCATCCAGTCTGCACACAAGCTGCTTGAACGCCTTATCCCAGATGTAGATGTTGCCGAAGTTATAGTCCGCGCTCGGGCTGTTTTCGGCGAATACTATTTCGTCTATCCACTCCTTATCGCAAAGTGTGACGGTTTTGAAATTCAGCATATATTACTATCCTTGGTTATCTTATCAATAGGTTCGCTCGCATATGCGGCGTATTTCCGCGCGCAAAGTACGCAGATCTGTGAACGCATCCGGTCTCTTGGTTGGGTCGCGCAAAAGTGCAGACGGATGATAGGTCGCCATATACCGCCTTGCGTTGATGTCAAACCACATTCCATGCTCACGCGTGATGCGAAAGTCTGGCTTTATTATGGACTGCGCCGCAATGCGCCCAAGACACACGATGATCTTGGGGTCAACCAGCGCTATCTGCCTGTCAAGCCAATCACGGCAGGCAGTCTGCTCCCGCTCCTGCGGGTCGCGATTTTTCGGCGGGCGACACTTGACCGTGTTGGCAATGTACACCTTTGTGCGGTCAAGGGCGATCATTTCAAGCATCTTATCCAAAAGCTGACCGGCAGGCCCCACAAACGGCACGCCCTGTATATCTTCCTGCTCGCCCGGTCCCTCGCCGATGAGCATTATCTCCGCGCTCTCATTCCCTGTGCCGAAAACGATGTTGCGCCGCGTGTCACCAAGCGGGCATCCGGCACAGTGTGCGCACTCCTCTTTTAAGCTTTTCCATGTATCGCTCATGTCATTCCTCCGCGCCGCGCGCAAGCGACAGCAGCAGCTCACGCCGGTTGTTTTCGGGATAGTCTATAACATAGTCCAGCAGGAACCTCAGCATCTCGCCCAGCTCCTTCCCCTGCAAGCCGATATCAAGCAGGTCATCACCTGTCACTGCCAAATGCTTCATCGAAAAGCACTCGCCGCTTTTCAGCACATTCTTCAGCTCTGCATAGCTTTTTCCGCCATGCAGCATATCATAACAGTGCGCCGCGCACGTCACACTGTCCACACCGTATTTGTTTAGAAGCCGCTTCCACGCGCTTTTGGTTGTGGGCTTATCGCCTTGCAGCATGATCTCGGCATGGGTGCAGCAGCGGACGGTACGTCCGTCAAGGCGCAGGCGGGTCAGAAAGTCCGCGCTGGAGCTTATACAGTCATAGCGCAAAAGGATGGCGCACAGCGCACAGCAGCGCACAAGCGCCTTGCGCGGCAGCTTTTCCAGCCGCACAAACAGGGCATCGTCCGCCGGTCGGCGGAGAAGATAGCTATCCAGCAGGCCAAGCGCAATCACCTGATGCACGCGCTCCGGCGAGTGGGTAAGCAATATTTTCTCCAGCTCATCCCGCACACGCTCCGCCGCGAGAGACGCGGCAAGCGGCGCTTTTGCCGCAATCGCGGCCATTGTCTGCTCCTCAATATCAAAGCCAAGCCGCGCTGAAAAACGCAGCGCGCGAAACATTCTCAGCGCGTCCTCCTCAAATCTCAGCTCCGGCGAACCCACACAGCGTATGAGATGATGCTCAATATCCTCAACACCGCCAAAGGGGTCTGCAATCAGACCGTCCGGCGGGAGGGCGATGGCGTTCATAGTGAAATCACGGCGGCTAAGGTCTGCATTGAGATCGCCCACAAAGCTGACCGCGTCCGGATGGCGGTGATCAGCATAGCTACCGTCAGAGCGGAACGTGGTGACCTCGACCTGACGCGAATTGATGCACACGGTGACCGTTCCGTGCTGCATCCCTGTTGTTATGCACTTGGGGAAGATATCTATGACCTGCTCCGGCAGGGCACTGGTACACACGTCCCAGTCCTGCGGATGCACACCGAGTATAATGTCCCTCACACAGCCGCCCACGAGATACGCCAGATGACCTCTCGATTGCAGCTTAACCAGCACCTGCCGAACGTATTTCGGCGGAGTAATATTGTTCATGGCACACTCCTGTGTCGAATTATCATTATAATAGATACGCAGAGAGATTTTATTAGTCTTGCAAAGGGGGCGTAAAGATAGTATAATGTATTGGTTGAGCAAGCTGACAGCGCCGCACACCACATTTTCTCCGCACTTTGATTTTAGCATTTTGCGGCGTTAATATCAACATATTTTGCAGCATGAAGTATAGACTGGAGCGTAGGCAGTATGATAGATTTCGATAATTATATGTCACCGGGCAGAAAAGGGCATCTTGTCGGCATAGGCGGCGTGTCCATGTCATCTCTGGCAGAGGTGCTGATGGGCATGGGCATATGCATCACCGGCTCTGACATGAATGAAACCAATCCCAATGTTATCGCGCTTCGCGAAAAGGGTATTAAAATATACGTTGGACACAGCGCCGATAATATAGAAGCGGATGTGGATTTTGTCGTGCGCACAGCCGCGGTGCATGACGATAACCCCGAGATCGTCCGCGCACATGAGCTGGATATACCGGTTTTTGAGCGCACACAGGCATGGGGCGCAATATCCAAGGACTACAGCAACGCGCTGTGCATCTCCGGCACACACGGCAAGACCACCACGACCTCAATGTGCACGCACATACTGATGGCTGCGGAGAAAGACCCCACCGTTATGATAGGCGGCACGCTTCCGCTGCTAAAGGCCGGTCACCGCGTCGGCCACGGCAACACCATAATCATGGAAGCGTGCGAATACTATAACTCCTTCCTCTCCTTCCACCCGACTGTGGCTGTGATACTGAATGTTGAGGCCGACCATCTCGACTTTTTCAAGGATCTCGGCGATGTTGAAAAGTCATTCCGCGCCTTTGCGGAGCGCACCCCGACTGACGGTTACGTTGTGGCAAACTACGACGATCCCAACACCATGCACACACTGGAGGGTATCGACAGGCGCGTTATCACCTTCGGTCTGAGCCATGACGCGGACGTTTACGCCGAGAACATCGCGTTCAAGGGCGCAAACACGCACTTTGACATCATGTTCAAGGGGCGCTTCTTCACGGATGTGACACTGCACGTGCCCGGAATACACAATGTGAAAAACGCACTGGCCGCGACAGCCGCGTGCATCTGCGTGGGTGTCAGACCCAGCTCCGTCAAGTACGGTCTTGCGGGCTTCAGCGGCGCAGGGCGCAGGTTTGAGTTCAAGGGAAAATATAACGGCGCTGACGTTTATGACGATTACGCCCACCATCCGGGTGAGCTGAAAGCGCTTTTGGACGCGGTGGAGCAGCTAAACTATAAGCGCACAATCCTCGTTTTCCAGCCGCACACCTATTCGCGCACCGCCGCGCTGTTTGAGGATTTTGTGATCCAGCTAAAGCGGCCTGACGTGCTGCTGCTGGCAGAAATCTACGCCGCACGTGAGAAGAACACCATCGGCATTTCCTCATCCTCGCTTGCCGCGCGTGTTAACGATGCCAGCTTCTACCCCAGCTTTGCTGAGCTGGAGGAGGCGCTGCGCGCCATTGCCGCCCCCGGTGACATTATATTGACCGTCGGCGCGGGCGATGTCTACCGCATCGGCGAGGATATCGTAAACAACTGAAGCTAAATACTATTTTTAATCTTGGGCATACCTATGCCCAAGATTATTTCTATTTCCCACCATGATATGACACGATTCTCCCACACTCCGGTATATAGTTGAGGCGGAGGTGGCGAGCGTGAAAAAGCTGTTTTTACTTATTGCGGCGCTGGCAGCAGCATTGGGGCTGACGACTTGCGCCCAGACCTTGCCCGAGCCGGAGCCGGATTATCTTGAAGCGATGATAACGGCGGCGATAATCGGTGATGTCCGCGCCGGTCACGACGCGGAAAAGCTGAGGAAGCTGAGCGAGGGCAGTGAGGCGGGCTTCGTCCCCGTAGCTTTTGATGAGCTGTACATCCTCTCGCGCTACATATACCTCAAATACGGCAGCAGCCGCTGTTCAGACGAGCTGCGATTGTGCGCAGGTGAAGTCGTGCTAAACCGCGTCGCCTCACCCGAATACCCCAACTCAATTGAGGGCGTGATATGTCAGGCGGGGCAGATAAACGCCGTGGACACACACGCGCTGGATGCCTGCCGCACCCCGTCTGAGGCGTGTGTGCGCGTGGCACTGCGCCTGCTGCAGGGCGAGCGTATGCTGGAACCGTCCGTGGTGCTGCTGACCGACTACCCCGCCAAGGACATTTACGCCATGTTCTGTGACCGACTGCTGGGGAATACCTACTTTTATAAAAGTGAAAACCTTGATTTTTATCTTGCATCCGATGATGGCGTTGATGCCTCTGCGGATGGTTAAACCACAGGCTGTGCGCCTAATTTTGCGCACAGCCTGTGGTTTTATTACATATCCGATTTTTCGGCACTCTCGCTGCACTTTTTCTGGTAATCGCGGCTCAGTGAGAAGAGGAGTGAATACAGCGTCTGCGCATACTCCCCCATTGCGTCCGGCACAGCGGCCGCAACGCGCGCAAGCTTTTCACTCTCCCGTGCCGCGTCCAGTATCTGCATACCGTGTGCGCGTTTATACTCCGCAATGTGCGTGGAAACCTCCATCCGCTTTACGAACGCCGCAAGCAGCGCCTTGTCTGCCGCGTCTATTTCCTCGCGGTAATCGCTTAGATTCTTTTCTTCCATATGCCGCCTCGTTACGCCGGCTCGTATGAGCGGCTGAGCTCATTTCCGTCCGCGTCATACTCCACATTCTCCATGAGCTTGGGGTCAACGCGGCTGCGCTTTTTCACGACCATACCCTGTCCCTGATTGTTGAACACCCAGATCTTGTACCCCGGGAACTCAGGGTCAGGCTTTCTGAACACGGTGGTGTCATTCAGGCGGCAGAACTTCGCGCGCCCCTCTGCGGTGTCCAGCAGATCACCGGGGCCGTTATAGTAAAGCTCATCCTTTGCAGCCTGTTTTTTGAACTCCTCCCAGTCCTTATCTTCGGTTCTCATAACGTCATTGGGCTGTATCATGGCAATATCTCCTTTTCTTTTGTATATTTCAGTTTTTCCCCTGCTGCTTGCACCATGTGTTCATCACAAGACCGGTCGGCAGCAGCTTTACCAGTCTCACCTGCATCCGCTCCGGAAAGCCGAGGACAGACACGGTTTTCTTCTTTTTCAGGTCTTTCATTGCCTTTGCAACTACCTGCTCTGCGGTATAGTAACGGTTGAAGTAGTTTACGGTATCATCGTGTATCGCGTGTGAGAAAAATTCAGTCTTTATCCAGCCGGGGCACACGGTCATCACATGGATGCCCTGACCCCTAAGCTCCACACCCAGAGCGCGCGAAAAGCTGAGCACATACGCCTTGGACGCGCCGTATACGTTGATGTACGGCACCGGCTGCCACGAGGACATTGAGCCCATGTTGACAATTCGGCTGCCCTGCGTCATATACGGTATGCTGAGGTGGCACATCGCCGTCAGTGCACGGGAATTGAGGTCGATTATATCCAGCTGTCTGTCGCAGTCCATCTCTGTGAACACGCCGAAAAGCCCAAACCCTGCAGCGTTCACCAGCACAGCGATCTCCGGCTTCTCCCGCTCCAACAGGGCTTTGTACGTATCAAAGCTATCGCGCTGGCCGAGGTCGAGCACAATCGGCCGCACCTTGGCGCGGCACTTCTGCGTCAGTTCAAGCAATCTGTCCTCCCTGCGCGCTATCACCCAAAGCTCATCAAATTGCTCATTTTTATCAAACGAATAAACAAACTCCCGCCCCATCCCGGAGGATGCACCGGTTATAACTGCAATCTTCACTTGCCGCCCTCCTATGCGTATTGTCCGGTGCCGAGTATCAGCCACCGAACAGCCGTGGTTATTTTATCATGATATATCAAAAATATCAACAAATTGAAAATGGGAAACCATCAAGTCTATTGCACACGCGCAATTCTCTCGCCATACGGGAGTTTTTACCTGTACAACTGCTTTTCCAAGTGGTATTATTGGGTTGTAATTTTTGATGCCTTGGCGAGATATCGCAGCGCAAGACTTGAGGGTAACACGTATGTCCGAACTTATAAACTGGTATTTTCAAACCTCCCACACAAACTGGATCACTTTATGTTCGAATATTCTCTACTACTGTATGTGGTTTGCCGTGCTGAACCGGACGCATTGTCCGCGCTTTGGCCGTGCCGCTACATTGACTGTGGAGTTTATTTTCAATCTGCTGATCCTGAACATCGCCATGTGTCTTATGCCCTTCATGTCAGGCCTGCGTATGTTTTTGGGATATGCCGCCCTCTTTTTGGTCTGCTTTGTTCTTTTTCGCGACCCCAAGCTGAAAATCAGCCTGACACTGTGTCTGCTGATGATTCTGAACGTGCTAAACGAGATGTTGGGTGCCGCCACATATTTCCCCGCGGCGGCTTTGGCCGGCACACTCGAATTGATGAGCAACACCGAGCTTATTTTGCAGTTTTACGGCCCGTATTTGACCATCGGCGGTCTCTCCTGTCTGCTGCTGTATATTTTCCTCAACCATAACAGTCTAAGTCTCAGCGTTTGGGACTGTGCTTTGCTGGTACTGTTTCCCATGAGCCAGTTTATACTTATGGTCGGTTGGTTGAAGCTGCTGGTTGCTGACCGGTCATTTGCCGCGTCCCTGTTTTTTGCCGCCGCCATGTTTATCTGTCTCTTGGCCGACATCGCGCTTTTCATCGTGATAAGAAGCGTTGCGCACCGCGCCCAGTTGGAAAGCGAGAACCGGCAGTTTGCGCAGTTGATGGACGAGCAGGTAAAGCACTATGAAGCACTTACCACCCAGTATGAAGATATCCGCCGTATGCGGCACGACATTGCCAAGCATATGGACACCGTGGACAGCCTTTTGTCACGCAGCGAACACGATCAGGCCCGCATATATGTGTCAGAGATGAAAGGCGAAAGCCGCGAAAGCACAGTGCCGTTCTGTCGGCATCCGGTGGCTGACGCATTTCTGCACAGTCGGCTCAAGGCGGCCGAGGAAAAAGGTATCAAAACAGATTTTAGAGGCGATATTCGCGCAGATGTGGATATAAGCAGCACAGACCTTATCCGCTGTCTTGGCAATTTGCTGGATAACGCCTATGAGGGCTGTCAGGCCGCTGGCAGTAACGCCATAACGCTCCGCTGTGCGGAGTCCGGGGAGTACCTTGTAATAATCACAGAAAATCGCAACGCCGCAACGCCGACCGTGCGCCAACAGCGCATTCCGGGGCTTGAGAGAGGTGTTGGCACGCGCGTTCTGTCGGATATTGCCGCAAAATACGCGGGCAGCTTTGCTTCTGATGAGACAAATGGTATATATCGCGCTCGTCTGGTGCTGAAAGCGCGAAAGGAGGAGCCATGATAAGGATTGCAATCTGTGACGACGATGCTTCCTGCCGTGAACAGATGCAGGCGCTTATTCTCCAGCATACCGCAAGTATCGCGCCGGAGATAAGCACATTTTGCGATAGCAGCGCCCTCATAACTGCCATAATGGAGGATAATTATCTGCCCGACGTTGCCGTGCTGGACATTATAATGCCCGACGATAACGGCATTGAGCTTGCAAAGCAGCTCAACCGCATTTGTTCCGGCTGCTCCATCATTTTTGTCAGCTCACATCTGAGCTTTGCCACCGAGGTGTACGAGACGCAGCACAGCTATTTTGTGCTGAAAAGCCAAGCCCACGAAAAGATAGGCTTGGCGCTGAAAAAGGCGCTGGATGAGCGCACCCAGCGCGAATATATAACCATCCGCTGTGACAGAACGGAGCACCGCCTGCCGGCAGATGAGGTGCTTTTCTTGGAGCGGCGGCTGAAAAAGACATATGTGATGCTGACCGGCGGCGATGAATATTGGGTTTCTGCAAAGCCGGATGAGCTGGTATCCCAGCTCAGTTCCTCACCCTTTGTGCGCTGCCATCAAAGCTTCTGGGCAAATCTTGCGTTTATCAAGAGTATGGATTCCGATTATTTTCTTCTGACCACAGGCCAGAAGATACCCATCAGCCGCAGTCACCGCACAGAGGCCAAATCCGCCTTCCATAGCGCCCTCTGCCACGCCGTAATGTCCCACGAGTTGTGATGGGGAGCAGTGCTGAATCTCACCCCGCCTAAAA
>CAZBVU010000052.1:0-9928 GCA_964495355.1 uncultured Oscillospiraceae bacterium
AATTATTTTATTCCCACTCGATGGTGCCGCTGGGTTTGGGGGTGACGTCCCAGAGGACGCGGTTTACGCCCTTGACCTCGCTGGTGATGCGCGCAACAATATGCTGCACAAGGGCGAAATCAAGCGGGGCGACCTCTGCGGTCACAGCATCAACAGTGTTCACGGCACGGATGACAACGGGCCAGTCGTATGTGCGCTTGCCGTCGGTTATGCCGGTGGACTTGAAGTCGGGAACAACGGTGAAGTACTGCCACACCTTGCCCTCAAGACCGTTCTTGGCAAACTCCTCACGCAGAATTGCGTCAGACTCTCGCACGGCCTCAAGACGGTCGCGGGTAATAGCGCCGACACAGCGCACGCCGAGACCCGGGCCGGGGAACGGCTGACGGAACACCATGCCGTCAGGCAGGCCGAGAGCCTTACCGACAACGCGCACCTCGTCCTTGTAGAGAAGCTTCACCGGCTCAACCAGCTCAAACTGAAGCTCGGGCGGCAGACCGCCGACGTTGTGGTGGCTCTTAATACCGTCAGACTCGAGAATGTCAGGGTAAATGGTGCCCTGTGCGAGATAGCTGATGCCGTCAAGCTTTGCGGCCTCTTCTGCGAAAACATCAATGAATATCTTGCCGATTATTTTGCGCTTGGTTTCGGGGTCATCAACACCGGCCAGCGCATCGAGGAAACGGTCAACCGCATCAACATAGATGAGGTTTGCATCCATCTGGTTGCGGAATACTTCAACGACCTGCTCCGGCTCACCCTTACGCAGCAGACCATGGTTAACATGGACGCAGGTGAGCTGTTTGCCGACAGCCTTTATCAAAAGGGCAGCCACAACAGAGGAATCAACCCCGCCGGAGAGTGCCAGAAGCACTTTTTTGCTGCCTATCTGCTCGCGCAGAGCAGCAATCTGCTCGTCGATGAAAGCCTGTGCAAGTTCAGGTGTTGTGATGCGAAGCATGGATTCAGGGCGTTTATTGTCTGACATAAATATATCTCCTTTTTTAGTATAGGCTGATAAAAATGTTGTGATGCACGCGCTTAATCGTGCGGTTTATAGAGCGGGTCTTTGCTGATAAAGGAATAGTCACCCTCAAGATAACCGAACTCCTCCATCAACTGCTCATAGCGCTCATCATAATATACCTGATTCGTCCAAGGGTCAACATGATCTATGCGCCACCCCTCGGAGGTGGGGTCGTTCCACACGGTCGTGTTGAACTCACAATCAGGATGCAGCCGCACAAACTCATCCTTCTGCTCCTGCGGCACAGGCGCAGAGCAGCCCAGCCACAGACGTTTGAGGTTGTTAAGGTTCATAAGCGGCGTAATATCGGAAAAATTGCGGCAGTTTGCAACATTGAGATGCTCAAGCTTAGTGCAATTGGCAAGCGGTGAAAGATCAGTTATGTTGGCGTTGGTTTGAACCTCGAGATATTCCAACTCAGTGCAGTTGGCAAGGGGGGAGAGATCCTTTATCCTGTTCATCGCGAGGATGGCAACTTGCAGCTTCGGCATATATGCCACAAACGAAATATCCGAGATGACCTCGTTATGCCCAATGTCCAGATACTTCACATTTGTGCAGTACTTCAACGCCGCGCCGTCCCTGTCAGTGACCAGACCGCCGGCAGAGGGCTTGGAGGCGAGAATTTTCTCCACATTGGTGCGCACACTGTAATTTGAGCCGAACCACACGCGCCATACGACCTCCACATTCGGGAACGCATCGCGTATCGCGGCCATATCCTCGTTGGACACGCCGCAGAAATCCATATCAAGCAGCGTGAGATTTTTCATCGCGGCAACGACCCTGCGAACCAGCGCACCGTTGTCCTCAATCATGATGTGATTGAGGTCAAGCGTATCGTCAAGCAGCGTGAGCGACTTACCGTAGAGCGTGAAGCTGTAATCAAAATCCACATTGGGACAGCCCTGCACAAGCGCGGCAAGCTGCTCCCATGAGAGCGCACATTCAAGCTCCGTGCCCAGATCGGCAGAGCTGAGCTTCGGCAGGGATGAAAGCGTGGACACGGCCTCGTCCACGTCGGCGGCGGTGATGCCGCGCAAATCGACATAGGTGGTGTCGTATGTCAGGGTCTGGCCGAGAAGCGTGCAGGCGTATATAATGTCAGCATCGGGACAGGCGTTTGCAAGAAGCGCCGCGTCTGCCGGGGATAGTCCCGTGCCGGTGAGGTCAAGCGTTTTTACCTCCGGCAGGTAAGTGAGAAGCTCTGCCGCGGAGGCCGCGTCCTCAGCCGCCATTGCGTCCAGCACCAAGCTGTCTGCGCGGTTGTCGGCAACAGTGCCGTCCGGAAGTGCGACCGTATACGTCACGTCAACATCGGGGTGAGCGGCCATCCACGCCATTATCTCGGCGTAGCAGGTGCTGCCGCTCAGGTCGGCGCGCACAAGCTGCGGCAGCTCGTCAAGCTTCTCTGTCTCCCCGTCCTGCAGGACGAGCGAGACCTCCGTTTTCTCAACGCTGACGTTTTTATCGTCAAAGTCCACGCGTTCGGCACAGCCGCACAGCAAAGCGCCCAATGCCGCGGTCAGCAGCACAGTGACTGTTCTTTTGCAAATACCGGTGCGCATAACGCGTGCCTCCTTTTTCAACATGAGGTAAGTATAGCAAAAACAAGGCGGAATTACAACAGCAGCGCCGAAAAAAATCCGGCTTACGACAGCCGGAAGTTACACAAAATTTTATATGTATTTTCGGGGGATTTTTGTGCAGGATAAAGCCCCGCGCAAGGGCAGGGGGGACAGTCGTTTCCAAAGGAAATGGATAATATCATTAATAAACATCCATCCGAATTGCGGATGGATGTTTATTAAATAAAATTACGCAAAAAAACGTGCGGGGTTGTTTATCATTAGATCATCGATCTGTTCCTGAGTCAGCCCCATTTTCTTCAGGTTGGGCAGGTGGTATTCACAGATACCATCCAGACGCCAGTAAGACATGTCTGCGCCTTTCAGGAAAGATTCGGTCTGGAGCATTCCCACCTTGGGTAAATCGCCGCCCAACAGAGCAACACAACGATCATGACCAAGCATGATTTTTTTGCCCCAGCCACGCTTAACCAGTTCAACGATGGTTTTCATTTTGCCTATTTCGCCTTCAGGAGCTGTATAGCTCATAGACATGCGATCGAAGTTGATATAAACGCCTTTTTTCAAAACCGCTTCGAGATAATCGATGTCATGAGTATCACACAGGTGACCGATAGCAATCTTATCAGGGCTTGCACCTGCTGCCAGCAGAGCGTCTGCCTGCTGCAGAGCGCATGTAGCGACTTCGGTATGCGTTATAACGGGAACGCCAGTGGCCTTCTGTGCACGGCCAGCGGCTTCAAACATCATCAGCTCGAAGGCGTCCATAGCGTGATCGGGGTGGTAAGAAGTCGCGACTTTGAGTAGGCCTGCCTTAACATCGGTTCCATCCATGCCGACTTCAATGTCGCGAATAAAGGAGCGTGCCCAGCGGTCAGTCAGAGCTTCTCTATCGTGACCCAGACCCATAAGGCTAATCCAGTAGTGGCAAACGCCTGTGCCGGGATTGTGAGAGCCGGTAGCCAGAATGACATTTACACCAGTGCGCTTCTGCACTTCTGCGTATATAGTGGGCATGCGCTTGGGATCGTAGAATCCTGCATCAACAACAGTTCCGATGCCCCGTGCCTTTGCGGCGTTGACTTCCTTGCATATCCTGCTTATCAGTTCTTCTTCGTCAAAAACAGTATCCACATCAAACTCCCATCCAGGGAGAGCCATAATTAGATGCTCATGGATCAAGGTTTGACCCAGCTGAGAAGTTTCAATAGGACCACAAGCGGTCATAACTTTAGACACAATAAATCCTCCTTTTCTTTTGTGCTAAGCTTATTGTCAGATAGTCATAAAGCCAGCATCGACCAGAACCTCGGTGCCAGTCATGGTGCAGCAAGAAGGATCGCAGCAGAACAAAATTGCAGCAGCAATGTGTTCGGGCTCGGTGCAATGAGGTGGAATGGGCTTCGTCTTGGCGGTGTTTGCCAGTGCTTCAGGGTGAGTCTTGAAGTATTCTTCGCGCATGGGCGTGTTTACAGATGCGGGCAGAACACAGTTGACGCGGATGCAATCAGGACCGTACATGTATGCTGCATGCTTAGTGAGCATATTGATGCCAGCCTTGGTTGCATTGTAAGCAACATCGTTTGCGGAATTGGGACCGGTTCTCTTAGAACCAACAGAAGAAACATTAACAATTGCACTGTAGGTGCCCTTCTTCAGAACTTCGTAGCAGTGCTTCATGCCTAGGAAAGTGCCTTCCAGGTTGATGCGTTCTACTTCCTTAAAGGTATCCAGATCCATTTCCTTAATGGACTTTCCGGGAATAATGCCTGCGTTGTTAACCAAGTAGTCCATTTCGCCAAAGTTTGACTTGATGTACTCGACAAGAGTGAGCCAGTCTGCCTCAACCCCAATGTCCATGGTGTAGGGTATTGCGTTTTCACCGAGAGAAGCTGCTGCGGCCTCTATCTTGGCAGCGGTGCGCCCTACCAGAATGACTTTTGCACCTTCATCCACGAATGCCTTTGCAGTCTTCAAACCGATAGATTGACCTGCGCCGGTTACAACTGCGAGTTTTCCTTCAAATCTTGCCATTGTTTTTTCCTCCTAATCAATGTTTATATAAGTGTTTTTATGTGTTCGATTAAATAAAAGGGTTATTCCATACCCTTCTTGAATTCATCCATGATTTGCTGGCAGGTCAGGATTTCTTTGATCTGGCCGATAGAAGCGGAAACGTCAAGCAGACCAACGCCTTCATCTATGCCACCCAAAACCATGCCAGTGCGGTAGCCGCCTGCGTAAGTGCCGGTAATGGCAGCTGCATTGTTTTTATGACTCTCTTCGTACAGCTCATAAGACTTTACAATGTCGGGGGTAGCCAAGCACAGGATGGGTCCAAACAGACCGTCTACCTGCAGACAATCATCCACATTCATTTCACACATTTTTTTCTTTACATTGTTTGCTAAAGGAGCTTCGACGGAAGCGCAGAAACGAGTGCCGCAATATACGCCTTCGGCACCGAACAGACCGGCAGCCTGAACGCTGATGCCGTCGATGATACCACCTGCAGCAATCAGAGGCAGATCGGTAACTTCCTTAGCCATACGTATTGCAGTAAAGGTGCCTATTTTCTTGCGGCTTACATGACCGCCTGCGTCTACGCCACCAACCACAACAGCGTCATAGCCCATATTCTTCGCTTTCTGAATGCCAGCAATGGAGGCGTGCATCATCTTGTGGATGCAGATCTTGCCCGCTGCATGCAAACGGTCAACAGCTTCCTGGGGAACGTTTTCCAGACACAGAATAGCGGTAAGTTCCTCATCTTCGCAGTACAGATCCAGCAATGCATCTGCAACAGCATTATTGGAGCCAACCCACAGCAGTTCTGCACCGAAAGGCTTCTTGGTCAGTTCGCGTGTCTTTGCGATTTCGCGGCGCATGCGTTCCTTAGCTTCCATGATGTCGGAGGTGAGCTCAGTCTGACCAGCATTGGGTCCCAGAATACCAAAACCACCTGCTTCGGAAACGGCAGCAACCAGGCGAGCATCGGTGGTCCAACTCATAGGAGCGGATAGAACGGGATAATCGATGCCCAGCAGTTTACATACTCTGTTGTCTTTCAGTTTAATCATAACAACAACTTCCTTTCTTTTTTTGGGGGCTTTGCCCTGTTTATACGGAATCCTTGTTCCGACTGCTATGCTTATAATTTATCAAATATTTGCTTTGATGTCTGTCAGCATGCTGTTCGGCTTTGTCACAGAACTGACATGCGTGTGCGTTTAGATAAGTATACTTATCTCAGTCATCCGTGTTCGCAAAAATCGAGTGTGATAAGCTCACACTCGATTTTTATCATCTATGTAATTGAAAGATTTCTTTTCCACTCCCCAGGTGACATCCCAGTTTCTTCACGAAATACTTTTGAAAAGTGACTTTGTGTGCAAAAATTCAAAGATTCTGCGATCTGGATAAGCGGCATATCGTTGCGAAGCAATTCTTTGGCCTCGGCAATCTTTGCTTTTGTTATATAGTCTGAAACGGATAATCCGGTCTCTTTTTTGAACTTATGAGAAATATATCCCGCACTGAAGTGAAATTCCTCGGCAATCTTTGCTATAGAAAACTTTTCGTGAACATTCCAATGCACATATTGACATATCTGTGATACAAGTGGTGAATAGAAGTTTTCCTTTTTGCTGCGATGTACCGCACGGATGAAGCTTTCAATATACTTTCTGCAAAGGTCGAGGATTTTGGGAACACTGTTGATTATTTCAATATTATAGTAATACTCGCTTTTCATATCATGAGCGACCCAATCGTCCAAACCATTTGTCGTTGCTACAGCACTCACCTGCGCAAATACAAACATAACGGATTCCCGTGCAAATTCGATACCACCTTCTTCAAACAATGTGGCAAGAAGCTCCATGTATCGGTCTAACACAGAATCCATATTTTTTGTATCTCCATTAGCTACGGCTTTGAGCATAACATTTTTGGTTTCAAAGCCTCCAGATCTGTAATATGTGCGTGCATTTGTGTCAAAAAAACCCTGATATTTTGCCATTGAAGTTCCTCCGATTCTTTAACGGCACTGACTACTTTTCTTCTTCCTGTATAGTATTCTTTTCTGAGGCAGTAATCAAATCATAAGATTGCCACTTTATAAACACAGCTTTTCGCAATAGTGCAAACATTATCGCAATTTCTATCATACAACGAACTGTTTTTGTCAACTTTTCCTTGAACGCACAGCAGATTTATGATAACCTCTATATAGTTAGAATGCTGACAGAGCGCAAAAAGGAGCTGATAAAATGGCAACTTCAAAAGAAAAAATCATTGACACAATGCGTGAGATAGGATCTCGTAAGAGTATTGACAAGATTACTGTTGGTGATATTCTGGCTGCAGCTGGTGTGTCCAGGCAGACCTGCTACAAGTATTTTCAGGATAAATACGAGCTTGCTTTTGCTGTATATGAGCAGGATGTCGGCAGATATGTCATCGATCATTTTGATGAAACCAAAAGCTTTGACGGCATGAATCGCATAATTCTGTCAAGCTTAAAACAAAATGCCCCCTTCTATCGTAATATGTTTCGCGATGACAGTCCTCGCAATGCGTTCCCTCAGCTTTATCATGCTTATTGTGTTGAAGAAGTCGGAAATATGATCGGCCGCAGTAATCTCACCAAGGAGAGATCGATCCTTTTGGATATGTGGTTTACTGGTGTGGAGAGTCTGATGACAAAATGGGTGCTTACTGGTATGCGTGAAAGCGAGGAAGTATTGGTCGATATTTTTCATCGCTTTGTTCCTGTGGAGCTGCATCCTTTTTTATTTAAAGACTCTGATTAAAGATGCTGCATAAAGGGAATGACCTCACAATTCGAAAGATTGTGAGGTCATTTCATACAAAAAAACTGGACACCAATCTCGATACGCTTTGTATCAAAACTGGTGTCCAGTTATGGCGGAGAAGAAGGGATTCGAACCCTTGATACCCTTATGGGGTATACACGATTTCCAATCGTGCGCGCTCGACCAACTACGCGACTTCTCCGTATGCTCGAACTGATGAAATATCAAATTGTCAGCTTGAACATTATAATTCACTTGTGCAGTAAAGTCAAGGAATATTTTTATCTTTTTCGCAAAAAATATTTTCAAACGGTTTCTTTGAGGAAAATTGAGCGCGAAAAGGGGAAATTACACTGAAAATGACAAATGACGAATACAAAAACTACGCCGAACAGTACGCGCCGCGCTCACACATCAGCCGCAATCTGGTGCGTGCGTTTGTTTCGGGCGGCTGCATATGTGCGCTGGGTCAGCTCATTTTGTCGCTGTGGCGCATTGCCGGACTTAGCGACAGCGATGCGGCCACGGCCTGCTCTGTCACGCTGGTGTTCATCGGCGCTCTGCTGACCGGCCTTGGTGTGTACGATGACGCGGCGCGCTTTGCCGGCGCGGGTACGCTCGTGCCGATAACCGGCTTTGCAAATTCGGTCGCGGCACCGGCGCTGGAATTCAAAACCGAGGGCTTTGTAACGGGTACGGCTGTGAAAATGTTCAGCATAGCGGGGCCGGTGCTGGTGTACGGCGTGAGCGCGAGTGTTATATACGGCGCGGTGCTGGTGCTGTTCGGCGCGGCATAAATGAAAGGAAGTATGAAATATGGCAAAGAAGAAAAAAGATATAACCAAAAGCAGAGATGTTGAGGAAGCACCGGTTCTCACCGGACACGATGAGCGGGCACAGCGCCGTTCATCCGACAGACGCGAATTTGAGCGGGATTCAGACGCGCCGGACGGTGTATCCGGAAACTGGAGCTGACGCAGGTAAACGATTACGAGAAACATTTAACATACGCGATAATAACCCGCATATGCCAAACACTTTCTTAACGACTTTTTTACACCGGTATATGTTATAATGAATTCGCAAAGATTTTTACATGATCTCAGCGCGGTTAAAAGGAGGATCTGACGTATTAAAATTCTCTCGAAAATAAGTAAAATACTGGCGAAATATTTCCCAATGTCGATAAAGGGCTGGACGGTGTACATATTTTCGATGCTGCTTGCGAGCGGGACGTCCTCCCTGTTGCAGACAGCGCCATCAACTGATATATATGTTCCGCTGCTTTTCGTCTTGGCTGTTCTTATCACTGCGATGATGACGGAGGGATATTTTTTTGGCGTGCTTGCGTCAGTGACGAGTGTTTTTGCGGTCAACTGGGCGTTCACCTACCCATATATGGAAGTGAACTTCTCCATATACGGCTATCCGCTCACGTTTATGACGATGCTTGCTGTCGGTATTGCGGTGTCCGCGCTGACCTCGCGTCTGAAAGAGCAGGAGCGCATAAAGGCAGAATCCGACCGCGAAAAAATGCGGGCAAACCTTTTGCGCGCGATATCGCATGATCTGCGCACACCGCTGACCTCGATAAGCGGCAACATCGGCGTGGTGCTGGACGGCGGCGATTCAATGCCCGCCGAGCAGAGCCGCGAACTGCTGAACGATGCAAAAAACGATGCTGAGTGGTTGCGGCGCATGGTGGAAAATTTGCTGAGCATAACGCGCATGACGGACGAAAGCAGCGTGACGCTTGAAATGCAGGCGGAGATGCTGGAAGAAGTGATAAGCGAAACGGTGGTCAACTTCAAAAAGCGCAACCCTGACATTGCCGTTTCGGTCAAAGTGCCGGACACGCTGTTTTTCGTGCAGATGGATGCAATGCTGATTGAGCAGGTGCTGCTGAACCTTATGGACAATGCGGCGGTGCACGGCAAAACCACCACACGCATAGATATAACGGTAACAACAGAAAAAGACTTTGTGCTGATAGCCATAAAGGATAACGGACGAGGAATAGACAACAGGATAATTGACCATCTGTTTGATGGGACGCTTCCACTTGACAAATCGCACAGCAGTGATAGTTCTCGTCAGATGGGCATAGGGCTGTCGGTGTGCAAGGCGATCGTGAAGGCACACGGCGGCAGGATATATGCGTTCAACCTCAAGGAGGGAGGCGCGGAATTTAGCTTCACATTACCATTAGGAGGACAGGAAGAATATGAATATCAAGGATAAGGTGCTTGTCGTAGAGGACGAGAAGAGCATATCCGGTTTTATACGAGCAATTCTCAATTCAAACGGCTATGATGTTATAATTGCGCGTTCGGGCAGCGAGGCGTTTTCAATGATAAGCTCGCACTGTCCGGATCTGGTGGTGCTGGATCTGGGTCTGCCGGATATGGACGGTATGGATATAATAGAAAGCGTGCGCCAGTGGACGCAGCTGCCGATAATCGTTGTGTCGGCGCGCAGTCATGAGCGGGACAAGG
>CAZBVU010000053.1:0-9342 GCA_964495355.1 uncultured Oscillospiraceae bacterium
TAACCTCCGAGGGCGCGCTGCACCGCAGCGCGTCCTTTTGTTTGCGGCTGATGAGAAGAAAAAAGGCTTAAACAATTCAAATTTATCGTCAATCACAGCGCAAAGCGCAACTTTTGCCCCTCAAAACCGCGCAATTTCTCGTACCTCCCTCTGACGAGGGAGGTGGCGAAAATCCGTGATTTTTGCCGGAGGGAGAGACTGTTTGTAAAAAAGTGCGAATGTAGAGATTTTGCTTGTGTTTCTCTCCCACGGCAGAAAGTCAACGCCCCCCGCCCCGCCATTTTTCTCCCGAATTCCAGTCGTTTTTGCACATTTTAGCAAATCTCTACCATTGAATTTTTGGCACATATGCGGTATAATAAACTGAAGTTATGTAAATCTCCAGTTATATACATACTATCACTCATCTAATATGACCTGTTTTATTTAAGGAGGGCATTTTGATATGAAGAAAAACGCGAGCAAACGCCTGTTGGCCATCGCGCTGGCGCTCATGATGCTGCTGTCTCTCATGCCGGCGGCGTTCGCATCCGGCGATGTAGCGACTGACGTACCCGAAACGGGCACTGTACCCGCCGCACCTGCGGCTGAAAGTGCTCCTGTGGGAGAACCTGTGCCGACCCCGGAGGCAACAGAGCCTACACCGACACCTGTGGTGGAAGAACCCACCTCGACACCGCAGGCACAGCCCACACCCGCGGCGGATCCCACGCCTGCATCTGCGCCGGAGGCTGCCACCGAACCCACACCGACAGCTACGCCCGAACCCACACCAGCAGAAGAACCTTGCACCGTTACCGAGGGCTGCACACTTGAAGCCGGTCATGAGGGCGACTGCATCACTGCTGACGCTGCACCCGAGGGCGAGCCCGACGAAGTTGCCGAAGCAGTTGCAGCATTTCTGGAAGCGATTAACGCTATTGAAATCCCTGAGGATCTGAGCACCTTGACCCCGGAAGGCATAGAAGAACTGCGCGCGCAGATAGACATGGTGCTTTCGATGCCGATGGTGCTGTCCGAGCCGGAAACGCCGTCCGAAGCAGATGATGTTCTTAAAAAGCTTCAGGAAGCTATTGAAGAGCTTAAAAAGACACAGGGAGAGATCGACGACTTCCTGAAAACGCACATTGTCTACAATGTTAACAAAGAACTTTGGTACACAGCCCTTGACCCTGCCGTAACCGAAGCTGAGGACAACAACACCCTCGTACTGCTTGCTGACTGCACAACCGCCGGCTTCAACCTCAGCAAGAATCTGAACATTGTGGGCAACGGAATTTCAAACACCATCACTTTCAACGGCCAAGGTATTGCACTTTGGGGCAAGGCATTGACCTTTACCAACTGCAATATCGCCATGAAGGGTATAGGCTCTACGCCTTACGCAGAATGGAACTGGGTGAGTATTTGCGCTTCCAATGGTTCCTGCATTTCTCTGTACAGTTCTAGTATGACACTGGACGGCGCCGGAACATCTGGCAAGCACGCCATATATTTCACCGGCAACAGTATGTTCAACCTTGACAACTCCAGTGTAGCAATCAGCAATTATGGTGAGGATGCACTTGAATGGAACGGTGGCGACAGCGTATTATATGCATTTAATCTCTCTAACAGTTCTTCTTTCACCGCAACGAATAACCGCTCCGGTCTCGCAGGAACATTCAATGTGACGTGCGATGCAAGCACCATGGATGTTAATAACAATAGAGGCAACGGCTCTAACGGTTCTAACTTTGACATCAAGAACGGTTCTGTTGTCAACTTCAACAACAACGGCGCGCATGGCCTTTCCACCGGTGTTTGCTCTATAACCAATTCGCAGGTCACTGCAAACGGAAACGGTTATACCGGCTTGCATGCAGCTGGAGAGTTCACAGCCACCAACTCAACCGTTACAGTGAGCGAGAACGGCGTAACCACCAAAAAGGGCGCGCTATACTTAGGCACTACCGCAACTGTCACTAACAGCACTCTCACTGTCAACAGCAACAGCGGCACTGGCATCTACCAGAAAGACGGCAGACTAAGCATTGATGAAGCGTCCAAAGTTGAGATAACCAAAAATGTGACTGACACAAACAAAAATAACACCACCGGTCTTGGCGGCGGCGTGTACATCAATGGCACAGCCAATTTCCCCGCCGGCGTCAAGCTGTACAACAACCATGCAAGCACCGCCGGTGACGATATTTATTGCAGTAACACCGGCAAGATCACTTTCGGCGCCACCGGCGCTGACTGGAAGCTGGACGGTATGCCCGACTGCAACGGCGCTATCCACGACATTGACGGCTGGTACGATGACAGCGAAAATAACCGCTGGTTGGCTGACACGGACGACACCACCGAACAGCACATTGTCAAGAAAGACGCCGGCACTTACACCGGTCTCCTCGCACTGAAAGCCGCACATGGCATTATCCCCGTCACAGTGATCGTCAACAAGGTGTGGAACGATAACGAGAACAGCGCTGGCAAGCGCCCTGACAGCGTCACCATCAAGCTCTTAGTGGACGGTGTTGACAAACAACAATCGCTTGTGCTCAACGAGAGCAACAACTGGCGCGGAAGCTTCACCAACCTTGCTCCGAAGTCGGATGACGGCAAGGACATAGTGTACACCGTGAAAGAGGATACGGTTCCATATTACAAATCCGAAATCACATCGAAAGAGGATAACACTTTCACCGTTACCAACACCTACATGACCAAGTCCATTCAGGTCAACAAGGTGTGGAACGACAATAACGACTCCAACAGCAAGCGCCCCAGCAGCGTCACTATCTACCTGTACGCTGACGGCAAGCAGCTAAGCACCATGTACATCACCGCGAAGGGCGGTTGGGTAGGCACGTTTGAGAACCATCCCGTATACAATGCCAGCGGCATTGAAACCAAGTACGAAATCCGCGAGAGGAACGTATACGGCTACCGCAACAGCATCACCGCCACAGATAATGGATTTACCGTAACCAATACATATTCCCCGACTTCCTACAGCGGAACAGGTATCCCCTCCACCGGAGATGACAGCAATCTCGCCCTGTGGGGCATTGTGATGGCGGTCAGCCTTGTGGCCGGTGCGGCAGCTGTGCTCATCACCGTGAAAAAGCGCAAGGACGATTCAAAGTAACCGCGCATTAAGCGAAACACAGCAAAAAGAATAAACAGCAAGGGCTGCGGCATTGCCGCAGCCCTTGTGTTATGTGCGCGGCAGTTCTTGTGTTCCACCCGCCCTCTTGCATTTGTGTCCGAAAGGGTATATGATTTACTAAATCACTATAGAAAGAAGCTTATTGTTATCATGAGTGCAAGTATTAAACGCAGGCAGCTTGATATGCTTCACGGGTCGCTGTGGGACAGAATATTGCTCTTCGCCATGCCCATTGCCGCGACTGCCATTCTTGGTCAGCTTTTCAACGCGGCGGACGTGGCCGTTGTGGGCAACTTCACAGGCGATGCGCGCACGGTGTCCGTGGCTGCGGTCGGGGCGAACAGCTCGCTTGTCAGCTTGGTGGTCAACCTCTTTGTCGGTATTTCTCTGGGCGCGAACGTTATCATTGCAAACGCCATCGGGCGCGGTGACAAGGCCGCGGTTGAAAAGGCCGTGCACACGTCTATCGTGATATCCGTGCTGGGCGGTGTGATTGTGGCCATTATCGCACAGCTTTTGGCCGCGCCGCTGATGGGGCTGATGAACGTGCCGGATGACGTGTACCCCTATGCGCTGTTGTACCTGCGCATTTATCTGTCCGGTCTGCCCGCGATACTACTATATAACTTCGAGGCCGCTATATTCAGAAGCATCGGCGAGACTAAAACTCCGCTTGTCGTGTTGACAATATCCGGCGTGCTGAACGTTATCCTCAACATCATCTTCGTTGCCGGACTGAAAATGACCGTGGACGGCGTGGCCGGGGCAACCGTGGTTTCAAACGTTGTCAGCTCTATCATGCTGTTTATAAAGCTGAGACGGACAGAGCTTATCATACACGTTGAACCCAAGCTGCTGAAAATAGACGGTGCAACGCTAAAGCGTATACTTCGGATTGGCCTCCCCGCGGGGCTGCAGAGCGCGGTTTTTGCCATCTCAAACATTGTTATCCAGTCCGCTGTGAACAGTCTGGGCACGCTCGTGATGGCGGCATCCAGCGCGGCATATAACATTGAGACGATAACCTATTTCATCATAAACTCCTTTGGCCAGGCCTGCACCACCTTTGTCGGGCAGAACTTCGGTGCAGGGGATCTGAAGCGCTGCAAAAAGGCGCTGGCGCTGTGCCTTGTTGAGGGTATCATCTGCCTCAGTATTGCGGTGGTGATAATTCTCACCTGCGGCAGAACGCTGTTGGCACTGTTCAACAGCGATCCTGAGGTGGTTGAGCTGGGCTACATACGGCTGTTTACACTTGTATGCGCACACTGCTTCAGCATTTTCTACGAGGTTATGAGCGGATACATGAGAGGCTTCGGCAACTCGCTGACGCCTGCACTGCTGACAATGTTCGGCGTGTGCGTGATACGCCTGTGCTGGATAAAGTGGGTGTTCCCACTGAGGCACACATTCGCCACAATCGTGACGGTGTACCCTGTCAGTCTGGGCGCAACGGCGCTGCTCATACTGGGTGCGCTGCTGATATACCGCCCGTCCCGCCGCTTTGCCGTCAGGCTTGAAAGAGAATAGAGTATAAAACCACGGTTGACAGGTATGCGTCAACCGTGGTTACTCTATATCACGTTATGTTTTATTCGTCCTCGTCTTTTAAGTCCTCGGGCAGGATGGCGGTCAGATCATCTATGGTGGGCGCGTCCAGCGCGGCAACGCGGTTGGCCTGACGGATTATCATATCCTCAAAGCGGTTGCGCACGTCACGGCCATTGCCGAAATTCTCATCACGATTCTCATAAAGCGCATTGAACATTTCCAGCGCCTCGGTCTCGGCCTCGGGGGAGAGGGTGTAGCTGTTCTTGCTGCACTGGCCACGGAAGATGGCCATAAGCTGCTCGCCGTTATAGTCGGGGAAGAAAAAGCGCTTATTAAAGCGGGATTCCAGCCCGGGGTTGGAGTTCATGAACTGCTCCATCGGCTCAGTATACCCCGCCACTACAACGAGCAGGTCATCGCGGTGATCCTCCATGGCCTTCAGTATGGTTTCTATCGCCTCGCGGCCAAAATCATTCTCTCCGCCGGAGGAGAGGGAGTACGCCTCATCTATAAACAGCACGCCGCCGAGTGCGGACTGTATGACCTCCTGCGTTTTAAGCGCCGTCTGCCCGACATACCCCGCCACAAGGCCGGAGCGGTCAACCTCCACAAGCTGACCCTTGCTGAGCACACCTATGGACGCGTACAGCGAGCTGATAAGCCGCGCGACCGTGGTTTTGCCGGTGCCGGGGTTGCCCAGAAACACCATGTGCAGACTCATCGGCGGGACGGGCAGATCATTCTCTGCGCGCAGCTTCCTCACCTTGACAAGGTTGATGAGGTTTTTAACATCCTTTTTCACGTCATCCAGCCCGACCAGCGCCTCCAACTGCGCCATAAGCTCATCAAACGAGGGCTTTTCCGCCTCGGCAGGGGCATCGGCCGGTTTATCTCCGGCACTGTCTGCTGTGCCGGAGGATGAGGACGCGGACGCGCGGTGTTTATCCTTAAAGCTTGCATCCGCACTCGTCACATAATCCAGCGGGTCAAGCCCTGCCTGACCACGTGCCACACCGCTCGCGTCACATATTGCGGCAAGGCGGTCTATCCCCTCGGTTATGTACTCCGCCTCTGCGAGGGACACCTCATCGTCCGCCGCTGCGAGATAGAGCATGATGTTTGTGAACATACGGATGAACGTGCGGGAGGTGGTCGTGCCGCGCTTGGCATCGCCCTCCGCCAGTGACCAGAAGAACAGCGGCGGCATAAACTCATCACTTGCGCAGACGGAGCTTGTCAGCCCCCACAGCATCCATGTCGGCTGCGGCTGATTGCGGGAGTAGAGCTGATTTGCAAGGTCGGCGTGCTTTTGCGTCAGACCTCCGCCACGGCTCCACAATTGCAGGGCGCAGGTGGTCATAAAGCTGTCCAGCTCAGGAGCGAGGGTGTAGCTTCCTATGCGGTAAAAGGCGTCGGTGTTGGCGGAATATATCTTGTGAAAATCCTCCGGTGAGCGGCTCCACGTTGTAGGCATGAATGTGCATCTCCTTGTCGTTTTCTCTCGCGCTGCTAATATCTCTATTATATTACAAAATCGCATCGGGTCAAGAAAAAACTGCCTCGCCCGATGCGACTGGATATTTACTTTTTATGCGGCTGGGTGAAGCGGACAGCGGCGCTGGCGGCGGTCTTGCGCGGCATCAGCTTTACGCCGTCCGGCACGGTTCCGCGGTTTTTCTCCACGCGGTTCCACACCGCCTCAAAGCCCTTGAATTTGGCGTTTGGTTCGTTTTGCACTGATATCGTCTCCGGTACACAATGTTGGATTGGAGAAGCAAACTTTCTCCACAGTATCATATGACAGGGCTTGAAAAGAGGTGCAAACTGTGAGATAATACGGATAAATAAAGCTTTTGGAGGGGACGATATGCCCAGATTCTTCATGGCAGGTACAAACATTCTCGGCGGGATGGCCATTATGCGTGGCAGGGATGCAGAGCACGTCCATGTGCTGCGGATGCGCCCGGGCGAGGATATGATAATATGCGACGGCGAGGGGACGGATTATAAATGCCGCCTCGTCAAGGCTGATAAAGAGCAGGTTGAGGCCGAGGTGATCGAGGTCGTGCGCTGTCCGGCGGAGCCGAGTATAAAGGTGACGGTGCTGTGCGGCCTGCCCAAGGGCGACAAGACCGACTATATCATCCAGAAGTGCGTGGAGGCCGGTGCGTATGAGATTCTGTTCTTCTCATCCTCGCGCTGCATTGCCAAGCTTGGCAATGAGGAGAAGAAGCTGGAACGCTGGCAGAGGATCGCGGAGGAGGCTGCAAAGCAGTCCGGCCGCGGGATAATCCCCCACGTCGGTTGGGCGGGTGAGCTGGCAGACGCGTTTGATGTGGCTGTGAAGAAAGATGTCGGCCTTTTCATGTATGAGACCGGTGAGCGGGAGGCGCTCAACACTGTGCTGGAAGCAAACAAGACCGCGCAGACCGCCGCCATCATCACAGGCCCCGAGGGTGGCTTTGCCCAGTTTGAAACAGACCTTGCAAAGATAGTGGGGCTGCACATATGCTCCATGGGTGAGCGCATACTCAGATGCGAGACCGCGCCCGTTGTCGCGCTGACGGCGGCCATGTACGCCACCGGCAATCTGACCTGACACTGCGAGGTCACACGCAATGTTCAGGGAAATGCGGCGAAAAAAGCAGCTATTGACCCTTGCAGAGAGCGAACAGATACTCTGCGAGGCAAAAACGGCGATGCTAGGCCTTTCCGGGGATGACGGTTATCCTTATGTCGTGCCGGTGAACTATGCATATGTTGACGGGAAGATATACTTTCACAGTGCGAAAGCAGGCCACAAGATAGACGCGATAATGCGCAGCGACAAGGTGTCTTTGTGCGTGGTGCAGCATGATGAGCTGGTGCCGGAGGCACTGACCACCTATTTCAGAAGCGTGACTGTGTTCGGTCGTGCGCGTATTCTGGAGAATGACGCGGAAAAGCTGGCCGCCGCGCAGAAGTTCGGCATGAGATTTTACCCCGACAAGGACAAGGTGGACAATGAGATCCGCCGCGAGTGGGACGCGCTGTGCGTTGTGGAGATCACGCCGGAGCATATCACCGGCAAGGAAGCGATAGAGCTTGCCCGCGCGCGCAAGGCGGAGAAGTAAAGCCTAGAACAATATTAAAAAGCTCAGGCTGGGAAACGGCCTGAGCTTTGGAATTTCTATATCAGCAAAGGAACAATGCAAATGACAGATAACAAAGAACGTCTTGGAACAGAGCCGGTAGGCCGGCTGCTGCTGTCGCTGGCACTGCCGACGGTGGTGGCGCAGTTGATAAATATGCTCTATAACCTTGTTGACCGCATATACATCGGCCATATGCCCGGCGACGGTGATCTTGCCCTGACGGGTGTGGGCGTGTGTATGCCGATAATCCTCGTGGTGTCGGCGTTCGCGGCGCTGGTCAGCACAGGCGGTGCGCCGCGCGCATCCATCTTCATGGGCAAAAAGGATACGGCCACGGCCGAGAAGATACTTGGCGGCTGCTTCACGCTGCAAATCGGAATATCCATCGTACTGACGGCGGTGTTGCTGATATGGAACCGTGATTTTCTGCTGCTGTTCGGCGCGAGTGAGAACACTATTGAGTACGCTGTGGCGTACATGAACACCTACGCCGTCGGCACGGTGTTTGTGCAGCTTACACTGGGCATGAACGCGTTCATCACGGCGCAGGGCTTCACGCGTGTGTCAATGCTGTCGGTGATAATCGGCGCGGTGACGAACATCATCCTCGACCCGATATTTATATTCGCCCTCGACATGGGCGTGCAGGGTGCGGCGCTGGCCACGATAATTTCGCAGGCGCTGTCGTGCGTGTGGGTGGTGTCGTTCCTCTGCGGGAAAAAGACCCTGCTGAAGCTGAAAAGGGAAAACTTTTTCGCCTCTCCGAAAATCGTTCTGCCGTGTGTTGCGCTGGGCATTGCCGCGTTTATCATGCAGTCCAGCGAGAGCGTGATAAACGTCTGCTTCAACTCCTCCCTGCTCAAGTACGGTGGGGATCTGGCCGTGGGTGCGATGACCATTTCCACCAGCGTGATGCAGCTTGCCATGCTGCCGCTGCAGGGCATATCGCAGGGCGCACAGCCCATACTCAGCTATAATTACGGCGCGGGAAATGCCGCGCGCGTGGAAAAAACGTTCAAGCTGCTGCTTGCGTCATGCCTGACGTTCTCTGTGACGCTGTGGGCATGCGTGATGGGCTTCCCGCGCGTGTTCGCCTCAATATTCACACCCGATGCCGCGCTGCTGGACTTCTCAGTGCGCGCAATGCGGGTGTATCTGGGCGCAATGTTCATCTTCGGCATCCAGATCGCCTGCCAGATGACATTTGTTTCGATGGGCAATGCGGTGTCCTCCGTCATTGTGGCGGTGGTGCGCAAGTTTGTGCTGCTTCTGCCGCTTATCTACATCATGCCTCACCTTATCGCAGACCCAACCATGGGCGTTTACGCCGCCGAACCTGCCGCCGACGTGATCGCGGTCACATTCACGGCAGTCCTGTTCTTCTTCCAGTTTAGAAAATCCATGAGGAATATACAAAAATCTGCCGAGGTGTGAGGGGAAAGGAGATTACCGGACAATGTCGCAGAGAGATGATCAAAAGCTTCACGAGCAGGCCGAGGC
>CAZBVU010000054.1:0-9268 GCA_964495355.1 uncultured Oscillospiraceae bacterium
ACCGCTGACCTCTTGAATGCCATTCAAGCGCTCTCCCAGCTGAGCTATACCCCCAAATATGAAGTTTTAATTGAGAATCGCCTCAAACAGAAGCCTCATCTCAAGAGCATAGATATGATACCAGACAGAGAGATAAATGTCAAGTGCTTTTTCGCGTTTTTCTCAACTATTTTGTATGACATACAGGTACAATCAAAACCACGCTAAGAAACGCGTGGTTTTGATTATTTACCGCTATATACTTGCTATACTATTAACTTGCCATTCTCTCAGCCGCCGAAGACGGAGAGTAGGAAGCCGGCCGCGATAGCGGAGCCGATAACACCGGCAACGTTCGGGCCCATTGCGTGCATGAGCAGGAAGTTGGTCTTATTATACTTGCGGCCAACATCCTGAGAGACACGCGCGGCCATAGGCACAGCGGAAACACCGGCAGAGCCTATCAGCGGGTTTATCTTCTTGCCGGAGGCATAGTACATCGCAATGCCGCCGAGCAGACCACCAGCTGTGGAGATTCCGAACGCCACAAGGCCGAGGAGGATAATGTATATCGTCTGCGGCTGGAGGAAGTTATCGCCGGTCATCGTTGCACCGACAGAGGTTGCAAGGAAGATGGTGATAATATTCATGAGTGCGTTCTGCGCCGTGTCGGAAAGGCGGTCAGTAACACCGGTCTCACGGAAGAGGTTACCCAGCATCAAGCAGCCCACCAGAGGTGCGGTGGAGGGCAAGAGAAGAATGACGAACGTGGAGACAACAATGGGGAAGATTATCTTCTCGGCCTTGCTGACCTCGCGCGCCTGCTCCATCTTCACCGTGCGCATCTCGTCCGTGGTCAAAAGCTTCATGATCGGGGGCTGGATAAGCGGGATAAGCGCCATGTACGAATACGCTGCAATCGCAATTGGGCCAAGCAGCTCCGGCGCAAGCTTCGTTGTGAGGTAAATTGCCGTCGGGCCGTCTGCACCGCCGATAATACCGATGGATGCAGCCTGCGGGCCGGTGAAGCCCAGCATAACAGCGCCGAAGAATGCCACAAACACACCAAGCTGTGCCGCTGCACCCAGCAGCAGGCTCTTAGGGTCGGCAAGCAGCGGGCCGAAGTCGGTCATTGCGCCAACGCCAAGGAAGATGAGCGACGGGTAAATACCGGCCTTTACACCGATATAGAACACGTCCAGCAAGCCGGCATTGCTCATTATATGGCCGTAGCTGTGATAATAGGGGCTGGCCTCATCAAGGAACTGCGTCCACAGCTCCGGATGATAGAGCGCGTTTTCACCCATGCCGATAAAGTAGCTGAGGTTGGAGAGCAGACAGCCGAATGCGATACCGCACAGCAGCAGCGGCTCAAACTTTTTAACGATGCCCAAGTACAGCAGCACAAAGGCAATAATTATCATGACGAGGTTCTTCCAGCCGCCGGCAGTCGTGAAGAATGCCGCGAAGCCGGATTCCAGCGCCAAGTCGCGGAGAGTACCCAGTATATCCATAGGTCTCCTCCTTATGCCATAACAACGAGGGTAGTGCCGGTCTCAACAACAGCGCCCTTGGACACAACGATCTGCGCAACAGTGCCGTCACGCGGGGCAACAACGTCGTTCTCCATCTTCATGGCCTCGAGAACGATGAGAACATCACCCTCCTTGACGGCCTGACCCGGTGCAACATTTATCTTGAGGATGTTGCCGGGCATCGGGCTCTTGACCGGCTCACCGCCTGCGACAGCGGCAGGGGCGGCAGCTGCGGGTGCGGCGGCCACAGGTGCTGCTGCAACTGCGACAGGTGCAGCCACGGGTGCAGGGGCAGCAGGAGCTGCAAGCTCATACTCGTCCACCAGCATTGCGGTGCCCTCTTCAACCTCTACCTCGTACACACGATTATTGAGGGTTACTTTATATTTCATTATTCTTTGACCTCCTTTATTGAAATGAAGCGGAGCTGGTTAAGCGGCTTGCCGAGTGTGTCGGCAACGATGGCCATTACCATGGCGGCATCTCTGGGATCTGTGTCATAGAGCTTCAGCTCACCCGCAGTGCCCTTGGCCTCGGCCTTTTCCACCGCAACAGGTGCGGCCTCAGCAGGTGCAGCGGCAGCGGCGGCTTTCTCCTTATTGGCCTTGGCAATGAATATCTTGCCCATCACCATGATGACAATCATAAGCAGGATGAGACCAAAGAAAACCACGGCGTAACCCAGAAGTCCGGCAATGGCGGCTGTACCGAGAGAAATATTTACCATATCCATTTAAGCAGCCTCCTTAGAGTGCCTCGATGGAGTAGCGCACTTTCTTCTCCTCTGCGGCGGTGCGCTCATCAAAGAATTTTTCCGCAACGGACGGGAACGCGATGTAAGAAAGCACGTCCTCCTCGCACTTTGCGGTGTCGCCCAGCTTCTCCTGTGCCTTTTCAAAGGTGTCATTGGGCAGAGTGTCGGCGTAGCGGCCTTCGATCGGCTTATCCTCACCGAGGATCTTTGCGCGTACTTCCTCATTGATGGGTGCGGGGGTGCGGCCATACTCGCCGCGGCAATATGCCTTGACCTCTGCACCGACGTTCTTGTAGCGCTCACCCGCGAGGACGTTCTGCACGGCCTGAGTGCCGACAAGCTGGCTGGTCGGCGTGACCAGAGGAGGATAACCCATATCCTTGCGAACCTCCGGCGTCTCGCGCAGTGCCTCGTCAAACTTGTCAAGCGCGTTGAGGCTCTTGAGCTGGCTGAGGAGATTGGAGAGCATACCGCCGGGAATCTGGTAGTTGAGGCACTGGGTGTCAGTACCCATGGAGATGGGATTGAGTGTGCCGTCCTTGATGTACTCATTGCGGATGGGCTTGAAATAGTCCGCGATCTTGTACAGTGTCGGCTGGTCAAGCTCGACCTCATAGCCCAGCTCACGCAGAGCGTAGGCCAAGGTCTCAGTTGCGGGCTGAGAGGTACCGCCGGAAAGCGGGGAGATGGCAGTGTCAATAACGTCTGCACCGGCTTCAATGCCCTTGAGGTAAGTCATGTATGCAAGGCCGGTGGTGCAGTGCGTGTGCATCACAACAGGCAGATCAACTGCATCCTTGATAGCGGAGACAAGATCGTATGCCGCCGCCGGAGTGAGTATACCGGCCATATCCTTTATGCAGATAGAGCCGACGCCCATCTGTGCAAGCTCCTTGACCATCTCAACATACTTGTCAAGCGTGTGGACAGGGCTGGTGGTGTAGGAGATGGTACCGGAGGCCATAGCGCCGGAGGCAACCGTCTCTTCAATTGCGACCTTGAGGTTGTTGACATCGTTCAGCGCGTCAAAAATGCGGATTATATCAATGCCGTTTTTGACGGAGGCGCGCACGAAGCGGCGGACGATATCATCGGGGTAATGCTTGTAGCCGAGTATGTTCTGCCCGCGAAGCAGCATTTGCAGCTTGGTGTTGGGCATATTTGCGCGGATCTTGCGCAGTCTCTCCCACGGATCCTCATTCAGAAAGCGCAGGCAGACGTCAAATGTTGCGCCGCCCCAAACCTCGGCGGAGTAGTAGCCGACCTTGTCCATCTCGGCGAGGATCGGCTCCATCTTGTCATACGGCAGTCTTGTCGCGATCAGCGACTGGCTTGCATCGCGCAGGACTGTCTCTGTAAACTGTACTTTTTTCATGTCTCCTCCATTGTAAAATATTTTATCAAAATGCTGATTTAGTTTCTCTCAAAACATTGTTTGTATTATAACATTTCTGTTTTTGCAATTCCATATGTTGATTTAAATTCTGACAATTGAATAATAAAAGGTAGAATTTTGCGCCAGATTTCGACCTCCTTTTGTGCAAAAGAACCACAACTTTGTCTGTTATATCTCAAACTATCTTTAATGCAGCTTTTAAATATGAATAAAAAGTATTTTCAGTGTCACTTTTTGCAAATATATCCGTCTTATATAACAGAAAACCCAAAATGGAGGGAATCTCGGTATGAGCGGAGGAGAAAAACTATTTTTCAGTCTGAATTATGCCAGCGGACAGTATATTGATGAATGCCTGGACGCGATGCCGCACGCGCAGCATACATCCCACGTAAGCAGAAACCATACTCGCACGCTCATTGCCGTGGCACTTATCGCCGCGCTGCTCACCGCGCTGTGTGCGGCAGCATACGCTGTGGGTCAGTTATTCAGCCGTGGCACGCGTGAGCGTCTCAATGCTGATGTGGTGCAGCAGCAAGAGCTTATAGAGGACGGTATGGCAACAGTGTTCGACATTGCCGGCAACAACATGAGCGTCACAGTTGAGGGCGTGACTATCACGACGCTGGACGTCATCGCAGATGCAAATCAGGCTATCATAACCTTTGCTGTGGACGGGTTTGCTCTAAATGCAGGCGAAGAACCCGGCTTTGAGGCAGTGTTGCAGGACGGAGATAGTGACATGAACTTTTCTGGCGGCTTTGTCTATACTCAGCCAACAGATGAAAACGGTAACTTCATCAGCGACCCTGTCTATACCGATGAAAAAGGTCGAATGGAATGTACCCTGACATTCTACCCGAGCCGCGAAGGAGATTCCCTCCTCGGCAAGACTGCGCGTGTGCGCTTTGTCAACCTCGGTATTGCTTACAAGGTAAGCACAGCGCCCATCGTATACGGTGAGTGGGCATTTGAAATACCTTTGCCGCACGAAAGTCAGACCAGAGATTGCTTTCTCAACAGCCCTGTTGGGGACACCGGTTTTGTCGTAAATAAAGTTACGCTTTCCCCGCTCTCCGTGTATATCACATATTTTGCCCCCATAGACGTGCAAACCAGCGGTGATGATCTGTATATTCCTATGTTTGAGGGTGTAGTGCTTCAAGACGGAACACGGCTGGAGAATATATTCAGCGGCGGTGAAGATGGATATTCTGCCGACACGTCGGGCAGTGCATATGCTAAAAGCGGGCTTACGCAGGTAATAGACCCAGAAGCGGTGGTTTCCCTGCTCTTTTACCGCTCGTCAGGGGATAAGCAACACGCAATTGAAGTGCCTCTCTCCTGAGGGCAGCGTATAAGAATATATGGCGCGTTTCGGTTTTTAAGATATCACCCTACCATTTTTACCGCAAGCATAATAAACGCTTTTTATATTATAATTGCTTTTCTACAAAGAAGTAAATACTTTTGTAAAATTCCTGTCTCACATCCTGTTTTACGCGCACATTCACTTGATAATCACCCGTATTGTGTTATAATATATATTTAGATTATTATGCGAATGTGTGAAATGGAGGGAAACGCTTGGAGCTTTTGAGCCAGTACGCGATGACGACTGCCAAATACGGACTTGTGATGCTGTCTATCGCGCTTATCGCACGGTGCATACGCTCAATGCTCAGTGAGCGTTATGAGCCTGAGCTGTGGGGTTATCTGCGGCAGGGGCGCGAGAATCTGCCTATCTACCACTGGGAAAACAGCATTGGTCGCTCCCCTTTCTCCGACATTCGCGTGAATATGCCCGGGATTGGGCGTGTACACGCCATTCTCACCCGCTCCGACAAAGGCATATGGAAGCTGTACGACATTTTCTCCAAGGGCGGTGTGTGGGTCAACGGCATAAAGGTCGGTGCAAACGGCGTGGAGCTTCGCGCGGGCGATGTAGTAAACCTCGCCGGTACTGTGCTGCGCTTTCTCCCTATAAACACAGAGCAGCGCGAGCAGTTGGAAGAACACCGCAAGCGCCCGGGGCAGAACGTCTCCCCCTATGTGACGCTGCTGGAGCTGACGCTTTTTGAGGCGTTTTTACTGCTGGAGCATATGTTCACCGCACCGTCAGAGTACACCGGCAGCATAGCGCTGTCCTTCGCTGGGCTTATAATCATACAGTGGCTGTGCTACTACTCAATGCGCTTTATCGGGCGCAGCGGCTTTGAGGTGGAGACGCTCGCATTCTATCTCAGCGCGCTGGGTATGTCCGTGGCCGCCACATCCACGCCGGAGGATATGTACAAGCAGCTTCTTCTGACGATGGTGGGTGTCGCGCTGTTTGTGATAAATGGCTGGTGGCTGCGCAATCTGCGGCGCACGATGTTTATGCGCATACCTGTGGCGGTAATGGCGCTGGCGCTGCTGGCTGTGAACGTTGTCACCAGTGATGCCGTGTTCGGCGCACGCAACTGGCTGGAATTTGGCGGCTACTCCTTCCAACCGTCCGAATTTGTGAAGGCGTTTTATGTATATGTGGGCGCGTCCACGCTGGACAGGCTGTACCGCACGAAAAACCTCTATAGCTTCATCGGCTTTTCCGCCGCGTGCGTTATCGCCCTTGCGCTTATAGGTGACTTTGGCACGGCGCTTATCTTTTTCGTATGCTTTCTCGTTATATCCTTTATGCGCTCCGGCTCTATCGCAACGGTGCTGCTCGCCGTTTCGGGTGCAGGGCTGGCCGGATTTCTGGCCGTGTCCGTAAAGCCGTATATTGCACAGCGCTTTGCGGTATGGGGTCATGTATGGGAGGATATTTACGACAAGGGCTATCAGCAGACGCGCGCAATGTCTGCCGCCGCATCCGGTGGGCTATTCGGCAAGGGTGCGGGCAATGGCTGGCTGGAAAATATTTTCGCCGCCAACACCGATATGGTATTCGCACTTATCTGTGAAGAGCTGGGGCTTATCATCGGGCTGTGCATGGTGCTGGCTGTGCTTACGCTTGCGTTTTTCGCGGTGCGTTCGGTGCGGCAGGGGCGTTCCTCCTACTACGCCATCGCCGCGTGCGCCGCAATGAGCATACTGCTGGTGCAGCTTGCGCTGAACGTGTTCGGCTCACTGGATATCCTGCCGTTTACCGGCGTTACATTCCCGTTCGTGTCGCGCGGCGGCTCGTCACTGCTATCCTGCTGGATGATGATGGCTTATGTGAAGGGCGCGGACAACCGCCACCGCGCAAGCTTCGTTGTGAACCCTGTCAAGCGCATTGTGCAGGAGGACGAGTATGAGGATGACGGTGACGATGGTTGGGAGGATGACTGATGAAGAGAATAACCAACCGCGCCATCTCCGTGCTGCTGATCGCCGCGCTTGTCATATGTGGGATGGTCGTGTACGTTCTGCGCTATGTTGACCACGGGCAGGACTGGGCGCTGTACTTCTCGCGCGCAAACTCCGGCTCTACCGGCCAGATATATGACCGCCACGGCACAAGCCTTGCGTATTTCAGCGGGTATGAAAACCTGTTCGCCGTGGACGAATGGACGCGCGAGGCCAACTATCACGTCACAGGCGACTACTGGGGGCGCACCGGCACAGGCGTGCTGTCAAGCTTCTGGAACGATATGCAGGGCTTTGACCTCATAAACGGCACAACGCAGGCACAGCACAGCGTGATGATGCTGAATATAGACGCGCAGCTCAACAAGGCCATATATGCGCGGCTGTGCCGCCTGTATAAGCCGGTGGACGAGAATTCCGAGGCTGTGTATGACGCGCTTGGCAACGTGGTCGAGCCGGAAAAGGAAAACTACAACGCCGCCGTGCTGGTGTGCAACTACCGCACAGGTGAGCTGCTGGGCATGGTGTCAATGCCCTCTATAGACCCGCTGGAGGCGGACGTTGCACCGGCGGAGGGCGCATATATCAACCGCTGTCTCTCGGCAAGCTTCGTGCCGGGGTCGGTGTTCAAGCTTGTCACCGCATCTGCCGCGTATGAATCCATCCCCACGCTGATGGATGAGACATTTTATTGTCAGGGCAGTGTGGAGATTGCGGGTGTGCCAATAACGTGCAAGCTTGCGCACGGTGAACAGAACTTTGAGCAGGCGCTTGCCAACTCATGCAACTGCACCTTCGCCCAGCTTGCTGTGCGCGTGGGGCAGAATACCATGGCCGATTACGTCCGTCAGTACGGCTTTCTCGACAGTCAGAGCCTCGACGGTATAAAAACCGCCGTCGGCAACTATCCTCTGGAATTTGTGGGCGACCCAGAAACCGGCTGGTCCGGCATTGGGCAATCGACCGACCTTGTCTGTCCATACTCCATGCTGCGCTTTGTGTGCGCCATTGCAAACGGCGGTGTGTTGATAGAGCCGAAGCTGATAAATGACGGTTCATCCCCCATATCTGAGCGGTTTATGGATGCGTCAACCGCCGCGGTGTTAAAGCAGATGATGAGCTATACCGCGCAGACAAGCTATGACGCAGAGCATAATTTCCCAAACCTGAAAATCTGCGCCAAGACAGGCACTGCCGAGATTGGTGACGGCACGTCCAATGCGTGGTTTGTCGGCTTTCTCGACGATGAGGAGCACCCATACGCGTTTGTGACGATGATCGAGCGCGGCGGCGGCGGTCTGGCAATGGCAGGCACGTTGACGAATAAATTCCTGCAGGATTATATATACAACTCCCAATAGGAGGGCATCCCTAAATGATAGATATAGCTGTCAACTCGTTGGTCAAATCCTTCGAGATAGGCAACAACATACTTGATGGGCTGAGCTTCTCGGTGAACACCGGTGAGCGTGTGGGCATACTCGGTCACAACGGCTGCGGCAAAACGACGTTATTTCGCATACTCGTCGGTGAAATAGACTATGACGAGGGCGAGATTGCCATTGCGCCGGGCAAGCGGCTTGGTCTGATCTCGCAGATACCGGTGTATCCCGACGGCTGGACAGTGGAGAATGTGCTGTGTGATGCTCACAGGCGGCTCAACGACATAAGCCGCCGCATTGACGAGCTGGCAGTGCGCATGGAGAACGACAGCTCACAGGCGCTGCTGAATGAGTATGACCGGCTGAGTGAGGATTTCCGCCGCCTCGGTGGGTACGATATGGAAGTCAGCCGCAACCGCGTTGCAAACGGTCTGGACATACCGCCCGCCATGCGCACGCAGACCTTCGCCTCCCTCTCCGGAGGTGAGAAAACGCGCGTCAACCTCGCGCGGCTCATTCTGGAGGACACGGACATACTGCTGCTGGACGAGCCGACAAACCATCTCGACCTGCACGCCACGGAGTGGCTGGAGGATTATCTGCTGCATTTCAAGGGCACTGTGCTGGTGATAAGCCACGACAGGTGGTTTCTTGACCGCGTTGTGCAGCGCTCAGTTGAGATATCTGAGGGCAGAGCGGAGCTTTATTCCGGCAACTACAGTTTTTATGTGACGGAGCGCCAGCGCCGTTTTGACGAGAAGCTGAAAAAATACGAAAAGGATCAGGCAAAGATAGAGCAGCTCACCCGCGCCGCAGAACAGATGCATTTGTGGGCGTTCATGGGCATGGACAAGCTGCACAAGCGCGCCTTTTCCATGGAAAAGCGGAT
>CAZBVU010000055.1:0-8806 GCA_964495355.1 uncultured Oscillospiraceae bacterium
AAGCCACTTTGCTATATTGTCCCCACAGCGTCCGGCAAGTGCAGCGACTGCGGCCATTATCAGCGCGATCAGCAGCATATAGTGTGTAGTGAAAATTCACTTTATCATTCACTCCGAATGTGAAAATCTCTTCCGGCAGAGCAATTATTCCAGTCCCACCGCTTGCTTTTGCTTTTTATACATATTCCTCTGCAAATTTATATGGTATAACTCTCCCCAAATCACAGATAATAACAACACAATTTGCACTTTAAGGAGAGATATATAATGAAAGCAACCGGTATCGTGCGCAGAATTGACGACTTGGGACGTGTCGTTATCCCCAAGGAGATACGCCGCACCATGCATATCCGCGAGGGCGACCCGTTGGAGATATTCACAGACAAGGACGGTGAGCTGATATTCAAAAAATACTCGCCGGTCAACGAGCTGTCGGACTTTGCCATGCAGCTTTGCGACAGCCTGCGCCGCGCGTGTGACGGTATCGCCGCCGTGTGCGACAGGGACAGCGTGATAGCCGTGGCGGGCGGCGCAAAGAAAGAGTTGCTGGACAAGCCCATCAGCGCTCAGCTCGCCCAGCTTATGACCCAGCGCGGCGTGTATTGCTGCACATCCGGCGAAGATTCCCTCCCGCCCAGCGCAACGGACGATAAATACACCGTTTCCGCCGCCGCGCCCATAATCGCCGATGGTGACGTGATGGGCTGTGTGTTCTTCGCCGCCCCGCACGGCGCGGCAAGCGGCACGGAGGTGGAATGTAAGCTGGTGCAGACCGCCGCGTGCTTCCTCGGCAAGCAGTTGGAGGCCTGACTATTCTCCCACAAACCCTCGGTGGCCATACATCCGCTGTCAGACGCAGATTTCTTGTTTCCTTTTTGTAAATTTTTTTGGCAAAATTGCAATTTTCATCTTGAAACTGCTGTGCGTATACTGTATAATAGGCTACGAAAGCTTCTGCGGACGCGTGCGCGGCGCTCTGCCCGACCATTCGCAGAAAAACCAACGAAAACGAGGTATGCCGTATGGAGTATACTGCAATTGCGGAATGGCTGAACACGACCTTCGCCGGTTATGACAGCGCCATTCTCGACTTTATGAACACACTGGCCGGTAAAGCGGGCGTTGTTCTCACCCCGCTTATGAAGGCGATAACCTTCCTTGGCGAAAAGGGCATTGTGTTTTTCCTGCTTGCACTGGCTTTTATGTGCTTTTCACGGACACGCCGCGAGGGTGTGTGTATGTTCGGCGCGGTGTGCTGCGGCGCACTTATCACCAACATCATCCTCAAGGACATGGTGGCGCGGCCAAGACCGTTTGAGTATATGGCCTTGTACAAAAGCTTCTGGGACTTTGTCGGCTCGCCTGCTGAAAGCGGTTTTTCTTTCCCCTCCGGCCACGTGACGGCCACTGCCGCCGGTATGACCTCGCTGTGCTTCACCAAGGGAAAGAAGTTCATCGCACCGACCGTTGTGGTGGTGCTGCTGATGGCAATGTCGCGCAACTACCTCATGGCGCATTTCCCGTCTGACGTGCTGTTTGCCGCGATAATCGGCGTGTTCTCTGGCTTTATCGCGTACCTTATCACGCGCGCCATCTTCATCTATCTTGATGATAACGATGACTTCCCGTTCTGCGCGTTTGTTTTGAACTTTGACCTGCCCGTGCGTCTGCCAGACAAGGCCGCACTCGCCGGGGTGATAAACAACTTCGGCAGAGGCAGCGGTAAATCATCCCGCACAAGCGGTGCATCGCGCCGTGCGCAAGCCGCCAGGCGCGACATGGTGGACGATGTTGACGAGGACGAGGGCGCATTTTCCGACGCAATGCACATGGCAGAAAATGCGGCGGACGAGCTTCTGGGTGAGGGGGAACGTCCCACACGCAGAAGCGCACGCACAGGCAGTGCCGCGCCGCGCCGTGCACAGGCAGCGGCGAGAAGCAAAGCTGCAAGCGAGGATGAGGGCGCGTTTTCGGGCGCACTGCGGTTCGCGACAAGCGCCGGAAGAAGTCTGATCGGCAAGCGCACTGCGGCCGAGGATACGGAGGAGAACGCAACCCCCTCACACAGGAAAAGCAGCCCCTCCGACTGGAGCAACCGTTGGGAGAGCTACCGCAGCTCGCGCGACAGCGCATCACAGCCGGAGGCACGCACCCCCAGCAAATATGAGCAGCAGCTTATGAAATTCTCCGCCCCTGCCCCCGCTTCCCAGCCTGTGGAGCTGGACGATGAGGACGCTGATATGAAGATCGCACCCGCGCCGGTGAAGAAAAAGCCCGCTCTGCTGGACTTTGACGCACCTGCCGCACCGGTCAGCGCCGCGCAGGAAGCACCGCGCAAAGCAGAAAAGCTGCGCGTGGCGGAGGACATCCCCGCCACGACCGGCACCGTAGAAATCAGTGATGACGGTATCGACTGGGCAAGCCTCGGTTTGAGTGAGCTGGCCGACAGCAACTACGGTCTGGACGACGAAGCGGAGGCCGTCCCCAGGCGGCGCAGCTCCCGCAGACGTGACAGATAAATAACTGAATTGAATATAGTAACCCCGCGACCGGTTGCAATCGGCCGCGGGGTTTTCGTTTAGTCCGGTGGAACTTTTCTGTTGCAATGCGCGTCTTTAAGTCGTATCATAGTGATGCGTTTATAACACGTGCTATACATCCAAGAATCGAGGTATGTACTTATGAAAAAACTGATATGCGTTTTGTTGACGCTTTGCCTTATCTTCTCCGTGTGCGCCTGCTCCTCCGAGGAAACGCCGCAGCCCACCGCGACCTCTGCCCCCACAGATACGCCTGTGCCGGAGATCACACCCGAGCCCACGCCGGAGACTGACCCCTCTGCGGACGAGCTGGACGCGATGCTTGCCGATTTTGCCACGTCAATACAGGCAGGGTCTGCCGGTTCCAGCATGAGGGCGGCGGTGCAGGCCGCGCGTCTTATGGACTGGGCGGCGGAAACCACGCTGACAGATGAGGAGATAGCGCAGGCGGCACAGGGCTATATTTCCTCCATGAACGAGGACGCGCTGACGGAGTACCTCATGCAGATTGAGGCGCTGGACAGCACATATCTTCTGCTGCTGACCGAGGGACAGGAGGCGCTGCTGGAATCCGCAGGTGTGACGGATTGCGGCTACCCTTGGGGAAGTGAGCGTATGCCCGCGGTCGAGGCGCTTATGACCGCGCTCTGCCAGCGCAACGAGAGCAGCGATTCCGCTTTTGCCGACTATTCCGCCGTGCTGGAGGCGTATTATAACGAAATCCTCGCCGCACAGACTGACCCTGAGAACTATGCTCTCCCCGAGGACACCCTCCTCAACTGGAACATACAGGGCTTTATTATGACCGGCAGTCTGGGCTACTGCTACTATGACGTAAACGCAGACGGTGAGCCGGAGCTTCTCATCGGCACAGCAAACCCCGATTACCCCGCGTCATGGATATTCGATATGTACACGATGGTGGACGGTGCGTGCGTGTGCGTCTTTCAGGGCTGGGAGCGAAACATCTACCGCATAGCCGCAGACGGCACTGTTGCAAACACCGCCTCCGCCAGCGCCGCCAACTACTGGTACGGCTTTTATGATATGCTTGATGGACAGCTCTCGCGCAAGCTCGTGCTGGTGTGCAACGCCGAGGCCAACCCCGACGCGCCGTATTATCTTGAAAGCGCAGAGGTTGAGGGTCAGCAGGGTCTGAGCGAGGCCGATTTCAACGCCGTCCTCGACGGCTTTGAGCCGTATGTGGTCAATCTTGAATATACCCCCATCACGGAGTTAAAATGAGATGCGAAAAGGGCTGTAGCGAATACTACAGCCCTTGTTTTATTTTTCCTCTACGTCAACAACGTATACGATGTCTTTATCCACGCGGAAGCGGACGCACATTGACGCGTAGTTCATGGCGTAGACGCGGCTTGCGTCATGCTGATAGCGCGGGTGCGGGTCGCCTGACAGCACAGCCGTCAGCGCGGCCAGCTTATCTTCCGGTATTTTGGCGAGGATATCCGGTGGGATATCCACCTTGGCCATCTCGGGCGCGGCGCTTGCGTAGCTGCACTCAGCGTCCGGATGGGCATCGGTATAGGCGATATATGGCTTGATGTCATATATGGGTGTGCCGTCCATAAGGTCAGCGCTCACAACGTTCAGCGCCGTGCCCCGACCGGCCAGCTTCTCCACACCGACAAGCCTTACGCAGCTCAGCCCCAGCGCATTTGGACGAAAGGGTGAACGCGTGGCGAACACGCCCAGGCGCTCATTCCCGCCGAGACGCGGCGGGCGCACCGTCGGCGACCAGTTATCCCGAACATTCTCTGAAAACTGCCATATCAGCCACAGGTGTGAAAACTCCTCTATGCCGCGCAGAGCATCGCTGTTGCGAAACTCCGGTGCGAACACTATGCGCGACACGGCCGCCTCCACTATCCCCGACTGGCGCGGTATGCCGAACTTGGCTTTATAATCGTTTTCTATATATGCAATGGGTGTTATGCTGTGTTCCCCGCTCATTGCGCGCCTATCCTCCGTTTCAAATCATACTCGTAAGCCCCATCGCGATGCCGTTTATCAGCATATGCAGCAGTATTGACCCCCATATGGTGTTGGTGCGCTCATAGCAGCGGCACAGTATCCACGATGCCGGCAGGTATTGCAGCACATATATCCAGTAGCTCGCATCCAAAAGGGCATAGCCCCACACATGGCAAATAGAAAAGCTGAGCATTGTGACGATATACGCCGCGGTTCTGCTGCGCCATCTCAGCGCGCCGAATATCGCGCCGCGGAACATAAGCTCCTCCACTATCGGGGTAAGATAGACCGTCACGGCGGTCATCGTGCCGAGCGCTTCTCGTGACAGCTCCTGCACACTGCCGTTATTGGGGTTGTCGTTAAAGCCGAGCAGCGTCAGCCCCAGCGCCAGCACGAAGTTGCAGCACAGCATCAGGCCGTAGCTTCCCAGCACCGTAAGGCCGACGTGTATGGGATGGTCACACAGAGGGTCAAAATCCCGCCGGAGGAAGCCGCCGGCAAACACCAGCATATACACCACGCCTATTCCATACAGAACAAGGTTTGCCTGCGGCTCACTCAATGCGCCTTTGTCCATTGCCCAGCTTAGAACAAGCGGGATGAACACAAGGTGGAGCGGGATGTACGCAAGCATCATTATCATCTCGCGCTTGGTGGGTATATTCACCTTGATTTTGACCGTTCTTACCTTTAATTTATTCTCTTTTTCGTTGTTTTCGTGATTGTCGTTCATCAGCCTCTCGCTTTCTGCTGCAACTCAAAGAGGAGGTTCATCGCCTCTATCGGCGTGAGGGTGTTTACATCCATATTCCTCAGCGTGCGTGTGACCTCATCTGCCCCCACATCCGCAAGGCTTATCTGATCCGTCTCCTCATGCGTACCTGCCGGCACACTGCCGACCCCCTGTGCTTCCAGCTCTTTAAGATAACCCTTGGCCTTGCTCACTATCGCCTCGGGCAGTCCGGCCAGCTTTGCGACCTCTATACCGTAGCTGTCATCCGCCGCGCCGCGCACGATCTTGCGCAGGAACACCAGCGTGCCGCCCTGCTTTTTGGCGGTGATGTTATAGTTGCGCACACCGGCCAGCTCACCTTCAAGGGCGCTCAGCTCATGGTAGTGCGTGGCGAACATCGTCTTTGCGCCCAGCTTGCGCTTATCCGCGCAGTATTCCAGCACCGCGCGCGCAATGGCCATCCCGTCAAAGGTGGAGGTGCCGCGCCCAATCTCATCGAGGATGAGCAGGGAAGCGGATGTTGCGTGCTCTAGGATGTTGGCCATCTCGCTCATCTCCACCATGAACGTGGACTGGCCGGCGGCCAGATCGTCTGACGCGCCGATGCGGGTGAACACGCGGTCAACTATGCCGATGGTGGCGCTTTTCGCCGGAACGAATGAGCCCATCTGTGCCATCAGCACGATCAGCGCCGTCTGGCGCATATAGGTAGATTTACCGGCCATGTTCGGCCCTGTCACTATCGCCACGCGATCCTCCGCGTCATTCAGATAAGTATCATTGGGGACAAACAGCACGTCCTTCATGCTCTGCTCCACCACGGGGTGCCGCCCCTCGATGATGGAGAGGGTGCGGGAGGTGTCGATCTCGGGCATGGTGTAGTTATTCTTTACCGCGACCTCAGCCAGAGAGCAGAGCGCGTCCAGCCGCGCGATCGCGTCAGATGCGGCCTGTATGCGCGCCACACGCGCCGCGACATTATCGCGCAGCTCCGCAAAGAAGTTATATTCCAGCTCGTTTATCCTGTCGCGCGAGGATATCAGCGTGCTTTCCAGCTCTTTAAGCTCCGGCGTGAAGTAGCGCTCATTGGCAACAAGGGTCTGCTTTCTTATATAATCCTCCGGTATGTTGGCATCGCCTGCGGATTTCGGCACGTCTATATAATAGCCGAACACGCGGTTATACCCGACCTTCAGCTTCTTTATGCCGGTGCGCTGCCGCTCCCGCTCTTCAAGCTGGGATATCATCTCCGCGCCGTTATCGCGCACATTGCGCAGTCTGTCCAGCTCCTCAGAATAGCCCGGATTTATAAGGCCGCCCTCACGCACGGAAAACGGCGGATCCATCACCAGTGCGCGGTCGATCTCGCGGCGCATATCCTCCAGCGCATCCAGCGCGGCTATGCTTTTCAGCTCTAACCCGGTCGCGCCGGACAGCAGCTCCTTTATCTTCGGCAAAACTGCGGCGCAGTTGGCCAGTGTGCGCACATCGCGGCCGCCTGCCGTGCCATACACACAGCGCCCGACAAGCCTCTGCATATCGCTGATATCGCGCAGGGCGAGGATTATCTCGCCGCGCATCACGCTGTTACGCGCCAGCTCATCCACAGCAGCAAGGCGGCGCTTTATCGCGACGGCGGACAGCAGCGGCCTTTCCACCCACGACCGAAGCATACGCGACCCCATGGGCGTTTTTGTTTTATCCAGCACCCACAGCAGCGACCCGCGCTTTTCTCCCGTGCGCTGGGACTCCGTCAATTCCAGACTGCGGCGCGTTGCCCAGTCCAGCTCCATATATCGGCCGCCGTAGAACACATCCATCTTGCGGATGTGGCCGAGGTCGAATTTCTGCGTCTCTATTATGTACGACAGCAGCGCGCCGCAAGCACACACCGCGGCGGAGCTGTGACCAATATCGCTTTCATCAATGGATGAGTAGCCGAACTGCTGGCACACAAGCGCCGCACACGGCATATACTCAAAGCGGCGTTCGCCGGTTTCCAGCATCACGCCAAGGCGCTTTAAGAGAAAGTCACGCACGGCGGCGTCACCCTCCGCACCGGCGGACAGCACAGCCTCACGCGGGGAGAAGCGCCCCAACTCGTTTACAATGTGGTTGGCCGCATCCTCCGCAAACGCAGCACAGCAAAATTCACCCGTGGAGATATCGCAGAATGCAACGCCGCCGCCATCCGCGCCGAGGTACACAGAGCAGAGATAGTTGCTCTTCTCCTCCGACAGCATGGAGCTTTCCGTAACCGTGCCGGGGGTGATAATGCGGATGACCTCCCGCTCCACCAGCCCCTTTGCGAGGGCAGGATCCTCCATCTGCTCACAGATGGCGACCTTATAGCCCTTTGCGATAAGGCGGGCAATATACGCCTCCGCGCTGTGATACGGCACGCCGCACATCGGGGTGCGCTCCTCCGGATCTTCAACGTTCCTGTCGCGCGTGGTCAGGGCAATATCCAGCTCACGCGAGGCAGTTTTCGCGTCCTCGTCGAACATCTCGTAAAAGTCACCAAGGCGGAAAAACAGCAGGCAGTCCTTATGTTTTTCCTTTATTTCGTAATATTGCCGCTTCATTGGCGTAAGCTCTGCCATAATTATTTCCTCTTTCTATATATCAATGCGGGGGTAAAATACGTTTGGATATGAGGTGCGCCTCATGTTGGGCTATCCGGTAGATATGAGGTATACCTCATGTTTGATTTTTGTTCAAGACTGCGGGATAATTGTCTCCCATTCGCAGGTGGCAGTGCCGAGAATCTCACCCTCGTAGCCATAGGTGACGATATCAGTGCTGTAACCCGCCTCATCAAAAGTGTATTTAGCATAAGCGTATTTAGGCGCTCTATCGGTATTCTGGTTCTCCCAAATGCCGTCTTCGTCAATCACATTCAATCTGGGGTTTACATCTTCCAGTGTGCCGGGAAGTGTGCCGGGATAAGAGTAGATATTGTTATAACTGGTATAAATATAGTAAGTTCCCTGAACCATCCCCAGAATATCTTCCGTTGTTCCATCTATACAGGTATGGGTGCAGTTTCCTTCTTCGTCATACTCCCACGTTTCTGCTGTACCGTCCTTCTCCATTCTTATTATATAGCCGTTCTCGTTATAAAAATAATGCAGCTCTGCCACGAGAGCTCCCTCTGCGCTATAGACTTTCTGCGCAGTCAAGACTGTGATAGGTTCGGCTGCCGGATCTTCCGGCAGGGCGGTTTCTTCAACAGCTTCCACGACCTGTTCCGGCTGTTCCTGCACTGCGGGGGATTCCTCCGTCTTTTGGCCGCAGGCGCAAAGGCCGAGTATCATAATAAGTGCCAAGGCCAAAGTGCAAATTCTTTTCATGTTGTTTTCTCCTGTTTTACGTTGTATTTAATAGAAAGCGTGGGTGCGTTTCTCTTGCCTCCCTCTGACGAGAGAGGTGTCAAAAATCCGTGATTTTTGACGGAGGGAGAGAGTTTTGGTGGGGAAAAGTGCGATAATCCAAGACTAGTTGCTGGTTTCTCTCCCTCAGCCTCGCATACGCGAGGCAG
>CAZBVU010000056.1:0-8264 GCA_964495355.1 uncultured Oscillospiraceae bacterium
AGCTACACATTATCAATACAGCAGTGATCCGTGTTCTGGTTTTGGTTTAAATTTTGTGCCTGAGACAAGTCCCATTGCGCCAAACATCGTCACCATTGACGAGCCTCCATAGCTGAAAAACGGCAGGGTGATGCCGATAACCGGCGTGATGCCGACACACATACCGATGTTGATAAACGTCTGGAATGCGACAGCGGCTGTAACGCCCATGCACACCAGCATATCAAACGTCCGCCCGGCGTGCAGGCCGACATATGCGCAGTGGATAATGATTATCGTCAGAAAAACGATAACTATGATACAGCCTATCATACCATAATTCTCACCTATGCAGGCGAAAATAAAGTCGGTATGCTTACCGGTGAACACGGAGGCGCGGTGCCCTTCATCAACGCCGGTGAGTCGGCCGGATGCAAGCGTCAGCTTACTTTGCGTGGTCTGCCAGGTTATGCCCCAGCCGTCAGGGTCAACAGAGGGGTCATACGGCGCGACAAGGCGCTTTTTCTGATAATCCTTCAAGAAATATGTCCACAAAAGCGGGATAGCTGCGGAAACTGCCGCGCCGCCAAGCGCAAACCAGTACAGTCGAACGCCCAGCACGAAGAACATAACAAGGAAAACCGCAATAAGAATCGTGGCACTGCCAAGGTCACCGGAGACGACAACTATCATGCCGAACACGATCACAAAGTGCCCCGCCATCTGCACAACGGAGAGGAAAGAATTTATATCCTTATACTCCTTGAGGTAGGTCATCTGCTTTGCCGACACAATTATGTACAAAACCTTTATGACCTCAGACGGCTGAATACCGATACCCGCAAAACGAATCCAGCTTTTATTACCGGTGCCGTCATCCTGTCCCAACAGCACCAGCGCGATAATAAGCAGCACATTTATCACGCACAGCACCTTCCACGCCTCACCAAGGAGGTCGGAGTCAATGACTGTAAGCGCGATGAAAAGGCCGATACCGAGAAACATTGAAAAAACCTGAACGATAATGAACTTTGTCGGGTTTTCCATGCCGCTCCACCCGCCGACTGACATACCGGTAACAGCTTTTTCAATGGCAACAATGCCGAATATAGAGCAGATAATACACATGACGAGAAGGAATATATCTGCCCTCTCAAAAAATATTTTTACGTTTTTCTTTATCTTTTTTATAAAAAACACCGCCTTTGTGCCAAAAACAAGCATATACGCCGCAAAAAAAGAGATATCACCAAAAAGCGCGGCTTTCACGTTTCGTATTTTAGCACATAATTGCACTTTACGCAATGGAACTTACGGTGTATAATATTACGAATTTAAAAACAATTGGAGTTTTTGATGGCAGAATATATTTCCAACAGTGAGCTTGATACGGAAGAGATCGGGGCGCAGTTTGCATCCGGTCTGCGCGGCGGCACTGTTGTGGCCATGTACGGCGACCTCGGCGCGGGCAAGACCGCGTTCGTGCGCGGCATGGCGCGCGGTATGGGGCTTACCTGCCGCGTATCCAGCCCAACGTTCACCATCGTAAACGAGTACCTCGGTGAGCGGGAGCTTATACATTTTGATATGTACCGCCTGACAGACGCGGACGAGCTGTTCGACATCGGCTGGGAGGATTATCTCAACCGCGGTGCGGTTTGCGCCGTTGAGTGGAGCGAGAACGTGCAGGACGCGTTTTTCGGCGATGAGGTAGTTGTCCGGATAGAGAAGCTGGGCGACAGCAAGAGGAAGATTACCATAGAGGAGAGTGCGAAATGCTGACGTTGGCTTTTGAATCCTCGGCAAAGGCGGCATCCGTGGCGCTTGTGCGCGACGGTGCGCTCATCTCACAATATATGCAATGCAGTGCGCTCACGCACAGCAGGACGTTGCTCCCCATGGCAGAGGATCTGCTGAAAAATGCGGAGATGACACTTGCTGATGTGGAGCTTTTTGCTGTGGCGCACGGCCCCGGCTCATTCACGGGGATACGCATTGGCGTGTCGGCAGTCAAGGGGCTGGCATGGGCGGCGGACAAGCCGTGTGTCGGTGTATCCACGCTGGAAGCTATGGCGTGGCACGGCTTGATGTACGGCGGGCGCGTATGCTGTGTGATGGACGCGCGGCGCAATCAGGTGTACAACGCGATTTTTGACGTGCAGTCAGGGCGCGTACAGCGCATGACGGAGGATCGCGCCATATCGCTGGACGAGCTTGCCCAAGAGGTTCGCGCATTGGATGAGGAGGTGCTCCTCATTGGTGACGGTGCGGCGCTGACAAAGCGCTATTTTGACGAGCAGGGTGTGCGGTGCGTTTGTGCGCCGGATAATCTTGTGTGGCAGGATGCGTGGGGCGTTGCAATGGCGGCCGCCGACAAACCCGCCGGAAATGCAGACACACTGCTGCCGGTATATCTGCGTCTCTCTCAGGCCGAGCGCGAGAGGCAGGAGCGCCTTGCCCGCGAGGGAAAGTGACCGTTTGGGCGGTTCATTGGAACGCGCGGCGCGCATTTTAATCAGTTTATCTTTAAATTTTATTATAAAGGAGAACGAAACATGAGCAAAGTATGTGTATTCGACCATCCCCTTATCCAGCACAAGCTTTCCATCCTGCGCGATGAAAAGACCAGCGTGAAGGAATTCCGCGAGATCGTTTCCGAGATCGCAATGCTGATGTGCTATGAATCCACCCGTGATCTTCCGCTGGAGGAGGTCGATGTTAAGACTCCTGTTGCCGTTGCAAAATGCCACCGCATTTCCGGCAAGAAGCTGGCTATCGTTCCTATCCTGCGCGCCGGTCTCGGCATGGTGGATGGCATGGTCAGCATGATGCCCAACGTCAAGGTCGGTCATGTCGGTCTGTTCAGAGATCCCGAAACCCTCGAGCCGGTGAAGTACTACTTCAAGATGCCCGCTGACATTTCTGAGCGTGATGTTATCGTGGTTGACCCCATGCTTGCAACCGGCGGCTCTGCCTCCGCAGCCATCACCTTCCTCAAAGAGGCCGGTGCACAGCACATTAAGCTTATGAGCATCATCGGCGCCCCCGAAGGCGTTGAGCGTATGCAGCAGGATCATCCCGATGTTGACATTTTTGTTGCCGCACTTGATGACCACCTCAACGAGCACGGCTATATTGTCCCCGGTCTCGGCGACGCCGGCGACCGTATCTTCGGCACCAAGTAAAAAAGAACGAAAACACATTAAAAAGCTGTGGTATGCGCGAGCGTGCATACCACAGCTTTTTATTTATCCAGTGCAAACACAAACCGAACGTACCTACCGCCGAACACCCGCTTAAAGTTGGTGAACCCCGCGTTTCCGCTGCCAAGCGTGCATATATCGCGATGGTAGATAAGGTTTGAGAGGATTATCGCCGGATTTATACCGCCGAGAAAATAGGCGCAAAGCGCGCACAGGAGGCAGAGATATACCTACTTCACCGCTTTGCGTTCCTTTTCTCCTCCAGCATAGCCAGCAGACTGCGCATACGGATGGCAACAGCGCCCATATTGGATATCTCATCTATCTTTATCTGCGTATAGTCACGCCCATGCTCCTCAAGTATAGAGCGAACCTCATCCGTTGTGATAGCGTCCACGCCGCAGCCAAAGGACACAAGCTGCACAAGATGCAGATTCTCCGTTTCCGGTGCATTGGCGATATAATTTGCGGCTGAATACATACGCGCATGATAGCTCCACTGGTTGCGCACACCGGTCGCGGTCGGGGATTCAAGCCCGCTCAGGGCATCCTCCGTTATCACGGCGCTGCCCAGCTCGCACAGAAGCTTATCTATCCCGTGGTTTACCTCCGGGTCGAGATGGTACGGTCTGCCGCACAGCACAATCACCGGCATATCGGCGGCTTTTGCATTTGCGATATACTCCGCGCCCTTTTCACGCACGGCGCGGCGGTAAGCGTCATACTCCGCATAGGCCGCATCGGATGCGCGGCGTATCTCCTTTGCGCTAAAGCGGCCAAAATGACTGCGCATTATATCGGCCACGCGCTTTTCAAACTGCTTTTTATCGGCAACACTGAGAAAGTCGCATATAAACGGCGTGTCGGCAAGCGCGGGCACGTTCATTTTCAGTACCTGCGGATAGTACGCCACGACCGGACAGTTATAATGATCCACGCCCAGCCCCTCATCCACATTGTAGGTCATATCGGGGTAGAAAATAGCGTCCGGTTGCCGCTCCAGCAGCCATTCTATATGCCCGTGCATCAGCTTTGCCGGATAGCAGACGGTATCGGAGGTTATCGTGCTCTGCCCGTTGAGGTAGAGTGCGCGGTCAGAATCCGGTGAGACGAGCACATTAAAGCCAAGCTCTGAAAAGAAAGCGTACCAGAACGGCAGAAGATCATAGAAATTCAGTCCCATCGGGAAGCCTACAGTCGGCTTTTTAGGGTCAATCTTATTCTCACGGTACTTTTGCAGCAGCTCACGCTTATCATGATAAAGATTATACTCTATCTTGCTCTCCCCCGCTTTGACCGGCTTTGAGCAGCGGTTGCCCGCAACAAAGCGATCACCATTGGAGAAGGTGTTCACCGTCAGCTTGCAGCCGTTTCGACAGCCGCCGCAGGTGATGTTCCTCGCGTTATGTACGAAATGTTCAAGCTCATCCGGTGTCAGCGTGTGAGACTGTTTTTCCACAGGGTGTGCGCAGGCGTAAAGCGCCGCGCCGTATGCCCCCATCAGGCCGGAGAGCGCGGGGCGTGTGACGCTGTGTCCCAGCTCCTGCTCAAATGCGCGCAGAACGCAGTCATTGAGGAAGGTGCCGCCCTGAACCACGATGTTCTTCCCCAGCCTGGACGGGTCTGCACAGCGGATAACCTTGTACAGCGCATTTTTCACTATACTGAGCGACAGTCCCGCCGCGATATTTTCAATGCTTGCACCGTCCTTCTGCGCCTGCTTGACGGCACTGTTCATAAACACGGTACAGCGCGAGCCGAGATCGACCGGTGCCGGCGCAAAAAGCCCCTTGCATGAGAACTCCTCCACCGTCATGCCGAGGGTCTGTGAAAACGCCTGCAAGAACGAGCCGCATCCGGACGAGCACGCCTCATTCAGGTAAAGGCTGTCAATAAGGCCGTTACGTATCTGGAAACACTTGATATCCTGCCCGCCGATGTCGAGGATAAAGTCCACATCGGGTTTGAAGCGCTTTGCGGCGGTATAGTGGGCAAGCGTCTCCACAATGCCGTGGTCAATGCCAAAGCCGGCGCGGATAAGCTGCTCACCATAGCCGGTGACTGCACTGCCGCATATTTTAAGCGCCGGATAATCACGGTACAGCTCTCTCAAATATTTCAGCACCTGCTCCACCGGATTGCCGTGGTTGGCCGCATAGTAGGGGCGGAACACATTGCCCTCTGCATCGCAAAGCAGCAGCTTGACCGTCGTAGAGCCGGCGTCAATGCCGAGGTACATCTCCTCTTTAGGTTCAGCAAGCTCCGCAATGCCCTCAGATGCCTTTTGATGGCGGGTGCGGAAGCTGTCATACTCCTCCTGCGTGGCGAAAAGCGGCACGGTGCTGTTATAATCGCTCTGTGTATCGGTGGTCTGGATAAGCTGCATAAGCGCCGCGGCTGAAAGGGTAACGCCGGTTTTGCTGATGGCCGCGCCGTATGCCACATAGTACAGCGCATTTTCCGGGCAGTTGCCCACAACACCCAGCACATCATCAAAGCTGCGCCGAAGCTCCGGCAGAAAATACAGCGGCCCGCCGAGATACAGCACGTTTCCCTTTATCTTGCGCCCCTGCGCCAGCCCGCTGACGGTCTGGTTGACAACGGCGTACAGAATACCGGACGCAATGTCCTCATGCCGCGCGCCCTGATTCAAAAGCGGCTGAATGTCAGACTTGGCAAATACGCCGCAGCGGGACGCGATAGGATAGACCGCTTCATGCTTTTCGGCCAGTGCGTTCAGTCCGTCCGGCGTTGTCTGCATCAGCGTTGCCATCTGGTCAATAAATGCACCTGTTCCACCGGCGCAGGTGCCGTTCATGCGCATTTCAAACCCATCAGTGAGGAAGAGGATCTTTGCATCCTCGCCGCCCAGCTCTATCACGGCATCCGTCTGGGGATAGTTTTTGCCCACGGCAAGCCTCTCTGCATAGACCTCCTGCACAAAGGGCAAACCCAGCTTCTCCGCAAAGCCCATACCGGCAGAGCCGGAGAGGGCAATACACAGCGCCTCATCCGCGTCCCGCGCATTCTGCTTTGCGGCGATTTCCGTCAGCGCCTCTTTTATTTTGGAAAAGTGGCGCTGATATGACTTTTCTATTATCTGAAACTGCTCATCCAGCAGGACATATTTTATCGTGGTTGAGCCTATATCAATTCCAAGGTATTTCATAGTTCCACCGTGTCTTTCGCCATGGCAAGCATCAGTTTGATGCGGTTTTCCTGATTGACGCGGGATGCGCCCGCGTCATAGTCGATAGGGAATATATTGGCATCCGGATAAAGCTCGCGGAGCCGCCGGATAGTCCCCTTGCCGACAATGTGGTTTGGCAGACAGCCAAACGGCTGGGTGCAGACGATGTTGCTGTACCCGCTCTCTATAAGTCCTGCCGCCTCCCCGGGCAGGAGCCAGCCCTCGCCCATCTTCACGCCGCGGTCGATAACGCGGTCGGCAAGCTCTTTCACGCGGCCAAACGGCACCGGCGGTACAAACTCCGGATACGGCTTCAGCGCGTCTATCAGCCAATCTTCCCACGCTTCGGCAAGCTGCTCTATCAGCTTTCCACCGAACTTTTTCAGCTTACTGCCGCCGTAGTAGCGCTCATCCATTTCGGTGTTTGCAAAGCAATACTGCAAAAAGCCCAGAACGCCAGGCACCATGTATTCACAGTTCTGCGAGAGAAGAAATTTTTCCAGCCCATTATTGCCGAAAGAGGAATACTTCACATAGATTTCGCCCACAATGCCCACCTTGGTAAGATCACGGTGAACACGTGGGATGTCATGAAAGTCCTTTGCCATGAGGGCGAGATTTTTCTTCATCGCCGCGGCGGAGAGGCCTTTTTTCATCCTGAACTGCTGCGTCAGCTCATTCACCCACTTTTTCACGACCTTGTCCGTGTCACCGGCGTTGACCTCATAGGGCAGGCACTGGTTTTTCAGCAGCAACAGCATATCGCCGTACACTATGCTGCGTATACCGGCGATAAACATCATCGGCGTTATCTTAAAGCCGCTGTACTTTTCGTATCCGGCGAAGCTCACCGAGATAACCGGCACATCCTCCAGCCCCATGTTCGCCAGCGCCTTGCGCAGAAGGAAGATATAGTTCGATGCGCGGCAGCCGCCGCCGGTCTGAAACTGGATAAGCGCGGAGCGGTGCGGGTCAAAATCGCCGCAGGTCAGCGCGTATAACTGCTGTCCCAGCGTACATACCGCTGGATAGCACACGTCATTATGCAGGTATTTTAGCCCCGTATCAATGACCTTTTTCCCCTCATAATGCACCACAACTATGTTATAGCCGTACATCCTGAACAGCTCTGCCAGAAGCTCCATATGTGTGGGAAAGATATCCGGCGCGATGATAGTATAATCCCGTTTCATTTCCGGTGTGAAATCCACCGCCATCGTATACACCTCTCTATTCTAATATAAAAGTATACTCGTAGGTATCCGGCCCGCCGTATATCTCATACAGATCCAGATTGGGGTGAGCGGCCGCCAATGCACGCTTAAGCACCGTTCTGTCAGCGTAACTTAACTGTGTGCCGTAGATAATTATCAAAAACTCATGCCGCTGCACTTGCAGTGCGGACATAGGCATTTCGCCCTTAACTGTCTATACAATTGCATAAACGTTATAATACCGCCACACACCGCCGCTGTCAATTACCATAGTATATTCCAAAGCCGTTAAGATTTAGGGTATTTTCGTTAAGAAATCGTTAATAATCCGTTAAGTTCTCAGATGATCCTCACCGAATGACTCCGGTGTTCTTTCATCTGTGATGCGCGAGGTAGCGAAATCTTCACTGCATTAAAATGTATGTGGAAAACTTTTCAGCTTGCCAACAGAGCACGAACAGAGCTTTTTTGGCAGTCCAACATTTTGCGGGATGGTTTGAAAAACAACAATAGACACGCGCAGGGCGTGTCTGAATTTTCAACATGGGGCAGAGAATATAAAAACTCTCGTGCACCGCAGGATTCCTCCTAAAGTACACGAAAGTTTACTTTTTCCGTATTTTATTCTGCGAATTTCATAAGCAGGCTTTTCATGCTGCCGTCCATTATCATGCAGTA
>CAZBVU010000057.1:0-8220 GCA_964495355.1 uncultured Oscillospiraceae bacterium
CATTGTTCAATTTTCAAGGTACATTTTCCTCGCTGACCCCTCTCGGCGACAGCTTGGTTATTATACTTCAAACTTTTTCGTTTGTCAAGTACTTTTTTGATTTTTTCAAAAAACTTTTTTTGACGAACATTTTTTGTTTTGAAGTGCCTCCCTCATCTCGGGTGCTTGCATACTATAGCACCCGAAACGCGGTTTGTCAACACTTTTTTGCAAAAAATCGAAACTTTTTTGCAATTCCATATCTTGTGGTCAAAAGCCTGTTAAATCCACAAAATATGAGCACTTGCGGCTTTCAACGTTTCCTATTATTACGGCTGCATCTTTCTCTTTGTAACCAGTTATCTGAATCTCTCTGCAAATTTGCCGATATAGGGCAACGGCGCTTTTATTCCGTTTGCCGCATTTATCATTCCCTTGAACACGCACACGACCCTGAACGCACCGAACAGCCAGCCGACAACCGGTATCGCACTCAGCACATCAGCAACCACTCCGTATATCAGCAGTGTCAGTCCCTGACGCGCATGGTACATCGCATAGTCGTCATCCCTGCGGAAAAGCAGCGGAATCAGAGAGAGCACGCTCAGATAAGAGAGCGTTGCAAACAATTTGCTCGCTTCTTTACTGTTGGCAACTTTCGATGCTTCGCTCCGCACGTTGTCAAAATCTATTCCTGACGATGAGCGCGCACGCTGCTCCTCACGTTCCCGCTCGGCGCGCTGCTGCTCCCGCTCCTGCTCCGCCCATACGCGGCTCTGCTCCTGCTGTTTTTTGCGCTGTTCCTCCATGCGCTGGCGCAGCTCGTCATTATTGAACCCATATCTGCCGCTGTTCGCGCTCGCCGCCGCCTGTGCAGCGGAGTTCTGCGCCTTTACCTCGGTCTCATCATGGCCGCAGGCGAGGCATTTCGTTTGCCCATCCGGAATATACGCGCCACATTCGTTGCAATACGCCATTTTGCCCTCCATAGCATCAACTAAAAACATTTGTTTTATTATACTATTTACAGGGCATTTTTTCAACCTTTAATTGCCGCTCACGCGCAAAACATATGCCGGCCTATCGTCACTATTGCAGGGCGCGACCATATCCACGCGCTTGTCGCCGTATCTGGATTGAAATAGTATATTGCGCCGCCGCTCGGATCCCAGCCGTTCATCGCGTCACGCGCGGCGCGGTATGCGCTCTCTGCCACCGGCTCATCAAACTGCCCGTCATCCAGACACGAAAACGCGCCCGACTGATAAATCACACCAGACAGCGTATTGGGGAATGAGGCATGGTTCACACGGTTCAGCACCACAGCACCTACGGCCACCTGACCCTCATACGGTTCACCTCGCGCCTCCGCCGAAATCAGCCGCGCCAGCAGATCCACATCCCCCGATCCACTGCCGGAGGATGACCCGCCGCCCATATTGGTGGGAAGCCCCAACGCTGCGAGGGTCTGCGACCCGCACTGCCCATCCACAGAAAGGCCGTTCTTCTGTTGAAAATATTTCACGGCCTTTTCGGTCCCGCTTCCGTACACGCCGTCCACCGCGCCGCTGTAGTAGCCCCATGCCTTCAGGCGGGTCTGAATCTCTGTCACGCCTGCACCGCTTGCGCCCTTTTTGTATAGATCCGCTGACGCGTACTCGCGCCATGCGCCGAACGCGAAAAGCAGCGCCACGACCAGCGCTGCGGTGAGCATGGTTTTCTTCCCTCTCTTACCTATATACATAAAGCACCTCCACATACTATATATAATAGTATGCAGAGGTGCATAATACTTTATTCAGTGTTTATTAGTCGTTGGTTCTGTTTTTTATCTCAGCGGAGATCTTGGCGATGAACTCATCCACCGGCATTGCGCCGAGGTCAACGCCGCCGCGGGTACGCACGGCCACTGTACCGGCCTCACGCTCCTTATCGCCGACAACCAGCATATACGGAAGCTTCTGCATCTGTGCCTCGCGGATCTTGTAGCCGATCTTCTCATTTCTGAGGTCAGTCTCCACACGCACGCCCGCTGCGCTGAGCTTCTCTTTCAGCTCAAGTGCGTAATCGTTCGCTCTGTCGGTTATGGGCATGACCATAGCCTGTACCGGACTGAGCCACACAGGGAACGCGCCGCCGAAATGCTCAGTAATAACACCTATGAAGCGCTCGATAGAACCGAACACAACGCGGTGGATCATGACCGGGCAGTGCTTCTCACCGTCAGCGCCGGTGTATTCCAGACCGAAGCGGCCGGGGAGCTGATAGTCAAGCTGGATCGTGCCGCACTGCCAGGTACGGCCGAGGGAGTCCTGAATGTGGAAGTCCAGCTTCGGGCCGTAGAACGCACCGTCACCTGGGTTGACCTCGTAGGTCTTGCCAATGCCGGTGATAGCGTCGGCCAGGGCCGCCGTTGCAATGTCCCAATCCTCAACAGAGCCGATGTGATCCTCCGGCATGGTGGACAGCTCTATCTTATACGGCAGGCCGAAGAGGGAGTAAACCTCATCAAAGAGCTGCGCAATGCGCACGACCTCGTCCGTGATCTGATCCTTGGCGAGCAGAATGTGTGCATCATCCTGCGTGAAGCAGCGCACGCGGAACATACCGTGCAGTGCACCGGAAAGCTCATGGCGGTGCACAACGCCCAGCTCGCCATAGCGCAGAGGCAGTTCCTTGTAAGAGTGCGGCTCAATATCATAGACGAGGATGCTGCCCGGGCAGTTCATGGGCTTGATGGCGAAATCCTCACCGTCAATGAGCGTGGTGTACATATTGTCCTTGTAGTGATCCCAGTGGCCGGATGTCTCCCACAGGGTGCGGCGCATGATCTGCGGGGTGGATATCTCGAGGTAATCCCACTTCTTGTGTACCTCGCGCCAGTAGTCAATAAGGGTGTTTTTCAGCACCATGCCCTTGGGCAGGTAGAACGGGAAGCCGGGTGCCTCATCACGGAACGCGAACAGCCCCAGCTCTTTGCCGAGCTTGCGGTGGTCGCGGCGCTTTGCCTCTTCGATGCGCGCCAGATACTCATCCAGCTCATCCTTCTTGGGGAATGCCACGCCGTAAATACGCTGGAGAGTCTGGCGGCTGCTGTCGCCTCTCCAATACGCGCTGTTACAGGCTGTCAGCTTGATAGCGTTGCCCTTGATGCGGCCGGTGGAGTCGAGGTGCGGGCCGGCGCAGAGGTCGGTGAACTCACCCTGACGATAGAAGCTGATAACAGCATCCTCCGGCAGGTCGTTTATAAGCTCGACCTTATACGGCTCGTCCTTCTCCTCCATGAGCTTCAGCGCCTCCGCACGCGGAAGCTCAAAGCGCTCCAGCTTCAGCTTCTCCTTGCAGATTTTGCGCATTTCGGCTTCGATCTTCTCCATTATATCCGGTGTGAACGGGAAGGGAGAGTCCATGTCATAGTAAAAGCCGTTTTCGATCGCAGGACCGATCGCAAGCTTTACCTCGGGGTACAGGCGCTTGACAGCCTGTGCCAGAACGTGAGAGCAGGTATGCCAATAGGTATGGCGGTATTCGGGGTTTTCAAAGCTGAATTTGTTTTCGTCCATGTTGTTCCTCCTGATAAAAATGAAAGCACCCTCGGCGCACACAGCGTCAAGGGTGCATTTTTGCACGGTTCCACCTTGATTTTTAACTCAAACAAACGCATTAACGCACGTTACACGGGAGAGCATTTCCTCTCTCCGGCTCAGGAGTGGTGCGCACGGGTACGCGCCGGGGCAGCTTGCAGCCAATGGCAGCCCTCTCTGTGCAGCGATGATATCCAGCCTTCTCCGTCTTTGCCTTTTAACTATGCTATATTATCACCGCTTGCTGTAAATGTCAAACCCGATTTTTCACTTTATCGGCTGTCCATGAGGTAATTAAAAAGCACAGTGCGCCTAATGCAGCACTGTGCTTTTCTATTATCTTATTAACTTATCGGATTACTCCGCCTTTGCACACTTTCTCTGGATGAGCTTCACTATCTCCACAATCGGGATGATGCACGCGCCGATAAGAATCGCAACTGCATACTCGTTAAACTCAACACTGGTGAAGTTGAACGCCTCTGCCAGCACCGGAATCTCGCACACAACCGTTGTCGCAACGAGAGAGGCCACAGCCGAACCGAGAAGCATCTTGTTCATTGTCGGCAGGGCGAAAATGCTGCCGCGCTGAGAGCGCATGTTGAACGAGTGGAAAATCTCCGCCATGGACATGGTGAGGAACGCCATCGTTGTGCCATGGGCACTGTCGGTGAGCGTCCATGTGCCGGTCTCCATAAAATGGCCGACAAAGTAGCTCAGCAGCACGAGTGCCGACACGACCAGACCCTGGTACACAACGTCAACGCCCATACCGCCAGCGAATATACCGGCCTTTGCGTCACGCGGCTTGCGCTGCATTATATCCGGCTCTGCCTTTTCAACGCCGAGTGCCAGCGCGGGGAAGCAGTCGGTAACGAGGTTTATCCACAGCAGATGCACCGGCTGCAAAATGTTGAAGCCCATGAGTGTTGCCGCGAATATACTTATTACCTCGCTCATGTTCGAGCCGAGCAAGAACTGGATGCACTTGCGGATGTTATCGTATATTCTGCGTCCCTCTTCCACAGCCGAGACTATCGTGGCGAAGTTATCGTCAGCCAGCACCATGTCGGCGGCGCTCTTGGTGACGTCAGTGCCGGTTATGCCCATGCCAACGCCGATATCCGCGGATTTGATGCTGGGCGCATCGTTCACGCCGTCACCGGTCATCGCCGTGACGTAGCCCGCTGCACGCCACGCGTTGACAATGCGGGTCTTATGCTCCGGCTGGACGCGGGCATACACGCTTATATTCTGGAATACTTCCTTAAATTCCTCATCGCTGAGCTGGCTGAGCTGTGAGCCGGTGATTGCGCAGGTGCCGTCAGAGAGTATACCCAGCTCTCTTGCGATAGCGGCAGCAGTGTCCACATGGTCGCCGGTTATCATGATGGGGCGGATTCCGGCCGCGCGACATTCCTGTATTGCAGCCGCAACCTCGGGGCGCACAGGGTCGATCATGCCGCACAGCCCCATGAAGCACAGCTCCTGCTCCAAAAATTCCGGTTCGCTACTGTTGGGCTTTGCGCTCCACACGCGCTTTGCACAGGCCAGCACTCTCAGTGCGCGGTCTGCCATCTCTTTGTTCGCCCGCTCCACGCTCTCGCGATAGCTCGCGGTCATGGGTTTGACCTCGCCGTTTTCAATGTAGCTTGTGCACTTGGCGAGCAGCACATCGGGCGCGCCCTTGGTGTACTGCACACAGCCGTTGTCATAGAGATGCACCGTGCTCATAAGCTTGCGCGCGGAATCAAACGGCGCTTCAAGGCAGCGGATGTACTTTGCCTTCAGCGTGTTCTTGTCAAGCCCCAGCTTATATGCCCAGGCCACCAGCGCAGCCTCAGTCGGCTCACCGGTGACAGCTCCCTCGTCGCCAAGCTCCGCATCAGAGCAGAGCGCCATTGCACCGGCCAGCTCCTTTTCGTCATCGCCGAAGAAGTCAACCACCGTCATCTTATTCTGCGTGAGCGTGCCGGTCTTGTCAGAGCATATTATCTGCGCACAGCCGAGGGTTTCCACCGCTGTGAGGCGGCGGATTATCGCGTTGCGCTTTGACATATTGGTAACGCCGATGGACAGCACCACCGTAACAACAGCGGCAAGCCCCTCAGGTATCGCCGCAACTGCGAGAGACACAGCTATCATAAACGAATTGAGCACAACCTCAAAGTCAAGGCCGCCCGCGCGGAGAAGCTGCACCGCAAACACCAGCGCACATACGCCAAGCACCAGCCATGTCAGTATCTTGGAAAGCTGGCTGAGCTTTATCTGCAACGGGGTGTCGCCATCCTCCGCCTTTGAAAGCGCGTCTGCGATCTTGCCCATCTCAGTGTCCATACCGGTGGCGGTGACAACTGCACTGCCGCGGCCATAGGCAACGGTACTGCCCATGTACACCATGTTGCGTCTGTCGCCAAGGGGGATATCGCTCTGCTCACCCAGCTCCAGCAGCTGGATGAACTTATTCACCGGCACAGATTCACCGGTCAGGGCGGCCTCCTCCAGTTTGAGGGACGCACTCTGCAAAATTCGGCCGTCCGCAGGCACTGCATCGCCCGCCTCCAGTAGCACAACATCGCCCACGACCAGTTCCTCACTGGGCACGGTGCAAAGCTTACCGTCGCGCAGGACGTGGGACACTGCCGCACTCATCTCCTGCAGGGCTTCTATCGCCTTTTCTGCCTTGCTCTCCTGATACACGCCCAGCACAGCGTTTATCAGCACAACTGCGAGAATGATGATAACATCGGCAAAGCTTTCACCCTCGACCACGGCGAGTACGCCGCTTATGGCCGCCGCGACAAGCAGGATGATTATCATCGGGTCTGCCATCTGCTCAAAGAAGCGCACTATCAGCGACTTCTGCGGCGGGGCAGAGAGCTTATTGCGTCCGTTCTCCTCCAGACGCCGCTGTGCCTCAGCCGCGCTCAGACCGTCCACGCTGCTGTTAAGCTCATCAAGGACAGCCTCTTTCCTCTCCAGATAATACTTCATCAGTTTTCCCCTTTCATAGCTTTCATTACTATAGCACATTCACTGCACGAAAAAGAGACTTCTACAGCGAATACGCTGTAAAAGTCTCGCTAAATACACTGTGAATGTATATTCAAAGCACCGAGCCCATATATGAGCTGTGATGACGATGCCCTGACGCCCGCAGTACGAGTGAAAGCTACTCCCTTATTACCGGGATAGGATACCACAGGACAAGCGCCAAAGTCAAGCAAAAAGCACCATTTGCGCGCACAATTCACATATATGTCATACTTTTTATTTTTCTGTGCACATTTTCGTCAACTAGCGTTGAACTATCATACGTTAAAGCGGAAATTCGTCACGTCTCCGTCCTGCATGACATATTCCTTGCCCTCCAGACGGAAAAGTCCCTTTTCCTTTGCCGCCGACATACTGCCGCAGGCCTTGAGATCCTCAAACGCCACTATTTCCGCGCGGATGAAGCCGCGCTCAATATCGGTGTGGATCTTTCCGGCGGCTCTGGGCGCCTTCGTGCCGCGCACTATCGTCCACGCGTGCACATCGTCCTCCCCTGCCGTGAGGAAGGATATATACCCCAGCAGGTCATAGGACGTGCGGATCAGCCTGTCAAGGCCGGTCTCCGTCAGGCCGAGATCCTCCATGAACATCTTTGCCTCATCCTCGTCCATTTCGGCAATGTCCTCTTCAAACTTTGCCGCCACAGGGAGAACCGCCGCGCCCTGCTCGTCCGCAAGCGCTTTCAGCGCCTTGAAGTTTGCGTTGTTTTCATAGTCGGCCATGCCGTCCTCATCAAGGTTTGCAACGTAAATCACCGGCTTGACGGTCATCAGGCCGCCGTCAACCAGAATATCGTTGTCCTCATCTGTGAACTCGAAGCTGCGCGCACCATTTTCGCCCTCAAGATGCTCCAGCAGTGCCTGGCACATCTCAACCTCGCGCTTGTACTTTTTGTCCCCGCTCTTGGCGTTCTTCTTGGCGCGCTCAAGGCGGCGCTCCACGATCTCCATGTCCGCAAGGATCATTTCAAGGTCAAAGGTCTCCGCATCGCGGCGCGCGTCCGCCTTTTCAAGGAAGATATCATCATCGTCAAAGCAGCGCACAACGTGCACCAGCGCGTCCGTCTGGCGGATGGCCTGAAACACCTCGTTGCCCTTGCCACCGCCGCGCTGAACACCCGCCACATCGACAAACTCTATCGTTGCAGGGCTGTATTTTTTAGGATGGTAATACTCTGCCAGCCAGTCCAGCCGCTCATCGGGAACCTTTGCGTTGCCGATGTTCGGCTTCGCGCCCGCGTTGGTGTAGGCGCTCGTCTCCGCCTTGGAGCCGGTCAGTGCATTAAAAAGCGTCGTCTTGCCAACATTCGGCAGACCCACGATACCTAATTTCATTTTATTCTCTACTCCTTTGATTTTTCCTTTATTTGCAAGGGTTTTCGCGTTTTGGCGTTTCGGCTGTTACACCATTTTTACACCATTTCCGCATAAACCTGTATGGATTTTTATATGTAAATCCCATTAAGCTGGAATTGCTTGACCGCATTGTCGAGGGAGTCGGTAGTCACATGGACATATCGATCCATCGTTGTTTTGATACTGGCGTGTCCCAGTAGTTTTTGCAGCACCTTGGGCTGCATACCGCTTTCGATGGCTCTTGTGGC
>CAZBVU010000058.1:0-7477 GCA_964495355.1 uncultured Oscillospiraceae bacterium
ACCAGATCCATAATCTAATCCTTCCTTGTATATAGACGTTCATGACCGGAGGGCACGTTGGCCTCGGCAGCGGAGCGCCTTTCTCACCTGTGGTTACCCACAAAAGCTCAGATATGATAACATACTTCAAAAGAAAAAGCAAGCATTTTTTGCACTTTTTCTGTTTTTATTATTTTATCTTTCGCTTTCGGCCAGATCATAGATGCTGTCAAGTATCTTCTGATTATATTCAATTAAATTATCCGGATGTTTTGGCTGCTTTTTCGCGTTTATAAGTGCCTCGGTAATATCCTCATAGCCTGTAAGCCCCTCAGTATAGCTTTCCAGATTCTTTGTGCAGTAAAGAGGCAGACCAACAGCCATTGCTTCCATAATATTAAGCGGCTGCCCCTCATATCGCGAGGTTGAGATAAAGGCATCCATCATACGCATATAGCAATATGGATTGCTCTTACTGCCAAGGAAGAACACCTTGTCACCCAGCTTCAGGCGCTCACACAGCTGCTTTAGCTGCGCTTCGTCAGGCCCAGCGCCGATTATATACAGCCGCAGGTCATCGCGAACAAGCACCGCAGCCGAAAACGCCTCCAACATGATATCGTACCCTTTTTGATGGCACAACTTACCGAGTGCAACGAGGTTGAACACGTTCTCATCCGGTTTGACATCTGGCGGCACAGCCAGCATTTTTTCATGTATCTCATCAACGTTTATCACGTTCTGGATAACCCTGTGCCTGAAATGCTCATCCACGCCGGACATATTCACAAACGGTTTCCACAACGCCTGCGACACAGGGACAAACTCATCATAATATCTGAACTTTCCCTTGAAATAGTGCCACAGCACGCGGTATTTCCACTCGTCTTGAAGCTTGATCTGCACATCGTTGTGTATCCACATGACACGGTACTTCGCCGGAACCGTCAACGCCCCGACCGCGCACGAGCACTGGTAGGAGTTAAAGTCGATCGCAAGGTCATACACAACATCCGGTGCAAAATCATATTTCAACAACCGCTTTGCCGTGTCAAACGGGATAAACGAACATATTCGCGGCGTTGGTCTAAGATAATGGATATTCAGTTTTTCAGGAAAATCGATCTGCCAAAAGCGCTCATCCTTGGATAAGTACAAGTCAACCTGTACCCTATCATAGTCGATTGAGCGCAGGAGGTTGACAAGTGATTTTTGTATTCCTCCGACACTCAGCTCGCTTTGAAAAATCGCTATTTTTTTCATAGGCAACGCCTCATCTAAAGACTGTCATCTCTTTATCGTAGATTTCCAGTCTTGTATACTTTGCAAAATCAGGTGCGATATCAGGCGCTTTCTGTAAAAGTGCCTGCGTCAAAAGCTCAGGATTCAGTGTTGGTTCCTGCGCACTTATCACGGCATGAACCTTGACCTGCGCATTATCAGGTGTGAATTCTATGCTTTTTATCGCGCTTTTAATATCCGTCTCGCCCTCACCGCGTTTGGTCTTTTTCGTGATGATGATTTCATCCGCGGCATAAAATTCAACAAGCTTTTGCGCCATTACAGACGTATTTTTTTCATCATACTCCATAACACCGCATATTTCAAGCCATTTTATAGCAGCGGCCTTGCGTTCCGGCTCATATGCCTCGATTATCTCTATTCCCTCCGGCAATGCATCGGTGAGTTTTTGGGGAAGCTCAGTAAGGTCAACATTCTCTTTCAGTTTGAAATCCAGCACGTCGCATACACTCGCCATTCCGACAGAGAGCGGCAATGCAAACGACAATTGCGGTCTCGGGTTAAAGCCCTCAGAGTATTTCAGCGCATAACCTGCACGGGAAAACGCACGCTGCATGGTTTTCATAAGGTCGAGGTGGGATATATATATCGCACGCCCTGTTTTCTTGAATCTCAGTCTCAGCTTATCCATCACAGCGCCCTCCCTTTGTCATAAGCTTGGCCGCGCCGCAACCGGAGCATTGCTTGCGGCAGTCGGGTGAAAGCGTGGATGTATAGCAGCGCTCACGCTCACGCAAGAGATGCTGCCGTCTAACACCGACGTCTATCATATCCCACGGCATTATCTCGTCCGTATCCCGCTCACGCATGGCATAAAACGCCGGATCAATCCCGCAGCTTTCAAACGCCTTCATCCAGCGTTCAAAGGAGAAATAATCCGTCCACGAGTCAAGCCGCCCACCGTCACGCCAGACAGCTTCAACTGCATCTGCAACGCGCCTGTCACCGCGTGACAGCACCGCCTCAACAACGCTGGTCTCAGCATCATGCCAGTTATATGTGACGTTCTTGGCCGTTATATTCGCTCTGAGGAGATTTACTCGCCGCAGGTATTCCTCCTGACTTATCTGCGCGGTCCACTGGAACGGCGTATGGGGCTTGGGAATAAAGCATGAGGTGGAAATAGTTATTTTCACACCGCGGTTCTTGTTCTTTGCATTTTCACGCCAGCAGTGCAAAACCCTGTTTGCCATCTCCGCAATGCCGAGAATGTCTTCATCTGTCTCCGTAGGCAGGCCGAGCATATAGTAAAGCTTCACACCGTTCCACCCACCGACAAAGGCAAGCGCGCAGGTATTTAGCAGGTCTTTTTCTGTGACGTTTTTATTTATTGCATCCCTCAGTCTCTGGCTTCCGCCCTCTACAGCGAAGGTCAACCCGCTCTTTCTCACCTTTTGCAGACGCTGCATTATCTCCATGGAGAAATTATCCGCCCTCAGTGACGGCAGGGACACGCCTATACTGCGTTCCTCGCAGTATTCCAGCAGTCCATCCAACAGCTCTGGAAGCTGGCGATAGTCACTTGTACTGAGTGACAGCAACGTGATATCCTCATAGCCGGTATTTTTCAGTGTATCTATCCCCTGCTTAACAAGTGTCTCGGGCTTCTTTGAGCGTATCGGGCGATAGATATGCCCCGCCTGACAGAAGCGGCAGCCGCGCACACAACCGCGGAACACCTCAAGGCTGACCCTGTCATGCACAATCTCTGTTGACGGCACAACCGGCTTTGTCGGGTACGGCACTGCGTCCAAATCCTCTATAATGCGCTTGACAACCTTTTCCGTTGCACCCTCCCGCGCATTTATCGCGCGCACAGTGCCGTCGTCATTATATTCAACATCGTATAGGCTCGGAACATACACGCCGCCAATCTGCGCCGCGCGGACAAGGAACTCATGCTTTGACCAATGTTCCAGCTTCGCCTGACGCAAAAGCACAAGCACTTCATTGTCCACCTCTTCGCCCTCACCAACAATGAAAAGGTCGATAAAAGGCGCAAGCGGCTCTGCATTAACGGCAGACGAGCCGCCCGCAAACACAAGCGGCGTAAGCTCATCGCGATCACATGAGCGAATAGGTATGCCCGACATATCCAGCATATCCAGCACCGTGGTATACGCCATCTCATAGCCGATGGAAAACGCCACCGCATCAAACTGGCTCACACTGTCGCCGCTTTCAAGGGCGTAAAGCTCAATTCCAGCGCGCTTCATCTCATCATACATATCGCCCCATGGGGCATAAACGCGCTCACACCATACGAAATCAAGCGAATTCATGGTGCTGTAAAGTATGCTCATGCCAAGGTTGGACATTCCTATCTCATAGGTATCCGGAAAGCAGAACGCCACGCGCACGTCTACCTTGGTTTTATCCTTTATTATCTGGTTATATTCACCGCCCGTATAGCGTGCAGGCTTCTGCACCCGCGGCAGGATTCGTTCCAAACGTTTATCCATTCTCTTCTCCGTTTATATTATTCACTTGCGTTTCTCTTCTCTGCAAGATGCAGGTTGAGGTAATCCGATGCCTGGCTGAGGAGCGACTGCATACAGCTATCTGCATACACAGCGTCTCTGCGGGCTATTGCCGCTGACAGCTTTTCAAATTTCGGCAGTGAGCTTGCCAACTCATCCTTATTGGAATAGTGCTCCTTTATCAGGTTGCGCAGCATTTTTTCAAAGCTGTTGAACACCATTGCATAGGCAGTGTTGCCGCATATCTCCGTGATGCACTTATGGAAAAGGAAAATTGCCTCTGTTATCTCGCTGTCGCCAGAATTATATATGGCATCGCAATGCGATTGCAATATGTCCAGCTTTTCCGGCGTGAGGCTTTCGCACGCAAGGCGCGTACACTCTCTCTCAACAAGAATACGCATTGCCATAAGGTCGCGGAATAGCGTGGCATCTATGAGTGCTGAATCATAGCTCATTATAGCAGAGAGCGTCTCCGGTGTGGCATTTTTCAGATAGTCCGCCACAAATGTGCCCTTGCGCGGAATAATGCGCAAAAGGCCAATGCGTTCAAGGTCAAGTATGCCCTGATTGACAGACCCACGGCTCATCCCAACCTGTAATGCCAGCTCCCTTTCCGGCGGCAATCTCTCCCCCGGTTTAAGCACACCGGAAAATATCCGTGATTTCATCAGCTCAACAAAGCTGGCTTTGAGATTCCTGCTGTCGTTCATCTGCATTCGCTTTCTTTCCTCCGCACTTCACTGCTGGGTAATAATATTCGTATTCTACATTATTTTGCGCGCAAAATCAAGAGTGGTCATCATATTCTGACCACAAGCTGATTTTCATGTCCAATCTGCACAAAAAAGGACAGTTTATTTTTGTTGATTAAATAACAATCTTCTCTTGCGCACGTTGGAAAAATAGAGTAAAATATATGTGGCTATACCACAGCGCAATAATGATTTTAATATAAGGAACGGAGGATGCATTTAATGCAAAAATACGACGTGATCGTTGTAGGTGCAGGAAACGGCGGACTCTCCGCCGCAACCTACCTCGCAAAGGCCGGTAAGAAAGTGCTGGTTCTTGAAAAGCACAATCTCCCCGGCGGCTGTGCAACAAGCTTTGTACGCGGCAATTATGAGTTTGAGGCAACCCTGCATGAGCTGTGCCAGATGGGCACCGGCGAGGGTGAGGGCAAGCGCGGCGCTGTCCGTCAGCTTCTTGAAGATCATTACGGTCTTGATGTTGAATGGTGCAGTGCAAACGAAAGCTTCGCCTCTATCGCAACTGATGAGGGCGGCTTCAACGTGGCAATGCCTGCCGGCGTTCAGGCATTTATTGACGAGATGGAGCGCGCAGTTCCCGGCAGCCGTGAATCCATGACCACGGTTATGGAGCTTGGCCGTATGCTGGTGGATGGTGTTGAATGGCTGTATGAGCGCAATAATGAGCCGGAGGGCTTGCAGAAGGTCGAAATGATGCTGAAATACTATGACCTTATGTGCCTTGTTCCCCAGCCGTGCGATGATGTTCTGCGCAAGATAGGCGTTCCCGATAAGGCACGTCACATCTTTGAATCCTACTGGACCTACGTTGCCGCGGATTCCACTGAGATGAGCTTTGCCCCTTATGTGTTCATGACCTATGTCTACCTCACTCAGCTTCCTTGGTTTGCAAAGAACCGCTCACATGAGATTTCCCTTGCGTTTGATGCCAAGATCCGTGAGCTTGGCGGCGATATCTGGTACAACACCACAGTCGATAAGATCGACATTCGCGGCGGTGAGGTGCACGGTGTTCAGCTTGCCAATGGCAAGTATATCGAGTGCTCCTACGTCATTTCCAACCTCATGCCCCATGTGGTGTATGACCGCATGGTGGACAAGAACGAAGTGCCCGAGTATGAAAAGAAGAAGATGAACGCACAGCGCCTTGCACAGGCCGCGTTCACCATCTATCTCGGTCTTGATGCCACTGCTGAAGAAATCGGCCTGAAGAACTATGACACCTTCATGCGCTACAATCCCGATAACCACCAGCAGTTCCTCGCGTCCGACTCTCTTGACACGCACAAGGACATCACCTGCACTGTTCTCACCAACGCTCTGCCTGATGCCGCCGGTGAGGGACGTGCATTCCTGCAGCTCAGTAAGTTCTACACCGGCGACCCGTTCAAGGATGTAACAGAGGAAGAATACTTCAAGATCAAGGATCGCGTGGCGCGCGAATCTGTTGAGCGTTATGAGGAAGTCACCGGCTGTGACCTGCAGAGTCATATTGAAGAGATCGTTGTCGCCTCCCCTGTCACATGGGCGCGTTATCTCGGCACCCCGCGCGGTGACGTTTATGGTTACATCCCCGCCGGTTGGGACGGTATGTTCCCGCGTGTACAGTGCGGCCACCACGAGGATTACAACATAAAGGGTCTGCGCTTTGTCGGCGGCCATGGCACACAGATGGACGGCTATTCTCAGGCGTACCTCTCCGGCTCTGAGCAGGCGAGATATATGCTTGAGGACATGAAGGAGGGCAAATAAGATGAGCAAATATAATTATTCCAGAAAAGGTCTCAAAGGACTTACCCCGTTCCCCTTCCTCGGCGAAGTGAAAACGAGACTGAAACACATTGAAGCCGCCCCCGCAACTATTCCCCAGTCCGTATTCAACGCAAACATACTTGCAAAGAAGCTGCACCCCGCAGTTCAGCACGTTAAGATTGCCAAAGTTGTTGACCACGGCGATGCGAAAAGCTTCACCCTCGTCCCCAACACTGCCAAGGGCACAACTGAGATGGCGTATTTCCGCGCAAGCCAGTATGTCTCTGTCGCACTGAACATTGACGGTGCCACCGTCAACAAGCCCTACACCATCCGCTCCAACCCTAAGGATGCACTCGGCTCTGAGAACACAAGCTACACCCTCACCATAAAGCTGACCAATCCGTCTTATGCGTCCAAGCACATACTCACCACTTGGAAAGAGGGCGATGAGGTCGATATAAGCGGTCCGCTCGGTGATTTCTATTATCAGAACCTGCGTGACGCAAAGCACGTTATCGCCATTGCCGGCGGTTCCGGTATCACGCCGTTCTACTCCATGGCCGCCGCAATTGTTGACGGTATTGAGGATTTCGACATGACCATACTCTACGGCAGCCGCACGGCTGACGGCATCCTTTTGAAGGATGAGATAGAGGCACTGGCCGCGAAGTCCAACGGCCGAGTGAAGGTCGTGCACATCCTGTCCCACGAGGAGAAGGCCGGTTATGAGCATGGCTTTATCACGGCAGAGATGATAAAGAAGTATGCCCCCGATGGCGATTACTCCGTGTTCATGTGCGGCCCGAAGGCCATGTACACCTTTGAAGAGGGCGAAATGAAGAAGCTCGGTCTGCCCAAACGCCGCTACCGCATGGAGATGTCCGGCGACTATCTGGGCGCGGCAAACAACGCCGACTTCCCCGCAGAGGCAAAGGGCAAGGAGTTTAAGCTGACTGTGGATATCCGCGGTGAAAAGCAGACTATCCCCTGCTTTGGTGAGGAATCTCTCCTTTGGGCAATGGAGCGCGCAGGCATCAAGGCCCCGTCTCACTGCCGCAGTGGTGAGTGCGGCTGGTGCCACTCCAAGCTTGTCAGCGGTGAGGTCTACATCCCTGAGGATGCCGATGGCCGCCGCCTTGCAGACAGCAAGTTTGGTTGGATTCACCCCTGTGTTTCCTTCCCCAAGAG
>CAZBVU010000059.1:0-7064 GCA_964495355.1 uncultured Oscillospiraceae bacterium
CTCAAAGCTCAATTTTTAATTCAATCAGTTGAATATGGGACAATACATAGGAAGATCGCATCATACTCCTGTCCCGATTCAGCCCCTCGGCGCAATCCTGATTTAACTTTTTTATTTTTGCAGTTGACAAAGTGGGACTGACGCTGTATAATCAACGCGTAAATTCAATAAACTAAACCGTTGAAGCGGAGATAACGGCAATGATGCCTTTACAGAGAGCCTGTGGTGCTGAGAATCAGGTGTGAAACAAGTTGTCAAATGGACCGCGGAGGGCGCAGTCAAATAGGTTCTTCCTAGAGTATTCTGCGACGCTGTAGGCAAGCGTATAAATGCCGGGGATATGTTGGTATCCTGCTAAGCGCACGGGTCATGCCGTGAATCAAGGTGGCACCGCGGATAGTGTTCGTATTATTCGTCCTTGACAGATAGTTCATTTCTGTCAAGGGCGTTTTTGTTTTATAAAGCTTCTTTGACCGGAAATGTTAGGGCAAAGAGGCTTTTTTCATGGAGGTAAAGCACAGTGATATTGTTAACGAGACGATGGCGGCCTTGGCCGGACAATTTGCATCACTTTTTGCGCAGTCTTGCGCCGCATTACAATTTAAATTAAATCTCTATGGAGGCTATAACAATGAAATATGACAACATCCCCTATAAAATCTACCTTAATGAGTCCGAACTGCCGAAAGCATGGTACAACCTGCGCGCTGATATGCCTCAAAAGCCGGCGCCTCTCATCAACCCCGCGACGCTCCAACCGATGACCGCCGATGAGCTTGCGCCGGTATTTTGCAGAGAGCTTATCGCACAGGAGCTTGATTGCGACACGCCGTACTTTGACATACCCGATGAAATCCAGAGTTTCTATAAGATGTACCGTCCCGCCCCGCTTGTGCGCGCGTACTGCCTGGAAGAAAAGCTCGGCACCCCTGCGAAAATCTATTATAAGTTTGAGGGCAACAACACCAGCGGTTCTCATAAGCTAAACTCCGCCATCGCGCAGGCGTATTACGCCAAGAAGCAGGGGCTGAAAGGTGTCACTACCGAGACCGGTGCCGGTCAGTGGGGCACGGCACTCTCCATGGCGTGTTCGTATTTTGGTCTTGACTGCAAGGTGTATATGGTGAAATGTTCTTATGAGCAGAAGCCGTTTCGTCGCGAGGTCATGCGCACCTACGGTGCATCCGTCACGCCCTCTCCGTCAACTGAGACTGTAGTTGGCAGAAAGATCCTCGCAGAGCACCCGGGCACTACAGGCAGTCTCGGCTGTGCGATATCCGAGGCCGTTGAGACTGCGCTTTCCAACGATGGCTATCGCTACGTGCTGGGCAGTGTGCTTAATCAGGTGTTGCTTCACCAGTCCATCATTGGGCTTGAGACCAAGACTGCGCTTGATAAATACGGCGTGAAACCGGATGTTATCATCGGGTGCGCTGGAGGCGGCTCTAACCTTGGCGGGCTTATCGCGCCTTTTATGGGCGAGAAGCTTCGCGGTGAGGCCGATTACCGCTTCATCGCCGTTGAACCTGCGTCCTGCCCCAGTCTCACCAGAGGCGTGTATGCCTACGATTTTTGCGACACCGGCAAGGTCTGTCCCATGGCCAAAATGTACACTCTCGGCTGTGATTTTATCCCCTCTGCCAACCATGCGGGCGGCCTGCGCTACCACGGTATGAACCCCACCCTGTCTGAGCTTTACGCCCAAGGACTTTTGGAAGCGGTAAGTGTCGGTCAGACCGAAGTGTTTGAGGCCGCGGAATATTTTGCCCGCGTGGAGGGCATACTGCCCGCGCCTGAAAGCTCCCACGCCATACGCGTGGCGATAGATGAGGCGTTGAAATGCAAAGAGACCGGTGAGGAAAAAACCATCCTGTTTGGTCTCACCGGCACCGGCTACTTTGACATGGTGGCCTATGAGAAATTCCACAACGGAGAAATGAGCAACTACATTCCCAGTGATGCCGAGCTTGAACTATTCCGCAGAAAGCTGCCGAAGATTGTGTAAGGTTTGTTATTATCCTCATCTGGTCTGTTTTTTCCTCTCTCGCAAAATTTCCTCTCTCGCTCTTGACTCTCACACGGTGTGAGGTATTACAATACCCCTGAGCTCAAAAAGTATGCATCCATGGAGGCGCACAGATGTTAAAGATAGGCGATTTTTCACGTTTGAGCAGGGTGAGTGTGCGTATGCTGCGCTATTATGACGAGGTTGGACTTCTGCGGCCTTTCAATGTCGATCAATTCACCGGCTACCGCTACTACCATGAGCAGCAGCTTCTCGCGATAGAGAAGATAAGCGCGCTGCGGGATATGGGCTTCGGTGTCGCGGCGATAGCTGAGCTATTGTCGCGCGAAAGCGACACAGACGAGCTGGAACGGCTGTTCAATGTCCAGCGGGCGCAGTTACTGGAAGAAGCGGAGACGATAAGCACCCGCATACGGCTCCTCTCCTCAGCGTTGGAAAGCCTGAGAAAGGACGAAAAAATGAAATACGATTGCGTTATCAAGACCCTCCCCGAGAGGTATGTGGCCAGCGTGCGTCAGATAATTCCCAAGTACGAGGAAGAGGGCAGACTGTGGCACACGCTCTTTTCCGAGACGGCAGACCAGCAGCTTAATGTCTGCGCCCCGGTGATGGCTGTGCTGCACGACAAGGAATACCGCGAGGACGATGTGGATGTCGAGGTACAGGCGACCGTGCAGGGCACTTATACCGACACGCAAAATGTCCGCTTCTTGACTGCACCGGCTGTAACCGTTGCCTCCACCACGTTCAAAGGCTCATACTCTCAGTACTCGGCAGTGTATGCCTCTCTCGCCGCGTGGATATCGGCGAATGGCTATGAGCTGTGCGGCCCAATGATGGATATTTACTACGTCAGTCCGAATGAGACCCGCAACCCTGATGAGTTTATCACGGAGGTATGCTGTCCGGTGAAGAAAGTATAAATACCCTCACGCGAAACAACACCCCTGCTTAACCGCAGGGGTGTTATCTTTATGTTCTTCTATCTCACTTTTTATAGCCGGTTTCAAAATCCACAACATTCCTGAGTTCCTGACCGTGCAGGAAGCGATAGATATTGTCTGCGGCAATGCCCACAATGCACTCGAACGTGTGCGGCAGATGATAATAACCCGACACGTGCGGCGTAAGCAGCAGGTTTTCCAGCCCCCACAGCGGGCTTTCCGGCGGCAGAGGTTCAACCTCGCTCACGTCTATTGAGGCGGCGGCGATCTTTCCGCTGGTCAGCGCGTCATACAGCACGGTATTTTCAACAGCAGCGCCGCGCCCGCAGTTTATGAATATGGCGCTGTCCTTCATGAGGTCAAAGCGCTCTGCGGTGTAAAGATGCGTTGTAGCGCTCGTTCCGGGCAGGACTGAGAATATCACGTCCGCGCGCGGCAGGACGTTATCCAGCTCCTCCATCGTGTACAGTTCATCAACGCAGTCGGGCTTATCGCTCTTTCTGCGCTTCACACCGACAACATACGCGCCCAGAGCCTTCATAATTCCGGCGAAATGGTGGCCAATGTCACCCAGACCGACAACCAGCACCGTGGCATCCGTCAGCGAGGAAACCGTGCCGTAGTCTGCCCATTCATGCCGATTCTGCGCGTCTCTGTATAAGTGCAGCTTCTTGCTCATCATCATTGCAACAGCCGCGCCATGCTCTGCCACAGCCTTGCTGTATGCGCCGGTGGAGTTGGTGAGAATGGTGTTCTTGTCCAATACATTCGGCTTTACGTACTTGTCAGCACCCGCGATGTTAAGTTGCAAAAGCTCCAGCTTGGGTGAGGCTTTGATAAGCGCAGGATCCGGCATACCGAGGATGATATTCGCCTCCGCTATCTGCTCGGGCGTTGCCTCGCCCTCTTTTGCATACACGAAACGGCAGCCCTCACCCGCCTGCTCCAGCTTCTTTTTGTGCCGCTCCTCGACCGGCAGCGTGCATAATATCGTTCTCATTCTTTTCTCCCCTGCTCTATCGTTTTATCATCAAACGCCCAGCAGACGTGCCGCTTTCAGTATTGCGGCCTGCGTTTTCACGTCCACTATCTCGCCGCGCATAACTTCATCTACAAGCTCCGTCAGCGCAAGCGGCTCGACTGTCAAAAATTCGTCCTTATCCAGCATCTGCTCGCCCTGGTGCAGACCCTGCGCAAGGTACATGGTTATCCTCTCCGTGCTGTACGCAACCGCGGTATAAAAGTCGCCCATGCTTGTCCACTTATCTGCCGTCAGGCCGGTTTCCTCGCGCAGCTCGCGCTGTGCGGCGGACAGTCTGTCCTCCTCCGGTGAATCCAGCTTGCCGGCAGGCACCTCTGTTATCACCATGTTCAGTGGGTAGCGGAACTGCCGCTCAACATACACCTTGCCGTCATCCGTCACCGGCACGATGCACACCGCGCCCAGATGCTTTATATAGTCTCTTCCCGACTCGTTGCCGTTGGGCAGACGCACACGGTCGTGATAGACGTGCAGCAGCGGCCCATGATAGGTCTCCTCACTGCGCAGCATAGTCTCTTTCAGGGCTTCATATTCTTCTGCCTTATTTATCTGCATAGTTTCGTTCTCCCTTTTACAATTTGAGTACATTATAATATCCGGCAGAGATTTTATCAAGGCGTATATACGCAAAAATCGGAAGTGAATAAATCACTTCCGATTTTTCTGTTGATTATGTGTGCTGGATCAAACCAGCTCGATGACTGCGACTTCAGCAGCATCACCGCGGCGTGCGCCGATACGGGTGATGCGGGTGTAACCGCCGTTGCGCTCAGCATACTTGGGCGCGATCTCATCGAAAACCTTCTTGGCAACATCCTCGCGGGTGATGAAAGCGAGAGCCTGACGATAGCTTGCCAGATCCTTTGCCTTACCAAGAGTTATCATCTTCTCGGCCATGGGCGCGATCTCCTTGGCGCGGGAGATGGTGGTCTCCATGCGGCCGAGGTCAAGAAAATCTGTGACCTGCTGGCGCAGCATTGCCATACGAGCGGCGGTCGGCTTGCCGAGCTTTCTGGTTCCGGGCATAATTGCAATTCCTCCTTCTTGAGAGATTACTGTTTGTTATCATCATCGTCCGCAAGGGTAAGACCCATCATGGTGAGCTTATGCTCAACCTCTTCAAGGGACTTGCGGCCGAGGTTACGGACCTTGATCATCTCATCCTGAGTCTTGCTTACAAGGTCCTCGACAGTATTGATGTTTGCGCGCTTGAGGCAGTTGAAGCTTCTAACGCTGAGATCCAACTCCTCAATCGTCATCTTCAGCACAGTGTCCGGCTCCTTATCGACCTTTTCCACAACGGTGGAATCGGTGGTGATGGTGTCAGACAAATCGGTGAAGAGCGTGAAGTGATCGCAGAGTATCTTGGCACCCAGTGATACTGCATCGCGGGCAGTCATGGTCTTGTCGGTCCATACTTCGATCGTCAGCTTGTCAAAGTCAGTCTGATTACCGACACGCGTGTTCTCAACGCTGTAATTGACCTTGAGAACCGGTGTGTATATGGAGTCAACAGGAATTGTGCCAATGGGCATCTGCGGGTTCTTGTTCTTCTCAGCCGACACGTAGCCTCTGCCGTGGTCAAGCACCAGCTCCATGTTAAGGGAGCCGTCAGGACCGAGAGTGGCAATGGGCTGTTCGGGGTTGAGTATCTCCACCTCTGCGTCAGCCTTGATGTCACCGGCGGTGACAACGCCCTCGCCGGAAGCCTCAATGTAGACGGTCTTCGCACCGGTGCTGTGGAGGCGGGCAATAATGCTCTTCACGTTGAGCACTATCTCCGTCACGTCCTCCTTGACGCCGGGGATGGTGGAAAACTCATGCTGCACACCTGCAATTTTGATGCTGGTGCAGGCAGTGCCGGGGAGAGAGGAAAGGAGTACCCTGCGAAGAGAGTTACCAAGTGTTGTGCCATAGCCACGCTCCAACGGCTCGATTATATACTTGCCGTAGGAACTCTCTGCGGGAGTCTCGATGCACTCGATGCGCGGCTTTTTAATTTCGATCATATTGTTATATAACCCTCCTTTTAAGTGTTGCGCCTGATGGCGCTGCAATGAATCAGCTTACCAATTTGAGGGTGTCTTTATTACTTGGAGTACAACTCGACGATGAGATGCTCTTCGATAGGCATATCGATGTCATCACGCGCAGGAACTGCAACGATCTTTGCCGTGAGATTGTTCTTGTCATACTCGATCCACTTGGGAGCGGCGCGGAAAGCATTATCCTCAATGTTATCCTTAATCTTCTGCATGCTCTTGCCCTTCTCAGTCAGGGAAATGACCATGCCGGGCTTGACCTGGAAGCTGGGGATGTTGACCTTGCGGCCATTGACGGTGACGTGGCCGTGGTTGACCAGCTGACGAGCCTCGCGGCGGGTCATGCCGAAGCCAAGTCTGAACACGACGTTGTCAAGGCGCTGCTCAAGGATTGCGAGGAGGTTTTCACCGGTGATGCCGGGCATCTTTTCGGCTCTCTCATAATAAAGACGGAACTGCTTTTCCAGCACGCCGTATATGAACTTGACCTTCTGCTTTTCGTTAAGCTGCATCCCGTACTCGCTCTGCTTTTTGCGGACCTGAGCCTTGGGGTTGCGTATGGTGTCGATCTTGCTCTTACCGGTGTAGCCCAGGGAAGCCGGGGTAACGCCGAGAGCCTTTGCACGCTTTACAACAGGCTGTGTATTCTTTGCCATTATCTGTACCCTCCTTCAATTAGACGCGGCGACGTTTCGGAGGACGGCAGCCATTGTGAGGAATGGGGGTAACGTCCTTGATCATCGTCACTTCGAGACCTGCGGTCTGCAGGGCGCGGATAGCAGCCTCGCGGCCGGAGCCGGGTCCCTTGACAAACACTTCGACGGTCTTGAGGCCGTGCTCCATCGCTGCCTTAGCAGCGGTTTCAGCGGCGGTCTGTGCGGCGAAGGGGGTAGACTTCTTGCTGCCACGGAAGCCAAGGCCACCGGCGGATGCCCAGGAGATTGCATTGCCCTGAGTGTCGGTGATGGTTACCATGGTGTTGTTGAAGGAAGAGCTGATATGAACCTGAC
>CAZBVU010000060.1:0-6587 GCA_964495355.1 uncultured Oscillospiraceae bacterium
ATTCTCTTTCTCGGCAAGTGATTTTACCGTCTGTTCAAACAATTTTTCTGCTTGGCTTTCGATGTCAGCAAGATAATTATCAAGCGTTCCTGCTGTCAGCAAATTGTAATATCTAACCTTGTGATACTCTTTGAGATACCGTCTGTGTCGTTCACCCCATACACCGATTTCATATTTGCTCTCGTTTGGCAATGTAACGCAAGGTAATTTATAATCGCCCTGCATTTCGTACTGTACATCTTGTTGTTCAAATAATGTTTTCATAATGAACCTCCTTGATTTTGATGTGTTAATTATAAATCAAGTCGAATCAAAAGACGAATGTGCGGATTTTATTGCAAAAGAAAAAGGCTCTGACCTTCTAAGTCAAAGCCTAATTTCTTCCCTTTGCAATGCCACAGATGTATAAGTTTTCTATACTGCCTTATCAACCCGTAGCAAATGCAGCGCACATTTTTTTATAGATTTTCTTACGCCAGTGCGGCAGCGGTCTTAGCCGCGAGGCGGGCGTTGTTGAGAACAAGCTGGATATTGCTTTCGAGGCTGTTGCCGCCGGTCAGCTCAACGACCTTGGCCAGCAGGAACGGTGTGGTCTCCTTGCCGTGGATGCCGTTGGCCTTGGCCTCGGCAAGTGCGGTCTCGATTGCAGCGTCGATAACGGCCTTGTCCATGGAATACTCCTCGGGGATGGGGTTGGTGACCAGCATACCGCCGGCGTAGCCGAGGCCGCGCTGGGCAGCGAACATTGCGGCAAGCTCCTCAGGGGAATCCACGCGGTAGTCAACGGCAAAGCCGCTGTGACGGGTGTAGAATGCGGGCAGCTCCTCAGTGCCGTAGCCGATTACGGGCACGCCGTGCGTTTCAAGATACTCAAGTGTCAGACCGAGGTCAAGGATGGACTTTGCGCCGGCGCACACGACCATAACAGGGGTCTGTGCCAGCTCCTCAAGGTCTGCGGAGATGTCCATCGTGGTCTCAGCACCGCGATGGACGCCGCCGATACCGCCGGTGGCGAATATCTTGATGCCTGCCATGTGCGCAATGATCATGGTAGTGGTGACAGTGGTTGCACCGTCAGCTCCGCGCGCGACAAGTGCGGGGAGGTCACGGCGGCTGGCCTTGGCGACGCCGCGGCCGGTTTTGCCCAGATACTCTATCTCGTCACGGCTCAGACCGGCTTTCAGTCTGCCGCCGATGATGGCGATGGTTGCGGGGACAGCGCCGTTGTCGCGGATGGTCTGCTCAACGAGAAGCGCAGTCTCAACGTTCTTGGGGTAGGGCATACCGTGTGAGATGATGGTGCTTTCCAGTGCGACGACCGGCTTGCCCTCTTCAAGAGCCTTCTGTACTTCGGGTGCTATGTCAAGATACTTGTTCATGCTGATTAGTTCCTCCATGTGATTATTCATTGTATAAGATTTATTAACACACACAAAAAGCCCTTGCGGGCTTTTTGCAGTGCAAAGCGAAGTGATTATTTAGATTTGATATACGGCTTGCCGTTTGCGGCGGGAACGCGGGATTTGCCGACAAAGAGGATGAGCACGATCACCGTCACCACATAAGGGATCATGGAGATCAGGTGCATACTCACGCCGGACGAGCCGCCCAGAACGACCTTCAAACCGGAGCAGAAGCCGAACAGCAGACAGCCGATAAGCGCACCCTGAGGACGGAACTTACCGAAGATGACCGCCGCTATCGCGATAAAGCCCTGACCGACGATTGAGATAGGTCTGAACTGGTTGGAAGTGGTCATGGTAACGCACGCACCGCCGAGACCTGCAAGGAAGCCGGAGATACACACGCACCAGAAGCGAACCGCGAGAACGTTGATGCCCAGCGTCTCACAGGCCAGAGGATGCTCACCACAGGCGCGCAGACGCAGACCAAAGCGAGTCTTGTAGAACACAAACCACACCAGCACCACCACGAAAAAGACAATGTATGTGGAGGCGTAGTTGGCAAACACGTTGTCCATAAAACGGCCGAAAACCGTACCGGTGTCAAAAACACCCTTGAAAAGGGAGGGGATCTTCTGGTCGGGGGAGAGGGGAATAGTGTCGGTGGAGTTAAACAGCACACGCGCTATCATAATAACGACGCCCGGGCCGAGAAGGTTGATGGCAGTACCGGCGATCGTCTGGTCAGCTCCAAGGTTGACCGTCGCGACAGCGTGCAGCACACCGAATATCATACCTGCAAGACCGCCGCAGAAAAAGCCTATCCACGGGTTGCCGGTGAAGTATGCAATGACTGTGCCGGTGAATGCGCCGGCGGTCATCATGCCCTCAATACCGATGTTGACAACACCGGATACCTCAGAGAAGCAGGAGCCGAGTGCAGCGTAAAGCAGAGGCGTGGCGTATACGAGGGTCGCATAAAGGATTATGCCCAATTCATTTATAAATGAGTTCATACTTTCTCCGCCTCCTTATCGTCTGCTTTTTCGGGTACATTCGCCTTTTTGGGCTTTTTCTTTATCTGCTTGAAATAAGTGAATATAACGGAAATTGCAATGAAATACACGACCGTGCCGACAATCACGTTGATAAGCTGTGTCGGTGCGCCGACGAGGTTAAGCTTGCTGCCGCCGTAGGTGAGCGCAGCGTAGAACAGACCCGCCACGAAAACACCGAACGGATTGGAGCAGCCCATCAGTGCCACAACGATGCCCGCAAAGCCGAAGCCCTCCTGACTGGAGAAGATGCTGATTCTGTTGCCCATGCCCATCAGCTGCAATGCACCGCCCAGACCGGCGATAGCACCGGAGATGCCGATTGCGGTAAGGATGGAGCGGTTCACGCTGATGCCGCCGTATTCTGCGGCGTACCTGTTGCTGCCGACTGCTTTCAGGCGGTAGCCGAGCGTGGTCTTGTCAATGACGAGCCATACCAGCACCGTGAACACGATGACAACAAGAATACCCCAGTTGGCCGTGGGACACAGGCCGACCTCCTTGATGAAGTCCTTGGAGAGGAGCGTGCTTGCGTTTGCAGAGATGTTCTTTGTGGCCTCGGCAGTGCCGTCACTATGTATTGCGGGGATACCGGCAATGAAGTTGGAGAGGTAGAACGCAATCCAGTTGAACATTATCATGCTCAGTACTTCGTTTATGCCCCACTTGGTTTTGAGCAGCGCCACGATGAGACCCCACAGAGCACCGGCGGCCATCGCCGCGAGGAAGCAAAGCGGGATAAGCACGAGCTTCGGCAGTGTGCCGAAAAGTATGCCCACGATTGCCGCCGCCATAGATCCGACCACGAACTGACCCTCAGCGCCGATGTTGAAAACGCCGGTTTTGAACGAGAAGGCCACGGAAAGGCCGGTCATAATGTAGGGGATGGAGTAGACGATAACGTAGGAAAAGCCCTTTATACCGGTCACGCTGGAGAGCAGGCGGCCATACGCCTCGCCCACGTCAAGCCCCATGACCGCAAGGAAGATAGCGCCGACAGCGAACGCAAGGATGATCGACAAAATGATGTGGATAGCCTTGTTTTCGGCAATGATGGTGAAGATATTTTTCTTATTATCCATTTTTCTTACCTCCTGCCATCATCAGACCCAAATCATTCTCGTTGGCCTCACTGCCCTTTATAGAGCTGACGATCTTACCGTCGAAAATAACGTCTATCTTGTCGGACAGGCTCATGATCTCGTCCAACTCGAATGAGACGAGCAGCACGGCCTTGCCCTTGTTGCGCTGTGCAACAATATGCTCATGCACATATTCTATCGCGCCAACGTCAAGGCCGCGGGTCGGGTTGACCGCAATGAGCAGATCCTTGTCGTTCTGCACCTCGCGCGCGATAATGACCTTCTGCTGGTTGCCGCCGGAGAGCGTACCTGCCGGACGCTTCTCGCTCTGGCGCGGGCGAATGTCGTACGCCTCGATAGAATCGGTCGCGTGGCTGAATATCGCGTCGCGCTTGAGTATGCCCTTCTTGGCAAAGGGATTGTCAGCGTGGTTCTGCAATATAAGGTCGTCCTCAATAGAGAAGTCAAGCACCAGGCCGTGCTTGTGTCTGTCAGCCGGTATGCTGGACACGCCATGGTCAAAGCCGAAGCGGGGAGGCTTGTTGAAAACGTCAGTGCCTTTCACCAGAACCTCACCGGATGTGCCCTTGCGCAGGCCGGTGATGACCTCGACAAGCTCCGTCTGGCCGTTGCCGTCTATACCGGCGATGCCGACGATCTCACCCGCGCGAACCTGCAGATCAATGCCCTTTAGTATCTCAACACCGCGATAGTCCAGGCAGTGCAGATCCTTTACATCCAGCACGACCTCACCGGGCGTTTTCTCGGGCTTGTCCACATTGAATGTGACGTTGCGCCCGACCATCATGCTTGCCAGCATGGTTTCATCCACGGTGTCAACATCCACGGTGTCAATGTACTTGCCAAGGCGGATTATCGTGCAGTAGTCAGCGGCTTCTTTTATTTCTTTCAGCTTGTGGGTGATGAGGATGATGCTCTTCCCGTCACGCGTGAGGTTGTGCATTATCGCAATAAGCTCAACTATCTCCTGCGGGGTGAGGGATGAGGTCGGCTCATCGAGGATGAGAATATCCGCGCCGCGGTACAGCGCCTTGAGAATCTCCACGCGCTGCTGCATACCGACAGAGATATCCTCTATTTTTGCATCAGGGTCAATTGACAGACCGTAGCGCTCAGATATTTCAACAACGTTCTTGCGCGCAGTGGCCATATCAACAGTAATGCCCTTTCTCGGCTCCGTGCCGAGGACGATGTTTTCGGTTACGGTGAACGGCTGCACCAGCATGAAGTGCTGATGCACCATGCCTATGCCGGCGTCTATCGCATCGCGGGGATTGTTCATCTCAATCTTTTTACCGTTTACGAGTATATCGCCGGAGGTAGGTTTGAACATACCGTAAAGCTGATTCATCAGCGTGGATTTACCAGCGCCGTTTTCACCGAGTATCGCGTGTATTTCGCCTTTGTGGACTGTGAGGTTTATCCCGTCGTTGGCAACAAAATCACCGAATTTCTTCACGATGTTGCGCATTTCTATGACGGGTACGCTCATGTCCACATATTCTTTAGACAAATAGACCGCCCCCTAGTTTTTCTGTTTATATATAAAGGTTAGTATGCTCAGAGTATGTCGAAAAATGCCTTGACCTCATCAGCGTGTTTGCCGAGGCAGATTATATGGTGGTTGTTGATAGGCTCCGTGAGGAAGTAGGAGAAATCGTCCAGATATACGCGTACCTGCGTGCGGCACAGAACCTCGCTGTAGGGGGAGGCCTCCACGCGCCCTTCCTTGACGAAGAAGCGGGACAGATCACCCTCGCACTTGAACACGGTGCAGTCGCTCTCTGCAAACGTGCCCTGAATCGCAACGCCTATACCGGACTCAAAATGCGTGTTGAAGCAGTAGCTGTCCAGCATATTGACGGGGATGGTGCAGTGCGCGAACACGCCGTAGCCTTTGTCGGTGTAGAAGCGGTTGGGATTGCACAGGAACATCGGCTTGCCGGTGACAGCGCCCAGCACGGCCATAGACAGCAGCGCGGGGACATCACCCTCACAGCCGCCGTAGATGCCGTTCGCGTTGAGAATGGCAAGGGCGAGGCAGCCGGTGGTGTGCACAGTGTCCAGCAAGTCAAAGCAGCGCACGGAGACGCCGCAGAGAGAATACTTGTCGCACAGGCGCTTTATCGCACCGTAGACGTACAGCGCCTTTTCAACCTCAACAGTGTCGTAATCCTGTGCGAGGAAAAGCTCAGTGTATTCGTTCGGCTCATACTCGCGCTTTGCAATCTCGTTTTGAAGCTCTGCCATGGTGATTTCAACAAAGCCCATGCCGAGCTTCTGCATCATCGCGTCAGCGGAGTAGTTGCTTGCCACCAGCCAGTCGGATGGAGCGCCGATCAAGCCCAGATTCTTGCCGCGCAGCTTTGCCTTTGCCTCGTGTGCAGACTTCAGGGCGCGGATCTTCTTTGCGATCTCCTCAATGTCACCGTGGAGAATTTCGCCGTGGCCGCCGTGCTTGCGCAGGAAGCTGAGTATCTCCATGGAGGCTGCGAGAGAGTTACTCTCACCACTGGTGAGGATATAGCAGGGGCGATCCTTCAGCTGCTCAAACACCTCAAGGAAAAAGCCCTCACTGCCGCCGGATGCGACGTATAAAAGCGCAAAATCATCTGCCAGATACTTGTCCAGCGCTACTCTTTCAAGCGGCTCTCCCAGTGCCTTGGATACAGCCTCGAGATAGCTGTTGATATGGCCATCGCTTATCTGCGTCAGCGGGCTTCTGATCTGATAAAAATCTACCATTGTTGTGTTCCTCCGTAATTATAGATTTTTCGCGCCCGCTGTGTCTGCGAGCCGCGTGTGCCAAGTTAGTTTAATTATTATAACATATGATTTCCCGCATTTCCACAGGAATTTGCATAAAACGGCGAAAAAGCTGCAACTAATCGGCATTTCAGCATAAAGGGGGGCATCAGACACAACTGAGAACAGACGACATTGAAAAAAGCACTTGCATAAGCAAGTGCTTTTTTTCTGGTGGGGGAAGATGGATTCGAACCATCGAAGGCATTGCCAGCAGATTT
>CAZBVU010000061.1:0-6453 GCA_964495355.1 uncultured Oscillospiraceae bacterium
CTGGGTGAGGCTTAAATATGCTGCCATGAATCTGAAAAAGCTGGCTGAATGGAGTGGAAGAAACTCCATTTTTCATCAATTATTCTCCATTTTACGCCTCAAATATGCAATACCCCCTGCTTTCGCATAACGTAAACATGGGGTTCTTTGGCATATCTCCAGCGGGAATCGAAGGAAGCGGTAGTGAATGACGTGCCGGTGGCATGTCAGAGCCGCGACCTGGCTCGCCCGCAGGCGAGGATTCCCGTACGGGTCACCACGTCAAAACAACACTGTAAGGTCGTCAGTCGCCGCAGGCGACGCCAGATCGACCGACAGTGTTGTTTTTCCTCTCCGAATCAAACCAGCTTTGCTGGGCTTTGATTCGGGTTTCTACGGCCTCAAAATTGGCTGAGTGCCCCCTCAAAAAAGCATCCTTTGTCTATCAGACAAAGGATGCTTTTTTAACGAAATAAATCCCTTTGGAATTTGTGAAATACGCTTCGCGTGTGAAATATGGCTTTGCCATGTGAAATGCCTGCGGGCGTGGGTGGATTTATTTCATTTCACTTGATGCGTTGGCATCAAATTTCACAATTCACGGAGTGAATTACTTCACAGGAATTTTTTGTATTAGCTCAACGTTTTATAGTAAACAATGAAAAATGCAGACCGCGCTGTATGGTGCGGTCTGCATTAGTGTACTTATTAGATTTACGTACTCACGGTCTTGGGGTGCCGCAGTATTCGCAGAATTTGCTGCTGTTTTTGGCACCGCAGGCGGCGCAAATCCAGTCTGCACTCACCGGCTGCACCGGTTGGGTGTATTGAGTATCGGAGGCGTTCGCGCTTTGCTGGGCGTAACCGGCCGGAGCGCAAGCCGCGCCCACGCCGAGACCTTGAATACGGCGAATCTCCTCGCAGATCTCCTGCGCCATGGTGTAATACTGCTGGTACTCCGGATAGCTCATAGGGTCGAAGCTTGGAACACCAAAGCCGCTCATAATGCGCCCAAAGCCTTTGTTTAATCCTGCGCCCATGTTCTCATACGGCTTTATCCATATGTACCCGTCGCTCAGGCTAAAGCTCATTTCATCAAAATATGGGTTGTTGACCGAAATGGTGATCTTGAAGTCGTATGCGTAATCATATCTCGGCGGGTCATAGCTGACCTTTTTGCCGTCCGGACCATCGCGCAGTACCTCGTTGTGCGTTTCATCGACTTTCATACGGCAGCCAGTCACGGCGGTGTAGTCAACGATATCGGGGTTTGCCTCGGTCAAATTGCGCGCCTTTGTCACGGTCAACCAGCGATGCCCCTCGTCAAAAAGAACTTTCCAGTCCTCACCGATAGAGCGGCTGACTGAAAACTGCGCGGCCTTGCCTTGGTTTTCCACGCGATAGGCGAGCTGCTGCTCAATCTCGGCTACGGTGGAATGGCGGCGATCCTCAAACCACGGCGAAAGCTTCTTTGCGCAGGTTTTGCAGAGGTTTCCGTCCTCCAACTTACGGTTGCCTAAAAGACCGATATCCCCGCCGCAGACCGAGCATTGCTTTTTCTCGAAAAGATTTCCGAAAAGACCCATTCTGTTCACTCCTTTTTACGTTAATGAATATGTTCAATAAAATTGCGTTCCTGATAATCTGCGCTCTGCACGTATACGGAAGTGTCAACAAAGTCCGGGTTTTCCATTCCACCGATGTCGGCAATGCTGTTTGTGACAAAGTGCGTGTATAACAAAAGTCCGGCAAAAATAAGCCCCACGCACAGCAGAATGATAAGCAAAATTTTGATAAATCCCATCATATCTCCAAGACCCGTTTGTCTTTTTTTCTCACTCTTTGCCACTATTGTACTATATTGTCAGACTATTATCAACATAAAAGTTTGGTTAGTGGTATAAGAGTAACATTCTCCCACCCCAAACTTAATAATAACAAAAACGTCCGCTCTGTCTCTAGACAAAGCGGACGTTTTTGTTGGTGGAGAGTGGCGGACTCGAACCGTCGACCTTCCGCGTGTGAGGCGGACGCTCTAACCAGCTGAGCTAACCCTCCGTTATTATCCGGCACATGGCAGAAACACCATGCGCGGTCAAGCAAGAGATATATTATCACATATCACCACAAAATGCAAGAGTTTTTTCAAATGATATGCGCGCAATCAAGTAAAAAACAAAATTTCATCCAACCCCCTCCGGCAGTGCAGGAGGGGGTTGGAGACTATATTATAAATCTTATTATCTTACCGCATGAGGCGCACATCGTCACCCGCGATAAAGAACAGCGCCAGCGCACCGGGGCCAACGTGAGAGCCGGTAACAGGCTCATACTCCACGTTCAGTATCTGTTTCGGCGGGCGATTCTTATTCAGCAGGGAGACCAACAGCTCCGCATCCTTGCGGCATCCGGCCTGCGCAATGCCGACAATCTGGTTCTCCGGCTCAACCGCCAGCTTATCATACCACTCAGCCAGCGTTTCAATGGCACGTCTTCTGCCGCGAAGCTTGGCGATGGAGATTATCTTACCCTCCTCATTGCCGATCAGCAGCGGCTTTATGTGCAGCACCGTGCCCACAACTGCGGACAGGTTGGACAGGCGGCCGCCGCGGCGCAGATGCATCAGATCATCCACCGTGAATACCTGGCACATACGCTTCACAAGCGAATTGAGCTTATCCACAGCGTGCTTGCGGTCAACGCCGGCATCGCGCATATCCGCTGCGTGCAGGGCGATAATACCCTCTCCGAGGGACGCGCCCAGCGTATCTACAACCTCAACTGAGCGTGTGGGGTACATTTCTTTCAGTTCCTCTGCCGCAATACGCGCAGAGCCGCATGAGCCGCTTATGCCGGAGGACATACTCACAAAAATTACGTCGTTGCCTGCTTCCAATGCAGGGGCGAAGCAATCAATATAATGCTGGGGTGGAATCTGCGCGGTGGTGACCTGAACACCGGATTTTATCGCGGCGTAATAAGTGTCTCCATCGAATTTACCGGTGTCGAGACAGGTGTGTTCCTCACCGTCAACGTAATACCTGAAAGCGATTACCTCAATTCCGCGCTCTTTCAGCAGCTCGGTGGGGATGTTTGCGGATGTGTCTGTGAATATGGTGTAGCTCATTGGTGGTGTGATCTCCTTGGACTTGTTAGCACTCAGGTGCTTTTTGTATATATGCTTAAAGTATTTTGTATAAAAAATATACACCTTTTCTCGCGGCAATTCAAGAACTTTGGTGATAGAATGGGTATATCCCTACAAAGAAGTAGTAGAATTAACAATTTGTTCACTCTACGCAGGGTAGAGACGCACTCTAGTGAGGTTCTACATCGGCGTTTAAAGTCTTAAACAAAAATTAATCTTTTTACCCATTGGTTTTTAATAACGAGTGTTGTATTATATATGTGCAGATGAGAAAAATGACGTTGGATTTACAGTTTTCTGCGCGTCTGCATATGTGAGAGGTGATAGAATGTACAACATACTTGTGTGCGATGATGAGCGGGATATAGTCTCGGCGCTAAAAATATATCTGGAAAGCGAGGGCTACGGCGTTATCGAGGCGTACAACGGCCGCGAGGCGCTGCAAAAGCTGAGGGAAGAAAATATTCATCTTGTGCTGATGGATATAATGATGCCGGAGATGGACGGTATCAGCGCGATGGCGGAGCTGCGCAGGATGAGCAATGTGCCGGTGATAATGCTGACGGCGAAAGGGGAGGACACGGACAAGGTACTCGGCCTCAACGTCGGCGCGGATGATTATATCACAAAGCCGTTCAACGTGGTGGAGATGCTGGCACGCGTCAGGTCACAGCTTCGCCGCTTCATGCAGCTTGGCGGCAGCAATGCGGAGGCGGACAGCACCATCGTTCTCGGCGGAATCAGCATGGATGATAAGAAAAAGACCGTCAGCGTCGATGGTGAGGGCGTATACCTCACACCGACTGAATATGACATACTGAAGCTTTTAATGAAGAATGTTGACACGGTGTTTTCTCTGCGCGAGATATATCAGCGCGTCTGGAAGAGTGAGCCGTACGGCGCGGAGAGCACCGTTGCCGTGCACGTCCGGCATCTGCGCGAGAAGATAGAGATAAATCCTGCTGAGCCACGGTACATCAAGTCGGTATGGGGACAGGGATATAAGTTTGAGAAACCGGCGGAAAGGAAAATGTGACATGAATAAGCTTTTGAACAGTCATGCCGCGCGTGTAATTGCGTTTGTGCTGCTGCTGGTGTATGTGGTGGTGTTCTCGCTGTCATTTGTGGCGGTGGTCGCTTTGATGAGCGGCGAGGCGTATCAGCTTGACAGCGGTGGCCTATCAGGGGATATATATTGGGGCTGGTGCTATAATCAGGCGGAGAACGCGCTGGCAAAATTTGCCATAGAGAAAAGCACCGATAAAATCGAGACGGACAGCGCCTTCGTATACGTCATCACGGATAAAGACGGCAACGAGGTGCATAACACTGTGAACGGCCGCAAGACCCAGACAGAGGTGAATTCCCAGAGCATAGAATTTCTTGAGGAACACACATACAGTGACAGCGATTCAGACATGGAACACGGCGTGATTGTCTATCGCGGTGACGATGGATATGGTTATACATGGGCGGGGCGCTCAAAAAGCGGACAGGAATCGTCTGTAGCGTCAGATAACACTGCTGAGGAGACCGCGGAGGCGACAGAGACCGCAGAAACGCCGAATACTGCGGACGATGATAAAAAAGCAGCCGCAGATGATGAGCAGACCGCGTCGGTTGAGGATGGAAGCGCAGACTATATCGATGAACGTGCACCCTACTCATTAAAGGGGTATGTGCTGGCAGACATCCCCCGTGACAGTGAAATATATGTTGCATCCCGCCTGATGGATGTGGCGAATAACCACAGGTATGATTTGCTTATAGCGGCAGTGGGGACAGGACTTGCGATAATTGCACTTTTCGTGTTTCTGATGGCCGCAGTCGGCCGCCGCAAGCCTGACGGCGCGGTGACACCAACCTGGGTCGAACGTATACCGTTTGACATCTACACCGTGGCTATGCTCGCACTGGGCGCGGGCTGTCTAGGCATTATTGTGACAATCGTGGAGAACTGTCGTATGGATGCAGCGCTTGTGGTGCTGATGGGCGTGAGTCTAGTGGCTTTGGTGGCAGTGGTCGTGTTGTGGTGCATGAGCTTTGCCCTGCGCCTGAAGCTGAAAACGGTGATACGCTCATGCCTGTGCTGGAGAGTTATTGCATGGTGTTGGCGCGTGGTGAAAAAGCTGTTTGCGTGGTGCAAAAAGGTGCTTTGCGCACTCTTGGCTGATGTTAAGATGCTCCCGCTACTGCCGCGTGTGATACTGATAGCATTTGTGATTCTCGCGGTAGAGTTCCTATATATTATAAATGCGCAGGATACCGGTGCACAGCTGTTCGGCTGGTTTGTAGAGCGGGCAGCAATCATTGTGCTGGGTGTGTATGTTGCGGCGGCGATAAAGCGGCTGCTGAAAGCAGGGGACGAGATAGCCAACGGCAATATGCAGCATCGGGTTGACACCACGCGTATGCGCGGTGCGCTAAAGCAGCACGGCGAAAACCTCAACCAGATAACGGACGGCATGAACAAGGCCATTGCCGAGCGCGTGAAGAGTGAGCGCTTTAAAACAGAGCTTATCACCAATGTATCGCACGATATAAAAACACCGCTCACATCCATCGTAAACTACGTTGACCTGATGGAAAAGGAGCAGATAGACAATGAGAAGGTGCAGGAATACCTCGAGGTGCTGTCGCGGCAGTCGGCACGGCTGAAAAAGTTGATAGAGGATCTTATCGAGGCATCCAAGGCATCAACCGGCAACCTCGCCGTGAAGCCGGAGCGGTGTGAGCTTGGTGTGATGCTGGCGCAGACGGCAGGGGAGTATCAGGACAAACTGAACGCCGCCGGATTGGAGCTTATAATAGATAAGCCGGAGGAAAATGTGTTCATCATGGCCGACAGACAGCAGCTCTGGCGTGTGTTCGATAACCTGATGAACAATATCTGCAAGTATTCCCTCGCCGGTACGCGCGTATACCTCAAATTGCAGCGCGACACGCGCATGAACAGCGACGCACTGCATCCCGGAGCTGTGGTGACCTTCCGTAATATATCCAAGATGCGCCTTAATGTGAATGAGGATGAACTGCTTGAACGCTTTGTGCGCGGTGACTCCTCACGCAACACGGAGGGGAGCGGGCTTGGCCTGTCGATAGCAAACAGCCTCACAGAGCTGCAAAACGGCAAAATGACCCTCGTAGTGGATGGTGACCTCTTCAAGGTTCAGCTAAGCTTCGACACAGTGGAATAAGAGCAGAATAAGGGTACGCCGCAAGCTTATCGCTTGCAGCGTACCCTTATGTAATATGTTCCACCCATGCCTCTCTCTGATGAGGGAGGTGGCAAAATCCACGATTTTGCCGGAGGGAGAGAAAGCCTT
>CAZBVU010000062.1:0-6115 GCA_964495355.1 uncultured Oscillospiraceae bacterium
GGCTTCGCCGGTGGATGCACTGCCGCTCTCGGTCGTGGCTTCGCCGGTGGACGCACTGCCGCTCTCGGTCGTAGTCTCGCCGGTGGACGCACTGCCGCTCTCGGTCGTGGCTCCGCCGGTGAGCGCACTGCCTCCTGCTGGATTTTCCTGGGGTTCGCTGGTTAATGAGCCCGTCTCCTCAATCGCGTATGCCGTGCCCTGCAATGGCGAATAAAAAGACATTAGGATGCAAAAAACAGCAAAGAACACCACGGTGCAAATTATCATCTGCATCGACTTATTCTTTACTGTTTTATTCCGCATTACCATTTCGCTCACTCCCTTCTTAGTTTTTACGGGTTTAAGTCCAATCTGTATGCTTATTTACTTTCCTATATAATTATGCCGCTTCAGCAGCGTTCCTACCGGCGTTATACGCGTCGATCTGGGAAATAATATCCTCTGCCGCCGCGATAAGCTCCGCATCCGTGCCGCTTTCCAGCGTCATTTTCATGTCCTGCGCGGCCTTGTCATAGTCCAGAAGCTGGACATAGCACACACCGCGGTTGTAGTAGCCAAATTGCGGAAGATAGCCCTCTTCAATAGTTTTTGTAAAGCTTTCTACCGCTTCCTCATACCGCTCCAACGCCATCAGAGATACGCCGCGGTAATAGGCGTTGCCCGCCATGCTGACGTTCAGCTCGTCCGCCTTGTCGAGATACTGCACCGCCTCATCATAGCGCTCCATCAGCATGAGGGACGCGCCCATCCGCTGATAAAACAGTTCCGGCGTGTTCAGTGCAGCATCCATCTCCACCAGCTTCTCGCCGTAGGCCACTGCCTCGCTATACGCCTCACGTTCAAAGCTGCACAGCATGATCTGCTCTATACAGGCCGCCTCGTCATAGCCGCTGTCCATTGCCTGGGTGAATCCGGCCTCAGCTTCATCTATCCGGCCCAGCTGCATCACGCAGGCCGCGCGCAGGAAGATCGCCACGGGGTAGTACGGTGCATCCTCACCGGAGGCGGCAATGTAGCTGTCAAAGCTGGCAACTGCGGTGTCATACTCACCGGCGAGAAAGCGGCATCTAAGCGCATTGAGATAATTTGAATCATCACTGCCGTCTTTCTCATAAAGGCGCTCATACTCTTCTGCCGCAGATATATACTCCCCCGCCGCCTCGCGTAGCTGTGCAAGGGCAAGTGCCATATCTGAATCATCTGGGCAGAGTGCGCAGTACGCTTCAAGGTCAGGAAGTGCAGAGGCCGTGTCACCGCGCTCAACATACAACTGCGCACGCAGCAGCAGTGCGTCGGACGACTCAGCGTCCAGCTCAAGCGATTTGTTGAGAAGCTTCAGCGCGTCACCATTTTGACCAAGCAGCACGCACACGGACGCGGTTTTCAGGCTGAGCCTTGCAAGCTCGGCTGTGTCCCCCATCTCCTCGGCCAGTGCCATCGCCTCTTCAAGGCATACGCGCGCGTCCTCATAGCTTGCCCCCGAAATGGACACATCCGCAAGCTGTTCATAGCTTTTCATCGCATCCGCTGTGAGGGATGAAGTCGGTGCGGGGCTTTCCTTTGCCGCCGTCACGCTGGACGCGACAGCAGGCAGCACGAGTGAAAAAAGTATCGCGACAACGAGAACAACTGCCACTATTTTCAGCGGCAATATCCAGCGTTTGACCTCGCCTCTTTCTTCGCCCATACGTACTATCCCCCCCCTGCGCATTTGCGCCGATTATCTGATGTGACCTTCAATTGGATATAGTCCACGATTTTACTTTGGTATATACTTTGGTACGTATTATATTATACAGTAAAAATCAAATTTTGCAGTACCCATTTGCAAAGAAAAAAAGCTATCCGCGCCTCTATACAGTGCGGATAGCCTTTCCTGATGCATAATGATGATTTCACCACGACGCGAACATTTTCAGCTCTTTTCTGCCTGAAATCCCAAGTTTTTGGTATATAACGGAGATATATTTCTTAATTGTATGCACGGACAGCCCCATGTGCTCGGCAATTTCCGTGTTCGTCCAGCCGCGCACGGCAAGGGCCACGATTATGCGCTCCACTGTAGTCAGTTTCTCCTCCGTGCTGTCCATATTAAGCGGCATGGCGTGCAGCTTTTTTCTGCCCTCGTTGAACTTATCCGCCACATCTACCACCGTGCGGTAAGCCACAGGATCGCTCTTTTTCAGGTTGAATTCGATCAAACCCTGCAATGCCGCGTGGTGCTCGCCAAAGATGAATATCAGCCCGTCCGGACGTGAAAGCTCCCACGCCTGCATGAAGTGCACCTGCGCCTCACTTGTGCGTTTAAGCTCCATCAGCGTCATTGATATGAGCAGTTTAAGGCAGATATTCATTATTGTATGGCGCTGCTCATACATATTCAGCGCTGCTTTTGCCATGCCGAGTGCCTCGCCGTAATCGCCGCGCAGGTAGAGGATAAACGCGCATATGTAATACCCCCACAGCTTCAGCCCCTCCGGAAGATAGCGTATATACTCCTCAGGTTCAGACATATTGGGATAGTCGATGTGCAGCAGCACGGACGGGGTCAGCAGTGCAAAAATGATCGTTGCGCGCAGTTCATCCGGCATCTGCATATCCTTCACGCTGTCATAATAATCGCTTATCTGCTTTACACAGGCATAGGTTTTTTTCACGTCCCCGCTGGATAGCGAGGCAAGCGCCGTCAGCAGCAGCGCCGACAGACGCAGGCATACATCCTCCGCGTCCAAAAGCGTCTTGCATAGCGCCACCGTTTCATCAGTGCGCGCGGTGTACAGGCACAGCTCCGCCAATGCAAGCTGACGCGCCTGCGGGGGCATGGCATCTATCGCCGCGCGGCATTTGCCGACCTCAAACACTCCGCACAAAAGCGGCATTGCGCAGTCCATATCATACGCAACATTCAGTTTTTGTGCATTTTCCGCTCTGTTTCGGCGGTAGTCCATCGGCTTTTCTGCCGTGCTGGGAATAAGCCACGCGCGCCCATGTCTGCGCGCCCCGGGGATCCTGTTTTCGGCCAGAAGCCGCTGCACCTGTCGGGGTGATATCCCCCAGCTTTGCGCGGTCTCCGCAACAGATTTATAGTCCATTTTACCCGCCTCATCTCATGTCTATACAGCGCCATTCATGTCGCATAAGCGACGCTTATCATGTGTGAATTATACATCCTTTTGCTGCCATTGGCAAGTGGGATTTTGTGCGCCGTTCTCTCTTATTCAAGCGCGCAAAAAACCTCTCTTTCGACTGAAAGAGAGGTTTTTTTGATAATCAACTTTAAGGTGTGAGCTGAAATTACTTGAGCTCGACCTTTGCGCCGACTGCCTCGAGCTGAGCCTTGAGAGCCTCTGCATCTTCCTTGGAGACAGCTTCCTTGATCTTGGCAGGAACACCCTCAACGAGAGCCTTTGCCTCAGCAAGGCCGAGACCGGTGATGTTGCGGACTTCCTTGATGACCTTGATCTTCTCAGCGCCGAACTCGGTCATAACGACGTCAAACTCAGTCTTCTCCTCGACTGCTGCAACAGCAGCGCCAGCTGCGGGAGCAGCGACGGCAGCGGCAGAAACGCCGAAGGTATCCTCAAGTGCGTGGACGAGCTCAGAAAGCTCAAGAACAGAAAGACCCTTGATCTCTTCGATCATAGCGGTGATTTTTTCGCTCATTTTTATTTCCTCCAATTAAATCAATTTGTCAGGCGCTTATTCAGCAGCCTCTTCGGCAGCGGGAGCTTCGATAGAGCCGCCCTTCTGCTCAAGTATCTGACCGAGACATACGGCCAGGCCGGTGATAGGTGCGATCATGGTGCCCAGAACCTTTGCGTAGAGAGCATCCTTGGAAGGAAGCTGTGCCATCTCTGCGATTTCAGCATCAGTCAGAACCTTGCCCTCCATGAAGGCGGCCTTGATGTTGAAGCGATCATTGAGCTTCTTGCTGTAATCATTGAGAATGCGGAAAGGAGCGATGGGATCATTCTCGGCGGTTGCCAGAGAGGTAGTACCGTTGAGGACGTGATCGAGTTCGTTCATCCCCAGCTTGTCCAGAGCCTTTCTGGTAAGGGTGTTCTTGACAACAGTGTACTCCACGCCATCCTTGCGCAGCTCGGTGCGGAGTGCGGTATCCTCACTGACGGTGATGCCCTTGTAATCAACGAGGACGCCTGCGCTTGCGCTCTTTATACGCTCGGCGAGTGCTTCGACTATTGCCTGCTTTTCGCTAAGAACCTTTGCGTTTGGCATTGTGGTTTTCACCTCCGTAACGATGGTCACGCTCATAAAGAAAGCCTTTTCGCAAAGACGAAAAGGCACAAAAACAATCAAGATATTGTTGATGTCCTCGGCAGGATTTACGGCTTACACCACCTGCTGTCTCCGGAGCGCTCAAATAATATACACCATATTATCGCCCGTGTCAAGGCTTTTCTCTATTTTCCAGAGAAAATTTTTGTATCAGCTCTTGCGCGGGTGCAGCCCTCGCAATTAAATATATCCCCGCGCACTGCACCAGCAGCATCACAACAAGCTGCACGGCACGCGTTGCCAGCATTGCCGAATACGCCGTGCCTGATAGCCACGCGATAAGGCCGCTGTTCATCAGATACGACACGAGCACCGTGTTCAAGCCCCCTGCTACCAACGCGCGGGGAAGCGTGACCTGCCGCTTATACAGCACAAGCCCGTATATCGCGCCGGTTATGGCCGCTGTAACAGTGAACGGCGGGAAATATGCCCCTGTCGGGAACAGCACACTGCCCAGCAGATCGCCCAACGCACCGATCAATGCGCCCCACCACGCGCCATAGGCCATCGCGCCGAACGCGACCGCTGCAAAGCCCAGTCCCAGCTTCATTATCGGCGTATTTATCGCCAACACACGTGCAAACAGCACGTCCAGCGCCACAAGCAGTGCTGACACCGCTAGCTGACGTGTTGATATCTTCATTTCACATCACTTCCCTTTTCCACGCCGTTTATTATATACCCCGCCGCGTCATAGCGCAAGCTTTAGTCTGCAAGTGCCGAGTTCCGCGCCCTGCATGAAATTTTCCAACGCGGGAAATAATAGTAAGCACAGGTGCGGCATGACCGCGCCGCGAGAACGGAGATAATAATGCAGGGAAAAGTTGAGATATGCGGTGTAAACACGGCAAAACTGCCGGTATTAAAGGGCAAGGAGACACGCCAACTGTTACAGCGTGCGCAATCAGGTGACACTGCCGCGCGCGAAAAGCTGATATCCAGCAATCTGCGCCTTGTTCTGAGCGTGGTGCAGAAGTTCGCCAACCGTGGCGAGAGCATGGACGACCTGTTTCAGGTGGGGTGCATCGGGCTGATAAAGGCCATTGACTGCTTCGACCTCAACCAGAATGTGCAGTTTTCAACCTACGGTGTGCCGATGATCGCGGGTGAGCTGCGCCGCTTCCTGCGCGATCACAGCGCCCTCCGCGTTTCCCGCTCAACGCGCGACACGGCCTACAAGGTGCTTCAGGCCAAGGAGAAGCTGACGAATGACAACGGCCGTGAGCCGGATGTGGAGACTATAGCAAAGACGCTTGGCATACCGCGGCAGGACGTTGTTTTCGCGATGGAGGCCATCTGCGACCCTGTGTCGCTGTACGAACCGATTTTCTCCGACATCGGCGAAAGTGCAACCGTGATGGATCAGATAGGCGACACGAAAAACACGGACGAACAGTGGCTGGAGCAGATCGCGCTGGAGGAAGCTATGCGCCGCCTGTCAGCGCGTGAAAAGCGCATCCTCGCGCTGAGATTCTACGATGGCCGCACGCAAATGGAGGTTGCAAAGGAGGTCGGCATATCGCAGGCGCAGGTCTCCCGCCTTGAAAAGAACGCGATAAACCAGATAAAGAAGAATATCACAGCGTAAAAGGGCTGGGAGCGTGCTTTGCGGCGTTGCCCTATCCGTCACGGCTTGCGCCGTGCCACCTCTCCCATAGTGAGAGGCAAGGGGCGTGGGTGTAACTTTACAGTTTTCCTTAGCTCCCTCTGATGAGGGAGCTGGCACGGCTTGTGCGAGACTGCGACGGACTCGAAAGCGTCCTAGGCAGAAAGTCAACGAAGTGCAACACTTTCGTAAAAGACTTCGGCAGGAGTTCTT
>CAZBVU010000063.1:0-5942 GCA_964495355.1 uncultured Oscillospiraceae bacterium
CACCATTTGGGAAGAGGAAGAGAAGCGCTTCATGCACCACTACAATATGCCCTCCTACTCCACCGGTGAGGCTCGTCCCAGCCGCTCCACCGGCCGCCGCGAGTATGGCCACGGCGCACTGGTTGAGAAGGCACTGGAGAGCGTTATCCCCGAGATTGAGGACTTCCCCTATGCAATCCGCGTGGTCAGCGAGGTTCTCTCCTCCAACGGTTCCACCTCTCAGGGCTCTATCTGCGGCACCACCCTCGCTCTCATGGACGCCGGTGTGCCCATCAAGGCTCCTGTTGCCGGTATCTCCTGCGGTCTGATTCAGGATGGTGACGATTTCACCACCTTTATCGACATCCAGGGCGTTGAGGACTTCCACGGCGAGATGGACTTCAAGGTTGCCGGCACTAAGCAGGGCATCACCGCCATCCAGATGGACCTCAAGAATGACGGTCTCAAGCACGAGATAGTCAAGGAAGCATTCGCAATGACCAAGGAAGCCCGCTTCCAGATTCTCGACGCTGTCATGCTCAAGGCCATTTCCGAGCCGCGTCATGAGCTGGCAAAGTCCGCACCCAAGATGATCCAGATGAAGATCAACCCCGACAAGATCCGCGAGGTCATCGGCTCCGGCGGCAAGGTCATCCAGAAGATCACCGCTGACACCGGCTGCAAGATCGACATCAACGACGACGGCAACATCTTCATCGCCTCCTCCGACATTGAGGCCTGCCGCGCCGCACGCAAGACCATTGAGGACATCGTTTTTGAGCCTGAGATCGGCGCACTCTACTACGGCAGAGTGTCCAACATCCGCTCCGACTTCGGCGCATGGGTTGAGCTTGCCCCGGGCAAGGACGGCCTTGTGAAGATAAAGGATCTTGAGTTCAAGCGCACCGAGAAGGTCGAGGACGTGCTGAAAATCGGCGATATGACCTGGGTTAAGGTCATGAACGTCGGCCCCAAGGGTATCGACCTCAGCCGCAAGGACGCTCTTAAAGAGCGCGGCGAAGCGTAAATAACAGTAATACAGTTTCTGCAAAGTAAACATTTGCAGAAACTGTTTGCTTTTTGCGGATATAAAGGGGGGAAATAATTTAAAATTTTCTCTTGATTTTTCTGTGATATACGGTAGAATATATTTTGTATAAAAATGCGCTTTTAGGAAAGCGCTTGACAAAGGAGAAATATAAATGACTTACGAGATGGACGTTGCCGGCTTGAAACGTGAGCTGCCGATATGCAAGGTTACAGATGATCTGTACATCGGCGCATTTGTTATGTTTGGCGACGTTGAGCTGACTGTCCACTGTGCAACTGAGCTGTTGAAGCTCGCACCTGAGTATGACTACATCATAGCCCCTGAAGCCAAGGCAATTCCTCTGCTGTATGAAATGGCGCGCCAGAGCGGCGCAAACAAGTACTTTGTCGCGCGCAAGGGCGCAAAGGCGTATATGCAGGGCGTGTTCTCTGTTGACGTGCGCTCCATCACCACGATGGGTGTGCAGCACCTTGTCATTGACACTGAGGATGCAAAGCTCATCAAGGGCAAGCGTATGCTGTTGGTGGACGATGTTATATCCACCGGTGAATCTCTCCACGCCTTGGAGGAGCTGGTAATCCGCTGCGGCGGTATCGTTGCCGGTCGTATGGCACCTCTCGCCGAGGGTGACGCGGCAGAGCGCAGTGATATAATCTGCCTCAATAAGCTGCCTCTCTTCAACGCCGACGGCACGATAAAGGAGTAAACTTAAACCTTATAAAACTGAAATCACACGTTTCAAATAACCGAAACGTGTGATTTTTTGCTTATTCTTATCTCTTGCCTTTGAAAAAGTCCTTCATCAGTGCGGCGCTCTCATCTGCCAATATGCCGGAGTAGACACTCGGCGAGTGGCCGTAGCGCTCAAAAAAGAGGTCTATTACGCTTCCAACCGAACCTGTTACCGGCTCTTTCGCGCCGAAAACCAGTGTGGGGATACGCGCCATGATGATAGCGCCGGTGCACATCGGGCACGGCTCAAGCGTGACAAACATGGTGCACCCGTCCAGCCGCCACGTGCCGCGCTGCGCACAGGCGGCGCGTATAGCCTCTATCTCCGCATGGGCAGTCGCGTCAGAATTGGCCTCGCGGCGGTTATGCCCCATACCGATTATTTTCCCCTCGCTGTCAGCTATCACGCACCCGACAGGCACATCCCCCTGTGCGGCGGCAGCCTGCGCCAGATCCAGCGCGATCGACATATACTTTTCGTAATCCATAAATATTTCCTGACCTCTTATTAAAAACTGCACCGTGGTTTAGGCGGTGCAGTTTTTTATCTTACTTGGATTTTGGGTATCGGCTCACACCAATGCCGCAGTGATTATGGACATCTGGTATACTTCCTCTGCGTCACAGCCGCGGCTGAGGTCGTTGATAGGTGCGTTCAGACCCTGAAGAATCGGGCCGTATGCCGCAAAGCCGCCGAGACGCTGTGCGATCTTGTAGCCGATGTTGCCGGACTGGATCTCGGGGAAGATGAAGGTGTTGGCATAGCCTGCAACCTTGCTGCCGGGGAACTTCAGCTGACCGACAACTGGGGACACTGCCGCGTCAAACTGCATCTCGCCATCAATTGCGAGTTCAGGTGCCATTTCCTTGGCGATAGCGGTTGCGTTGCGGACAAGGTCAACATTTGCACCCTTGCCGGAGCCCTTGGTGGAGTAGGACAGCATTGCAACCTTCGGGTCAATGCCGAACGCCTTTGCGGTAGCAGCGGTGGAAACTGCGACCTCTGCAAGCTGGTCTGCTGCGGTCAGCTTCACATTGCCGTCCTTGTCCAGCTTGTCCTCATAGGAGATGTTGATTGCGCAGTCGCCCATGCACAGCATTTCATCGCCGCGCACGAGAATAAAGCAGGAGCTGACAAGGTTTGCACCCTTCTTGGTCTTGACAAGCTGCAGCGCAGGGCGCACAGTGTCAGCCGTGGAATAGGTCGCGCCGCCGAGAAGTGCGTCAGCCACGCCCATCTTGACCAGCATGGTACCGAAGTAGTTGCCCTTCATCAGGCTTGCGCGGCACTCCTCATCGGTCATCTTGCCCTTGCGCAGCTCAACCATAGTGGCAACCATCTCGTCCATCTTGTCGTAGGTGACAGGGTCGATGATCTCAAGCCCATCAATATCAAACCCGCCCTTTGCGGCAGCGGCCTTGACCTCGTCCACATTGCCCACGAGAATCGGCGTGAGGAAGCCGTCCTTTTTCAGTCTTGCGGCAGATTCCAGAATACGTGCATCGGAACCCTCGGTGTAGACGATCTTGCGCGGATTGGCTTTGAGTATCTCAATAAGGTTTTCAAACATTTTTAAATCCTCCAGTTGTTTTTTATCAATTATAATCTACCACTACTTGATACTTTTTTCAAGCACATAGCGCAAAAAACGCAAATTTTTGTTTTTCCGCCGTTCTGCGTATCATGCGGCGAAATAGAAATGCCCTCCGGTGATCTACACCGGAGAGCACACGGGTTGGAAACTTCGAGTTGAAAGTACTCAAAGCAAGAGGTGTATATCTGCTGACAAGAACCATATACGAAAAGCTCTTGTAACTGATACCAAACAAAGAAAATGCGCAGATCATCGTACAAATTTTAACAAATTCAATTTTTTGAAGCATTTGGGGAATATTGTCTTTACTTTGGAAAAAACTGCGGTTATAATTGCAGACACATACCAAAATGTCTGCACAAGCTCAAGTCCTGCGCGGTTTTATAATAGCTAACACAGGACAATTTCACAAGTGAAGTGTAACCATTTGCACTTTTGTGTGACGAATCGGCTATATTGAGGAGTATAACATGGAAGAGATGTCTTTATTTAATTACGTGGTAACGGTGCTGCAATTTGCGGTGATGTACTGCGCGCTTGATTATATGCTCAACCGCCGGTGCAAGGTGTGGATAATTGCTGTGGCTGACTTTGCCGCGCTTAACGCATTGTACTTTCTCTTGCTGCTGCTCACCCCAATGCGGCTGGACTTTGCACGCCTGCCGCTGGGCTTGCTTATTTTGTCCGCGCCGCTGATGCTGCTGTACGATGACAAGTGGTATCACAAGCTGCTGCTGTTTGCCGCGGCGCAGTGCGTGCTCGTCCTGTCTGAGCTTATTATGGCCTTTTTCGACAAATACAGTGTGTTTATTTTCACCTCCGGCGTGGAGAGCTGGAGCGTGGCAGAGCGCATACCGCGCTACGCTTTTTACATCTTTATATACACCGTGCTGATGCTTCTGCTGTGCACACTTGTGCAGCGCAACAGGAAAAACAGCATTGGCAACCTGAGCGCGTTTGAGATTTTGCTGGCAGCGCTGTTCTTCTCCTGCCAGTGTCTGTTGCTCAGCGGCGCGGCGCTTGCCGCGTACAGCGCCAATATGTGGCACAGGAGCATCCTTCTTATCGCTGTGTTTTCCAGCCTTATATCGTATGTGAGTGTATTCGTGCTCATGCTGAAATTATCGAACAGGCGCGTGTTGATGGCGGAAAACGAAAGCCTTACCCGCCAGATGAGCGCCCAGCGCGACTACTATGACATCTTTCTCTCGCAATCGGATGCGATACGCCGTATGCGCCACGATATAGCCAACCATCTTTTCACGATAGATGCTATGCTGTCCAATGGTGAACTGGACGAGGCGAAAAAGTATTCGCGTGAGCTGCAATCGGATGGTGTGGCCAAGCCCTCTCTGGGGCTGTGCCTCAACAGCGCTGTGGACGCATTCCTCTCCGCGCGCTTTGCCCTGCTGGAGGCCAGGGGCATCCGCGTAGATGCGGCCGTCTCTGTGCCGGCTGAGTTGGGGATTTCCGATGTTGACCTTATCAGCGCATTCGGAAATCTGCTGGACAATGCCGTGGAAGCTTTGCAGAAAGAGGAAAACAAGCTTATCACATTGCAGGCCCGAACACAGGGCGCGTATCTGGTGATAAGCACGGAGAACCCCTGCACGCAGGGGCGCGGCGCACATTCTGCCGCGCGGCGCATACCGGAGCTTGAACGCGGTGTTGGCTTTCGCATAATGAACCGTCTTGCGGATAAATACGACGGGCAGTTTAAATATGAGTTGGAGGACAATGTTTTTCGCGCTTCGCTTATCATGAAGAAGGAGATCTGAAATGCTTGACATAGTTATATGCGATGACAGCGCAGCGCAGGCTGAGTACACAGCGCGCATTGTCAACCGCGCCATTGGCGATATCGCGCATGATACCGAGATTTTTCTCTCGCCTCAGGCGCTGTTGGACAAGTGCGCCGCGGGTGATTACGCGCCCGACATCGCCGTGCTGGATATAGCCATGGACGAGATGAGCGGCATAAACCTTGCCGAACGCATCAATGTGCTGGTGCCCGCGTGCAGGATAATATTCATGACCGGCTATCTCAACTACGCCACGGAGGTATATTCTGCGGAGCATTGCTATTTCATTCTGAAAAATGAGTTTGAAATGCGCATTGGTGCAGCGCTGGAAAAGGCGCTGGCTGCAATAGACCCCGCCCACAGCAGTTTGCCGAGTCTTATTATAAAAATGCGCAGCAAAACCATCCCTGTCAGCGTCTCCACCGTGAAATATATTGAGCGTATTAAGCGGCAGACGCGCGTTGCCACAACGCAGGGCGAGTATATAACATACCAGACACCAAAGGAGCTTATCACCGGGGAGGTGGAGAAATACTTCCTGCACTGTCACCAAAGCTTCTGGGTGCAGCCAAACGCCGTCAAAAGCTTGGACGGTAACGACTTTATCATGCAGAGCGGTGAGCGCATCCCGATAAGCCGCTCACTAAAGCCCCAGGTAAGGGAAAAATTCTTTTCCATCATCAGCAGGCCGAATATATGATAATCCAGCCATTTAACAGAAAAAACTCTCTCCCTCCGTCAAAAATCAGAGATTTTTGACACCTCCCTCGTCAGAGGGAGGCT
>CAZBVU010000064.1:0-5926 GCA_964495355.1 uncultured Oscillospiraceae bacterium
TAGTGTGAGAAAGCTGCGCCCTCTGATGTTAACTCCCATAGTATTTTTATCCTCCAATCCCTTTGTAATCAGCGCATCAAATTTGTCCCGCTCGCGCTTTTTCTATCATATCCGGCACAATTTCAAAAAGATCACCTGTCAGCACGGTATCGGCAACGGCGTTTATAGGCGCGTTGGCATCGGCATTGACCGCCACAATCCGCTCAGCCTTTACGCCGACAAGATGGTGCGCCGCGCCGGATATGCCCAGTGCAATGTATATTTTCGGATGCACGGCTTTACCAGTCTGGCCTATCATATATTTTTCATCCATCCAGCCCTCGCGCACCACATCACGCGTACAGCCCACAGCGCCGCCCAGTGCGTCCGCCAAATCCTGCGCCAGTTTAATGCCGGTTTCACTGTCCTTTTTTATGCCCATACCGACCGCGACCACGACCTCCGCACCGCTGATATCGTCAGCCGCTTTTATATTCTCCGCGGAGACAGGCGCACTATCTCTCAGCAGGTTATTGGAAATTACCATCTGCTGTATCTGCGACGTTCCCTCGTATATGGTGGTTATGCGCGCGTCACGGTAAAGGCGCTCCACCTTACTGCCCTTTATGTAGCCGTAGCCGCCGTGTATCTGCACAGCCTTATACGCCACGCGGTTGCACATCTCAGAGGCGAAATATTTTGCCATTGCACAGCGCATACTTGTTTCAGGGCTTGCGGTATCTTTCAGCACGGCGGTGCTGTACACCAGCTCGCGCGCAGCTTGCAGTTCAGTGGCCATATCCGCCAGCATGAAGCTGACACCTTCGAACTGCCCAATAGGTCTGCCGAACTGCCGCCTCAGCTTTGCATAGGCTATAGCCTCATCCAGACAGCCCTGCGCAATGCCCAGTGCCTGTGCCGCAATGCCCAGCCGCCCGCCGTCCAGCGTTTTCATTGCGGCAGCAAAGCCGCCGTGCAGCGGTCCCAGCAGGCAATCCCTCTCAACGCGCACATTGTCAAAGTATATGTCACCGGTGGGGTAGCCGCGTATGCCCATTTTGTCCTCTTCCGCGCCGCAAGTTACACCCGCAAGGGTCATGTCCACGATAAACAGCGATATGCCCTTGTTGCCGCGCTGTGCTGCATCCGTGCGCGCAAATACGAGGGCATAGTTCGCCATCGGTGCACCGGAAGCAAAGCGTTTGCGGCCGTTTAAGAGGAAGTAATCGCCGCAGTCTGCCGCAGTGGTCGTAACCCCGCCTGCATCAGAACCGGCATCCGGTTCTGTCAGGCAAAATGACAGCAGCGTTTTACCGGCGGCGACATCCGGCAGGTATTTCATGCGCTGGTTTTCGTCCGCACACGCGAGCAGCGGCCCTGCGCCCAGGGAATTGGAGGTATTTGCGTAGATGGACAGCACAGGGCTTACGCGTGCAAACTCCTCCAGCATCAGCACATAGCTGAGCCAGTCCCCACCCTGACCGCCGTACTCTGCCGGTATCTTTACACCCATGAATCCGGCCTCGGCCAGTTTATTATATATGCCCCAGTCAAACGCCCCTGTATCATCAAGCCGCTCTACAATCGGCTGTGTGAACTCTTTTTCCGCAAATGCGCGAAAGCGCGCCTGCGCAAGCTGATGCTTTTCGGATAGGATCATTATTATCTCCTCATAGGCAAGTATATATTATAATTATAATCGCCGAAAACGTTAAGTCAACACTAAATATTGCCCTAAACGCACACTCTAAACCGCGCTACGACTTTACACAGTGCGGTTTTTCTGCTATAATATCGGCAAAATAGCACAACGGAGGGTAAATTCATGAAATATGTAAGACTTGGCAAGACTGATCTTATCGTTTCCAAGCCCGCTATGGGCTGCCTGCCGGTGCAGCGCTGTGATGAGGCGTACGCCGTGAAGCTTCTTCGCGCGGCATATGAGGGCGGCATAAACTACTTTGACACTGCCAACGCCTACACCGACAGTGAACGCAAAATCGGACTTGCGCTGTCCGATGTGCGCGACAAGATAATTATCTCTACCAAGAGCGCCGCGACCGATAAAAAAGGCGTGTTGGAGCATATTGAGAATAGTCTGCGCATGATGAAAACAGATTATATTGACCTTTTCCAGCTTCATCAGGTCACAGCCGTCCCCGACCCTGAGGATGAAAACGGCGCGATGGCCGGTGCGCTGGAGGCAAAGGCGCGCGGCTGGATAGGGCATATCGGTGTCACCTCGCACAGGATAGACGTTGCAGAGCGCTGCATTGCCAGCGGCAATTTTGAGACCCTGCAGTTTCCTTTCAGCTACATATCCTCCATGCGCGACCTCGACCTCGCCTCCCGCTGTGCAGAGGCTGACATGGGTTATATCGCGATGAAAGGTCTTGCGGGAGGACTTCTCGGCACGAATGCAAGGGCTTGCCACGCCTTCATGAATGAGTACGACAATGTTGTTCCCATCTGGGGCATACAGAGCCTTGAGGAGCTTGAACAGTGGCTGGCGCTCAGCGAGGAGGATCCAAAGCTGGATGATGAGCTGCGCGCCGTTATAAAGGCCGACCGTGCAGAGCTGTCCGGCAGCTTTTGCAGAAGCTGCGGGTATTGTATGCCGTGCACTGTCGGCATTGAGATCCGCAACTGCGCGAGGATGAATATGCTGCTGCGCCGCTCACCGTGGCAGCAGTATATGACCGAGGAATGGCGCGCAAAAATGAACAAAATCAGCGAGTGCGTTGATTGCGGCAAGTGCAGCATCCGCTGCCCCTATCAGCTTGACACGCCCAAACTGCTGAAATATATGTTAAAGGATTATAACGAGTTTTATGAAGCACACAAGAATCTTTTATAAGCTCATTTGCGTGCTGTTGTGCGCGGCCATGCTGGTCCCACTTGCGGGATGCGGCGAGACGCGCGAAACACAGCGCGAGGTGTACGCGATGGACACTGTGATGACGCTGACAGCCTACGGCAAGCAGGCAGATGCCGGTCTCACCGCGGCAGAGAGCATAATAATGTCCATGGACGCCGCCCTCGACCCTGAGCTTAACACAAGCACGGTATATGCCATTAACCACGCGCAGGGCGCGGGAACGGTCATATCCGGCCAGATTGCCAAGATGATAAGCACCGCCCACACAGTGTACACGCAGAGTGAGGGTGCCCTCGACCTGACGATTTATCCGCTGGTCAAGCGCTGGGGCTTTATCGACGGGAAGTACTATGTGCCGACTGCTGACGAGATCGCGCAGGATTTGGCGCGGCTGTGCTTTGACAAGCTGGTGCTGACAAGCTTCCCCGCCTCCGGATCATACTCCGTCACCATCCCCTCTTACGGTGAGATGAGCTTTGCCTCTGTTGCCAAGGGCTGTGCGGCTGACAATGCAGTGGAGGCCATGCGTCAGGCCGGCGTGACAAGCGGCATCATCTCACTTGGCGGCAATGTGCAGACGCTCGGCCTCAAGCCGGACGGTTCAAACTGGAACGTTGCCGTGCAGGACCCGAACAACACCAGCAGCTATCTCGGCGTTGTCAGTGTGGGCGAAACGGCAGTCGTTACAAGCGGCGGATACCAGCGCAACTTCACCGATTCGCGCGGCTCGACCTATCAGCACATCATCAACCCCACCTCCGGCTACCCTGTCACAAACGCGCTGAAATCCGTCACCATCATCTGTGAGGACGGTACATTGGCCGACTGCCTGTCCACGGCAATGTTCGTGCTGGGTCAGACCCGCGCAATCAATTACTGGCGCACCTATGGCGGCTTTGAAATGATACTGGTGAACGCGGACAGCCAGATCATTTGCACCAAGGGACTTATTGAAGAATTCACACTAACCAACGAAAATTACGGACTGAAATTTGTTGAATAATGGCTGAGCTTAATACCGATGTTCGATACATAAAAGGTATAGGCGAGAAAAAGGCGCTGGCTCTGAATAAGCTTGGCGTCTTTTCTCTCTATGACCTGATATCATACTTTCCCCGCAAATATGAGGATCGCAGTCAGATGTGCCTCATTGCGGAGGCTATGCCCGGTGAGAGCGTGTGCATACTTGCCACGGTCGCTGATACACCGCACCTTGTTCGCATCCGCCGTGGGATGGAGCTTGTAAAGTTCCGCGCTGTGGACGACAGCGGTTCAGTTGACATAACATATTTTAACCAGAATTATGTTAAGGATAACATCAATCGCGGCGACACGCTGGTGTTCTATGGCAAGCTGGAGCAGAACGGCACGCGCCGCAGTATGGCAAACCCCGTGTATGAACGTGAGGGTACTGTAAACGGCGTGACCGGTCATATTGTGCCCATATACAGGGTGTGCGCCGGGCTGAGTCAACGTGTGATGCAGCAGGCCATCAGGCAGGGGCTGAACGAATGTGCAGGCCGTGTGCCGGACATTCTGCCGCAGGCTGTGCGCGAGCGCAACGGCCTTGTTCAGGCGCGCTACGCATACGAAAACATACACTTTCCCGCCGATTTTGAGGCGCTGGAGCTGGCGCGCAGGCGCATGATATTTGAGGAGCTTTTTGTTCTTGCCTGTGCGCTGGGCACAATGCGGCGTGAGCGCACGAATGACGGCGGCATCGTTATCACCCCTGCTGACACGGAAAAGCTATTTTCCACACTCCCCTTTTCTCCCACCGGTGCACAGCGCCGAGCTGTGCAGGAGGCACTTAAAGATATGTCCTCCGGCAGCGTGATGAACAGGCTGCTTCAGGGTGACGTTGGCAGCGGCAAAACGCTTGTTGCCGCCGCGCTGATATGGCAGACCTGGCAAAGCGGGTACATGAGCGTATTCATGGCGCCGACTGAAATATTGGCGGAGCAGCATTATGTAAACCTTTCTGAGTTCCTTGCGCCGCTGGGTATGCGCATAATGAAGCTGACCGGCTCAATGAGCGTGAAGGACAAGCGCGCGGTTAAGGCTGCGCTGCTGTCGGGTGAGGTGGATCTTGTCATCGGCACGCACGCCCTGTTCTCGCCTGATGTTGAATATAAGCGTCTGGCGCTTGTCGTAACAGATGAGCAGCACCGCTTCGGCGTAAATCAGCGCTCAGCGCTGATTTCAAAGGGTGCAAAGCCGCACGTTCTGGTAATGTCGGCAACGCCTATACCGCGCACGCTTGCGCTGATAATATACGGCGATCTGGACGTGTCAATACTGGACGAGCTGCCACCGGGCAGGCAAAAGGTGGACACCTTCGCCGTGAACGAGAGCTATCGTGCGCGGCTGAACGGGTTTATCCGTAAACTGACCGGTGAGGGGCGGCAGGTGTTTGTCGTGTGTCCGATGGTGGAAGATAATGAGGAGCTTAGTATGCCGCTGAAATCCGCTGAGGAGCACGCGCGTGAGCTTGCCGGTGTTTTCCCTGATCTGCGCGTGGAGTGCGTCCACGGCAAGATGAAGCCACGCGATAAGGACAGCCGCATGGCGGCCTTCGTCGCCGGTGAAATTGATGTGCTTGTGGCCACAACGGTGATCGAGGTCGGCGTTGACGTGCCGAATGCAGCGCTTATGATAATAGAAAATGCAGAGCGCTTTGGCCTCAGTCAACTGCATCAGCTTCGCGGTCGTGTTGGCCGTGGCCAGCACAAGAGCTACTGCGTGATGGTGTCGGATAATGACAGTGAAGAGGTACGGGCGCGGCTTAAAATTATGACGCGCACGAATGACGGCTTCAAGATTTCAGAGGAGGATCTGCGTCTGCGCGGTCCGGGCGATTTCTTCGGCTCGCGCCAGCACGGTCTGCCGGAGATGCACGTTGCCGATCTCGGTGCTGACGTCAATATGCTGCAAAACGCCCAGCAGGAGGCAGTGCGTCTGCTTGCTGATGACCCACAGCTTGAAAGCGCCGACAACGCCGCGCTAAAAGCGCGCATCGACCGCATCTTCACCGCCACCGCGGATAGTTTTAATTGAGTGGATGATAAG
>CAZBVU010000065.1:0-5551 GCA_964495355.1 uncultured Oscillospiraceae bacterium
GCGGGGAGACGGCCATGGCGAACTTGTACTCGCCCTTGCCCTTGCCGGCCTTGATCTCAGCAAGCTTGGTCTGCGCGGGGGCAGCAGCAGCCTCATCAGCGGTCAGTGCGAAGGGACGGATGGTGGCGTGCGGGCAGACGAATGCACACTGGTTGCACTGTACGCACTTCTCGGCATCCCACTTGGGAACGGAGACGGCGATGCCGCGCTTCTCGTATGCGGAGGCGCCCAGCTCAAAGGTGCCGTCAGCGTGGTCAACGAATGCGGAAACGGGCAGGGAGTCACCGTCCATCTTATCGACGGGATCAAGGATGGAGCGAACCATCTTGACGGTCTTGGGTCTGCCGGTCTCTTCAGTGCACTCGCATACATCCTCGGCGTTCTTCCATGCCTCGGGAACTTCGACCTTGACGTATGCGGTAGCACCGGCGTCAATGGCGGCGTAGTTCATGTCAACGATATCCTGACCCTTCTTGAGGTAGGAGTGGAGAGCAGCATCCTTCATGTACTTGAGTGCATCCTCTTCAGGCAGAACCTTTGCCAGAGAGAAGAATGCGGACTGGAGGATGGTGTTGGTGCGCTTGCCCATGCCGATCTTCTTGGCAAGGTCAATTGCGTTGATCATGTAAAGCTGAATGTTGTTGTTTGCAATGTAGCGCTTGGAAGCTGCATCGAGGTGATGCTCCAGCTCTGCGAGATCCCACTGGCAGTTGACGAGGAAAACACCGCCCGGCTTGACATCACGCACGATGGGGAAGTGCTTGGTGATGTAGGAGGGAACGTGGCAGGCAACAAAGTCAGCCTTGTTGATGTAGTACGGGCTCTTGATGGGCTTGTCACCAAAGCGCAGATGGCTGATGGTAACGCCGCCGGTCTTCTTGGAGTCGTACTGGAAGTATGCCTGAACGAACTTATCGGTATGGTCACCGATGATCTTGATGGAGTTCTTGTTTGCGCCAACGGTACCGTCACCGCCGAGACCCCAGAACTTGCACTCGATAGTGCCGGGAACGGAGGTGCTGGGTGCGGGACCCTCTTCAAGGGACATGTTGGTGACGTCGTCGATGATGCCCAGGGTGAACTGGCGCTTCATCTCGGCCTTCTTCAGCTCGTTGTAAACAGCGAACACGGAAGCAGGAGGAGTATCCTTAGAACCGAGACCGTAGCGGCCGCCGATAACCTGAATGTCGGACTTGCCGGCGTTGGCAAGAGCGGTCATAACGTCGAGGTAGAGAGGCTCGCCCTGTGCGCCCGGCTCCTTGGTGCGGTCGAGGACGGCGATCTTCTTTGCAGTGGCGGGGATAGCGGCGATGAGCTTGTCCGGGCAGAACGGACGGAACAGGCGAACCTTGACAAGGCCGACCTTCTCGCCCTGTGCGGTGAGGTAGTCGATAACTTCCTCTGCGACGTCGCAGATAGAGCCCATTGCGATGATGACGCGCTCTGCATCGGGAGCACCGTAGTAGTTGAAGAGCTGGTAGTCAGTGCCGAGCTTGGCATTGATCTTGCCCATGTACTCCTCGACTATGCCGGGAACTGCCTCATAGTACTTGTTGGAAGCTTCACGGTTCTGGAAGAAGATGTCGCCGTTCTCGTGAGAGCCGCGCATGGTGGGATGCTCGGAGTTGAGGGCGCGGGCGCGGAATGCCTTGACAGCGTCCATATCGACCATGTCCTTGAGATCCTCGTAATCCCAAACCTGGATCTTCTGAAGCTCGTGAGAGGTGCGGAAGCCGTCAAAGAAGTTGACGAACGGAACGCGGCCCTTGATAGCGGCAAGGTGTGCCACGGGGCTGAGGTCCATAACTTCCTGAACGTTAGACTCAGCCAGCATAGCGAAACCGGTCTGGCGGCATGCCATAACGTCACTGTGATCACCGAAGATGTTCAGGGTGTGGCTGGCGACTGTACGTGCGGAAACGTGGAAAACTGTGGGCAACAGCTCGCCTGCGATCTTGTACATGTTCGGAACCATCAGAAGCAGACCCTGAGATGCGGTGTAGGTGGTGGTCAGTGCACCGGCGTTGAGAGAGCCGTGAACTGCACCGGCGGCGCCGGACTCAGCCTGCATTTCCTGAACCTTGACAGTGGTGCCGAAGATGTTCTTTCTGCCGGCAGCGGACCACTGGTCAACATAGTCAGCCATGGGGCTGGATGGGGTGATGGGGTAGATAGCTGCGACTTCTGTGAATGCGTAGGATACATGGGCGGCAGCATTGTTACCGTCCATTGTTTTGAAGTGTCTCTGCATTTCTATATTCATCTCCATTATAAAATAATAACTGTGCGTATCCTCAGGTAATATACGCATAATTTGACATTATACATAATCACCATGTAGATATGGATAGTTTAACATTATTCCGTCAGATTGTAAACAGGGATAGGGCATAAAATTTTAGTTAATATTGTACGAAAATGGGCAGATACGCAAAAACTTATCGGAGGGGGCGCGGGGCGGCTGCACTTTCCGCCCCTGCTCATATTTCCTGCTTGCTAAAACAGGCGGGTTGTCGTATAATAATATGATAAATAATATATGATGGAGTATTATTGTGAAAAGCTGTGTGAAAAAATACGGCGCGCTGATGCTGGCGCTCGTCATAATATGCTCGGTATGTCTGCTGTTCTGCACGCGCAAAGAGGGGATGTTTATTGACGAGATATACTCCTACGGCCTTGCAAACAGCTACTATGCCCCTTATGTCACCAACCTGAAAATGGGCAATATGATAGACGAGGTATTCACCCGCGATGAGCTGGTTGATTATCTCGCAGTGGTGGATGATGACTGGTTTGCGGCGGGGTCTGTATACTATAACCAGACCATGGATGTTCATCCGCCGCTCTACTACTGGCTGCTCAATTTTGCATCGTCACTGTGCGTGGGGCACTTTTCAATGTGGATAGGGCTGATACTCAACCTTATAATATACGTTATCACGCTGATACTGCTGTACAAGCTGGTGCTGCTGCTGTTTGACAGCCGCCTGAATGCAGTGTCTGCCGTGCTGCTGTATGGGTTGAGCACCATTGGCCTTTCCACCATGCTGATGATAAGAATGTATATGCTGCTGACGCTCTTTACAGTGCTGCTGGCATACCTTATCGCGCGGCTTATGCGCACAAAGAGGCTTCGCCTCTGCCCAGCCATTGGATTTACGATTTTCTGCGGGCTTATGACGCAGTATTACTATGTGTTCTACGCCTTTTTCGCGTGCGGCGCGTATGTGATATATGCGCTGGTGAAAAAGGAATGGCGCGCGCTGCTGGCATTTGCCGGGTGTGCACTGGCGGGGGCACTGTGCCTGCTGCCGGCGTTTCCGGCCTGCATGGATCAGCTTTTTGCGGATGCACTCGTCTCTGGCGGGAATGCGGTGGAAAACCTGAAAAGTGTGTGGCAGTATGCCCAGCGGCTCAATATATTCATCGGCGATTCCACACACCGCATGAAGGGCATTATATACTCCGCGCTCATCATTGCGGCGGCCTGTGTGGTGGGCTGCAAGGGGATCGCGGCGGCGTGGCGCGAGGAGCGAATTAAGCTTGATGCGCTGGTGCTTGCGCTTCCGGCGGCGGTGAGTTTTGTTGTGGTTGCGATAATCTCACCGGTGAGCGAGATAAGATATATCTACAACATCGTGCCGATGCTGCTGCTGTTTGTGTGCTTGCTGCTGCACCTTGCGGAAAACGGCATAAAGGCGCTGGAGGATAACAAAAAGGCAAGGCTGGCAGTCGGCGCGGCTGTTGCACTTATTGCGCTGTGGCAGGCGAGGAGTCTCGCGCCGGACTATCTTTTTGACGAATACAGCGACTATGATGCGCTGTTGACTGCGCACAGTGACGCGCCCTGCGTGTATATTGACGATAACTACTTCTCTCCCATCACCTTTGATATGCTTCAGCTCATGTGCTTTGACGATTTTCTTGTCACGAACGACACCGCGTCAGACACTATGCTGGATTATATCGGCACGGCGGAGGAGACGGTCGTTTTCATAGACATAAGCAAGCAGTGGGCCAGCGGCTATGACGATGCGCTGGTTGTCGCGCAGCTTGAAGAAAGCACAGGGTATACAGGCGCTGAGAAGCTGTATTCAAACGGCTTTTCCGCGGTATATCTTCTCACAAAATAAGAGGAGGAAAACAATATGCTGTCTGTTATTTTGCCCGCATACAATGAGGAAAAAATGATATCCACCGCCGCGGACACTATATCGCGCATCCTCGGTGAAGCAAAAATAGATAATGAGATACTGTTTGTGGATGACGGGTCAAGGGACGATACCTGGGAAAACATAACCGCCGCCGCCGCGACACACCCGAATGTTGTGGGTGTGCATTTCAGCCGCAACTTCGGCAAGGAGGCCGCAATGTTTGCCGGACTTGAAAAGGCCACGGGGGACTGCTGCGTGGTGCTGGACTGCGATTTGCAGCATCCGCCGGAGAAGATAGTGGAGATGTACCGCCTCTGGGAGGAAGGGTACGAGGTTATTGAGGGCGTGAAGGAAGATCGCGGAGAGGAATCCGGCTTCCACAAATTCGCCGCGAACAGCTTCTATGGGCTGATCAGCCGCGCCACCGGTATGGATATGTCCTCCTCCTCTGACTTTAAGCTGCTGGATCGCAAGGTAGTTGACACGCTGAACAAGCTGCCGGAGAGGAATGTGTTCTTCCGCGCACTGTCGTTCTGGGTGGGCTTCAAAAAAGCCACAGTATACTACTCCGTGCGGGAGCGCACCGAGGGTGAGAGCAAGTGGTCAACAAAGTCACTGATAAAGTACGCGATAACCAACATAGGGTCGTTCTCCTCTGCGCCGCTGCACCTTGTGACGGTGCTGGGGCTGGTGATGTTCATTGTGGCGGTGGTGTTCAGCATAATATCCCTTGTGCAGAAGCTGACCGGTCAGGCGCTGGGCGGGTTCACAACGGTGATAGTGCTGCTGCTGTTTTCCAGCAGCGTGATAATGCTGAGTCTTGGCATTGTGGGCTACTACATTGCGCGCATTTATGACGAGATAAAGGGTCGGCCGCGCTACATCATTTCCAAAACCATAGGAGAAAAGCAGGGAGAGAACAAATGAAAGATAAGATAGTTGCGCTTTTGAAAAAATACAGAGAATTTATAGTGTACTTCGTGGTCGGCTGCCTGACAACGCTGGTCGCGGCGCTGGCTCGCTTCGGGTTTAACTATATATTCTTTGACGGCACGGCATATCCAAGCTTTGCACAGAACACGGTGCTGTCCATTGTGGACTGGGTCGCGGGCGTGGCGTTTGCCTACCCCACCAACAGGAAATTCGTTTTCCAGAGCAAGAACCCCAATATCCTGGCTGAGGCCAGCGGCTTTGTCGCGTCGCGCCTTGCAACGCTGGGCATGGACTGGGGCGTAACTCAGCTTATGGGCACGGTTCTGGGCGTGAATGTGTATATGACGTGGTTTATCAAGTCCGTTCTTGTTTTTGTCGGCAACTATGTGCTGAGCAAAATATTCGTGTTCAAAAAGAAAAAAGAAGAATGATATCATATAAAAAAACAGCAGGGTGCAGTG
>CAZBVU010000066.1:0-5501 GCA_964495355.1 uncultured Oscillospiraceae bacterium
CCCGTTCCTATTTTACCAGAAACGGGGGCGCTTGTATAGTTCTTTGACAGACTGACAAGGCGTGCTGCACACCGCAGCACGCCTTGTGAAATGTTTATAATCAAAAATTCATTTAATCCCTCAGCTTATATGGCGGTGGGGACGGCATCGGGTTCGATGGGGCAGACGTAACCTGAGGCGGAGCGCTTTTTATGCTCCTCTTTCGCTTTTTCCAGAAGTGCAGGGTCGTCAATAAGCTCGATCGCGGCGGAGGCAAGCACCTTACCGGCGCAATTTATCGCCTTGTGCGCAAGACCTGTCTTGCCGCAGGAGACGACCTGCCACGAGTGACCCGGCGCGCCGGACGGCCACGCCGCGACATATATCTGTGCGGTCGGGGTCTGCCAGCTTACATCACCCACGTCCGTACTGCCGGGTATAAAGCACTCACCGGAAAACTGCGGCATGAGAAAGTCGTTCATAGGTTTTGTGGCGTTTTCGCTCAGCACGGTGACCTTTTCCGCAATCTCCGCGCTGAAATTCGCGCCTATGCCGGGCTTTATGTGGATGGGCGGGAAGGTATCTTTCAGCTTGGCGGCAAATTGCAGCTCATCCTCGGTATACTGCGGCACGCCGATCTCCTCAAAGCAGGTGTGCACCAGCTTTTCAAGTGTGTAGTTGGGCAGGGTCTCCGCTGTGCCGTCTATGAAAACGCGGTCATATTCCGTACCTGTCATGAGCGCAGCACCTTTGGCGATATCGTCAACCCGCGCCTGAAGCTTCACTGAATCTGCGACCTTGTTGGCGCGCACCATGTACAGCACATCCGCCTTGGACTGCACCACGTTCGGCGATATGCCGCCGGCATCGGTGATGGCGTAATGTATGCGGCAGTCTTCCGTCATATGCTCGCGCAGAAACTGTACGCCGATGTTCATAAGCTCCACCGCGTCCAGTGCGCTGCGCCCGTTGTACGGATCGCCCGCCGCGTGTGCGGGAACACCCTTGAACTTATACAGCACCTGTATACAGGAGTTATTTGTGCCGGTGGAGTTCTCATTGGTGTCGCTTGGGTGCCAGGATAGCGCTGCATCAAGGCCGTACCACAGCCCCTCGCGCGCCATAAACGCCTTGCCGGCGCCGCCTTCCTCGCCGGGGCAGCCATAGTATATCACCGTGCCGGATTTTCCGGTGGCGGCAAGGTACTCTTTTACCGCACACGCGGCTGCAAGCGAACCTGCGCCCAGCATATTATGTCCGCAGCCATGTCCGGATGCACCCTCAACTATCGGCGTGTGCGCGGTCGCGCCACATTCCTGAGAAAGGCCGGACAGCGCGTCAAATTCACCGAGTATGCCGATTATGGGGTGACCGGAACCGAATGTGCCGGAAAAGGCCGTGTCAATACCGCATAGCTTGCGCTGAACCGTGAAGCCCAGCTTTTCCAGCGCGTCACAATATATCTCGGTGGCCTTGAACTCCTTTAGTGAAAGCTCCGGCGCGTCCCATATGGTGTCAGATATAGTGTTGTATATTTCTGCGTTTGAATCAACGGATTCAAGCGCCGTTTTCTTAATATCGTTCATTACAGCACCTTGGATAGAAAATCCTGCAGTCTCGGGCTCTTGGGGGAGGTGAATATCTCATCGGGCGTACCCTCCTCCACGATCTGCCCCTCGTCCATAAACACAACGCGGTTGCCGACCTCGCGGGCAAAGCCCATTTCGTGCGTCACGACAACCATGGTCATACCCTCGTTCGCCAGCTTTTTCATAACATCCAGCACTTCGCCGACCATCTCGGGGTCAAGCGCACTGGTAGGCTCGTCAAACAGCATGACCTCCGGCTCCATGGCGAGGGCACGCACGATGGCCACACGCTGCTTCTGCCCGCCGGATAGCTGGGCAGGGTAGGCGTCCGCTCTGTCGTCAAGGCCGACACGCTGCAAAAGCTCGTGCGCCTTGGTCTCTGCCACGGCCTTGTCCACCTTTTTGACGAGGGTGGGCGCAATGGTCATATTGTCCAGCACGGATTTGTGCGGGAAAAGGTTGAAGTGCTGGAACACCATGCCCATCTTCTGACGGTACTTGTCGATGTCGATCTTCTTGCCGTTTGCGTCCTTTTTCTTCGTGATATCTACGCCCTCAAAGAAGACACTGCCGGCAGTGGGCTGCTCAAGGAGGTTGAGCGAGCGCAGGAATGTGGACTTGCCGGAGCCGGACGGCCCTATGATGACGATAACATCGCCCTTGTTGATGTCAAGGCTGACACCGCGCAGAGCCTTGACACTCTCACCGTTATAATATTTTTTGAGGTCTTTTACCTCTATAAGCTTCTCACCTGTCTGCACAGCTCATCTTCCTTTCAAAATGACCGAATATTTTGCTGAGCGCAAAGGTCATAATAAAGTATATCACACCCACTATCACGAGCGGCTCTATCGGCAGATAGGTCGCGCCCTTGACGATGAGGCACTGGGTCATAAGATCCCCGATAAAGAACGTGGAGGCAAGTGATGTGTCCTTCACGATCATGATAAACTCGTTGCCGAGTGCGGGGAGAATGGTGCGCAGCGCCTGCGGCACGATGATATGCCACATACATTGCGTGCTGTTCATGCCGAGGCTTCGCGCGGCCTCTGTCTGCCCAATGTCAACCGATTGCAGACCGGAACGGATAACCTCGGAGACGTAGGCGGCACTGTTGCACACAAGCGCGATGGCGATGCAGGCAAATTTCTGCTTGTTGAGAATCGGCACGATCATCGGCAGGGCAAAGTAGAAAAAGTATAGCTGTAGCAACATGGGTGTGCCGCGGATTATCTCTATGTACGCCGCGGCGATCCAGCGTATGGGCGGGATCTTTGACATTTTCATACCGGCCAGCAGACACGCCAGCACTGCGCCGCAGGTGACCGTTATCGCGGCCAGCAGCATGGTGTACGACACGCCGTCTATCAAAAACTTATCCCAGTATTTTGTCAGCAGCTTTATTATATTGTCAAGACTGATGAAGGTCATGGCGGTTCTCCTCTTTTTATGTCATGGGATTGCCGCAGGGCTGTTCGCCCTGCGGCGGATAATCATTTTGCTTGGCGGTGCGCCGTGAGATCAACCTGCGGCGGAATCCTCCATGGTGACCTCGGTTGCGCTGTCAGACAGTGCCAGTGCCTTGGCTTCCTCGTACCAGGGACCGTACAGACCCTCGGCCTTGGCCTGGGCAAGTGCCTCGTTCACGACTGCAAGCAGCTCGGTCTCGCCCTTGGTTATCATGATGACGTTGTTCTCGCTCTCGGCGCTAACGTCAAACTGCCAATCGCAGATAACGAGGTCGGGGTTGGAGGCCATGATGGACTCACCATTGCCCTTGGCAACTGCAAGGCCAACGATGTTGCCGCTCTTGAGCTCAAGGATACCGGTGTTGATGTCACCGATGGTGATGGGGTTGGCGTCGGGGATCTGCTCGGTGAGGAGATTCATCTGGAGAGATGCGATCTGTGCGCCGACATCAAGACCGGCGAAGTCTTCTGCGCTGGTGTACTTTTCAGCATCGGCGGCATTTATGAGGATGACCTGCTCGGTCTCATTCTCACCGGCGATGTATTCATCGCTCAACTCGTAGTTTTCTGCACGCTCCTCAGTCCAGGAGAAGCCGGAGATGGACATGGGCACGGAACCGGTGTAAACGGCGGTCTGGCAGGCGTCAAAGCTCAGCGGCTCGATAACCAGCTCAACACCGAGGTAGTCGGCGAGGTACTTGGAGAGCGTCACGTCAAAGCCAACGAACTGATCCTGGCCGGACTTGGACGCATCCACAAACTCCATCGGCGCAAAGTCGGGGGAGAGGGCAACGTACAGAACGCCTTCGGCCTTGATCTTTTCAAGGGCGTTGCTGGGGGCGGCGGGGGCTTCAGCGGCCTCGGCAGGAGCAGCGGGAGCGGCGGGGGTAGCTGCGGTAGAACCGCAAGCGCAGAGTGCAAGCACCATCATGAGTGCCATTGCGAGGGAAAGGATTTTATTCATCTTTTTCATTTTGTCTTCCTCCATTTAAGGTGAAATGAATTTTTATTTGACTACGCTGCGAATGATAGCATAAATATGCACACCTGTCAACAGGGAAATTGCAAAAATATTCACCAATATCTGCATTTTATGAATATTGGCGATTGAACCTTTTTTATCCATGGGGTGCGTTGTGCAAAATAACTGCTGAAATCAGCGGCGTTTTCGCGGTTTCTGCGCTGCGCGGCAGTGAAAATGAACAGGGATAAATAATTCATGCATATTATTATGAATATATTCATCTGGTATGCGTTATGCGCGAGCGGTGAATAATGCACGCGATATGCATAATGATTACGTGCGGAAAAAGAGATATGCTGAGGGAAATAATAATTATAGTATGTGCCGCACCTCCCCACTGGTACGGCAAAAGAAAAAATAATCGCAAAAAACGTGGAAAATACTAAGAAAACTCTTGCATTTCAGTGATAAATCTGGTATCATATCAGAGCATTTCGCACGGGGATGGACTTTCCCCCATGTGGTCGGGCTTTCCGACTTGGTGGAGGGGTTGAAATCTCCGGAGGAAAAAACAAAAATTTGGAGGAAATGAAATGTCAGTAGTATCCATGAAGCAGCTTCTGGAAGCCGGTGTCCACTTTGGTCACCAGACCCGTCGCTGGAACCCCAAGATGGCCGAGTACATCTATTGTGAGCGTAACGGCATCTACATCATCGACCTGCAGAAAACCGTGAAGAAGCTCGAGGAAGCTTACAGCTTCGTTCGTGATCTCGCTGCAAACGGTCAGAGCATCCTTTTCGTCGGCACCAAGAAGCAGGCGACCGATGCTGTTAAGGAAGAGGCAGCCCGCGTTGGTATGTACTATGTCAATGCTCGTTGGCTGGGCGGTATGCTCACCAACTTCAAGACCATGCGCACCCGCGTTGATCGCCTTGCTCAGCTCAAGAAGATGCAGGAGGACGGCACCTTCGATATGCTGCCCAAGAAGGAAGTTATGAAGCATCTCGGCGAGATGGAGAAGCTTGAGAAGTACCTTGGCGGCGTCAAGGACATGAAGAAGCTCCCCGGCGCACTGTTCGTTGTTGACCCCCGCAAGGAGCACAACGCAATCGCAGAGGCACGCAAGCTGCACATCCCCATCGTTGCTATCGTTGACACCAACTGCGACCCCGATGAGGTCGATTACGTTATCCCCGCAAACGATGACGCTATCCGCGCAATCCGTCTGATCGCCGCCACCATGGCAAACGCCGTGCAGGAAGGCCGTCAGGGCGTCGATGCCGAGGGCGAGGGCGAGGCTGTTGAGGCCGCCGCTGCTGAGGCAACCGAGGAATAATCCGATAATATAAACTAATGGATAAGGGGCGGCTATGCAGCCCCTTGTCATGAATAACGATACAGGAGGAAAACCACTATGGCATTTACCGCTCAGGATGTAAAGACTCTCCGTGAGATGACTAACGTCGGCATGATGGACTGCAAGAAGGCCCTCACCGAGA
>CAZBVU010000067.1:0-4935 GCA_964495355.1 uncultured Oscillospiraceae bacterium
GAACCCTCACATACGGAGTCAGAGTCCGCTGTGCTACCTTTACACAATCCCGCTAGACGCATATGCTATTATACTGCGTTTTTTCGATTTGTCAAGAGTTTTTTTGCGCAAATGACGCGAGAAAAAGCATTTAATTCCTTCGCGTACCGAAGTCGGTGTGGTAAAGACGGCTGAAATGACCGCTTTAGGCGCAATTTTGCACCCCTGCCGTAAAACTTGTACAGCCTTTGAGAAAAAACGCGGCGTATTTTTATCTCCCTGCACTAATTGCATTATATGCGCGAACTGTGGTAGAATGGGGCGAAAATGATATGAAGGGATGAGATGAAAATGGACGGCGAAAAACGATTGAAGATCCTGATTGCAAACGACGACGGTATAGAGTCCGAGGGACTGTGGCGGCTGGCGAGGATGGCCGCAAAATTGGGCGATGTGTGGGTGTGCGCACCGGCAGGGCAGTGCAGCGCCATGTCACAGCGCCTTACTATATTTAATAACCTCACCTTGCAGGAGAGGACGATACCCGCCGATGTAAAGGCGGCGTACAGCCTGACAGGTACACCGGCCGACTGCGTGAAGGTCGCGCTGACGCACATCATGCCCGAAAAGCCGGACTATGTGTTCTCCGGCATAAACCACGGCTACAACACCGGCTATGACATTGCGTATTCCGGCACCATCGGCGCCGCGCTGGAGGCGGTGATGAACGGCGTACCGGCCATCGCATTCTCTGCCCAGCACGATGGAAGCTATGACGTGGCAGAGGAATATATGCTGCCCCTGACAAAGGAGCTTATCGCAAAGGGTCAGGGCGTGGGCGAGATATGGAATATAAACTTCCCCGGCTGCCCGCTGGAGGAGCTGAAAGGCACGCTTTACGACACTAAGGTGTGCAGCATGAGCCTGTATGAGAACTATTACGAGGAGACTGACCTCGGCAACGGTGAGCATCGGCTGGACGTCAAGGCCAACATCCTTGACGCGGCACAGGCTGAGGTCGGCACGGACGTGCGCGCCGTGTTGGACAAGTACATATCCGTCGGCAAGATAAAGAGCATGGTGCTGTGAAATGACAAAAAAACCACGCAGGGGCTTGTATTAAAACCGAAAGCGTGGTACAATTAGAAATGTGTGGGCATAAGCGGCCAGCTTTTGCCGTGATACGCCCCAATGCCTGCCAATATGCGGCAGACAGGTTAAATTTTTGGATATTCATAGGCGATTTTCGCCGTGAATATAAATATTTAATGGAGGAAATTCCAAAGATGAAAAAGGTTATCGCACTTCTTCTCGCACTCGTGATGGTCTTTGCTCTGTGCGCCTGCGGCAAGACCGAGGCTCCCGCAGAAGCACCGGCTGAGGCTCCCGCAGAGGCTCCTGCTGAGGAAGCAGTTGCAGAAAAGCCCCACTTCGACAAGCTGACTCTTGAGTTTGTCCCCTCTAAGGACGCAGACGTTATCATTGCCGGCACTGCCAATCTTCCCGAGCTGGTCAAGGCTGAGATGAGCAATCTCGGTTACGACATCGACGAAGTTGACATCACTGTTGGTACCAGCTACGATGCAACCGGCGAGGCTATGTCCGCAGGTTCTATCGACCTCGGCTGGCTGCCCGGCGGCACCTACGCACTCTACTCTGAGGATGTTGACGTTATCCTCACCGCAACCCGCAACGGCCTTTCCAACGACAGCGAGAATCCCGCTGACTGGAACGGCGAAGCAAACGCAACCCAGAAGAACGGCCCCCAGGTCACTTACTACCGCTCCCTGATCTACGCTGCTCCCTCCGCATACGGCAAGGAGCTGGCTGCAAAGGTCAACGCCGGTGAAGCTCTCACTTGGGAAGACCTCGACAAGGCAACTTGGGCAGTTCAGAAGACCTCTTCCTCCGCTGGTTACATCTACCCCTCCATGTGGCTGATGGCCAACTACGATGGCAAGACTATCGCTGACCTGAGCAACGTTATTCCTCTCGACTCCGGCTACGGCACTGCATTCTCCTATGCAGCAGCAGAGCAGGTTGACATCATCGTGTGCTACGCCGACGGTCGTAACGACTACGAGGCAAGCTGGATGCTCCCGACCGATCAGCAGGATGAGACCGGCAAGCAGGGCATGGGCCGTAGCGAGACCATCTGGAACGAGCTGAACGTTATCGGCGTTACCGAGGGTATTTACAACGACACCGTTGCAATCTCCAAGGAGAGCCCCTACTACACCCCCGAGATCGTTGAGGCACTGCAGAACTGCTTCATCAACATCATCAACACCGAGGAAGGCAAGGCCATCTTCGACGTTTACAGCCACACCGGCTATGCCACCGCTGTCGACTCCGACTATGACGGTGCACGCGCCGCTCTGAAGGCAGTTTCCGAGTAATTTTAATCTGACGCAACTAAAAAGCGCCCTGGCTACACAGGGCGCTTTTCCCCTATGAGCACTATAATATGATACAGCTTCCAAATTTATTAGAGAAAAGAGTCGCAGCATGATAGAATTCAAAAATGTGTATAAGACTTATCCAAACGGCTTTACAGCCCTGAAAAACATCAATTTGCAGATCGAGCAGGGCGAATTTGTCGCCATCATCGGTCTGTCCGGCGCCGGTAAATCCACCATTCTCCGCTGCATCAACCGTATGCACGATATCACCAAGGGTGAACTGACTGTGGACGGTGTGGATGTGGACTCTCTGCGCGGCAAGGAGCTTCGCAGATACAGGCGCAAGGTAGGCATGATATTCCAGAGCTTTAACCTCGTCACGCGCAGCACAGCCATCAAGAACGTTCTCACTGCGGATGTGCCGGATATGTCTTTCCTGCGTGTGCTGTTTGGTGTGTTCACCAAGGATCAGAAGATGCGCGCGCTTGAAAGCCTCGACAAGGTTGGCATTTTGGATAAGGCCTATACCCGCTGCGACCAGCTTTCCGGCGGCCAGCAGCAGCGTGTTGCCCTTGCGCGCACCCTCAACCAGAACCCCAAAATCATCCTCGCGGATGAGCCGGTTGCATCCCTTGACCCGATCACTGCAAAGCAGGTTATGCAGGACTTTGTGCGCATAAATAAAGAATATAAGATCAGCATCCTGCTTAACATCCACCATGTTGACCTGGCGCTGAAATACTGTGACCGCGTTATCGGCATCCGCGCGGGCGAGATAGTGTTTGACGGACCTGCAAGCACCATCACGCAGGAGCAGATAGACGAGGTTTATAACGGCACAAAGGTTCCCACCATGGGTGATGGCGAAAGCGATTCTGCCATTGCCAACGGCAAAGAGGGCTGAGACCATGGATGAGAACACCCCCGTAGTCATCAAGGAAACACTGTACGACAAGATATTCCGGCCGCAGACCATCACGCTGGAAAACGGACACAGTGTTATCCGCCGCCGCAGCCGCACCCCGCTTATTCTGGTGCTGCTGGTGCTGGCGATAGTCTGGTCGCTGAAAATGACCGAATTTGATATGGGTCTTATCGTGCGCAAGTTCAGCAAGATGCTTGACCTGCTGGAGAAGATATTCCAGCCTGACTGGTCATTCTTCCCCAAGGTCGTCTCCCCGCTGCTGGACACGATAAAGATGTCCGTTCTGGGCACGGTCATCGGCTGTGCGCTGGCACTGCCCGTTGCGATCCTTTCGTCCAGCAACATTAACCACAGCGTTGTTATAGTAAGCTTGTTCCGCTTCATCCTCGGCCTTATAAGGACGCTGCCCACGCTTATAATCGCGCTGGTGTGCGCACTGATATTCTCTCTGGGCACGTTCTCCGGTACGGTCGCGATCGCACTGTTCACCTTCGGCATTGTGGCCAAGATGCTGTTTGAAAGCATTGAGACCATCGACATGGGACCCTTTGAGGCGATGGAAGCGCTGGGCGCGAACAAGTTCCAGGCGTTCTGGTCGGCCTGTGTGCCGCAGATACTGCCGGTTTATCTCAGCCACAGCCTTTACTGCTTTGAGATGAACGTGCGTGCATCGGCCATACTCGGCTACGTCGGCGCGGGCGGCCTTGGCATCACGATAAACGAGCGCATTGGCTGGCGCGACTATAACAGCCTTGGCATGGTACTGCTGAGCCTGTTTGTAGTTGTCGTTGCTATCGACTTCTTCAGCGAATATCTGCGCAAGAAGCTGAGCTGAAAGGAGCGTACATATGAAGAAAACAATAGAGAGCATAGAACAGACCCTTGACCGCAAGCTGACAGTTGCGGAAATGTACGCAAATCGCCCGCGCAAGTGGCTTTTGTACATGATAATTGTGCTGATAGTTGTGGCGCTGATCGGCTGGTCGGCGCAGGACATAAACTACACCGGTCTGACCGTGACCGGCTCACAGGTTGCAAAGGGCGTTGTGCACGGTATATTTGACCCCGACACTGACCTTATGTTCGGCACGAGCGAGACGGACGTACCTTACCTCCTCTTGCAGACCATCGCGATCGCCGTGCTGGGCACGCTGTTCGGCGCGATACTGGCGATACCGTTTGCGTTCCTCGCGTCGTTCAACATCATGCCGAAGCCGATTGCGTACGTTGTGCGCATACTGATATTGATGATACGCACCATACCAAGCATCGTTTGGGCGCTGATGTGGATACGCGTGACCGGCCCGGGCGCGGCCTGCGGTGTTATCACACAGTCGGTGTGTTCAATAGGCATGATATCCAAGATGTATATCACCGCCATTGAGGACTTGGACACGCACATCCTTGAAAGTCTGGACGCTATGGGCTGCACCCCGTTCCAGAAGATCCGCTACGGTGTTATCCCTCAGCTTACCGCAAGCTTCATCTCCACCACGATCTACCGCTTTGACATTAACCTCAAGGATGCAACCACCCTCGGTATTGTCGGCGCGGGCGGCATAGGCGCATCGCTTGTGCAGTGCCTGAACAGCCGCCGCTGGGCGATGGTCGGCTCCTTCGTGTGGGGTC
>CAZBVU010000068.1:0-4582 GCA_964495355.1 uncultured Oscillospiraceae bacterium
CTCTGATGAGGGAGGTGGCAAAATCCACGATTTTGCCGGAGGGAGAGAAAGCCTTGAATAAGGAGAAACGCAAATTTTTAAGTACATGACTTAAAAATCTCTCCCTCCCTAAAGGACTAGGACGCTTGCGTGCCGTAGCAGTCAGCTAACGCAATCCAGCTCCCTCATCAGAGGGAGCCATGGAAAAACACCGTCTCATGCCTCCACTTGCCCTTTAATAAGCTCAAGCTTCTCTGCGCGCGGCATATGCTTTATCTGCCATTCGCGGCGCATGGCGTCCTCGCGCGTGGGATAAGTCTCGTAATAAACCAGCTCCACCGGCAGGTGTGCGCGGGTATACTTCGCGCCGCGGCCGGCGCTGTGCATGGCAACGCGGTGCTCCAGTGCGTTCGTCCACCCTGTGTACAGCGAACCGTCAGCACAGCGCAGAATGTACACATAGTTCACCGGCGCACCTCGCGGATGCTGCGCTCCAGCTTTGCCCGTGCTCCCATAAACTCGCGTCCGCAGCCGCAGCAACGCAGTTTGAAATCTGCACCCGTGCGCAATACCTCCCACTCCCGACTGCCGCAGGGGTGGGGCTTTTTCATTGTGAGTATATCACCGACCTGAATATCCATTACTTCTTTATCTCCTCCCAGTACCGGCGCGCGGCCTGTTCGGTCTTGTTGTCACCATATGTGTAGTAGTGCGCGTTTTTAAGGTCATCGGGCAGATACTGCTGCTTTACCCAGTGCCCCTCATATTCATGCGGATATTTATAACCCTGTTCCCGCTCAAAGCCGGTGCCGTCTGCGTGGACATTTTGAAGTTGCCGCGGGAACGGACCGACATGACCGGCGTGAACATCATCAAGCGCGGCGGATATGGCCATATACGCGCTGTTGGACTTCGGCGCGGTGGCCAGCAGCAGCGCCGCCTCCGCAAGCGGCAGGCGCGCCTCCGGCAGACCAAGCTGTAATGCAGAGTCCACACACGCCTTAACAATGGGCACGGCCTGCGGGTATGCAAGGCCGATATCCTCTGATGCAGAGCACAGCAGCCGCCTGCATATCCCGACAAGATCCCCCGCCTCTATCAGCCGCGCGAGATAGTGCATAGCCGCGTCAGGATCAGAACCGCGCAGAGACTTCATAAGCGCGGACAGACAGTCAAAATGCTCATCCCCATCGCGGTCATAGCGCATGGAGCTGCGCTGCGATATGGCAAGCGCGTCATCAAGCGTGAGCACAGTTCTGTCTCCGCACGCGGAGAACAGCAGCTCCACCGCGTTCACGGCCTTGCGCACGTCACCTCCGCAGGCGGAGGCAATGCGCGATGAAACACCGTCCTCAACACTCAGCGGAGTGTCAAGGCGCGAGTTGCATATGTCGATTGCGCGCATGACGGCCTTTTCAACCTCGCGCGGCGCAACCGGCTTGAACTCGAAAACCGTGGAGCGGCTGAGAATCGCATTGAACACGCAGAAATACGGGTTTTCCGTGGTGGAGGCGATAAGCGTTATGCGCCCGTCCTCGATAAACTCCAAAAGTGATTGCTGCTGCTTCTTGTTGAAATACTGTATCTCGTCAAGGTACAGCAGCACGCCGCCCGGGGTGAGGAAGGTGTCCAGCTCGTCAATTATATTCTTGATGTCAGATATACCGGCGGTGGTGGCGTTCAGCTTGCGCAGGGTGCGGTTAGTGCGCTCTGCAATAATGCGGGCAACGGTGGTTTTGCCGGTGCCGGATGGGCCGTAGAATATCATGTTTGGTATCTGCCCGCTTGCGATTATTCGGCGAAGCATTCCGCCTGAACCCAGAATATGCTTCTGCCCCACGACTTCATCCAGCGTGTGCGGCCTTATCTCGTCGGCCAGCGGTTTATATCTCCCCTCCATGCGGCACCTCCTTTATCAACTCTTCAACAACGTGCTGACATAGCAGCAAACCGGCCGAGGCCGGAACCCAGACCAGTGACCCGGGTACGCTTCTGCGCCCCGGAGGGGGCGCTTCAAGCTTCTGTGCCTGCATCGGCTCCTCCGGTGAGAATACGACAGTATGGTGCACAACGCCCCGTGCGCGAAGCTCTTTCCTGACAACGCGCGCAAGCGCACAGCCGCAGGTTTTGGATATATCCGTCACCGTGAGAAGGGATGCGTCGTGCTTGTTGCCGGTACCCAGTGCGGAGATGATGGGTATGCCGCGCTCACGGCAGGTCATGATAAGGTCGATTTTACAAGCCACAAGGTCTATCGCGTCCACAACATAGTCGTAATTGCCGTAGAACCGCTCTCGGTCGGCGGCGGTGTAGCAGCCGACAATGGTGTGCGCCGTGATATCCGGCGCAATGTCCCTCACGCGCGCGGCCATAACCTCGGCCTTGGGCATATCCACGGTGGAGGTGAGCGCACATAGCTGGCGGTTGATATTTGAGACGCTCACCACGTCCTGATCTATCAGCGTAAGCGTGCCCACACCGGAGCGCGCAAGCGCCTCAACGCACCATGAGCCGACACCGCCAAGCCCAAACACGGCAACGTGGCTGTTTTTCAGCCTTTCCATTGCGGCGCTGCCCAGAAGCATCTGCGCGCGCATAGTTCTCTCATCCATGCCTGTTCTCCTGTTAGAAACAATAGATAGAATAGAAACAATCCGCCGGAAGTCTGTGTGACTTTCGGCGGATAAATTGATCTCGTAAATCAGCCAACAAGCTTGACCCAGAAGGTGGGGACAGCCTCATAATTGACCATCAGCTCATCCACCCAGTTTTGCAGGTCGGTGTTGCGCAGATCATCCTCGGCAATAGCTTCCTTGCAAAGCTGACCCTCGCCGACGTAGTACATGATGTGGTAGCCTGCGTAGCTGCTGCTCTCACCGTATACGATGGCAGTGTCGCCATGTTTGTGACCGGCAAAGCAGAACTCGTCAAACTCGTCTACCATCTGGTTCTTGCGGACGGAATCATACAGACCGCCGTTGGTGTTGGAGCCTGCATCCTCAGAGTTTGCCTCGGCCATGACAGCGAAGCTTTCCTCGGTTGCGTCGCCGGCTTTCCACTCGGCAAGCAGCTCTTCAGCCTTGGCCTTTGCAGCGGCCTTGGCCTCGTCGGTGTAAACGCCGTTATCGTCAGCTTCAGCCTTTACGAGGATGTGGCGAACCTGTGCAAGCTTGTAGTTGTTGTCGTTGCGGGCGATGTATGCCACAACGTAGAACCCGTCACCGGTGGAGTTTTCGCTGACGGTGGCATCACCGACCTTGCGGGAGGAATCCATTGCCCACTCCTTGTATGCGCCCAGAGCGGAGCCTGCGGACGGGGTGGTGTGCACACACTGGCTGTCAGCGTCAACAGTTGCGATTGCATCGTTGAGGCGAAGCTCAACATCCTCATTGTCAAGTGCGTTGTATGCGGCGAGAATCTCGTCAGCCTTGGCCTTTGCCGCGGCAACAGTCTCGTCGGTTACAGCCTCATTGCCGTCTGCATCGGCGACCTTCTCAGCGGCGATGTAGTAGTATGCAAGATCGAAGTAGTCCTTTTCTCCATTGTAGGAGGCGTAGTAATCGCTCAGCTCAGCGGAGGTGTACTCAAGGGAGTCGGAATACTGCTCAACAGCTTTGTTGACAAGTGCGGCATCCTGACCGATCTTGCGGGCAACATCGGTGTTCACGCCGTTGCCGTAGTTTGCGGCGAGGAAGTTATCAACGCTGGAATAGCCCTGGGAGGCGTAGTAGAGCTTGAGAGAGTCAATATCGCTTTCAACTGCGGCGAGATCTTCCTCGTCCGGCTCAATGCCGTTTGCGTGGGCATAGTCAAGTATGGCCTGATTCTGCTCCATCTGGGCAAGGGCGAGGTCAAGGAGGTAATCCTTCCATGTGCCGCCGTTCTCAGAGAGGGTGCATTCCTGACTTGCAAGACCGCTAAGACCGGTGTTGGTGTCAAGGCCGAAGAGGGAGGCGTAGCTGCCCCACTGGTTGACGAGGTAGTAGTACTGGCTTGCGTACTGGTAGTTCACTTCAGCGGGGGAGTAGCTTTCGTCACCGACTGTGACAGCGGTGGTGCTTTTATAAAGAAAGCCGGAGTTGAGGAAGAGAATAGCGGCGATAAGCAGAACAACAAGGATAGTGCCTATTGTCCAGCGGCGCTTGCTCTGCGCTTGCTTCTTGGCCGCTTCCTGTGCGGCGATGATCTTCTTGTCGATGCCGGCCTCACGCGCGGCCTGACGGAGTTTCTTTTCGGTTGATGCGCTCATTATGTGTCATCCTTTTTCATCTTAGAATACTATAATAATACTATTAAATAAAATAGCCAAAGTATTATAACCCATTATGCGCCGCGAATCAAGCAAAATTATGCATTCGGCGCGTTTCGACGGAAAAAATTTCATCATGCGTTCATAATGTGCGGTGCAAAAGCATAAAATGAACGTATGTTGACAGTCGGCGGCGGGAAAAAACACGAGCCGCGCCGGTCGAGAGGAGGAGAAAAACGTGGAATACGATATCGACGACATGATTTTCGGCGATTATGATCCCGGTCCCAGCGGGAGGTAGGCAGGTTATAATCTGAAGTGCAACACCCCGAAAAAAGGAAGACAACACGCAAG
>CAZBVU010000069.1:0-4490 GCA_964495355.1 uncultured Oscillospiraceae bacterium
GTCCAATCCTCCGCCCTCGTGTTCGAGGATTATCTGAACACATTGGCGTAAAGGGAAAATGAAAAAAATAGACATCCATTCGCTTTGCGAGTGGATGTCTATTTTTTATCCTATACTATCTCCCCAGTTCCTTTTTCAGTGCATTGAGGAAGGTTATGGGTACATCAAGTTCACCATGCAGGCCGTGGCCGAGGGAGATATGCGGCTTATTCTCACCGTGGAAATCACTGCCGCCGGTTTTCACAAGACCATATTCATCCGCAAGCTGTTCAAGATAGCTCACCATCTGCGCGTCATAGCCGGTGTAGCGGCACTCAATACCGCGCAGGCCGTGCGCCATGCAATGCTCTATCAGCTCGCGCAGACCGGCATCGTCCCGTTTATACTGGAACGGATGCGCCAGCACCGGCACACCGCCCGCTTCCGTGATTATCTCAACTGAGCGCTCAATAGAGAGAAAATTGCGCGGCAGCCAATATTTCTGCCCCTTTTCAACGTATCTGTCGAAAGCGTCCTGCACACTGACGGCCAGACCCAGCTCCACCAGCACCTCTGCAAAGTGCGGGCGCCCAATCACCTCGCCGAACCGCGCGCGCATCTCGTCATAGCTGATGGGTATACCGTCTGCGGCCATAAGCTCCGCCATTTTGCGGTTGCGCGCGTCCCGGTCATGTATCACCCAGTCCAGCACAGGGCGGAGCTTTTCACTGTCAGGGTCAATATAATACCCCAATATATGCACAGCGCCGCCGTATTTGGTGCTGATCTCTATCCCGGGTATAACCTCCACACCGAGCTTATTGCCCATCTGCGCCGCCTCCGCATAGCCGGAGACGGTATCGTGGTCGGTTATCGCAATCGCGGATAGCCCGCTTGCCGCCGCAAGCGACACAACCTCACTGCCGGTTAATGTGCCGTCAGAAGCAGTAGTGTGCACATGGAGGTCGATTGATCTCTTCATCCGAGTATCCTCTTTTTCCAGCCGTCACAGCGCGCGATAATGTCCGATACGCTCTCCCCTATGTTGAACACGCCGTTTTCGTAGAGTATTTTTCCGTTCACGATGGTCATGCAGACATTTTCCTTAGAACCGGAGTAGACCAGATTGCGCGCGATATCGTTCAGCGGACGCATATTAGGTCTGTTCAGGTCTATCACAATAAGGTCAGCCGCCTTACCCACGGCCAGATCATCACAATCGCAAAGCCCCATTGCCCGCGCAGAGCCGACACACGCCATTTCCAACGTCCTCGCGGCGTCACCGGCAGAGGCATCGCCTGTGCTGAGCTTTTGCAGCACGCTTGCAAGATACATCTCGCGGAACATATCAAGGGCGTTGTTGCTGCCGGCCCCGTCTGTGCCGATCGCGAGGGGGACACCTGCAGCGGCGAGCCTGTCAAGCGGGGCAATGCCGCTGGCAAGCTTGGCATTTGACCCGGGGCAGGTCACAGCCCACAGCTTCTTTTCGGCCATCAATGCAATGTCCGCCTCATCCAGCCACACGCAGTGGAAGCCGCCGCCCCCGTAGTTGAAGAAACCGAACCTGTCAAGAAGCTGCGGCGGCGTGAGGCCGTACCGCTCACGGCAGCCGTCCACTTCACCGCGCGTTTCGGACATATGCGTAAAGCACGGTGCTTTGTACTTCTCAGCAAGAGAGGCCATGTACTCAATGCGCTCCGGCGGGGTGGTGTACTCCGCGTGAATACCCAGCACATAGGACACCAGTTCATTATAGGCGTTGAATTTAAGATACTCGCGCTCTATGTCCTCAGGGTCATTGTCAAAGCGGTTCAGGCCGGAGCATATCACCGTGCGAAAGCCTGCGTCAACACACGCCTTCGCGTAGTAGTCATTTTTAAGGTACATATCAAAGCAGGCGGTTATGCCGGAGCTCAGATACTCCATTATGCCCAGCTTTGTCAGGTCGTAAATGGCCTCGCCGGTGAGCTTGGCCTCGTTCGGCCATATCTGCTCACTCAGCCATCTGTCAAGCGGCGTTCCATCCGCAAGTGAGCGGAAAAACACCATCGCCGTATGTGAGTGTGCATTTTTAAACCCGGGCATGATAAGCTTGCCGCTGAGGTCTATTTCACGCTCAAATTCCGGCAGAGTGTCAGGCCGCGTACCGACATGGACGATCTTACCACCATCCGTCCACACCTCACCTTCACCGAGGTTAAGCCCGCCCGCAAAGGACAGCGTGCGTGCGTTATAAAATCGAAGCATTTATATCTCTCTCCTTAGTTTCTAAAACCCTTTACAGCTTTGCGCACATCTCGTCATGTGCGGTGCGCTCTGCGTCATCATCCAGCGGTGAAAGCTCCACCGCGCCATATTTGCGCTCCAACGCGGTTTTCAGCAGAAGATCACACAGCTCCGGATTCTTGGGCAGGAGCGGGCCGTGGCTATAAGTGCCAAAAAGGTTTTTGTAGTGCACACCCTCGGTGCCGTCCTCGCCGTTGTTGCCAAAGCCGGTGATAACGGTGCCCAGCGGCTCTATACCGGTGCCGAGATAAGTCTTGCCGCTGTGGTTTTCAAAGCCTACAACAACGCTCCCACCGGCGCTCTCGGTGCACTGAAATTTATAATTGCCTATCATGCGCTGCTTCAGGCCGATGGTGTGTATATCCACCGCGCCTATGAAATCACAGCGCTTGTGGTCATACGTTTCGTAGTAGCTGCCCATCATCTGATAGCCGCCGCAAATCGTAAGAAATGTTACTCCGTCATTTATCGCAGCGATTATTTCCCTGTCCTTGCCGCGGTGCAGATCATCCAGCAGCACCTGCTGCTCAAAGTCCTGCCCGCCGCCGATGAACACAATGTCAAACCCGGCAAGGCTTTCCTGTCTGCCTATGGGCAGCTTGGTCACGCTGGCCTCGATGCCGCGCCATTTCAGGCGCTGTGTCATGCAGATCACATTGCCCCTGTCACCGTAGAGGTTGAGCACATCCGGATACATATGGCATATTTTCAGTTCCATGCTCTCGTCCTCCTCATTCCCAGAATTCACTGCCGCCGCAGTGCTTCACAACGGCCTCGCGCAGTTCCAGCATGGCGGTGTAGGTGGGCATGATGTATACAGGCTCACTCTGCGCGTCTATCCATTTCACCAGCGCGTCATAGTCCGGCTGCGTCTCTATAGCGCTGTCGGGGATGCCGGCGTATTTTATGCGTATGCGCATATCGCTTGCACGGTCGCCGGAGACTATCACGCGCGTCAGCCTGCCTGAGAGCGCACACAATGCCTCAAAGTCCACATCCCATATCCACGATATGTCCGTGCCGTCTGCACTGCGGTCGTTCAGGCAGATAACCAGCGTGAATTTTTCCTTTATATTCTGCAAAAACTCCACAACCTGATTGCAGCCAGCAGGGTTTTTTACCAGCATCAGCTTCGTCCCGCCGCCGAGTTCAAACTGCTCCATCCGGCCAAAGCCGCACTTAAAGCCTGACAAAGCCTTTACCGCCGCGTCAACGCCCAGCCCCATCTCCACGATGGCAGACAGCGCACCGGCGGCGTTATAAATGTTGTACATTGCCGGAAGATTCACGCTCACTACGCGCTTTTCCCCGCAAATGTCCATCACGAGGGTGCTGCTGTCCATGCTTTGCTCAACGATCTCCGCCACGGCATAGTCTGCCGCATGGCGGCTGTAGCCGCATTTGGGACAGCGGAAGCCGCCCAGATGCCCATAGGTGATGTAGTCATATTCATATTCGCATTTGCAGCGTATGCAGTGGCTGGCGTCCGACAGCTCTGTGGCCTTGTGCGAGGCGGCAGCTCCATTGTTTATGCCGAAATACACGCATCTGTTGGGCAATTCCAGCGCGAGGGATGATGTAAGCGAGCAGTCAGCGTTCAGACACAGTGTGGCGTTCGGCGCGCCGGATACGGCCTTCTTGATGTTTTCCAGCGTGTGCGTGACCTCACCGTAGCGATCCAACTGGTCGCGGAAAAGATTAGTCACCACAACGACCTGCGGCTGCAGCTGGGGGAATACGTTCACCGCTGCGGCCTCGTCGCACTCAATAACCGCATACTCCTTGCGGCATTTCCCGCCGAGGGTGCTGTTCATCACAAACTCTGTCGTTATCCCGCTTATGAGGTTTGCGCCGGAGCGGTTGGCAAAATAGCTCATATGCTCATCGGCGAAGGCCTCCTCCACCATGCGCGCACTTGTGGTCTTTCCGTTTGTGCCGGTTATCGCAACCACCTTAACATCTTTGGCCAGTACGCTGAGAAGCTGCGGGCATACCTTCAGCGCATAGCGCCCGGGCATTGCTGTGCCGCCGCGGTGCAGCAGCCTTGACACGGCGCGAAGCGCCTTGCACAGCACTATTGCAAAAAATACTTTTATTTTCATTGTTCGTACTCCGATGTGTTAAAACTATATAATCAATTCATTATATCACAAATATAGAAAAAACAAAGAGAAAAATATAAGACGGGATGAAGCGGAGCGATACATAAAAAACCTGCCGCAAAG
>CAZBVU010000070.1:0-4068 GCA_964495355.1 uncultured Oscillospiraceae bacterium
TTCTCTCATTATACAGAGAACAACAACTCTGTAAACGTGGGGTACGGCCAATACTGCGATGCCGTTAACAGTTCAAGCTTATCTATCACTGCGCGAACTTCCGCTGTTTTCTTCTCCACCTGATTATGATAATAATCAAGCAGCTCCTCCGGACTTGCTGCGGGGTTAATAGTCTCCAAGGCAGTTTTCAGTGCAATTGTTTTCTCCAAAAGCTCATCATTCAATATACACAGTGCATTGACAAGTGACGTTTCAACAGCGTGCGGTGCACCGGGTACTGCGGATGTTTTGGCCAGAATCGTGCTGCAAAGCTGGGATTCATACGTCGAAACCGCATGCATTATCCCATGCTGCACGATATCTACCAGCGTTGCCGCCTCGATATGCACCACCTTGCGGTACTTTTCAATATGTATATCGTGCCTTGCCATTATCTCCTCATAGGTGTAAACACCCTGACGCGTCAAGAGTTCAATATTCTTGGGCAAAATATACTTTGGCAGTGCCTCGGCAGTATTGGAAAGGTTCGCAAGACCGCGCTTTTCAGCTTCTTCTATCCACGCCTTGTCATATCCGTTGCCGCCGAAGATAATGCGGCGATGTTCAGTAAAGGCGGTTTTTATGAGGCTGTGCAGCTTTGCATTGAAATCATCCGCTTTTTCCAGTTCCTCAGAAAACTGGCTCAGCTCATCTGCCATCACCGCATTCAGCACTGTGACAGGCCCAGCGATTGACTGGCTTGACCCCGCCATGCGGAACTCAAATTTATTGCCGGTAAACGCCAGCGGTGATGTGCGGTTTCTGTCTGTCGTATCCTGCGGTATAGACGGCAGTACATCAACGCCGATTCTCAGTGAACGATGCTCCAGCTCAGAATAGCCGCGCTCATCAATTATTGCGTCAACAATACCCTCCAGCTCATCACCGAGGAAAATCGACAGTATCGCCGGCGGCGCTTCCTGCGCACCAAGGCGATGATCATTGCCCGCAAACGCAACTGAGCAGCGCAAAAGCTCCTGATATTCATCCACACCCTTTACAAACGCAGCTAGGAACAGCAGAAACGCCGCGTTCTGGCTGGGCGTTTTACCGGGTGAGAAAAGATTCTTGCCCTTATCTGTGGAAAGCGACCAGTTTATGTGCTTACCTGAGCCATTCACACCTGCAAACGGCTTTTCATGCAGAAGGCAAACCATACCGTGCTTCTCCGCAACCTTTTTCATCGTCTCCATGACAAGCTGATTCTGGTCGCTGGCCGTATTTGCATCGGTATAGATAGGCGCCATCTCATGCTGAGAAGGGGCAACCTCATTGTGCTTTGTTTTGGACAACACGCCCAGGCGCCAAAGCTCTTCATCCAAATCGCGCATATACTCGGCCACGCGCGGACGAATCACGCCGAAATAGTGATCATCAAGCTCCTGACTTTTTGGGGGCTTTGTGCCAAAAAGGGTACGTCCGCACAGGCGCAGATCCTCGCGTTTATTGAACATCTCCTTATCAATGAGGAAATATTCCTGTTCCGCGCCGACCTGAGGAGTTACGCGCTCCACTTCATCGTCACCAAAAAGGCGCAGAACGCGCACAGCTTCGCGGTTAACCGCCTCCATCGAGCGCAAAAGCGGAGTCTTTTTATCAAGCGCCGCACCGCCGTATGAACAGAAAACCGTGGGGATGCAGAGGCTTCCATCCTTTATAAAGGCAAACGCGGTGGGATCCCATGCGCTGTAGCCGCGCGCTTCAAAGGTCGCCCTGAGCCCGCCCGTGGGGAAGCTGGAGGCATCCGGCTCACCGCAAACAAGCTCAGATCCGGAGAAGTGCATTATAATTTGCCCACCTCCGGCATTTTTTATAAAGCTGTCATGCTTTTCTGCGGTTATACCGGTCATTGGCTGGAACCAATGTGTATAATGAGTTGCGCCGCGCTCCAACGCCCACGCTTTCATGCCCTCTGCAATGTCATTCGCAACAGACAGCGGCAGCGATTTTCCGGTTTTCAGGCTCTCTCTCCATCCCTGCATAGCGTCAGCCGATACATAGGCTTCCATAGCGCGCTCATTAAAAACCATAGAGCCAAAAAGCTCAGGTATTCGATTTGTCTTATCTGACATGGTATTGCCTCCTAAATAAATCGTGACATCCCCCTGACGTGGGCAATGCTCCGACAGGGGGATGTATATCAGGGATGATCAGTCAGTGGTGTAATTGTCAAAATAGCCCTGTATGTAAACAATCGGAGTACCCTTATCACCGCTGCCGGAGGTAAGGTCGCACAGAGAGCCGATAAGGTCAGTCAGACGGCGGGGTGTTGTGCCCTCAGAAACCATCTTGCCGACAAGGTTATCGTCCTTTTTCTTTATCTCGCCCTTTATTGCATCGCGCAGAGCCTCACCGGAGAGTGACGCAAAGTTGTTATCGGCCAGATATTTAAGCTTCAGCTCATTGGGCGTACCCTCAAGGCCTTCAGTATATGCCGGTGAAACAATGGGGTCTGCAAGCTCCCATATCTTGCCCACGGGATCTTTAAATGCACCATCACCGTACACCATAACCTCAACATGCTTGCCGGTAAGTGCAAGCAGCTTGCTCTGAATGTCCTCAACAAGCTTCTTGCAGTCGCGCGGGAACAGCTTGACCGTGTCCTCAGTGGCCTTATTGGTACCAAGGAGGCCGTATTTCTCGTTGCAGCCGCTGCCGTTAACGGGTGCAGTCAGTATATCGTCGAGACCGAACACACGCTCTGCCCCTGCCGCTTTGAGGATGCGCTTGGTGCGGGCGCGGGTGTGTATGTCACAGCACAGCACATTCTTGGTATAGCCGAGGATTGCGCGGGCATCGTTTGCAAAAATGACCTCAACCTCAGCACCGCACTCGCGTATAACATCGGAGTAATACTGAACATAGTCCATACCGGTGAAGGGGTGCTTGGGATAGCCAAAAAGCTCTCTGTATTTATCAAGCGTCAGCACATCACGGTACGGGTCTATATTGTGAGCATCGAGAGAATCCCAATCAACAAGGTGGTTGCCAACCTCATCAGAGGGGTAAGAGAGCATAAGAACTATCTTCTTTGCACCCTTTGCTATACCGCGCAGGCAGATCGCGAAACGGTTACGGCTGAGAATGGGGAAAATAACGCCAACCGTCTCTCCGCCAAGCTTTGCGCGCACATCCGCTGCAATGTCATCCACGCTTGCATAGTTTCCCTGTGCGCGGGCAACAATAGCCTCCGTCATAGCAACTATATCTCTGTCACGAACCTCAAGTTCGCCGTTTTCCACAGCCTGCATGACGCTTCCGGTGACTATATCAACAAGATCATCACCGGTTCTTATAATCGGAGCACGCAGCCCTCTGGATATCGTACCGACCATTCTAGCCATAAACACTATCCTCCTGCATCATATTTTCATCTTTAATATAGTAAAAGAAAACCGAAAAAGAGTATACTACAATTCAGGCTTGATGTAAATAAATTTTTATTCATTTTTCGCCTTTGAGCACGACAAAATCACGCTTTGCACAAAACAGAAATTTCGTCAATTTTCATCAATTTATAGTGTTGAAGCAGGGGCAGGAACGCTGTGTTCCTCTCCCCTGCTTCTGCACGCTTATCTATCAAACGCCGGATTCACAGCGTAGATATTTCTTCTGTCCATTTTGTCCATCGCCAGTCTCAATCCCTCGCCGAAGCGCTGATAGTGAACTATTTCGCGTTCGCGCAGGAAGCGTATGACGTCATTCACGTCTGGGTCATCGCACAGACGCAGGATATTATCGTATGTCACACGCGCCTTTTGTTCGGCACTCATGTCCTCGTTGAGGTCTGCAATAACGTCGCCTGTCACCGCCATGCCCGCTGCATCCCACGGTGTACCGGAGGCGGCTGTCGGGTACACACCTGCGGTGTGATCCACAAAATATGCGTCAAACCCGGCTTTCTTTATCTCGTTCGGGGTCATATCTCGCGTCAATTGATGCACGATCGTACCTATCATTTCAAGATGGCCGAGTTCCTCCGTACCGATATCCGTCAGCAAGCCCTTTAGCTCAGGGTACGGCATGGAG
>CAZBVU010000071.1:0-4052 GCA_964495355.1 uncultured Oscillospiraceae bacterium
TGTTAGCAGCCATAATTCATATCCCTCCTTACTTCTTCTTATTTGCGATGGTGCGCTTCGGGCCCTTGCGGGTACGAGCGTTGGTCTTGCTTCTCTGGCCGCGAACGGGCAGACCACGGCGATGACGCAGGCCGCGGTAGCAACCAATCTCGGTCAGGCGCTTGATGTCAAGCGCGGTCTGGCGGCGCAGGTCACCTTCCACGATATAGTCGTGGTCGATGCACTCACGCAGCTTGGCCTCTTCCTCATCGGTGAGGTCCTTAACTCTGGTGTCGGGATTGATACCGGTTTTGTCGAGAATCTTCTTTGCGCTGGTTCTGCCGATACCGTAGACATAAGTGAGACCGATCTCTATTCTCTTGTCCTTGGGCAGGTCAACGCCGGCTATACGTGCCATATTATACGATCATCCTTTCGATAATTGTTTCCGCATTATATAAGAAGCGGGGACTTGTTCCCGCCGGAGGGAGTCCCTGTTCCATGCGGGTTGTTTATGAGGACAGGCTTAACCTTGTCTCTAAATTCAGTGGGGGGATTGCTCCCCGGGTCTTATCTGCTGATTAGCCCTGGCGCTGCTTGTGCTTGGGGTTCTCGCAGATGACCATAACCTTACCCTTGCGCTTGATAATCTTGCACTTTTCGCACATGGGCTTTACGGAAGGTCTAACTTTCATTTTTTACCTCCTACTTGCTCCGCCAGGTGATTCTGCCGCGGGAGACGTCATACGGGGACATCTGCACCGTGACCTTGTCACCGGGGAGAATCCTGATAAAGTTCGTCCTGAGCTTGCCTGAAATATGCGCCAAAATGATATGACCTTTGCCGATATCAACTTTGAACATGGTGTTGGGCAGGGATTCGACCACCGTGCCCTCGAGTTCTATTACATCGTCTTTTGCCAAAGTAAATTTTCCTCCAAAGTCGGTTTTTAGATGTCCTCTGCCATCGTGAGTATCTCCGCTTCTCCGTCGGTGATGGCGATGGTGTTCTCGTAGTGTGCGGACAGCGTTCCGTCCGCTGTTACGACCGTCCAGTCATTGTCCAGCACGCAGACCTCGTACCCGCCGATGTTTATCATCGGCTCAACGGCGATCGTCATGCCCTTTACAAGTCTGGGATCCGGATGGCGGTGTGCGCGGTAGTTCGGCACCTCGGGCGCTTCGTGCATCGCACGACCCACACCGTGGCCTACATAGTCCCTGACCACCGAATAGCCGTGGCTCTCGGCATAGTCCTGAACCGCTGCGCCTATATCGGATACCCTGTATCCGACCCTTGCGAACTTGATACCCTCGAAGAAAGCCTGCCGCGTCACTTCGATCAGCCGCTTGGCCTCCTCGCTTATCTCACCGCAGGGGTATGTGCCCGCGCAGTCCCCGACAAAGCCTTTGTATGTCGCACCCACATCAACTGACACAATGTCACCTGTGCGGATGACCCTCTTGCCGGGTATGCCATGAATGACCTCATCGTTGACGGAGACGCAGGCGCTTGCGGGGAACCCGCCGTAGCCCAGAAAAGTGGGCACAGCGCCTGATTTCACAATGAACTCATGCACGCATTTGTCTATCTGCTTTGTCGTCATACCGGCCTTGATCGCCTGCCGCGCAATACTGCGCGCGCCTGCTGTTATCTTTCCGGCCTGACGCATCAGCTGCAGCTCGTGTGGGGATTTAATGTATATCCTGTCAGACATATCAAAGCCCCAATTCTTTTACTATTGCGGCTGTAGTAGCCTCAATGCTCGGCTGGTTTTCCACAGTTTTGAGAAGTCCCTTTGCCTCGTAAAAGGCTTTCAGAGGTTCAGTGTCTCTGTGGAAGGTCTCAAGGCGCGCTCTCACAGTCTCGGCCGCGTCATCCTTGCGGATGGTCAGCTCACCGCCGCAGAAGTCACACACGCCCTCTTTTTTCGGAGGGTTGGAGACAACGTGGAAGGTGGCGCTGCAATCGCGGCAGGTGCGGCGGCCCGACATACGCTGGACGATTACCTCGTCCTCCACCTCGATGGACAGAGCGCAGTCGATACCAACGCCCATGCTCTCCATGGCCTCGGCCTGGGGGATGGTGCGGGGTACGCCGTCGAGAATGTAGCCATTGGCGCAATCAGGCTGGGCAAGGCGCTCTTTAATGATGCCGATTATGACCTCATCGGGAACAAGCTGCCCTGCGTTGATGTACGCCTCTGCCTTGAGTCCCACGGGCGTGCCATCCTTGATGGCCGCCCGCAGGATGTTGCCTGTGGAAATTGTGGGTACACTAAGTATCCTGCTTAATATCTCTGCCTGAGTACCTTTACCTGCGCCGGGGGCGCCCAAAAGTATAAGCCTCATAAGCTGCTCCTATCAGGACAGGAAGCCCTTGTAGTTGCGCATCATCAGCTCAGCCTCAAGGGTGCGGACGGTTTCAAGTGCAACACCGACAACGATGATGATGGAGGTGCCGCCGAGAGACAGACCGGTGAGAGAGGCAGTCGCGCTGAAGTGAGATACGAGGATAGGTACCACGGCGATGATGCCCAGGTAGATCGCACCGAAGAGGGTGATCTTGTTGAGCACTCTCTGGATGAACTCACTGGTGGGCTTGCCCGGACGGAAGCCGGGGATATAGCCGCCGTTTTTCTTGAGGTTGTTTGCTACTTCAATGGGATTGAACTGTATCGTGGAGTAGAAGTAAGCAAAGAAGATTATCAACAGGAAGTAGATAATCGCGTAAGTGATGGAGTTGTTGCTGAACACGCGCATAAACCAGCTGTCGCTGCTGCTTCCGGTGAAGGCCGCGATGGTCGCGGGCAGGGAAGCGATGGACTGCGCGAAGATTATGGGCATAACGCCGGACATATTCACCTTCATGGGGAGGTGAGTGCTCTGGCCGCCGTACATTTTACGTCCAACAACTCTCTTTGCATACTGAACGGGGATTCTGCGCTCTGCATCGTTGACGAAAACGATCAGAATGATCAGCAGCAGTGCGCCGAGGTACATCAGCACTGCAACCCACCACTGGAGATTTCCAAGAGCGCAGTTGCGGATCGTGGAAATGACGCTGGAGGGGAAGCGGGAGATGATGGAGGCAAACAGGATCATGGAGATACCGTTGCCGATGCCATGCTCGGTGATCTGCTCACCCAGCCACATGATGAGTGCGGAGCCGGAGGTAAAGGTCAGGATGATGACGATTGCCGCCAGGACGTTGCCCTCAACACCGGCCTCAAGGATGCCGTTGTTCTTGATGAGCATGTAGTATGCAAAGCCCTGAAGAAGGCCGATGCCAACCGTGGAGTAACGGGTGATGGCTGCGATCTTCTTCTTGCCCTCTTCGCCGCCTTCCTTGCTCAGGCGCTCAAGTGCGGGGATTGCGATGCACAGGAGCTGAATGATGATGGATGCGTTGATGTAGGGCTGGATAGACAGAGCAAAGATGGTCGCGCTGGAGAACGCGCCGCCGGACATAACGTCAAGCAGACCCATAACAGTGTTCTGCATATAAGTGAAATAAGCCTGAAGCTGTGCTACGTTGACATAGGGAACAGGGATGGAGTTGCCAAGACGGTAAAGCAGTATGATGAGCAGAGTGAAGAGAATCTTCTTGCGAAGCTCCTCAATCTTCCATGCATTACGTATAGTCTGAAGCACTTATACCACCTCTGCCTTTCCGCCAGCCGCCTCAATCTTCTGTTTCGCGGTCTCGGAGAAAGCAGCAGCTTTTACAGTCAGCTTCTTGGTGATCTCGCCGTTGCCGAGGATCTTGACGCCGTACTTGCACTTGGAGAGGATGCCTGCATCCAGCAGAGCCTGTGCGTCGACAACTGCGCCATCCTCGAACTTCTCGAGAACGGAAACATTGACGGACTCCAGCGGCTTTGCAAAAATGTTGTTGAAGCCTCTCTTGGGGATACGACGTGCAAGAGGCATCTGGCCGCCTTCAAAACCGATGCGGACGCCGCCGCCGGAGCGTGCCTTCTGGCCCTTGTGACCACGGCCGGCAGTCTTGCCGTTACCGGTGGCGTGGCCTCTGCCCTTGCGCTTGTCAACGTGGGTAGAGCCTGCTACGG
>CAZBVU010000072.1:0-4044 GCA_964495355.1 uncultured Oscillospiraceae bacterium
TTGCATCCAGCGGCTCTTGCAAAATGTCGTGTCCGTCAATGGTCACACTGCCCGCCGTGGGGGAGAGGCAGCCGGTCATGATGTTCATAGTGGTGCTTTTCCCAGCGCCGTTCGGCCCCAGAAAGCCGTATATATGCCCATCGTCAATGTTAAACGACAGGTCATTCACGGCCAGAAGATCACCATAACGTTTGGTCAAATGCTCAACCTTGATCATACATATCCTCCTTAGGTGTTACGCTACTAACATAGCGAACCCTATATTAGGAACACAGGCTTAAACGAAGCTGAAAAAACCGGTTAAGTAAATGTAAACACTTAGGGCAATAAAAAAGAGCTGTAGCAAAATGCAGCAGCTCCTGAGTGACTATTCCGTTTTTATGCAGGGCTGTGCGCACAGTGTACGGCGAGACAGTCTTTTTGTGCGCGCTGCTTTTTTATCCAGCTCAGGCAAGCACGCGTGTTCTCCTCATCGTACATTATCCCGGGCAGTACGCCATACTCCCATGAGCGCGTGGTGTACCCATTGTCACCTACTATAAGCGCGAAGGACGAACCGTCAACTATCTTGTATATCACACTGCCCGCGCTGTGCGTGGGGGTCAGATACGCGATGACGTGTCCATCACCGAAAACGTCACACGACAGGCCGAAAGGCGCGTCCGCGTCAGGCTTGAATGAAAGCTCATTGAATGTGTGCCCCTTTGACAGACCGGCGTATCGGATAAACTGCGCCCGAGCGTAGGCTATCTCCTGCGGCGCGGCGTACACCGGCACATTCTTAAAATCGTTCAGACCGGAAATATGGTCGCCGTCCAGATGGGTCATAACTATTGCGTCAAGTCTGCGTCCTCTGAGCTGGTTTACGGCTGCTTCGTGCGGCTGCATCACCGGCTCACTGGCAAACCACAGCCCCAGACCCAGATGCTTTATCGGGTGCGTGGTCACGTCCACGCTCCATCCGGCATCTACCAGAAATGCGTGCCCCGCCACTGTGACATAAAAGCACTTCACCGGAACGTTTATTCGCTTGCTGCGCTTTTGGAAAAAGCCGGTGTAGGCCAGGGCGCTTTTGTGCGTGCTCCTGTCCGGCACGGCAGATGAAACGAGGGTAGAGCCGGTTATAATGGGTTCAATGTACATATTGCGCCTCTTTTCACTTCAAATTGCGTGCGATCTCAAAGGCAGGCAGGGTTGCATCTATGATATACCCACCCTTTACAGCGTCGCCCACAGCGTACACCTTTTCGCACTTGCCTTTCAGCGCGGTTACAAGCGCGTTTTCGCTCTTCACGCCGAGGGAGAGCACGACCCGCGTGCCGGACACAAACCGCTCTTTCTTGTCCACAGTGCTTTCAACGTATATGCCGTTCGGCTCAATACGCGTGAGGCGCGAGTTGAGATATATCTCAGTGCCGGCCTTTTTCAGCTTCGGCACAACATCGCGCACCTGCTGGAACCATGCGCCCGGGGCAACACTGTCTGCCATCTCAAAGATGGTTACGCGGTTGCCAAGCTCTGTTAGCATATGAGCCGTCTCAAGACCGGTGAGCCCTGAGCCTATAAGCAGCATATCCTCGCCAGTTGGCTTCAGCTCGCCGGTGAGTATGGGTGTGACCGTGGTGACATTTGGCAGGTTAACGCCCGCAATATTCGGCACGATGGGGGCAGACCCTGTTGCGACTATAACGGCGTAGGGGGAATAGCTCATCACGGTGTCGGCGGTGGCGGCAGTGTGGAACACGAATTTTGCGCCTGCTTTCTCTGCCGCACGGTAGAGATCCTGCGTCGGCCATGCGTACTTTTCCTTGCAGGGCGGCTTGTCCGCTATGTGCAGCTGCCCGCCCGGTGCAGCTGCTTTTTCCAGCACGGTCACATCAAACCCGCGCAGGGCAAGCTCGCGCGCGGCGGTAAGTCCGCCCGGCCCTGCGCCGACGACAACCACCTTTCTGCCGTCACCGTCCTGTGTGCCGCACATGGGGTATTCATATTCGTGGCACGCTCTGGGGTTGAGCGCACAGCGGCCTGTTTCGCCGCCGGGGGCGTTCTTCATCTGGGTCATTTTGCAGGTCTGGCAGGCGATGCACCGCACTATATCCTCGCTGCGCCCCTCTTCGGCTTTCTTCATCCAGTTGGGGTCAGCGACAAGAGGCCGTGCAAGGCCGATAAAGTCCATGCTGCCGTCCTGCAAAAGTGCCTCCGCCTGTTCGGGTGTGCGGATCATGCCAACGGATATAACCGGTATGTTGACAACCTTTTTCACCTCTTTTGCAAGATAGGTGCGCCAGCCGAGTGGATAGGTCGTGACCTCCATGAGATGGTTGAGGGTCTCATATGTCCCGCAGGAGACATCTATCGCGTCAGCGCCGTATTTCTCTGTGAGCTTTGCTATCTCCAAGCCCTCACTGAGCTCCAGACCGACACCGGCCATGTCAATGTCACGGTAAAATTCATCAACGTTCAGCCTCACGATAATCGGGAAATCCGCGCCCACAAGCTGACGCGTCCGTTCAAGGATCTCTTTCAAAAAGCGTGTGCGGTTTTCCAGTGTGCCGCCGTACTCGTCAGAGCGGCGGTTGGTGTGCGGGCTGAAAAACTCCGATATCAGGTAGCCGTGCGCAGCGTGAAACTCCACCGCGTCCGCACCGGCCTTCTTCACGCGCAGGGCGGCCTCTGCAAACTGCCGCTCAATGCAGTGTATCTCTTTAACGCTAAGTGCGTGGACAGGCTGGTTTGTGATGGCCGTGTCGCCGTATTCCAGCGGAACGGCGGAGGGGGCGTAATTGTGGCGCATGAAGTACTTCGCCATCGTGGTCATCGGCGGGCGGCACATAGCGGCTGTGTCCGAGCTGCCCAAAATTTTAAGCAGTGTTTTCCATGATGAGGGGAACGTCCTGCCTATGCCCTCTATCATTGGCGCCATGTTGGAGAATGCGCAGAAATTCTGACGCCCGGGGTGGTGTAGCTGCACCGCGATCTTGGCACCGGCGGCGTGAATTTCGTCCACCATCTTCTTCATCGGTTCAATATACCGGTCGTGCGCCATGGATAGCTGTGTCGGGGCAACAGCGCCGTCAGTGTCGTTCACGCGCGTCACTGCCGTTATGATAAGCCCGACATCGCCCTTGGCGCGTTCTTTGAAATACTCCGTCTCGCGAACGCCTGCCGTGCAGCCGGGGTCAGCCGTCATCACGCCGATGCCGGTCATGACCACGCGGTTTTTCACCGTCATGCTGCCTATTTTGCACTCGCTTTTCAATAAATCATATGCCATTTTGTTATGCTTCCTTTCTGTTTGTTTGCACATGCTGTGACTATTTTATAACAAAGAAAGCGCTTGCCTGTAAACGGTATGGCATGGTATTATATCTAATAATCGGTACACAATACCGAAATGACTGAAAAAAGGCGGGACGGCAATGGCAGGCTATGCGCAGGAGCATATATATTACACGCTTATGGAGCTGATGAACGAGAAAAGCCTGGACGAGATAAAGGTGTATGACATTGTTTGCCGCGGCAATATCAACCGCAAGACGTTCTATTATCATTTCCATGGCATGGAGGATCTGCTGAAATGGCGTATATCCGTGCTTATGAGTGCGCTGGATTTGAAAGACGCGGACTCTGCCAACTGGAAAGAGAAAATGCGCCAGTGGATATGCCTTATTGAGCGCAACAGCAAGTTTTTCTGCGCCGTATTTGGGTCAAAGTATGCCGCCTCGGTCAGCAGCTTCCTCTGCGCAAAGATGCGGCCGTACATCTCACGCTTTGTTGAAAACTGCATGAAGGAGACGGAGCAAAACCGCGCCGCGCCTATTGTGATAGAGACAAAGTTTTTTAATTACATCGTGGACTATTATCTCAAAGGTACAATGTCCCTCGTGGAGGAGTGGATACACGGCGCGTGCGAGGAGCAGCCGGAGGATTTCCTGAACATAATAGATAATCTCACAAAAAACACGATTTTCAACGTGATTGACGCATTTTGCCCGCGCGAAGGTGAATAAATATATAAAAATGACGGAGAATTATCTCCGTCAT
>CAZBVU010000073.1:0-3916 GCA_964495355.1 uncultured Oscillospiraceae bacterium
ACCTGCACTCCACCGTCACCGAGATCACCGACAAGGGCTGCACCGTCAAGAACGTTCAGACCGGCGAGACCTTCTTCGTCGAGTGCGACAGCGTTGTTAACGGCATCGGCTTCGTTCCCACTCCTGTCGGCGGCAAGAGCAGCAAGGCACACCGCGTTGGCGACTGCGTTGCAATCGGCAACCTGCGTACCGTTATCTGGCGCGCATGGGATGTCTGCATGAAGATATAATTTCTTCGGCAACCATCCAAATAGCTTAATAAAACCAAGGGCGCACCCGCAAGGGTGCGCCTTTTTCATATACCCACAGCGCCGCTCATATACTCAAGCACGAGAGTATTTTAGGAGTGGTGTATGTGCGTACAAATATTGAGGAGCGGGTTTGCGACCTCGCCGCGTACATCGTAGATAACCAAACCACCGTCCGCGCGGCCGCAAGTCAGTTCGGCGTGTCCAAGTCCACGGTGCATAAGGATCTGACAGAGCGCTTGAAGCATATTGACCCGGCACTTTATAAGCAGGTGCGGGCGCTGCTGGATATAAATAAGGCCGAACGGCACATCCGCGGCGGCCTTGCCACAAGGCGGAAGTACAAGGGTGAGTAGCCGCAAAATTACCCCTATAGCCTGTTGGCTATAGGGGTAATTATCATTATATTAGTTATCAGAGGAATCTTTCAACGCTTATCAGAGGTCAGCTTTTGGCCTGCTTCATGGAAAGGGAGATGCGGTGTTTCTTCTCGTCCACATCCAGCACCACGACCTTTACCACGTCACCCACGGCCACGACCTCGCTGGGATGGCGGATAAACTTGTTGCTGACCTGCGAAATGTGCACAAGTCCGTCCTGATGCACGCCGATATCCACAAAAACGCCAAAATCTATAACATTTCTGACCGTGCCCATAAGCTCCATCCCGGGCTTGAGATCCTTTATCTCCAGCACGTCCTTTCTCAGCAGGACGGGGGGCAGCTCGTCACGCGGGTCACGGCCGGGCTTGAGCAGCTCAGACATGATGTCGTTGAGCGTCGGCTCGCCCACGCCGCACTCCTCCGCAGCCTTGCCCGCACCGATGGCCTTTACGCGCTGGGGCAGCTGGCCGATATTACCCGCGGCGACATCGGCCAGCGTGTATGAGCACAGCGCCAGAAGCTTCTGCGCGGCGGCGTAGCTCTCCGGATGGACGGCGGTGTTGTCCAGCACCTGCTTGCTCTCCGGCACGCGCAGGAAGCCGGCCGACTGCTCGAACGCCTTGGGGCCAAGCTTCGGCACTTTGTTTATTTCCTTGCGGCTGGTGAACGCGCCGTTTTCTTCGCGGTAGGCGACAATGTTTTTCGCAGTGGTCTTGGTAAGGCCGGAGACGCGCTGCAAGAGGGAGGGGGAGGCGGTGTTAATGTCAACGCCGACAGCGTTGACGCAGTCCTCCACAACGCCGTTGAGCGTCTCGGCAAGCTTTGCCTGCGGCATATCATGCTGATACTGCCCCACGCCTATCGCCATCGGGTCGATCTTGACCAGCTCCGCCAGCGGGTCTTGCAGGCGGCGCGCGATAGACACGGCAGAGCGCAGATTCACGTCATAATCGGGGAACTCCTCCGCCGCAAGCGGGGACGCGGAGTAAACGGAGGCGCCCGCCTCGTTTACGATGGCATACGCCTGACCGGAACCCAGCTCATGCAGCATTTCCACGGTCATCTGCTCCGTTTCGCGTGAGGCGGTGCCGTTGCCTATGGCGATATGCTCGACCCCGTGCTTTCTTATCAGCGCGGACAGCTTTGTTATCGCCTCGCGCTTCTTGTTTTCGCTGAAGGTGGGGTACACGACCGCCGTATCCAGCACCTTGCCGGTGCCGTCAATCACTGCGACCTTGCAGCCGTTGCGATAGCCGGGGTCAAGCCCCATGGTCACCTTGCCCTTAACAGGCGGCTGCATCAGCAGCGGTTTCAGGTTGAGCGCAAACATCTTTATCGCGCCCTCGCACGCCATGTCAGTCAGGGCGGTGCGCTCCTCGCGCTCCATGGACGGCCATATAAGCCTGTCATATGCGTCATCGGCCGCTGCGCGGACGAACGACATCGCCGCACTGCCGGGGATGATAACAGCGCGGCGCACACGCTGCAAGGCGAGGTCGCGGTCAAGCTCAATTCCGGCTTTCAGCATACCCTCTTTTTCGCCGCGGTTAATAGCGAGAACCTGATGCCCCTGCACTTTGTCCACGCGCTGTCGGAAATCATAGTAAAGGCGGTAAACAGTGTCCTCATCCGTGGCGGCCTTGGACACGAGATATGCACTTCTCTCTATAAAATCTCTCAGCCTTGCGCGTATTTCGGCGTTATCTGAGATCATTTCGGCGATAATGTCCGCTGCACCGGCAAGTGCGTCCTCAACTGTCGGCACGCCCTTTTCCTCGTCTATGTAGTCCTTTGCAAGCTCCTCCGGCGCGGGCAGATCAGCGCGCTGGGAGAAGATATCCTCAGCAAGCGGGCCGAGACCCTTTTCACGCGCCATTGTTGCCCTTGTGCGGCGCTTGGGCTTATAGGGCCTGTATATGTCCTCCAACGCGGCCAGCGTCTCGGCAGCGTCGATCGCGGCGGACAGCTCCTCCGTCAGCTTGCCCTGCTCGGCAATAGTGTTTTTCACAGTCTCGCGCCGCTCTGCGAGGGAGCGGAGGTATTCAAGGCGCTCTGCCAGTGTGCGCAGGGCGGTGTCGTCCATCGCGCCGTGCAGCTCCTTGCGGTAACGGGCGATAAAGGGAATGGTGTTTCCCTCATCCAGAAGCTTTACAACGTTGTCAATATGCGCCTGCTCGCGACCAAGCTCACGGGCAAGTATCTGGTTTATAGTTTCCAAATTATCGGATCTCCTTACGTTTTGTTGGCTTGTATTTTACCACATTTTCTGCCTCATTCATAGTGGCAAAATAGATAAGACGCTCAAAAGGCAGAGCGCCTTTATCACTCTGCCTTTTGAAAAACTATTCTTTTTATGCCGAAAGAAGCGCCAGCGGGTCAACGTTTTGCCCGTTCACGGTCACGGCGAAGTGGAGATGGCTCTCCTGCCCGACCTCGGCGAGGGCGCTTGCGCCGACTGCACCGATGACGTAGCCCGATTCAACCGTGTCGTTGACTGCTACAGCCAGCTCCGGCGCGAGATTTGCGTACACGGCCTTGGTACCGTCCCCATGGTTGATGGTGATGACGGTGCCGTATAGATCGTCCGTCATTACGCTTTCCACAATGCCGCCGCGTGTTGCGGTTACAGTGCTGCCCATGGGGGCATCAATGTCAATGCCGCTGTGCGTGCGCCAGTCGCGCAAGGTCACGTCATAGCTGAGCCTGGTGTCGCTATGGCCGCGCTCAACACTGCCGCTGACAGGCCACAGCCACGCGGCCGGCGCTTCCGCTTCGGCCTCGACTTCACCCTCGGCAAAGGTGTCCACGCTTTCAGGGGTCTGCGCGGCGGTATCATCCGTTGTTGGGGCGGCATCATCCTTCATCGCAGGCACGGCACTGCCTGCACCGGCAGTGTCGGTATCGACTGCGCTTGTCGGGGGGATGATAACGGTTTCAACGCGCTTGGACGAGTATACACTGGTATCATCATTTGTCACAACGTCTTTTGCCATAGTCTCATTTCCGGCCGCCATCATGTAGGCGGAAACGCCGATAACAGCGGCGCACAGGAAAAGGACTATGTAAAAGCCCTTACCTGTAAAGAATCTCTCCAGCTTTTTGCCGGAGCTGTTGCTGCTCATATTTTTGACCTCCATTTTGCAGTAAATCTTTTGCTTGCATACCTATTCTTGCCTGCTGTGGAGGATATTATACATAAAAGGCGATAATTAGTTTGCACTATTCCCATACGAGCGCCAGACCTTAATTTCTCGTGATAATACGCATTGAAAGTACGCTTTTCGT
>CAZBVU010000074.1:0-3861 GCA_964495355.1 uncultured Oscillospiraceae bacterium
GCTGCCGGCACTGTGCCCAGAATGAAGCTGAAATACACCCGCGCTATGGTCTCTGCCGCACTCGCAGGTGAGCTGAACGATGTCGAGTATGAGCTTGACCCCATCTTCAACCTCAACATCCCCAAGACCTGCCCCAACGTCCCCTCTGAGATCCTCAACCCGCGCAACGTCTGGGAGGACGAGGAGAAGTATCTGGCCTCCGCAAAGACCCTCGCGGCAAAGTTCCAGGAGAACTTTGCAAAGAAGTACCCCGATATGCCCGCAAACATCACCAACGCCGGCCCCAAGGCTGAGTAAAAATTTTAATATGCGCTTTTTCAACGCTCTTTCCAAATCGGAAAGAGCGTTGTTTATAGCTGTTTTATTTGATATGGTAATATATATTATAATGTGAAATATCGCGTTTTTGCCCTGTTTACAGGGGTTATATGTTCCCAGGTATAAATCCGCCTGCTTCGCACTATGCTGTTTGTAACAATACTATAACTTGAAAAAGGATGGGTCTTGCTGATGAATCTGATGAATTTGATCTCACTTCTCGGCGGTGTGGCGCTGTTTCTTTTCGGCATGACGCTGATGGGTGAGGGGCTGAAAAAGGTCGCCGGCAGTCGGCTGGAGCTTATACTCTACCGCCTGTCCAGCACGCCTGTACGCGGTCTGCTGCTGGGCACCGGCGTCACCGGTGTTATCCAATCCTCCGCCGCAACCTCCGTGATGGTGGTGGGCTTCGTCAACTCCGGCATGATGAAGTTTAAGCAGGCAATATCCATCATCCTCGGCGCGCTCATCGGCACCAGCGTGACCGGCTGGGTCATTTGCCTTTCCAGTCTGGAGGGCAGCGGCGGCTGGACGTCGCTTTTCTCCACCTCCACTATCTCCGCGCTTATCGCGATAATCGGCATTGTCCTGCGTATGTTCAGCAAAAAGCTCTCCCTGCGCCACACGGGCGACATTTGCCTCGGCTTTGCTGTGCTGATGTTCGGTATGCAGGCTATGAGTGACGCGGTGTCCCCCCTGCGTGAGAGCGAGACCTTTGTCGCCATTCTCACCACCTTCTCCAATCCCCTCCTCGGCATCCTTGTGGGCGCAGCGTTCACCGCCGTGCTGCAAAGCGCGTCCGCCGCTGTCGGTATATTGCAGGCGCTGTCGGCCACAGGCGCGGTCACGTTCGCCGTGGCCTACCCCATAATCCTTGGTATCGCGGTGGGTGCTGCCGTTCCGGTGCTGCTGTCGGCGCTGGGTGCGCGGGTCGATGGGCGCAGAACCGCCTTTTCCTACCTCGTGGCGGAGCTGGGCGGCGCTGTCGTGTGTGCGGTGCTTTTCTACGTTCCGGATTTCTTCGCGGACTTCACCATAAAGTACACGGTGATGAATACCGTGTCCATCGCGCTGGTCAACTCGCTTTTCCGCATTGTCACGGCGCTGGTGCTGCTGCCGTTTATTGACCAGATAGCAAAGCTGATATGCGCCATCATCCGGGAAAGTGACGATGAGCGCCGCGCAAACGAGGTGTTTGACCGTCTGGATGAGCGCTTTTTGCAGCATCCCGCCGTGGCCGTGGAGGAGAGCCGCATCACCGTAAACGCTATGGCCGCGTGTGCAAAGAATAATCTTCTCTCTGCTGTCAGCCTCCTGCGTGACTATAGCACCGCCGGCTTCGCCGCCGTTGAGACCGCGGAGGAGCTTGTGGATCAGTTTGAGGATAAGCTGGGCAGTTATCTTGTCAAGGTGACCGCGCTGGAGCTTACTGTTGAGCAAAGCTCACGCGTGTCAAAATACCTCCACGCGCTCAGCGATTTTGAGCGTATAAGTGACCATGCAGTTAACATCTCCGAAAACGCGCAGGAGAAACACGAGAAAAAGGTTGCGTTTTCTGCCGATGGGCAAAAGGAGCTGGACGTGTTGTGCAGTGCCGTGGAGGAGATATTGTCGCTTTCCATTGACGCGTTTGTGAATGACGATATATCCGAGGCATACCGCGTTGAGCCCTTGGAGGAGCGCATAGACGTTTTGTGCGACGAAATGAAGCTAAACCATATTGAGAGACTACAGCGCGGCGAATGTTCGCTTGAGCACGGCTTTATCTTCAATGACCTCCTCACGAATTTTGAGCGTGTGGCCGACCACTGCTCCAACCTCGCCATCGCGCTTATCGAGCTTCATTCCCACGAATATGACCCGCACAGCTACATCATCAGCCTGAAAGAGCTTCACTCGCACAACTTTGACAGTCTCTATGCACACTACAGCCAAAAATACAGCATATAGTAAAGAAAAAACAGCGGTTGAAATTGCTCTCAACCGCTGTTTATACATGATTTTTTCACAATTGCGTGTTATATTATATTATTGTAGATTTTTACTTACGGGGGATTTGATATGAAGCATCCTGCGCTGACAAGAGTAATGGCGGTTGTGCTTGCAATAGTGTGCGTAATTATGCTTATTTCCGGCGCTGTCGGTATCGGCAAGGCGGAGAGCAGATACGCTGAGGATCTTAGCGAGCACGAAAAGCTCACTGAGCATATCACAACATATATAGAGCTTTCCGAAAAGCTTGACGGTGAGGACAGCTATAAGGAAATGAACCAGAAGATAGATGAGCGGCAGGAGCAGCACGATAAGGACGCCGGCGAGTACCGCACCGACCTTGCTGAGCGTGCGGCCACGCAGGGCGGCTATAAGCAGGGTGCGGACGCGCTGTGGGAGGCCAAGGTGCAGACGGACGGCGCATACAATGCCTTTTATGCTTCCTACGATGAGACGCTTGCGACATTAGAGGCCGCCGAAACGCAGTTTGCCCAGAAGAAAGCCGAGGCTGAGGCCAGCAAAGCACAGTTGAACACCTTGCTCAGCGCGTGCAGTAAGGCACCCGCCCTCCCGACTGAGCCGCAAAAGCCGACTGAGCCGACAGCCCCCACCGCGCCGGACGCTGCTAATTACGAGGGCGGTAAGGAGAATACGGATTATCAGGCCGCACTTGCCGATTATAATGAAAAGCTTGAAGCATATAAGGTCGATTATGCCGCATATGAAACCGCGCTTGCGGAGTATCAGACGCAGTACGCAGCATATCAGGTAGAGCTTGCAACAGCGCAGGCCACCAGAGCGTATGTCATGGGTCAGATAAGCGGCGCACTTGGCGCAATGGGCATATCCGCAGACAGCCCTGAGGCTGCTGCCGCTGCGATAAGCGCCGTTATCAAGTCGATTGATGACGGTCTCGCCGAGGGCGAAAAAGCCATAGCGGAGGGTCGCGCGAAGTTTGAAGCGGGCGCTGCGGCCATCAACGCCGCAAAGGGCAAGGTTGACGGCGGCCTTGAAACGATATGGTACGAGATGGGCAAAATGGATGACGAAGAGCCGGAGCTGGAGGAAAAACGCGAGGAGCTGCTGGCCGAGGCGGAGCAGCTTGAGCAGGACAGAGAAGCCGCCAAGCAGCGCAAGGAGGATGAGCGCAAGCTGTCCTCATCCCGCGCATACCTGAAAAATACTGACGGCATAAATGCGCTGCTGGAGCTGGGCAGTGAGCAGGACGATGCACTTGCGGACTGTGCACAGCGCTACGCTGCGGAGTTTCTCTCCACCCTCAACAGTGAGCATATCGCGCGTCTCGTACTCAACGCGCTGGAGATCGCCGGCGGTGTGATTGGCCTGATGTGCATGGGTGCGGCGTTTGAAAAGAGCAAGAGCCGCTTTATGCTGCTGGCACCGGTCGCGGCGGCATTCGTGATGGCGGCGGGTGCGCTGCTCATCGCGGTGTTCTTCAGCTTTGACGTGCTGTACTCCGCAATCCCCGTGCTGATTTTCGCACCGGTCTACCTCCTCGTCGCCGCCCCGAAAGCAAAACTCGCGGCGTGA
>CAZBVU010000075.1:0-3725 GCA_964495355.1 uncultured Oscillospiraceae bacterium
GAGGCATGGGGTGCAACAATTTTGCGGCAGAGGGGGAGGCAAGAACGATGGGCTGTAGCTATTTTCGCTACAGCCCATTAAACGTTAAAATATTTGGTTTATTCTGCTGTTTTGACTTCCTCCGGTTCGGGGAGGCGGCGGAAAGTCATGGTATACTCACGCAGCTTCTTGGCCAGCTTTTTGTTCGCCGCGCCTGCCTGCATACGCCACACCCAGTTGCCGTACGGCTTTCCGGGTACATTCATGCGCGCAGAGCCGTCCAGCTCCAGCACGTCCTGCATCTGCATCACAAAAAGGTCGGACGCGGTAGACATACCCGTGCGGATCATGCCCCAGCACCAGCCCTCATCCTCCGTGATGTGCATATAGCGCTTTGCAAAGGCTTTGTCCTCTTTATTGGTGGTTTCCAACCAACCGAGGGCGGTGTTATTGTCGTGCGTGCCCATATAGCAGACGCTGTTCCTGTCACAGCGGTGCGGGAGATAATCCGATTCACCGTGTGAGTCAAACGCAAACTCCAGTATCTTCATCCCCGGCAGGCCGGAGTCCGCCAGCAGCTTCTGGACACCGGGCGTGGTGTAGCCCAGATCCTCCGCAATATAGCGCAGATCCGAAAACCACGATGTCAGCACACCGACAAGCCCCATCCCGGGACCCGGACGCCACACGCCGTTCTTCGCCGTGTCATCCCCTGCCGGCACAGCCCAATAGCTGTCAAACCCGCGGAAATGGTCAATGCGGATAACGTCATAGAGACGCTTTGCACCGTCAATCCGGCGTATCCACCAGCCGTAGCCATCGGCGGCCATGCGCCCCCAGTCATACAGCGGGTTGCCCCAAAGCTGACCATCATCAGTGAATGCATCGGGCGGCACACCGGCCACCTCAGTGGGGACATTATTCTCATCAAGCTGGAAGAACTGTGGATCACTCCACACATCGGCGGAGTCCAGCGCGACATAGATGGGGATATCACCGATGAACTGGATGCCGTTTTCGTGCGCATAGTCGCGCAGCTTGTTCCACTGCTTATAGAATACGCACTGCAAAAAGATGTAGAAATCCACATCATCTTTCAGCTTCTCGCCGTACTCGCGCACGGCATCCTCGCGGTGCAGGCGGATGCCCTCATCCGGCCACTCCAGCCAGCTCACCATGTTGAAGCTCGCCTTAACAGCCATGTACAGCGCGTAGTTTTCCACCCAGTGGTTCTGTGCGCGAAACTCTGCCAGCTCTGCGGCGTACTGGTCACGGCCGCGCTCAAACGCGATGCGCAGCACCTTGAAGCGCTGCTGATATATGCGCCCATAGTCAACGCGCTCATCATCCTCGCCCCAGACGATATTTTTCACATCGCTTCTTTTCAAAAGCCCCTCGCGGATAAGCATATCCAGATCAATATAATACGGATTGCCCGCGAACGTGGAGAACGATGAGTACGGACTATCGCCGTAGCTTGTCGGCCCCAAGGGGAGAAGCTGCCAGTATTTTTGCCCTGCGGCCTTTAGAAAGTCAACAAATTCATATGCGCATTTGCCCATCGTGCCAATGCCGTACTTTGACGGCAGAGAGCTCATGGCCATAAGTATTCCGCTGCTGCGGTCCATGGAGATCACCCGCTTTTAGTTAAATAGTATAAATTAGCCCTTGACTGCACCGGCCGCAACACCCTTGATGATGTGCTTCTGGCAGGTCAGGTAGAACACGATGACCGGAATTATGCTAAGGCTGATAAGCGCCATCGTTGCGCCGAGGTCAACCGTGCCGTAGCTGCCTTTCAGGTACTGGATGTGGATAGGTATGGTCATATACTTTTTCCTGTCCAGCACGAGGTACGGCAGAAGGTAGTCGTTCCAGACCCACATAATCTCAAGCACGCCGACGGAGATCATGGTCGGCTTGAGCATGGGCAGGACGACGGAGAAGAACGTTCTTATCGGGCCGCAGCCGTCAATCGCGGCGGCCTCCTCAATTTCCAGGGGAATACTCTTGACAAAGCCCGAGAACATGAACACTGCAAGCCCCGCGCCAAAGCCAAGGTATATGATGGGTATTGTCCATGGTGTGTTCAGCTTCAGCACGTCCGCCGTCTTGGAAAGGGTGAACATGACCATCTGGAACGGCACGACCATGGAGAACACACACGCATAGTAGACAATGCGGCAGAAGAGCGAGTCCACACGCGAAATATACCACGCTGCCATGGAGGTGCACAGCAGGATAAGGAACGTGGACACCAGCGTGATGAAAAGGCTGTAAAAGGCAGACTTTATAAACGGATAATCACCAAAGGTGACACCCTTGATATAGTTTGCCCAGCCTGCGCCGGTCTCTGCATTCGGCCAGCTAAAGGTATCTGTCTTTACAAAGGTATTAAGCTTGAAAGAGTTGAGGAAAACAAAGAACACCGGCAGAACATACACAATGCAGATAACTGCAAATATGATCGTCAGCGCCTTTTTGGAATTTCTCTCGCGGCTGAGGGAGTTTTTCATCACTGCTGTACCTCCTTTTTATGGGTTGCGGTAAGCTGCAAAAGACCGATAGTGGCAACAAGGATAAAGAACAAAACAGCCTTGGCCTGTGCTGTGCCGCGGGCATTTATGTTCTGCCCATAGAACGTGTTATAGATGTTCAGCGCCAGCATCTCGGTGGTGTGGACGGTGGTGCCGTCAGGATTGATAATGTACGGCAGACCGCCGGTGAGGGCGAGGTTCTGGTCAAAGAGCTTGAAGGAGTTTGTGAGCGTGAGGAAGGTGCAGATGGTGATGGAGGGCATAACGTTGGGAATGGTTATCTTCCACAGTGTCTGCCACTTGGTCGCACCGTCTATCTTCGCCGCCTCCAGCATATCCTCCGGCACGGCCTGCAAGCCGGCGATGTAGATTATCATCATATAGCCGATCTGCTGCCAGCACATAAGGATGATAAGTCCCCAGAAGCCCAGGGTCTTGTTGAGGAGGATGCCTGTGCCGAAATGCGTGAGAATACCGTCAAATATCATGCTCCAAATATAGCCCAGCACAATGCCGCCGATAAGGTTGGGCATAAAGAACACCGTGCGGAACAGGTTTGATCCCTTTATCCCCTGCGTCAGCGCATAGGCCACGGCGAACGCCAGCACGTTTATCAGCAGCAGCGACACCAGCGCGAACAGCGCCGTGTACCAGAATGAATATGTGAAGCTGACATCGGACAGCGCCCTGACATAGTTATCAAGCCCGATCCACGTCCACTTACTGGTGGTTTTGAACTTACAGAAGGACAAAAACAGCCCCTTGCAAAACGGATAAACAAACCCAATGCAGAATGCGACTGTAACCGGCAGGAGGAACACCGCAAACCAGCGTTGGATAGGACGGCGCAGCAGACGGCTGTTGACGGCCGAGCTGTCGTGCTTTAGTTTCATCTCTATCAACTCCCCGAAAATTTTATTGTGTTCGTACCGGGCGCCTCATGCAGCGCCCTGCGCGATATAGAATTTAGAAAAACGGAGCGAGCGTTTGCTCGCTCCGTTCGAGGTTGTGCGTTATTAAGCTGTGCTTAAAATCAGCCGTTTGCGGCCTGGTACTGGACTGCCCAACCGTCAACAAATGCGGTCTTGACAAGATCCCAGTTTGCATCGGTCTGGTCTGCATCGTAGGTGTTCATAGCGGAGACAAGACCATCGCGGTAAGCGTCAACATTGGGCTGGAAGTTGGTGACCCAAGGCATGACGTAGTTGC
>CAZBVU010000076.1:0-3438 GCA_964495355.1 uncultured Oscillospiraceae bacterium
TTCCTCTTCCCCTTTGGCTGGGGCGAGCTGTGGGGCGTTGCAGACCGCACCGACTATGACCTCACCCAGCACCAGACCGTTTCCGGTCAGGATCTCACCTATTACGATCAGGATAAGAACGAGCATTATATCCCCTACGTCATTGAGCCGTCCCTCGGCGTTGAGCGCACTGTGCTGAGCGTGCTGTGCGATGCCTACGATGAGGAGGTTGTCGGTCAGGACAAGAAGGGTAACGACGATGTGCGCACCGTTATGCACCTGCATCCGGCGCTTGCACCGTTTAAATGCGCGATTCTGCCCCTCTCCAAGAAAGAGATACTCACAGGCCCCGCGCTGGAGCTTTATCAGGAGCTGAGCAAGGAGTTTATGTGCGATTATGACGAGACCGGCTCTATCGGCAAGCGCTATCGCCGTGAGGACGAGATCGGCACGCCGTTCTGCGTCACGTTTGACTTCAACACCGTCGGCACTGAGACCGATGAGGCTGACCACTGCGTCACCGTGCGTGAGCGCGACAGCATGACGCAGGTTCGCATCCCCATCACCGAGGTCAAGGATTATATTGCAGAGCGCATTAAGTTTTGAGCATAAATTATAGATAGGGGCTGAACTTAAAATGAAAGACGGATTTGTTAAGGTTGCGGCGGCCTCGCCGGTCATCAAGGTCGCAGATGCGGAGTATAACGCCGCACGTGTGATAGAGTGCATGAAGCAGGCGGAAAAGCAGGGCGTGAAGGTTCTGGTTTTCCCGGAGCTGACGCTGGTGGGCGCTTCCTGCTATGACCTTGTTGGACACAGAGTCCTGCTTGAGGGTGCGTCAATGGCACTGGAGAGCGTGGTTGCGGCCAGCCGCGGCGTGGATATGCTGATGTTTGTCGGCCTGCCCTACGCCTACGGCAGCAGACTGCTTAGCTGCGCGGCGGCCGTGTATGACGGTGAGCTGCTGGCGCTCATCCCGCGTGAGAACGTTGAGGGCAGCCGCTTCGCCACTTATATCGGCGAGGGGGAGAGCGTGCTTGTCGGCAAGCTGGAAACGGAGCTTTGCCCCAATATTCTCTTCACACATGATAAGCTGAACGGACTTTCTGTCGCAGTGGAGCTGGGCGCTGATATTGACAGCGTGTGCTCTCCGGCAGAGTATTACGCTGTTGAGGGCGCGACCCTTATTGCGCAGATGGCGTCCTTCCCAGCAACAGTCGGCTCTACAGAGGATGCTGTGCTTGCTGCACGCTACCAGTCAAAGCAGCTTGCCTGCGGCATCGTGCTTGCAGCGCCCGGCAAGGGTGAGAGCAGCACGGATAACGTCTACTCCGGTCTCTGCATTGTGGCGGAGAACGGTGTTGTCCTTGCACAGGACGAAGCGCCCGACAGCATTGCCATATCTGAGATTGACGTTGACCACCTCATGAATCTTCGCCGCGCCAAGGGCGGCTTTGATGAGCCGGATGTGGATATGTGCGTCTCCCTCTGGGGTGCAGAGCTTGCAGAAACTGCGCTCACGCGCGAATATTCCATGCACCCGCATCTCCCCGCAAGACCGGAGGATGTGCCGCAGTATTGTGAGCGCGTGCTGGATATTCAGGTGTCCGGCCTTGTCAAGCGCATGGAGTATGCGCATCTTGACCACTGCGTGGTCGGCATTTCCGGCGGTGTGGACTCCACACTGGCTGTTATGGTGTGCGCCCGCGCGATGGAGCGTATGGGTCTGCCGTCAACTAACGTTGTTGCCTGCACTATGCCCTGCTTTGGCACCTCATCCCGCACAAAGTCCAACGCTGTCATCGTGGCAGAGCAGGTCGGCGCAGAGGTTCGCGTGATAGATATCGGCAAGTCTGTGTATCAGCACTTTGATGATATAGGCCACGCGCATGACGATTATTCCATCGCGTTTGAAAATGCACAGGCGCGTGAGCGCACACAGGTGCTGCTGGATATTGCGAACAAGGTCAACGGCCTTGATGTCGGCACTGAGGATCTCAGCGAGTTTGTGGACGGTTGGTGCACCTTCAACGGCGACCATACCAGCAACTACGATGTCAACCTCGGCCTGACAAAGACGCAGGTGCGCGCAAACGTGCGCTACATCGCGCAGACCACCGACAATAAGATCCTTGCCGATTCCCTCTGGGACGTGCTGGATTGCCCTGTTACGCCGGAGCTTCTGCCCATACATGATGACCAGATAGAGCAGAAGAGTGAGGACGCTGTCGGCTCTTACTCCCTGCAGGACTTCTTCACCCATAAGATCATGGTGTGCGGCTTCACCCCGTCCAAGACCTTCCGCCTTGCAAAGCGCGCATATGGTGACCAGTTTACGGATGAGGAGCTTGTCCGTTGGCTTACCAGCTACTGCCGCCGCTATTTCAGCCAGCAGTTCAAGCGCTCCTGCCTGATGGATGGCCCCGCGGTGGACAGCTTCACCGTCTCCCCGCGCACCGGATTCCTGATCCCCTCCGATGCAGAAGCCGCGCTGTTCCTTGCCGATGTTGAGCGCCTTGCAAAGCGCGTAATCGGCTGATATTGAACGGTATAAGATGATATAAAGAAAGGGCTGTAGCGAAAATGAAAATCGCTACAGCCCCAAGTTCTTGCTTCCCTCTATGGGACGTTGGGCAGGTTATACACCGGAAGGCGTGATCTATGACACCGAGCTGGGCGCAGTTTTGTAAAGCTATCAGTTAGCTATCATTCGCATGAGTAACGCAGATATTGACTGAAATTCCCTAAGATTCTGAAAAATGATCGACCACCGAATCAAGGAGGAATTGCTCAAATGAGAAAAATAATCCTCAACCAACACACCGTTTGTCAGACAATTGGTGGAACATCGAAAATGCCAACAAAAGAGGAAAACAAACTATGAAACAGAAAAAAATATTCACTTTAAAAGATATATCATTGGTTCTGAAGCTTATTGCTGAGAAGAAAGCAATCACAACGGATCAGGACGAACTTCAGGCACTCAAACAACTGGAAGAAAAAATCTTAAGCGCTGAGGTTTTATAAAATCACCGCGTGAGGAGCAGTCCTATAAGAAAACTGATTTCTTAAAAATATGCTGTCGCCTCTCAATATTTGCGTAACTGTTGCCACTGAGGGATTAGCAAATCCACAAGCCAAAATCTTGACAGGATTTTACGTAATGGCCTACTGCGATCCGTCTCCCCGCGCACCGGATTCCTGATCCCCTCCGATGCAGAAGCCGCGCTGTTCCTTGCCGATGTTGAGCGCCTTGCAAAGCGCGTAATCGGCTGATATTGAACGGTATAAGATGATATAAAGATGCTGGATGCACGCTTTTGTGCATCCAGCATTTTGTCATTGATAAATATGTTGTAAAGGTCAAAGCCTGCATATGAGAGCAAATATAGCGCATTTCTCAAGCGGCAGAAAGTCAACGAAGTGCAACACTTTCGTAAAAGACTTCGGCAGGAGTTC
>CAZBVU010000077.1:0-3053 GCA_964495355.1 uncultured Oscillospiraceae bacterium
GCCTTGCAGACAGCAAGTTTGGTTGGATTCACCCCTGTGTTTCCTTCCCCAAGAGCGATGTTGAGCTTTGCGTATACCCCATCGAGGACTAAGCGAACAGCAAATTGAACAAGTAACAACAGGTCAGCGGCCGATATAGTCGCTGACCTTAGTTTATGCGTATTTCTCTGATAAGAGTTGCCGGCATCAGGTGGCATGGCAGCACACCAAGTTAATTAGCCAAATAGCGAGCGACAGAAATCCCAACACATTTGAGGTTTCTGCCGCTATCTTTAATATTCTTCTATGCTTTTTTCCACTTCGTCCAGGTTCAATCCATTTTCACGCGCGATTTTGGCCACATCGTCAAACTCTGCCTTGCGGCGAGTCACGCCGTAGCCCTCGGCATATTTCACACGCACAGCGCCGTATGGCGTATTGACCTCCTCAATGTGCCGTTTCAGCACATGGCGCGAACACCTATATTCTCTCACGCCTAGGGTGGTAGTGTACTTGAATACCCCGTGCAGAACATTGTCACGGTCTTTTTCCTTGTACATCACACAGAGAATAATGCCCGGGCGATTCTTTTTCATACCGGCTGACAGCGTGTATACGTCCAGCGCACCGAGGGCAAAAAGTCTCTCCTGTGCAAAGCCTATGGCCTCCGGCGTCATATCGTCCAGATTGCATTTAAGCTCAAGTATATCATCTGCGCCGCCATCCGTCTCACCAAGCATAGCGCGCACAGCGTTTGCCCGCTCAAAATCCTTTTTACCTGTTCCAACACCGACGGCACTGACCCGCATCTGTGGAAGTGCACCGAAATCATCACAGAAATATTTAATAAGCGCCGCACCTGTCGGCGTGCACAGCTCCGCATTGATATTGCCGCCATAAATGGGTATGCCACGCAGAAGATATTCTGTTGCCGGTGCAGGAACCGGCAGAACGCCGTGCGCACAGCGCACTGTGCCGTTGCCAACATGGACGGGAGACGCAATAATTTTATCCGGTGCAAGCTCGTTTATCAGCATACATACACCCAGAATATCAGCCAGAGCATCTATTGAACCGACCTCATGAAAATGTATGTTTTCAACCGCTTCGCCGTGAACGCAGCTTTCCGCCTCAGCAAGTAGGGCATAGACCTTTTTTGCATCCCTGACTGCACTGCATTGCGGCTGTATGCCGTCAAGCAGCGAGTATATATCTCTTATAGATGTGTGCGCATGGTGATGTTCGTGTTCATGCACCGCGCCTTCCTCAACGCCATCCGCAAGGACAGTAACGTGCATACCGCATATGCCGCACTTTTTATCCGGCTTTGCTGAAACCACTGCGTGGCCATCCAGCATAGCATTCAGTCGCTGTAAAAAGTCCGGTTTGTCCGGACACAGCTCCAGCAGCGCGGCCATAAGCATATCACCCGCCGCGCCCATGCCGCAATCAAGATACAGTATCTTCACGTCCTTTTTCTCCCCTCCGCGTCAATTCTTATCTCGTCAAAATACGGTGACAGCAAGCTGAATATTTCTCCCTTCTGTGATATTGCACGCGGCAATTCATCCTGTGCAAATTGCAGCAGAGCGCTATCGCCGCGCGTTCGTACACGCAGGTCGGTAAAACCGAGGTTATAGAGTATGCTTTCGCTTTTTTCAACCCGCTCAAGGTGCGCTTGCGTAAGCAACTCACCCTGCGCAACACGCGTTGCAAGGCAGGCATACGCAGGCTTATCCCAGGTAAACAAGCCGGCGGATTTTGAAAGCTGACGTATCTCCGCCTTAGTCAGTCCACACTCACGCAGGGGTGAGCGTACATCAAGCTCACTTATCGCGCGCATACCCGGTCTGTCCGCTGTATCGTCACTGGCGTTTGTGCCGTCCAGCAACAGCGTATAACCGTCATCACGCGCCGCGCAGATAATGGCCGACATTATACTGCGCTTGCAGTGGTAACAGCGGTCAGCCTGATTGCGGCACACCTCCGGTATTGATAGCACATCCATATCAATTACCATAAGCGGGACTGAAAGCTGCCCTGCAAGGTGCATTGCATCGTCAAGCTCAAATTCCGGTTGAAACTGCGACTTGACAAAATACGGCCTGATATCCGCGCCGCACAGCACCGCCGCATACAGCAGATATGCAGAGTCCACGCCGCCGGAGAACGCAAGCGCGGCCTTATTATTTATTTTGAAAAACTCCGCAAGCTCCATCTTTCGCCTCAATCGAGATGATTTATCATACTGGCCATGTATCCAGCGCCGAAGCCGTTATCTATGTTCACAACGGAAACCCCGCTCGCGCAGGAATTGAGCATAGCGAGCAGTGCCGCAACACCGCCAAGTGATGCACCATAACCCACGCTGGTGGGCACCGCAATAACCGGACAATCGGCAAGACCGCCGATAACGCTGGGCAAAGCCCCCTCCATTCCCGCGACAGCGACAATCGCACGGGCGCTCATGATGGCATCCATGTGTGATAAAAGTCTGTGTATTCCGGACACGCCGACATCGTATAGCCGCACCACGCTGTTGCCCAGTGCCTCTGCTGTGATCGCCGCCTCCTCTGCCACAGGGATATCACTTGTCCCTCCGGTTGCGACTACTATCGTGCCCTTTCCGCTGACTTCCGGCATATCGCCGACAACACCTGTTTTGGCCAAATCATTATAATGAAAGTCCGGCAGTTCATGCGCCAGATAAGCCGCCGCGTCAGCGGTCATGCGAGTTATAAGCACGGTTTTCTGCCCATTGTCACGCATAGTGCGCGCAATGCCGAGGATATGTTCCTTTGTCTTGCCCGCGCCAAAAATGACCTCCGGTACGCCCTGCCGCACCCCGCGGTGAAAATCGACCTTTGCATAGTCTTCCACCTCAACAATCGGCTGCATTTTCAGCTTCAGCGCTGCATCCTCAACTGACACTGTTCCATCCGCAACCGCGTTTAAAAGGGATGTCAATTCATGCTTATCCATATCCACACCTCATATATTTTATCATTGTATATTATATATCACACACTCCCCGCTCTGCAAGTGCTTTGTTCGGTGATATATTGCATAGGTAC
>CAZBVU010000078.1:0-2813 GCA_964495355.1 uncultured Oscillospiraceae bacterium
CTCCGTGAGATGACTAACGTCGGCATGATGGACTGCAAGAAGGCCCTCACCGAGACCGACGGCAATATGGAAAAGGCTGTTGAATGGCTGCGCGAGAAGGGTCTTGCAAAGGCCGCGAAGAAGGCAGGCCGCATTGCTGCCGAGGGTATGGCTTATGCTGATGTCTGCACCAAGTGCGGTGTCGGCGCTGTTGTTGAAGTCAACTGCGAGACTGACTTCTGCGCAAAGAGCGAGCTGTTCATTCAGTTCGTTAAGGATATCTGCAAGACCGTTATCAGCGAGAATCCCGCTGATGTTGACGCTCTTATGAACTGCAAGTACGCCAGCACTGACCTCACCGTTGCTGAGACCCTCCCCGAGAAGGTCATGAGCATCGGCGAGAATCTCCAGATCCGCCGCTTCGTCCGCTTCGATACCAACACCAGCGTGGCTTATGTTCACGCCGGCGGCAAGATCGGTGTTCTCGTCAACCTCGCTGTTGAGGGTGACATTGACGCTACCGAGATCGGCAAGAACGTTGCAATGCAGATCGCAGCTCTTAACCCCCGCTTCTGGGACAAGAGCCAGGTCTCCGACGAGGTTCTTGAAGAGGAGAAGAAGATCGCACTGGCACTCATGGATCAGGATCCGAAGATGGCTTCCAAGCCCCAGCAGGTCAAGGAAAAGATCGTCATGGGCAAGCTGAACAAGTTCTACGAGGAGAACTGCCTCCTCCAGCAGGAGTATGTCAAGGACAGCTCCACCACTGTCGAGCGCTACATCGCCTCCGCTGCCAAGGAGCTTGGCGGCTCCGTCAAGTTTGTTGACGCTGTCCGTTTCCTCAAGGGCGAGGGCATTGAGAAGAAGCAGGAGGACTTCGCCGCAGAAGTCGCCGCACAGATGAACACCGGTAAGTGAGCATCCCAGCCCTGCAATAGATAGTGTAATTATAGCGGCCTTACTGCATACTGCATTGTAAGGCCGCTTTTGTTTACATGGCGTTTTTATCCTGTGTGCGATAGGTTTTGCTGACGTGTTGCATTTGCAACGCATACGGTGAAACAAGAGGTGTAAAATGTACACAGGCAATGAAATATGGAAAGGTCAGATAGAGATGCTTGAACTGAAAAATATCTGCTTTGACGTTGCGGCAGAGGATGGCGAAAAGGAAATAATAAAGGATATCAGCCTCACCGTGCCGGATGGGGAGTTTGTTGTGATAACAGGGCCGAACGGCGGCGGCAAATCCACGCTGGCGCGGCTTATCATGGGCATTGAGAAGCCCACTTCAGGCCGAATATTGCTCAACGGGCAGGACGTGACCGACCTTGGTGTGACGGAGAGGGCAAACCTCGGCATAAGCTTTGCGTTGCAGCAGCCGGTGCGCTTCAAGGGCATACGCGTGGTGGATCTTCTGCGCCTTGCGGCAAAGAAGGAGCTGACCATCGGCGAGGCGTGCGATTATCTGTCCGCCGTGGGACTGTGCGCGCGCGACTATGTTGAGCGCGAGGTGAACGCAAGTCTCTCCGGCGGCGAGGTTAAGCGCATTGAGATAGCCACCGTGCTTGCACGCGGCACAAAGCTGGCCGTGTTTGATGAGCCGGAGGCCGGTATAGACCTGTGGAGCTTCCAGAGCCTTATACAGGTGTTTGAGAATATGCGCCGCCGCACACACGGCTCTATCCTCATAATCTCCCATCAGGAGCGTATACTGGATATAGCGGATGAAATTGTCCTCATTGCGGACGGTAAGGTGAAAAAGCAGGGGCGCAAGGATGAGATCCTGCCGGAGCTGTTGAAAACGACCGCACCCATCACCTGCAACAGAATAATAGAGGGAGGGCGCAGCAATGCTGACTGATGTACAAAAGCGCATACTGGCAGAGATAGCGGATCTCCACTCCGTGCCGAGCGGGGCGTACAACATCCGCGCCAACGGCGAGAGCGCCGGACGCAGCTCCACGGCCAATATTGAGATAAGCTCCAAGACGGATAAGCCCGGCATTGACATACGCATAAAGCCCGGCACAAAGAACGAAAGCCTGCACATCCCCGTAATTGTCAGCGAGAGCGGCATGAAGGACGTGGTTTACAACGACTTCTACGTTGGGAATGATTGCGATGTGCTGATAGTTGCCGGATGCGGCATATCCAACTGCGGCAGTCAGGACTCCGACCATGACGGTGTGCACCGCTTCTTCATCGGCAAAAATGCCCGCGTGAAGTATGTGGAGAAACACTACGGCGAGGGTGACGGCACAGGCAAGCGCATCCTCAACCCGACCACCGAGGTGAACATCGGCGAGGGCAGCAGCGTCGAGATGGAGATGGTGCAGATAAAGGGCGTGGACTCCACCGTGCGCGTCACGACAGCGAAGCTGGAAAAGAACGCGCGCCTTGTCGTGCGCGAAAGGCTGATGACCCACGGCACACAGCACGCCGACAGCCAGTACACCATCGAGATGAACGGTGACGGCAGCAGCGCGGACGTGGTGTCGCGCTCAGTCGCGCGGGAGGAGAGCACGCAGAACTACTGCTCGCGCATAATCGGCAACGCTGCGTGCACCGGCCATACAGAGTGTGACGCGATAATCATGGACAAGGCGAAGGTGCTGGCCGTGCCGGAGCTGGAGGCCAATAATATTGATGCCGCGCTCATCCATGAGGCGGCAATCGGCAAGATTGCCGGTGACCAGATAATAAAGCTGATGACCCTCGGCCTGACAGAGGCAGAGGCAGAGGAGCAGATAGTAAACGGCTTCCTCAGATAAATATTGAGTACAAAACACCCCCGCATAATCCGCTGTTTTCCACGGATTATGCGGGGGTTGTAC
>CAZBVU010000079.1:0-2343 GCA_964495355.1 uncultured Oscillospiraceae bacterium
TGCCCGCGCGAAGGTGAATAAATATATAAAAATGACGGAGAATTATCTCCGTCATTTCGTCAGTAAAAAGGATGCGCCCATGTTATAGGGGGTGCCGTGGATGCCATCGGTGACATGGAGGCGCATGGCGGCATTGTCGCACACGGCCATACCGGACAGGCGGTCGATGCCATGCGTCAGCAGCGCCGGACACAGCGGCACGGACGGACCGAGCAGCACGGTATACGCGTTCCGGCTCAGCTCAACAAGGCGGGGGAGCGTCTTGTTCACCAGTGCACTGCCGGTTATGAACACATAGTCGCACTGCGGCAGCAGCAGCTCACACGCGGAATCGGGATAGTCACCGGCCTTGGGCGCACGTTCCAGCGTGTATACGCGCTTTGCATTGCGATGCACCTCCGGCGTGAGGTGCATATGCCCCACAATGCCTACCACTGCACCCTCAAAGCTGAGACCGCGCATGGCGTGGTTTTCGTACGGTTCATCCGCGTTGAGGGCGGCGATATTCGCCGTCGTGTTGTACCACGCGTTAATTGCGGCAAGCCCCACACCGGCCTCGCGCAAATTCCAGCTTTTCACCGCCTCGGCCGCCTCTTTCAGCGTCAGCCCTGCCACACCATCATCAAACATCGGCGCGACTGCGGCCTGATCACCCGCCATCGCAATGCCAAGTGTGTCGGCGGTCTCTGCCATCGCCCAGCTCGTGTAGCTTCCCGCGCGTTCAATGCGCGCATTTTCTGCGCCCTCGCCCATGCCAGCGATCAGCGCATTGTATATTTCAAAAAAGTCCATAATATCTCCTGCGAAAAATGTTGTGGCTATCATATCATTTTTTGCCTGACTTGCCAATAGGCATGAAAAGTATTATAATCAGGCTGTAGGTCAATAGCTTATGTACATCCGGAGAGGAGGCTTGAATATGAGAAAAATTGCTCCGGCGCTGTGCGCTGTGCTGGCGTGTGCGCTGCTGCTGTGCGCCTGCGGGAAAAAGGACGACAGCGCCACGATAACGGCTGTCGTAGACAACAGTGCAGATACACAGGAGGAGGCCGTTAATATTATAGGGCCGAAAACGTCTGAAAAATATAACACCATAGATGACGCAGATAAGAAAGAAAAAAAGGCCGTCCGCGAGGAGCTTTTGAGTGTGGCGGAGGGCTGTCGCGATATATATGAACAGGCCGACAAGGGCACGGCGATAAATGTGGTGCTGGACACGGCCACGGTGCAGACCATGGTCATGCGCATCGGGCAGATGGGCTACAGCGCGGTGGACTATCTCGCCACGATGGATATGCAGTGCCCCGACCCGATAGTGTTCTTTGGCAGCACCATTCCCACGGCGGAGGACACAGGCGTGTCCTATTACATGGTGTATAACGATGGGCAGATCAGCGTCTATCATCTCAGCCGCACGAACGGTGAGTGGTTTTTGATCGCGATGAGCGCCATCTGGGACAGGGACGGCAATCCATCCATCCTCACGGAGGGGCGCTATGCGATAAGCGATGTGCGCTATACCACCAAGGGCTGGCTGATCTATAACCGCAACACAGATAGCTTCGATAATAACCAGCGCGCCAACACCAACTCCTACGTTTTTGTGCGCGTCCTGCCGTATGACAGCACGAAACGCGCCCTCAGCGAAAAATATGTTGAGCCTATAGGGTATTTTGAAAATAATCTATTCACCACCACATGGAATGAGACCAATCTCGGGGTGATAGACTTCAACAGTCTGTACGCGTACATCTTCGGAATGTACCACGGTACGGACTGCCTCACGGCGGCCAACACCGGCTCATATTTCGGCATGGTGGAGGGGACAAAGCTTTGCCTTGTGCCTACGCAGTCGTTTGAGTCGGTTGTGCAGTATTACTTCAACATTGATGCCGCCGTGCTGAAAAACATCTCGGATTATTCAACGTGCCTCGGCGGATACTTCTTCATGCCCTATTCTGAGGACGCGTACAACACCTCACCACGTGCACCACAGCCGGAGGTAGTGGATTACTGGTACAACGCGGACGGTACGCTAACCATGCGCGTGGATGCGCTGAATGAGTGGTACGGTACAGATTGCGCCTTTTCGCATGAGCTGACTGTCCGACCGGAGGATAACGGCGGTTTCAAATATGTCTCAAACACACTGATTGCCAACGAAAACAGCATCATCCCAATTGGCCAACTGTCCGGAAAACTGGATATAGAGCGGGCAAACTCCGGTTATTGAGCGGGTAATTAGTGGTGCGTTCTCCTTGCCATGCTCTGACGAGTGTGTTCTCCTTGCCTCCCTCTGACGAGGGAGGTGTCAAAAATCTGTGATTTTTGACGGAGGGAGAG
>CAZBVU010000080.1:0-1854 GCA_964495355.1 uncultured Oscillospiraceae bacterium
GCCTCCCTCTGACGAGGGAGGTGTCAAAAATCTGTGATTTTTGACGGAGGGAGAGACTTTTTGAACCCAAAAGTTGCAATGTCTACTATCTCTTCCATACCGGAAGAAGCTAATGAGCGACACTGAATGAAACTGAACAAGAGTAGGCAGGGCACATACCAACTTCCCAATGCGTAAAAAACATCTGCAAGGCGTATGCTTTGCAGATGTTTTTTATGTTCTTATTACTCCGCGCTTACGTTTACACCGAAGGAGCGGAGGTTGTTGCGCGTTTCGCGTGCATCACCGTGAAAGACAATGCCGTGCAGACCTGCGCGTTCTGCACCCTCAACGTTGAGGGTAGAATCATCAATGAACACACATTCCTCTGCAACAAGGCCAAAGCGTGAGCAGAGCAGCTCATATATCTCCCTCTCCGGCTTAACAAGCTTTTCATCCGCGGAGATAAGAGTACCGTCAAAATACTCATTCCCCGGGACGCGCGGCCAGTATTCATGCTGGCGGTAGCTGGCGTTGGAGAGAAGATATATTCCGTGTCCGGCCTCTTTAAGCTCTTTCACAAGCTCTGCCATACCCGGAACTGGATATATCGGGCGATCCCACTTGTCAACGAGGGCGTGTGCCTTTTCGTGCAGATGCTCCGGCAGATGCGTGCACATACTCGCGGCGGCCTCAGCCTCCGTCATAGAGCCTCTGTCCATCCGCGCCCATTCCAGCGAGAGATAAACGTTGTTCAGCAGCAGCGTCCTGTCCTCACCCTGCACGCCCACATCGTCCAGAAAACGCGACCGGTCGAACAGCAGCAGGACATTGCCCATGTCAAATACAATGTTCTTTATCATGGCTTATACTATCTTTACCTTGCCCTTGGTCAGGCGGAACACGACCACCAGCGACACTATCGTTGTCAGCGTGAGGATGGTGGCAAGCGCGGCGGCTGTACCGTCACTCATACGCACGACCTCCTGATAGATGGCAACGGCGATGGTAGAGGTCTTGCCGGAGTAGAGCATGATGGAGCTGGACAGCTCATTTATGCAGGTTATCCAGCTAAGCACAGCGCCGGACATAATGCCGGGCAGCATCATGCGCGCCGTGACCGTGAAGAACGTCTTCATCGGGGATACGCCGAGGTTAATGGATGCCTCCTCAATGAACGGATCCATCTGGTAGAGGAACGCACTGCCCGAACGCACTGTGTATGGCAGCTTGCGGATAACGTAGGAGATTATCATTATGGCGGACGTGCCGACAAGGATTATCGGCTTGCGGTTAAAGGCAACGATAAGGCCGATACCGAGAACAGAGCCCGGGATAACATAGGGGAACATGATAAGTGTGTCTATCAGGTTTGCAACCTTGCCCTTCTTGCGCACAAGAATATAGGACACGAGTATACCCACAATGATGATGAATACTATTGCGATAAGGGAGAAAACATAGGTGTTGCTGATGTTGCGGCCAAGGCGGGACATGATAGTGCGATAGTTGTTGAGGTTTATGCCCTTGACCATGCCGGAGAAGCTGCGCTCAACAAACGACTGGCACACAACAACGATCTGCGGCAGGAACGCCAGCGCCACAACGATGTATATCGGCAGGGAGGCGAAGAAGCGCTTCCAGCCGTGAAGCTGAGTCTCCTGAGGGGGGCGAAGCGAGCTCATCATATAGTTGCGCTTGTCCACAACCAGCTTCTGCACGGCCAGCATCGCCAGTGAGCAGAACACGATGATGACAGACAGCGCCGAGGCCATGTACGGGTCAGTCGCACTTTCAGACATATACTCGTTATACACCAGCACCGGCAGCACGGTGTAGCCCTCACCGAGGAGCATAGGCGTGCCGAAGTCGGCA
>CAZBVU010000081.1:0-1788 GCA_964495355.1 uncultured Oscillospiraceae bacterium
TTATTCAATTTTCATTCACCGAATACCCACAGGTGGGTCATGCCGAAGGCTTCGCGGATGAAGAAGTTGAGCGCCAGAAGGGGATTACCCGGGGCGCAGGAGTAGCCTGCGGCGTCAACGCCGAGGTCTTTGGCCATGGATTTCGCGCGGAACAGATGGTAGGAGCTGGACACGATGGTGACGTTGCCGTTCGGCTCATCCCCGTGCTCACGTATTATGTCAAAGGCGTATTCAAGGTTTTCCTTGGTGGAGGTCGCCTTATCCTCAACTATTATGCGGCTTTCATCACAGCCCTGTTCAACCAGACACCAGCGCATACATTCAGCTTCGCTTATATCCTCGCCGTCACCCTGACCGCCGGAAACTATCATTATGCAGTCCGGATTTTCAGCCATGAGCAGCCTTGCACCGGTGATCCTGTAGAAAAGGGAGGGCGTGGGCTGTGTACCCTTCACCTGTGCCCCCAGCACAACGCAGTATTTGTTCTCAGCCGCGTCAGAATCCGTGCGGGCATTAGCGAGTATAAAAAGCTCCACCACGCAAAAGTAGATAAGCCCTATGCTTATCAGCACCGCGGCAACGTGCCACAGCTTTGCCGGTGCAAGCCGGTGCAGTGTGACGACAGCGGCGATAAACACCAGCGTGTGCGCTATGTACGAGTAGCCTTGCAGGGCAAAGCGGAAAAACACCGATGCCGCCAACAGCGCGGCAACCGCCGCCATCCATAATTCAAAGTGAATTGCCTTGTTCATGTATTTAATTCCTCCCACTGTTCGTATAGGAGCAGCAGCTCATCATCAAGCGCGTTTTTCTGTTCATCCAGCTCCATGAGCTTTTGATAATCAGTGGCGTTTTCCCCACACAACTTGTCTATATCGGCAATGGCTGCCTCCAGCTTTGCAATCTCCCGTTCCAGCTTGGCCACGGCGCGGTCACGGTTGGGCGAGGCTGCTTTTTTCGGGTTCTCCTTTTTGACGGCGGCTTTTTTGGTTATGTTCCGCGTGTTCTGCTCAAAAATGCTCTGCCGCTCACGCCACTGACAGTAATCAGCATAGCCGCCGCGAAAATCGGTTATCTTTCCGTCAGCCAGCGCCCAGATGCGCGTGGCGAACTTTTCAATGAAATATCGGTCATGCGACACGAACAGCAGCGTCTGTTCATAGTCGGACAGGGCATCCTCCATCCATTCGCGGCTTGCAATGTCAAGATGGTTTGTAGGCTCGTCCAAGATGAGAAAGTTTATGTCACTGCCCATCAGCATACACAGCTTCAAGCGGCTCTTTTCGCCGCCGGAAAGAGTGCCGACCGGTGTGAACACGCTCTCCCCGCGAAAACCAAACGCCGCGAGGCGGTCGCGCGCCTCCTGTGGCTGACAGCGGCAGTCGTACAGCATGGTGTCCAGCGCACTGCGCATTTCGTCTGTGAACGAGACTATCTGCGGCAGATATGCCGTGCGCACAGCAGGGCCGAGTGCGAGATAACCGCTGTCCGGCCGCGTCTCGCCCATGATAAGCTTCACAAGTGTTGACTTACCTGTGCCGTTATCACCGATGAGGGCAATGCGCTCGCCGCCCTCTACGAGAAATTCAAGGCCGGAGAAAAGCGTCCTGTCCCCGAACGCTTTGGACACGCCCTCTGCCGCCAGCACCTCATCGCCGTTAAATTCGCGCTCTTTGAACTTCACGCTCAACTTTTTCTGCTCTGTCGGCTTTTCACTGCGCGACAGCTTCTCTATCCGCTTTTCCATGGAAAAGGCGCGCTTGTGCAGCTTGTCCATGCCCATGAACG